>CAYZBJ010000165.1:0-1512 GCA_964476625.1 uncultured Burkholderiaceae bacterium | reverse complement strand
GCGAGGTCGGCCTCGACATCGCCGAGGGCGCCGACATGGTGATGGTCAAGCCGGGCATGCCCTATCTCGACATCGTGCGCCGGGTGAAGGACACCTACCGGATGCCGACCTTCGTCTACCAGGTGAGCGGCGAGTATTCGATGATCAAGGCCGCCGGCGCCAACGGCTGGCTCGACGAAAAAGCCGCTGCCCTCGAGGCGTTGCTGGCGATGCGCCGCGCCGGCGCCGACGGCATCCTGACCTACTTCGCGCTCGACGCCGCCCGCTGGTTGCGCGCGCAGGGCTGAGCCGGTCCGAGCCCTAAAGATACAAGGGATCCGGCAGGGACCGGCCGCCCCCCTACACGAGCCCGGGCGGCCGGGCGCAGCAGTCCGCGACCCAGGCCGCATAGGCCGGGTTCACCCGGGCGGGGTGCCAGGCGATGATCTCCGGAACCTGATGGGGATGCAGTTCGGCGAGGCGCCGCTCCAGTTCATCGAAGCGGGATGCAATCGTCTTGAACAACAAGGGAATTTCCCGAGCCGCCTCGATCCGGCCCTGCCAGTGATAGCGTGAGCTCACTTCGGGAAAGCGGTTGACGCAGGCGACGAGCTTCTCGTCGAGCAAGGCCGATTCGATCAGGTCAGCGCTCGCTTCATCCGGCACGTTAGTGAGCACCAGCATCACCGAGGGATCTGATCCGGACGCGACCCGGGACTGGTCGCTTGCGCCGCCGATCGAGAGTGCCATGGACATCCGGAATCTCCGTCGAGTCGTCGTGCCGATGTTACGGCCGGCAGCGGACGCGGGAAAGCCTGGATGGGAGCCCACCCAACTGGCGGGGTCGCCGCCTCCAGGATGAAAAACGCCCGAGCGGCGCGATGCCGTCGGGCGTTGGGCGCTCCGGCCCGCCCTCGCGGGCGGCTCGGTCGCAGCTCGGTCAGGCCTGCGCGGCTTCTTCCTGTTCCGGCCGATCCATCAGTTCGACGATCGCCATCGGCGCATTGTCGCCGACGCGGAAGCCGAACTTCAGGATGCGCAGGTAGCCGCCATTGCGATTGGCATAGCGCGGCCCGAGCTCGTCGAAGATCTTGACGACCATCTCGCGATCGCGCAGGCGGTCGAATGCCAGCCGCCGGTTCGCGAGCGAGGGCTTCTTGCCCAGGGTGATGAGCGGCTCGACGACGCGGCGCAGCTCCTTGGCCTTGGGCAGGGTGGTCTTGATCTGCTCGTGCAGCAGCAGCGAATTGCACATGTTGCGCAGCATCGCGGTGCGATGCGCGGTCGTGCGATTGAGTTTACGAAGTCCGTGACGATGACGCATGGTGAATTCCTCTATCGATCAGGGACGCTCGAGACCGGCCGGGGGCCAGTTCTCCAGGCGCATGCCCAGCGTCAGCCCGCGCGAGGCGAGCACTTCCTTGATCTCGTTGAGCGATTTGCGCCCAAGGTTGGGCGTCTTGAGCAGCTCGTTCTCGGTGCGCTGGATCAGGTCGCCGATGTAGTAGATGTTCTCGGCCTTCAGGCAGTTGG
>CAYZBJ010000164.1:0-1554 GCA_964476625.1 uncultured Burkholderiaceae bacterium | reverse complement strand
CTTTGCCGAGGTCGCGCGCGAGGTCGGCGCGATCTTCATGGTCGACATGGCCCACTACGCCGGGCTCATCGCCGCCGGCGAGTACCCCAACCCGGTGCCCCATGCGGATGTGGTCACCTCGACCACCCACAAGAGCCTGCGCGGGCCGCGCGGCGGCTTCATCCTCATGAAGGCCGAGCACGAGAAGGCGATCAATTCGGCGGTGTTCCCCGGCCTGCAGGGTGGCCCGCTGATGCACGTCAGCGCCGCCAAGGCGGTCGTCTTCGGCGAGGCCCTGAAGCCCGAGTTCAAGGCGAGCCAGCAACAGGTCGCGCGCAATGCCCGGGCGCTGGCCGAGTCCCTCATCGCCCGGGGCCTGCGGATCGTCTCCGGCGGCACCGAATCGCACGTCATGCTGGTCGACCTGCGACCCAAGAACATCACCGGCAAGGCCGCCGAAGCAGTACTCGGCCAGGCCCACATCACGGTCAACAAGAACGCGATCCCCAACGACCCCGAGAAGCCCTTCGTCACCAGCGGCATCCGCCTCGGGTCGCCGGCGATGACCACCCGCGGGTTCGGCGAGGCCGAGGCGCACCAGGTCGGCGGCCTGATCGCCGACGTCCTCGATGCGCCGGCGGACGAATCGCGCATCGCACAGGTACGCGAGCAGGTCACGGCGCTCACCAGGCGTTTCCCGGTCTACGGCAAGCCCTGAGGGCTTGTAGCTCACGAGGGGTTGGCCGATGCGTTGTCCCTTTTGCGAGCATCCCGACACGCAGGTCGCCGAGACCCGCGAATCCGACGACGGCGGCAGCATCCGCCGTCGTCGGCGTTGCCTGAACTGCGACAAGCGCTTCACCACCTACGAACGGCCGGACCTGCAGTTCCCGACCGTGGTCAAGCGCAGCGGCCTGCGGGCCGAGTTCGACCGCGAGAAGCTGCGCGGCTCGATCGCACTGGCCCTGCGCAAGCGGCCGGTGGCCGCCCCCGAGGTCGATGCCGCCGTGCAGCGCATCGAGGAATGGCTGCGTGGCCTGGGCGTGCGCGAGGTCGCGAGCGAGCGCATCGGCGAGACCGTGATGGCCGAGCTGCGCAAGCTCGACAAGGTCGGCTACGTCCGCTTCGCTTCGGTGTACCGCAGCTTCGAGGACGTCAACGACTTCGCCGACGCGATCCGGGAAGTCGGGCCCAGGAAGCCGCGCAGCCGGTAGCGCTCGCGTGTATGAAAAATGGGGTCAGACACCATTTTCGCGTTAAAAATGGTGTCTGACCCCATTTTGATGACCCCATTTTGACAGGCTGCGCCCGCGCTGCTCCGCTTCAGCGGCCCGCGATCTGGTCGAGGCTGCGCCCCGGCGTGATCACCTGCGGATCGACCGCCAGTTCGATCAGCGCAGGGCGCCGGTGGCGGCCGATGAAGCCGAGGGCCTGCTCGAGCGCCGTGCCGAACTCGGCGGTTCGCTCGACCCGCGCACCGAAGCCGCCGAAGGCCTCGGCATAGCGGGCGAAGTCGGGATTGGCCAGGCCGGTGCCGAAGACCCGCCCCGGGTACTCGCGCTCCTGGTGCATGCG
>CAYZBJ010000163.1:0-1636 GCA_964476625.1 uncultured Burkholderiaceae bacterium | reverse complement strand
CCTCGACCTCGGCGCCGAGTCGACCCGGCCCGGCGCCGCGCCGCTCTCCGAGGCCGAGGAACTGGATCGGCTCCTGCCGGTGCTCGAAGGCCTGCGCGGTACGCCGGTGGCGCTGTCGGTCGACACCCGTCGCACCGCGGTGATGCGGGCCGTGCTGGCGGCCGGGGCCGACCTGATCAACGATGTCGAAGCCCTCGGCGCGCCGGGCGCGGTCGCGGTGGTCGCGAACTCCGCTTGCGGCGTCTGCCTGATGCACATGCGCGGCTCGCCGCTGACGATGCAGCAGGCACCCGCCTATCGGGAAGTCGTGGGCGAAGTGGCGAGCTTCCTGCAGTCTCGCCTCGACCAGGCCCGCGCCGGTGGCATCGCCGACGAACGCATCGTGCTCGACCCCGGCATCGGCTTCGGCAAGGATCTCGGGCACAACCTGGCGCTGCTGCATTCGCTGGAGCGCATCGCCGCGCTGGGGCGACCGGTGCTGGTCGGCGCCTCGCGCAAATCGATGCTCGGTGCACTGACCGGGCGCGCGGTCGGCGATCGTCTCGCCGGCAGCATTGCCGTCGCCCTGGCAGCGGCATCGCGGGGCGCCAGGGTGTTGCGGGTGCATGATGTGCGCGAGACGGTCGATGCGCTGCGGGTCTGGAATGCGATCGAAGCGGGCAGGCCCGCGAAGCCAGACGGAGAGAATTGAATGGGCAGGAAGTATTTCGGGACCGACGGTATCCGTGGTCGGGTGGGCGAGGGGCCGATCCGGCCGGAGTTCGTCTTGCGACTCGGCTACGCGGCCGGGCGGGTGCTCACGGGTGCGCGCGGCCCGTCGGCCAATGGCCACCGGCCCACGGTGCTGATCGGCAAGGACACCCGGATCTCGGGCTACATGCTCGAGGCCGCGCTCGAGGCGGGCTTCTCGGCGGCGGGCGTCGACGTGGTGCTTTCGGGCCCGATCCCGACGCCCGCGGTCGCCTACCTCACCCGGGCGCTACGGCTCTCGGCCGGGGTGGTGATCAGCGCCTCGCACAATCCCTTCGAGGACAACGGCATCAAGTTCTTCTCGGCCGACGGCAACAAGCTGCCCGATGCGGTCGAAGAGGAGATCGAGGCGGCGCTCGACCGCCCGATGGGCTGCGTCGGCTCGGTCGACCTCGGCCGGGTCAGGCGGCTCGACGACGCCGCCGGTCGCTACATCGAGTTCTGCAAGAGCAGCTTCCCGAACGCGCTCGACCTCAAGGGCATGCGGATCGTGGTCGACTGCGCCCATGGCGCGGCCTACCATACCGCGCCGCCGGTGTTCCATGAGCTCGGCGCCGATGTCATCCGGATCGGCAACGAGCCCAACGGCCTGAACATCAACGACGGCGTCGGCGCCACCCAGCCCGAAGCCTTGCAGCGGGCGGTCGCCGAGTACCGCGCCGACCTCGGGCTAGCGCTCGACGGCGACGCCGACCGCCTGATCGTGGTCGACGGCACCGGACGGATCTACAACGGCGACGAACTGCTCTACGTGATCGTGCGCGCGCGGCTCGCAAACGGGCCGGTGGCGGGCGCCGTCGGCACCCTGATGTCGAACCTCGCGCTCGAGCAGGCGATCGGCCGACTCGGCGTCGGCTTCGCCCGCGCCAAGGTCGGCGATCGCTAT
>CAYZBJ010000162.1:0-1919 GCA_964476625.1 uncultured Burkholderiaceae bacterium | reverse complement strand
TCGATTACCGACGGCCAGATCTTCCTCGAGACCGACCTCTTCAACGCCGGCATCCGTCCCGCCATCAACGCGGGGATCTCGGTGTCGCGGGTCGGTGGCGCGGCGCAGACCGACATCATCAAGAAGCTCGGCGGCGGCGTGCGCCTCGCGCTCGCCCAGTATCGCGAGCTGGCGGCCTTTGCCCAGTTCGCCTCCGACCTCGACGAAGCCACCCGCAAGCAGCTCGAGCGCGGTCGCCTGGTCACCGAACTGATGAAGCAGCCCCAGTACCAGCCGCTGTCGATCTGGGAGATGGCGCTCACCTTGTTCGGCGTCAACAACGGCTACTTCGACGACATCGAAGTCACCAAGGTGCTCGATGCCGAGCGCTCGCTGCGCGACTTCACCCGCTCGAAGTACGAGCCGCTCGTCACCGAGATCGAACGCGACGCGAAGTTCAGCAAGGAAGTCGAGGCCAAGCTGCACGACGTCCTCAAGGACTTCAAGAAGACCGGCGCTTACTGATCGGATCCCGGCGGGATGATCCCGCCGCGGCCCGTCCAACGAGGGTAGCGATACATGGCTGGCTCGAAAGAGATCAGGACCAAGATCAAGAGCGTGCAGAACACGCGCAAGATCACCAAGGCGATGGAGATGGTCTCCGCCTCCAAGATGCGCAAGGCGCAGGAGCGCATGCGTTCCTCGCGTCCGTATGGCGACAAGGTGCGCAACATCGCCGCCCACCTCGCGCTGGCGAATCCCGAGTACCGGCATCCCTACCTCGTGCATCGCGAGGAGAAGAACGCCGGGGTGATCGTCGTCACCACCGACAAGGGCCTGTGCGGCGGGATGAACACCAACATCCTGCGGGCGGTTACCGCCCGGCTGCGCGAGTTCGAGGATCGCGGCGTCTCGGTGCGCACCACCGCGATCGGCAACAAGGGTTTCGGCTTCCTGTCGCGCATCGGTGCGCAGGTGGTCTCCCATGTCGTCCAGCTCGGTGACACGCCGCATCTCGAGCGCCTGATCGGGCCGCTCAAGATCCAGCTCGATGCCTACGCCAACGGCGAGATCGACGCGGTCTACCTGGCGTACACCCGCTTCGTCAACACGATGTCGCAGGTGCCGGTCATCGAGCAGCTGCTGCCGCTCTCGCCCGAGAAGCTCAGGGAAGAGTCCCGCGAATACACCTGGGACTACATCTACGAGCCGGACGCGCAGTCGGTGCTCGACGAGCTCCTGGTGCGCTACATCGAGGCGATCATCTACCAGGCGGTCGCCGAGAACATGGCCTCCGAGCAGTCGGCCCGGATGGTCGCCATGAAGGCGGCGTCGGACAACGCCAAGAAGGTCATCGACGACCTCCAGCTCTCATACAACAAGGCCCGCCAGGCCGCGATCACCCAGGAACTCTCGGAGATCGTCAGCGGCGCCGCGGCGGTCTGATCCGCCTGAACAGAATCCAAGGAACAGGAAGCGAAACATGGCACAGGGTCAAATCGTTCAGTGCATCGGCGCGGTCGTCGACATCCAGTTTCCGCGCGACGCGATGCCCAAGGTCTACGACGCGCTCACCCTCGGCGACAGCGGTGACGCGCTCGCCGAGAAGGGCCTGACCTTCGAGGTACAGCAGCAGCTCGGCGACGGCGTCGTGCGCACCATCGCGATGGGCTCGTCCGACGGCCTGCGCCGCGGCATGCCGGTCAACGCCACCGGCGCCGGCATCAAGGTACCGGTCGGGACCGCGACCCTCGGGCGCATCATGGACGTGCTCGGTCGCCCGATCGACGAAGCCGGTCCGATCGCCACCGAAGAGCGCCGCGAGATCCACCAGCAGGCGCCGAAGTTCGACGAACTCTCGCCGTCGGTGGAGCTGCTGCCCACGGGGATCAAGGTCATCGACCTGATCTGCCCGTTCGCCAAGGGCGGCAAGATCGGCC
>CAYZBJ010000161.1:782-1960 GCA_964476625.1 uncultured Burkholderiaceae bacterium | reverse complement strand
GCACCCAGCTGACGATGCGGACCTTCCACATCGGCGGCGCCGCTTCCCGTGCGGCCGTCGTGAGCGCGGTCGAGGCCAAGTCCAACGGCACCGTGCGCTTCACCGCCACGATGCGCTACGTCACCAACGCCAAGGGCGAGCAGGTGGTCATCTCCCGTTCGGGCGAGATCCTCGTGGTCGACGACGTCGGCCGCGAGCGCGAGCGCCACAAGGTGCCCTACGGCGGCACCCTGCTCGCGCTCGATGGCACGCAGGTCCGCGCCGGCACGCAGCTGGCGACCTGGGATCCGATGACCCGGCCGATCATCACCGAGTACGGCGGTACGGTCAGGTTCGAGAACGTCGAGGAAGGGTCGACCGTCGCCAAGCAGATCGACGACATCACCGGCCTGTCGACCCTGGTCGTGATCGATCCGAAGCGGCGCAGCTCGACCGGCAAGACCGCCCGGCCGCAGATCAAGCTGCTCGGCGAGAACGGCGAGGAAGTCAAGATCCCGGGCACCGACCACTCGGTAACGGTCAGCTTCCCCGTCGGGGCGCTGATCACCGTGCGCGATGGCCAGCAGGCCGGCGTCGGCGAGGTCCTGGCGCGCATCCCGACCGAGTCCCAGAAGACGCGGGACATCACCGGGGGCCTGCCGCGTGTGGCCGAGCTGTTCGAGGCGCGTTCGCCCAAGGACGCCGGCATGCTCGCCGAAGTCACCGGCACCGTTTCCTTCGGCAAGGACACCAAGGGCAAGCAGCGCCTGGTCATCACCGACCTCGACGGCAATGCCCACGAGTTCCTGATCTCGAAGGACAAGAACGTGCTGGTGCACGACGGCCATGTCGTCAACAAGGGCGAACTGATCGTCGACGGCGCGGCCGATCCGCACGACATCCTGCGCCTGCTCGGGATCGAGGCGCTCGCCCGCTACATCGTCGACGAGGTCCAGGACGTCTACCGGCTCCAGGGCGTGAAGATCAACGACAAGCACATCGAGGTGATCGTTCGCCAGATGCTGCGTCGGGTCCAGATCGTCGATCCGGGCGACACGCCGTTCATCACGGGCGAGCAGGTCGAGCGCTCCGAGATGCTCGACGAGAACGACCGGGCGATCGCCGCGGACAAGACCCCCTGCAACTACAGCAACCTGCTGCTGGGGATCACCAAGGCCTCGCTGTCGACCGACTCGTTC
>CAYZBJ010000161.1:0-772 GCA_964476625.1 uncultured Burkholderiaceae bacterium | reverse complement strand
GCGCGGGCTCAAGGAGAACGTCATCGTCGGCCGCCTGATCCCGGCCGGCACCGGTCTCGCGTTCCACCGCGCCCGGCACGCCAAGGAGCAGGTCGAGGCCCAGGAGCAGGCTGCGATTGCCGCTGCCGAGGCCCTGTTCTCGGAGGCCCCGGCAACCGAGCAGGTCACCGAGGACAGCGCCGACCCGTTCGGTCCGGCCGAGCAGCCCTCCGAGGGCGGCGAGGCCTGACGACTTCGGGGGCGTCGCCGGGTCCGGCGGCGCCCCCGAGGCAACGTCGTTGTTGCGGCAGCGCAGCGCGGCGGCTATACTAGCTGGCTTTTCCGCGGCGGTGAAACGCCTGCGGAGTCATTTGAATTTCGACGATCCGCGTCCGGCATGGGTAGTACACGGGCGGGGCGGGTCGTCCACGAGAACCTCATCAGGTTTCAGGAAGCTCAGGATGCCCACCGTCAACCAGCTCGTGCGACGCGGCCGTGAATCGGCCCTGATCAAGAGCAAGAGCCCGGCCCTGCAGGATAGCCCGCAGCGCCGCGGCGTCTGCACCCGCGTCTACACCACGACCCCGAAGAAGCCCAACTCGGCGCTGCGCAAGGTGGCGAAGGTCCGCCTGACCAACGGTTTCGAGGTCATCAGCTACATCGGTGGCGAGGGCCACAACCTGCAGGAGCACTCGGTCGTGCTGATCCGCGGCGGCCGGGTCAAGGACCTGCCGGGCGTGCGCTACCACATCGTGCGCGGTTCGCTCGACCTCCAGGGGGTCAAGGACCGCAA
>CAYZBJ010000160.1:0-2048 GCA_964476625.1 uncultured Burkholderiaceae bacterium | reverse complement strand
CGTTCACCACCGGCGGAAGGGACACCCTTTCCCGCAGAACCGCATCGCAGGGGCCGCAGGGTCCCGAAGGGATAAGGAACAGACCATGGCCGCTCTCCGGCAACTCCTCGCAACTTCGGCGCTTTCGCTTGCGGCGGTAGCGCCCCTTGCTCCCCCCGCCGCCGCACAGGACAGTGCCACCTATCTGGGCGAGATCGTCCTCAGCGCGCTGCGCACCGCCGCCGACCGGCTCTCGACCGGCGTTTCGGTCTCGATTCTGACCGAGGAAGACCTTGAGCGGGATCGCAGCGAGAAACTTGCCGACACGCTTGCGCGCTTGCCGGGCCTTTCCTTCTCGCAGACCGGGCCGGTGGGCAGCAACTCCGCCTTGCGCGTCCGCGGCCTCGACGGCCGTTACCTTGCCGTCTACGTCGACGGTATCCGCGTCAGCGACGCCTCGGGCACCACCGTGTCCTTCGACTTCGGCAGCCTTCTCTCCTCCGACATCGGCCGGGTCGAGGTGCTGCGCGGCTCGCATTCTGCGCTCTGGGGCGGGTCGGCCGTCGGCGGGGTCATCAACATCTCCACCCGAGCCGCGCTGGAAAACGGCACCCGCCAGTTCGCCGAGGTCGAAGGCGGCAGCTACGGCACCGGCCGCCTCGGCTGGGGCCTGACCCACAAGGACGACCGGATGGAAACCGCGCTGACCGTGACGCGCTTCCACACCGACGGCTTCTCCGCCTCGGACGCCGGGGACGAGGCTGATGGCGCCGATATCGCCCGGCTTTCCTTCTCGACCCGCTACAAGGTCAGCGATGTGCTGGACGTGGGCGGCGCCTTCTTCGTGCAGGACAACCGGACCGAATACGACCCGTCCTCCACCACGGACGGGGCAGGCTATGATCTCGACAGCCGCGACATCGGCGCCCGTGTCTTTGCCGAGCTGGAGACCGGCAACACCGTCCACAGCTTCGACGTGACCGCCTACGACATCAGGCGCACCTATACCGAGCCGGGCGACGTCAACAGCTACAAGGGCAAACGCCTGACCTTCGGCTGGCAGGGCGTCACCACCGTCTCGGACGCGCTGTCCTTCGTCTACGGTGCGGATTGGTCGCGCGAGACGGCGGAATACACCAACCTGCCCTCCGGTTCGGCCGATACCACCATCTACGGCGCCTTCGGGCAGGTGATCTGGTCGCCCTCGGACAGCTTCGACCTGTCCGCCACCCTGCGGGCCGATCACGATTCCAGCTTCGGCACGTTCCCCACCGGGCGGATCGCCCTTGCATGGTCTCCGATGGAGAACACCACGCTGCATGCTTCGGTTGGCCGCGGGTTCCGAGCGCCTTCCATCGACGAGCGTTTCGGCGACTACCCTTTCCCCGGAAGTGATTTCATCGGCAACCCCGATCTCGAACCGGAAAAGAGCTGGTCCTATGAAATCGGGGTAGAGCAGCAACTGACGAACGGTGGCAGCCTCTCGGCCACCGCTTTCCGCATCGAGATCGACAACCTCGTGACCTATGCTTGGGATCCGGTGCTTTCGACGCTTGAGAACGTGCCGGGTGAATCCGTCTCGCAAGGGCTGGAACTGGCGGCGAAGCTGCCGGTCTCGGACCGGGTGGCGCTGGGCCTTGCCTATACCTACACCGATGCCCGCCGCCCGAACGGCGACCGTCTGGCGCGGGTGCCGCTGAACCTGCTGACTCTCTCGCTGGATGCGCAGGTGTCGGACCGGCTCTCGCTGGGCCTGACTGCGGTGCATTCGGCCGGGATGAAGGACAACGATCCGGCAACCTTCTCGCTGGTCGATGCGCCGGATTACACCGTGTTCAATGCACAGGCCAACTACAGGATGACCGACAGCATGGACGCCTATTTGCGGATCGAGAATCTGACCGACGAAGACTACACAACCACGCTGGGCTACAATGCCAGCGGTCGGGCGGTCTATCTGGGGCTTCGGGCGAAATTCTGACCCTCCGGGGGCCGGAAGGCCCGTGCCTTCCGGCCCCCGAATCAGCGAAGGAAGCAACATGGTTAACGGCAGCAGGGGCGGGGCGGGG
>CAYZBJ010000159.1:0-2058 GCA_964476625.1 uncultured Burkholderiaceae bacterium | reverse complement strand
CCGCATGAAGATCGGCGTGATGTATGGCTCGCCGGAAACCACCACGGGCGGCAACGCGCTCAAGTTCTACTCCTCGGTCCGCCTCGACATCCGCCGCATCGGTTCCATCAAGAAGGGCGACGAGATCGTCGGCAACGAGACCCGCGTCAAGGTGGTCAAGAACAAGGTCGCGCCGCCCTTCAAGACCGCCGAGTTCGACATCCTCTACGGCAGTGGCGTATCGCGCCCCGGCGAGGTCGTCGACCTCGGCGTGGCCGCCGGCATCGTCGACAAGTCCGGCGCCTGGTACAGCTACAAGGGCGATCGGGTCGGCCAGGGCAAGGACAACGCACGCGAGTTCCTCAAGGAACACCCCGAGCTCGCCCTCGAGATCGAGAACCGGGTGCGCGAGCACTTCGGGGTTGCGACGCGCGGCGCCAGCGGCTCCGCCGAAGAGGCCGCCTGAATCCGGCGGCGGGCCGGTGGACGACGACACTCCCGAGGAACCCCCTCAGCGCGCGCGCAGGCCCCGCAGCCTGCGCGCGCGCGCGCTTGCGCTGCTGGCCCGGCGCGAGCAAAGCCGCCTCGAGATGCGGCGCAAACTCGCGCCCCATGCCGAATCCCCCGAGCAGCTCGACACCCTGCTCGATACGCTCGAATCCCAGGGTCTGCTGAGCAGCGAGCGCTTCGCCGATTCGGTGGTCAACCGGCGCGCCGGGCGCTTCGGCGCCGCCCGCATCCGCCAGGAGCTGCGCCAGCACGAGCTGCCGGCCGAGCTCGTCGGCGAGCACCTCGCCGCCCTCGATCGCACCGAATACGAGCGCGCCCGCCAGGTCTGGGCGCGTCGCTTCGGCACACCACCTGCCGATGCCGCCGAGCGCCTGCGCCAGGCCCGCTTCCTTGCCGCCCGCGGCTTTCGTGCCGACGTCGTGCATCGCGTGGTCGGCGCCCGCCACGACGACGACATGGATGTCGCCGACCCGGACCCGGACCTCGAACCATAGTCATGCGGGTTCGCCTGCGAAACGCGCGGCAAGGCGGCCCTACGCCCCTGCGTATTTGTGCGCTTGAAGGGGAATTCGCAACCGGCGCTCCCCGGCGCCCGCCGGCGTGCGTGCTAGACTTTCAGCCTTCCATTCGGGCCGCGAAGACGGCCCGGGCCGGCAACGCTGGCCGGATGCGATTCGAACAATGCCCCGCACACTCGCCGATGCCGCGCACAGGTCCTGACGCGCACGCTCCCGAACGACTCGATGGTCGGGGCGTCGGCCGTCGGACGGCGCGGCATCCTGCGTTTTCGCGAACCGTCACTGTCCTTCAGATCGAGGCATACCGATGAAAATCCACGAGTACCAGGGTAAGGAGATCCTGCGCAAGTACGGGGTCCCGGTGCCCAGGGGCATCCCCTGTTTCTCGGTCGATGATGCGGCCAAGGCGGCCGAATCGCTCGGCGGCAAGGTCTGGGTGGTCAAGGCCCAGATCCACGCCGGCGGCCGCGGCAAGGGCGGCGGCGTCAAGCTGGCCCGCTCGATCGACGAGGTCCGCCAGCTCTCGAGGAAGGCGCCGACATCAGCAAGGAGCTCTACGTCGGGATCGTGGTCGACCGGGGCACCCAGAAGGTCACCCTGATGGCCTCGAGCGAAGGCGGCATGGACATCGAGGAAGTCGCCGAGAAGACGCCCGAACTCATCCACAAGGTCTCGGTCGATCCCCAGGCCGGGCTGACCGATGCGCAGGCCGACGACATCGCCCGCAAGATCGGCGTGCCCGACGGCTCGGTCGCCAAGGCGCGGGTCGCCCTGCAGGGCCTCTACAAGGCCTTCTGGGAAACCGACGCCAGCCTCGCCGAGATCAACCCCCTGATCCTCACCGGCGACGGCGCGGTCATCGCGCTCGACGCCAAGCTCAACTTCGATTCCAACGCGCTCTATCGCCATCCCGAGATCGTCGCGATGCGCGACATCGACGAGGAAGACGCCGCCGAGATCGAGGCCTCCAAGTTCGACCTCGCCTACATCCAGCTCGACGGCAACATCGGCTGCCTCGTCAACGGCGCGGGCCTGGCGATGGCCACCATGG
>CAYZBJ010000158.1:0-2064 GCA_964476625.1 uncultured Burkholderiaceae bacterium | reverse complement strand
GAGGACCAGGTCGGCGCCAAGCGCTGCGGCCACCGCCCCAACAAGGAGATCGTCGGGCAGGACGAGATGGTCGACCGGATCAAGGCGGCGGTCGACGCCCGCACCGATCCGGACTTCTTCATCATGGCCCGCACCGACGCGCTCGCGGTCGATGGCCTCGAGGCGGCGATCGAGCGTGCGGTCGCCTGCGCCGAAGCCGGCGCCGACGGGATCTTCCCCGAGGCGATCACCGACCTGCCGATGTACGAGCGTTTCGCGGCCGCGGCAGGCGTTCCCATCCTCGCGAACATCACCGAGTTCGGGGCCACCCCGCTTTTCGGCGTCGATGAACTCGCTGGCGCCGGCGTCTCGATCGTGCTCTATCCGCTGTCGGCGTTCCGCGCGATGAACAAGGCCGCCGAGAACGTCTACCGCACCATCCGGCGCGACGGCACCCAACGGGCGGTGGTCGATTCGATGCAGACACGCCAGGAGCTCTACGACGCGATCGGCTACTGGGATTACGAGAAGAAGCTCGACGAGCTCTTCGCCAAGGGCAAATAACGAACGGAGGCAGCAAGCCATGACGACCAGCAGCAAGAAGGCCAGCGCAGCGGCACCGGCCGACGCGCGCAAGCCCAAGAAATCCGTCGCCCTGTCCGGCATCGAGGCCGGCAACACCGCGCTGTGCACGGTCGGGCGCAGCGGCAACGACCTGCACTATCGCGGCTACGATATCCTCGACTTCGCGCAGAAGGCCGAGTTCGAGGAGATCGCCCACCTGCTCGTGCACGGCAAGCTGCCGACCAAGGCCGAGCTGGCCGCCTACAAGCGCAAGCTCAAGGCGCTGCGGGGGCTGCCCGAGGCCGTCCAGGCGGCGCTCGAGTGCCTGCCGGCATCGGCGCACCCGATGGACGTGATGCGCACCGGTGTTTCGGTCCTCGGCTGCGTGCTGCCCGAGAAGGACGACCACAACGCGCCGGGCGCGCGCGACATCGCCGACCGCCTGATGGCCTCGCTGGGCTCGATGCTGCTCTACTGGTACCACTTCAGCCACAACGGCAGGCAGATCGACGTCGAGACCGACGACGACTCGATCGGCGGCCATTTCCTGCACCTGCTCCATGGCGAGGAGCCGTCCGACCTCTGGGTCGAGGCGATGCATACCTCGCTGATCCTGTATGCCGAGCATGAGTTCAACGCCTCGACCTTCACCGGCCGGGTCATCGCCGGCACCGGATCGGACATGCATTCGGCGATCGCCGGCGCGATCGGCGCGCTGCGCGGGCCCAAGCACGGCGGCGCCAACGAGGTGGCCTTCGAGATCCAGAAGCGCTACGAGTCGCCCGACGAAGCCGAGGCCGACATTCGCCGACGGGTGGAGGCCAAGGAAGTCGTGATCGGCTTCGGGCATCCCGTCTACACGATCTCCGACCCGCGCAACAAGGTCATCAAGGAGGTCGCCGAGCGCCTGTCGAAGGATGCGCACGACACCCGGATGTACGATGTCGCCGAACGCCTCGAGACGGTCATGTGGGAAATCAAGCGCATGTTCCCGAACCTCGACTGGTTCTCGGCCGTGAGCTACCACATGATGGGCGTGCCGACCGCCATGTTCACCCCCCTGTTCGTGATCGCCCGCACCTCCGGCTGGGCCGCGCACATCATCGAGCAGCGCATCGACAACAAGATCATCCGCCCGAGCGCCAACTACGTCGGGCCCGAGAACCGCAAGTTCGTCCCGCTGGCAAGGCGCAAGTAAGGCCGGCCGGGCAACCGACTCCCCGAAACCGACAGGATCGAATCCATCATGGCTGCTGCAATCTCCAACGTCCGACCCAAGCCCGACAAGGTGCTGGTCGATATCGTCGACTACGTCGCGAAGTACAAGATCACGAGCAAGCTCGCCTACGAGACGGCGCGCAACTGCCTGATCGACACGCTCGGCTGTGGCCTCGAGGCCCTCGAATACCCGGCCTGCACCAAGCTGATGGGCCCGATCGTCCCGGGCACGGTGGTGCCCAACGGCGCCAAGGTTCCCGGCACCCAGTTCCAGCTCGACCCGGTGCAGGCGGCGTTCAACAT
>CAYZBJ010000157.1:1796-2167 GCA_964476625.1 uncultured Burkholderiaceae bacterium | reverse complement strand
GCCGTGCCCCGCCCAGGTCAAGGAGCAGATGATCGAATGGTGGGGGCCGATCATCCACGAGTACTACGGTGCAACCGAAGGGCTCGGCTTCACCGCCTGTAACAGCGAGGAATGGCTCGCGCATCGCGGCACCGTCGGCCGGGTCCTGCTGGGCGACCTGCATATCCTCGACGAGAACATGGAGCCGGCGCCCAAGGGTACGCCGGGGGAGATATGGTTCAGGACGGCGACCCCTTTCGAATACTTCAACGATCCGCAGCGCACGAGGGAATCCCGATCGGCCGACGGCACCATGAGCACCGTTGGCGACGTCGGCTATGTCGACGACGACAACTTCCTCTACCTCACCGACCGCTCGACCTTCATGATCA
>CAYZBJ010000157.1:0-1786 GCA_964476625.1 uncultured Burkholderiaceae bacterium | reverse complement strand
CCGGCGGCGTCAATATTTATCCGCAGGAGTGCGAGAACCTGCTGATCACCCATCCGCTCGTCGCCGATGCAGCGGTGTTCGGGGTGCCCAACGAGGATCTCGGCGAGGAGGTCAAGGCGGTGGTCCAGGCGATGCCTGGCGCCACGCCCGGGCCCGAACTCGAGGCCGAGCTGATCGCCTTCTGCCGGGAGAACCTCGCCAGCATCAAGTGCCCCCGCTCGGTCGACTTCACCGATGAACTACCGCGGCTGCCGACCGGCAAGCTCTACAAGAAGCCGCTGCGCGATCGTTATTGGACGGGCCACGACAAGCGCATCTGATACGGCTTCGCATTCAACCGTATGAGCTCAGCCGCTGGCGGCGCCGCGCTCGACGCAGCGCCGCCAGCGGCCCTCGACCCGATCGGCGAACCAGCCGGTGGTCAGCTCGCGCTGGATCTTCGGGCCACTGAGGCGGATCTCGGGCATCGCGGCGCGCGGCAGGCGCTTGGCTGGACTGGATTCGGCCAGGCGGTACACGCCGGCGAGCAGCGGGCTGCGATCGAACTCGACGGTGTTGCCGAGTTCGAGCTCGCGCCGGATCTGCGCATCGCCCATGCCGAGCCGGCCGCCGAGGCTGCGCACGGCCGCTTCGGTTTCGCCTGGCGCGGCGCCCGGTGGCGCGCCGTGGCGGACCAGGTCGCCATCGATCGCGATCTTGCGGCCCGATGCGATCGCGACCGCCCGCTGGAACGCCGCATTGCGGCTGGCGTAGCGGCCGGCATTGAAGTCGGCGAAGCGAAAGCGCATGGCCGGATAGTCGGCCGGATAGTCGAGCAGGTGGGCGATGCCGAAGTACATGCCGCCGCGCCGGGTGAAGACTTCCTGGCGGATCGAGGCGCCGCTGTCCCAGGGATACGGACGCTGGCGGGCATGGCGTTCGGCAAAGTCGATGCCGACCTGCATCGGGCCGCCGGTGCGCACCGGGTTCCAGCCCGAGAGCAGGCGCGCCCCGAGCGGCACCATCGCGATGAAGTCCTCGTAGATCTCGCTCAGCTCCCGCTCGGTGCGCACCGCGTCGAGGCGCTGGTCGAAGGTCTTGCCCGTGGGCGACTCGATCTGCAAGGCCATCCGGATCGCCACCGCCGGGATGTGCAGGCGGGCAGCGCGCTTGCCGATCTCCTCGCGGGCGAGCTTCGGCAGGTTCGGCACCGCCGGATCGGCGCGAAACGACGATTCCTGCTCGGTGATCGCGAGCGCCGCGCACAGGTGCTCGGTATCGGCCGGCAGCGACAGCGCGCTGAATGTCCGTTCGATGTCGGTTGCCCAGCCGCTGCGATCGGCCAGCCGTTCGGGCAGGAGCCGCTCGATCCGCGCGCGAACCACGGCCGGATCGGCACGGTCATCGATGACGCCGCCGGTGGTGCAGGCCGCCAGCGCCACGATCGCCAGGCACAGCCCGGCCGTGCCTTGTGCGCGCCTTGCCTGCCGGCGTTCCACCCGCATCAGGACGATAGGGCCTGCATCTGCCGGTAGAGGTCCGCCTTGCCCTCGAAGCCGATGCCCGGCAATTCGGGAAGGGTGACGTGGCCGTCGACGACCGTCACCCCGTCCGGGAAGCCGCCGAAGGGCTGGAACAGGTCCGGGTAGGATTCGTTGCCGCCCAATCCCAGTCCGGCGGCGATGTTCAGCGACATCTGGTGGCCGCCATGGGGGATGCAGCGCTTCGGTGACCAGCCGTGCTCCCTGAGCATGTCGAGGGTGCGCAGGTATTCGACCAGGCCGTAGCTCAGCGCGCAGTCGAACTG
>CAYZBJ010000156.1:0-2292 GCA_964476625.1 uncultured Burkholderiaceae bacterium | reverse complement strand
GCCATCACGCTCATGGTCAACGGGCAGGACCATGCGGTCGAGGTCGAGCCCCGCCGCCTGCTCTCCGACGTCCTGCGCCACGATTGCGGCCTTACCGGCACCCATGTCGGGTGCGAGCACGGCGTGTGCGGCGCCTGCACCGTCCTGATCGACGGCCGCCCCGCGCGCTCCTGCCTGACCTATGCGGTGCAGATGCACCGCATCCCGATCGAGACCATCGAAAGCCTGGGCGCGGCCGGCGGGCTGTCGGCGCTGCAACAGGCCCTGCACGAAAGGCACGGCCTGCAATGCGGCTTCTGCACGCCGGGCCTCGTGATGACGATGGAGGCGTGGCTGAAGGACAATCCAGAGCCGACCGAGGAAAGCGTGCGGGAAGCGCTCTCCGGAAACATCTGCCGCTGCACCGGCTACCAGAACATCGTCGAGGCGGTGATGGCGGCGGCGAAAGCGCGCGGAAAGCAGGGCGAGCCGTCATGAGCGCCGATGCGATCATCGGGCGCGCGGACATGCGCCGGGAGGACCGGCGCCTGCTGACCGGCAAGGGGCGCTATCTCGACGACATCGTCGTGCCCGGCGCGCTTCATGCCTGCTTCGTGCGCTCGCCCCATGCCCACGCGCATATCCGCTCGATCGACACCGGCGCCGCGGCCGCCGCCGAGGGCGTCATCGGCGTCTTCACGGGCGCCGATCTCGCAGCATGGACCACGCCGCTGCGGATGGCGCCGCCGATCGAGGGCGTGCTGCCGGTGGAAAGCCCGGCCCTTCCGATCGACAAGGTACTGTTCATCGGCGATCCGGTCGCCGTCGTCGTCGCGCGCGACCGCTACCTCGCCGAGGACGCGGCGGCGCTGGTCGAGGTCGACTACGAGCCGATCGGCGCGGTGGCGAGCTTCGAAGCCGCGACGGCGGAAGGGGCGCCGCAGCTCTACGACAGCGTTCCCGGCAACCTCATCTCGCGCCAGCGGTTCGCCGGCGGCAACCCCGACGCGATCCTCGCATCGAGCGGGATTGTCGTCGAAGCCTCGTTCTCGCAAGGCCGCGTCACGCACGCGCCGATGGAGACGCGGGGCTGCATCGCCGAATGGGACGACGGCCAGCAACGGCTGACGTTCCGCGTCGGCAACCAGGCGCCGCATCCGCTCCGCTCGCAGCTCGCCGCGCGGCTGAAGCTCGACGAATCGCAGGTCCGCGTCGTCTGTCCCGACATCGGCGGCGCGTTCGGGCAGAAGATCGCGCTGCTGCGCGAGGAGCTGGTGGTCGCGGCGCTGTCGCTTCACCTGCCGCGCCCGGTCCGGTGGCAGGAGGACCGGATGGAGAACCTCCTCGCGGCGGGCCATGCCCGGCAGGAGCAGTGCCGCACCCGCGCGGCGGTCATGCCCGACGGCCGCATCCAGGCGCTCACCCTCGACATGGAGGTCGACTTCGGCGCCTACTGCTTCTACCCGGCCAACTACATGGCCCGCGTCGTGGCGATGATCCTGACCGGGCCGTACCGCATAGGAAACTACGGCTACGAAGTCCGCGTGGCGCTGACCAACAAGTGCGGCAGCGCGCCGATGCGCGCGCCGATGGCCATCGCATCCTGGGTGATGGACGGCACGATCGAGGCGATCGCGCGGCGGCTCGGCCTCGATCCGGTCGAGGTGCGCCGGGTGAACATGCTGCGCGACGCCGACCTGCCCTACAGGATGCAGACCGGCGAGGTCGTGGCCGACATCTCGCCGGCGCGCTGCCTCGAGGCGGTGCTGGACCATGTCGACTATCGCGGCTTCCGCCGGCGCCAGGCCGAGAACCGCAAGCGCGGCATCTACCGCGGGCTCGGGCTCTGTTCGGTGGTCGAGCCCTCGACCTATGGCTCGGCGTTCTACAAGGCCGCGGCGATCCCCGGCTCCGGCCACGAGGCGGGCTGGGTCAAGGTGGAGCCGAGCGGCGCGGTCAACGCGTCGTGCGGGGTGATGGGTTCGGGCCACGGCTATGAGACCGTCTTCGCCCAGGTCGTCGCCGAGGGGCTCGGCGTCGAGCCCGAGACCGTGCGCATCCACCTCGGCGACACCGATGTCGCCCCCTACGGCATGGGCACCCGCGGCGCCCGCGGCGGAACCGCCGGCGGCGGCGTGCTGCTGCTTGCGGCAAACGCCGTCCGCGACAAGGCGCTCGGCATCGCCGCGGCGATGCTGAGCCTCAACACGGCCGACGAATTGCAGCTTCAGGGCGGCAAGGTGTTCCGCAGGCTGGCGGGCGAAGCGCAGGACACCGGCCTGACGCTCGCCGGCATCGCCCGTGTCGCCTATC
>CAYZBJ010000155.1:0-2436 GCA_964476625.1 uncultured Burkholderiaceae bacterium | reverse complement strand
CGCTTCTCGACCAACACCTTCCCCGAGTGGCCGCTGGCCCACCCGTACCGGATGGTTGCCCACAATGGCGAGATCAACACCGTCAAGGGCAACTTCAACTGGCTGCGGGCCCGCGAAGGCGTCATGTCCTCGCCGGTGCTGGGCGCCGACCTCCAGAAGCTCTATCCGATCGTCTATCGGGGCCAGTCCGACACCGCCACCTTCGACAACTGCCTCGAACTGCTGGTGATGGCCGGGTATCCGCTCGCCCAGGCGGTCATGATGATGATTCCCGAGGCCTGGGAACAGCACACCCAGATGGACCCGAAGCGCCGCGCGTTCTACGAGTTCCACGCGGCGATGATGGAACCCTGGGACGGCCCGGCCGCGATCGCCTTCACCGATGGGCGCCAGATCGGCGCCACCCTCGATCGCAACGGCCTGCGTCCGGCGCGCTATTGCGTGACCGAGGACGACATCGTGATCATGGCCTCCGAGGCCGGCGTGTTGCCGATCCCCGAGAGCCGGATCGTCAAGAAATGGCGCCTGCAGCCCGGCAAGATGTTCCTGATCGACCTCGAGCAGGGACGCATCATCGACGACCGGGAGCTCAAGGACCAGCTTGCCAACAGCAAGCCCTTCCGCGAGTGGATCGAGTCGGTGCGCATTCGCATCGACCAGATCGAGATCGATCCCCGCGAGGCCGTCCCGGCCGCCAGGGTTCCGTCCTCGGGCGGCTCCCTGCTCGACCGGCAGCAGGCCGCCGGCTTCACGCAGGAGGACATCAAGTTCCTGATCATGCCGATGGCCGAGCAGGGCCAGGAGGCGATCGGCTCGATGGGCAACGATGCGCCGCTGGCGGTGCTCTCGGAGCGCAGCAAGCCCTTCTACAACTACTTCCGGCAGCTGTTCGCCCAGGTCACCAACCCGCCGATCGATCCGATCCGCGAAGAGCTGGTGATGTCGCTGGTGTCCTTCGTCGGCCCGAAGCCGAACCTGCTCGACCTCAACAACGTCAACCCGCCGATCCGCCTCGAGTTGCAGCAGCCGGTGCTCGATTTCGAGGACATGGCCAAGATCCGCAACATCGAGCTCTACACCGACAACAAGTTCAAGTCCTACGAGCTCGACGTCTCCTACCCGCTCGAATGGGGTTGCGAGGGCATCGAGGCGCGGCTCGCATCGCTCGCCTCCGAGGCCGAGGACGCGGTGCGCTCGGGCTTCAACATCCTGATCGTCACCGACCGGGCGATGGACGCCCAAAGGGTCGCGATCCCGTCGCTGCTCGCCATGAGCGCGATCCACCAGCATCTGGTCGACAAGGGCCTGCGCACCAGCACCGGCCTGGTCGTCGAGACCGGCTCGGCGCGCGAGGTCCATCACTTCGCGGTGCTTGCCGGCTACGGCGCCGAGGCGATCCACCCCTACCTGGCGCTCGAGACCATCGCCGACCAATGCCGGGACATGCCGACCGACCTCGGCCCCGAGAAGGCGATCAAGAACTACATCAAGGCGGTCGGCAAGGGCCTCATGAAGGTCATGTCCAAGATGGGCATCTCGACCTACATGAGCTATTGCGGCGCCCAGATCTTCGAGGCGGTGGGCCTGTCGAGCGCGCTGGTCGACAAGTACTTCACCGGTACCGCGTCGAACATCGAGGGGGTGTCGGTCTTCGAGATCGCCGAGGAGGCGATCCGCCGGCATCGCGCCGCCTATGGCGACGACCCGGTGCTTGCGACCATGCTCGATGCCGGCGGCGAGTACGCCTACCGGATCCGCGGCGAGCACCACATGTGGACGCCCGATTCGATCGCGAAGCTGCAGCACTCGGCGCGCCAGAACAGCTACTCGACCTACAAGGAATACGCCCGCCTCATCAACGACCAGACCGCGCGCCACATGACCCTGCGCGGACTGTTCGAGTTCCGGGCCGACGCCTGCACGCCGGTGCCGATCGAGGAGGTCGAACCGGCCGCCGAGATCGTCAAGCGCTTCGCAACCGGCGCGATGTCGATGGGCTCCATCTCCACCGAGGCGCACACCACCCTCGCGGTGGCCATGAACCGGATCGGCGGCAAGTCCAACACGGGCGAGGGCGGCGAGGACGAGCGCCGCTATGTCGAGGAGCTCAAGGCGGGCGGGTCGGTGGTGCGCGATGGCGACACCCTGGCCAGCATGATCGGCGAGGACCGGGTCGCCGCCGACGTGCCGTTGCGCGCCGGTGATTCCCTGCGCTCGCGCATCAAGCAGGTGGCGTCGGGCCGCTTCGGCGTGACCGCCCAGTACCTGTCGTCGGCCGACCAGATCCAGATCAAGATGGCCCAGGGCGCCAAGCCCGGCGAGGGCGGCCAGTTGCCGGGCCACAAGGTGTCCGAGTACATCGGCATGCTGCGCTACTCGGTGCCCGGCGTCGGCCTGATCTCGCCGCCGCCGCACCACGACATCTATTCGATCGAG
>CAYZBJ010000154.1:0-2450 GCA_964476625.1 uncultured Burkholderiaceae bacterium | reverse complement strand
ATCGCGCTGTCCGACACGCTGGAGGGGCTGGCGCGATCATCGGCAGGCAGACGATGCCGAGATAGAACGGGACGACGTAGTAGCTCTCGATCTGGTCGGAGAAGAGCCAGATGCCGGCGAAGCCGAGCACGGCGGCGATCGAGGATGTGGTCAGCACGAAGCCGCGGCTCATCGTCATCACGCCGCGCAGCTCCGCCAGCCGCCCCAGCGCCCGGTACTCGGGAATGTGCCGGACCACCGAGGTGTGGAAGCCGAGGCACGACAGGTTGCCGACGATGATCATCGTCGTCCAGACCAGCACGAAGATGCCGTATTCGAAGCCGCCCATCCATCGCGCCAGCAGCACCTGGCTGAACAGGGCGAAGGCGGCGCTGACGATGCGGATGGCGAAGGCGACCAGCGAGGTCCGGCTGGCCTGTCCCCTGTCGTCCGTGGTGAAGACCACGGCGTCGAGGCGGTCGAGCAGCGGCCGCGCGCGCGCGGCCAGGGGTTCCGGCAGGAACCGGTCGGCCGTCGATGCCGCGGAAAAACGCACGCGATACACTCCGTTTCCCGACTGTCGGGACGGCCATAGCTACCGCAGACTCTTTAAGAAACGGTGAGATGGCCGCAAGCGTGCTGCCGCCAGGCCGGCCGGCCCGGCCCGAAGATGCCCCGCAAACGAACATCCTGCGGTCCCGGCGGCCGGATCGCCGGCAAACTCATTGACCGGCACGGACCGGGCCTACAATAATCCATCGGAGCGAAAGGCGGGGAAGAACTCAGGTTGATCGATTTACGCGATGCCGACGAAACACTGATCGACAGGATCTATGAGGCGGCTGTGCTGCCGGAATTCTGGTCACAGGTTCTGGGCGATTTCGCCACGGCGGCGGAATGCAGGGAAGGTGTGCTCATGTCGATTCAGGGCGAGAGCAGCAAGCTGATCACGTCCTCTCCGTCGATGGAGCAGCTCACCCGGCAAATCCTTGCCTATCCCGGCGCGGAGGAACGGACCAGCCGGCTGCTGGCAACCCGGCGTGCCGGCTTCGTGTCCGATGACGACGTCTTCACCCCGGAGGAAATCGCGGCGAAGCCGTTCTTTTCGGATTTTCTCGCGCCGCGCGGCTACGGCTGGGGGGTCGCCACGGTGATCAACCTGCCGGACCGATCGACCATCGTCCTGCATGCCGAGGGCGACATCGCGCGCCCGAGGGAGCGGTCGGCCGTCGTCGCCCGGCTCGACGCCTTCAGGCCGCACTTCGCGCGCTCGGCGCTGATCTCGGCGCGGCTCCAGTTCGAGCGGGCGCGCACGGCGGTGGAAACGCTGTCCGGCCTGGGCCTGGCCGCCTGCGCGGTGACGGGCGCGGGCACCGTCCTGCTAGCCAACGATCTGTTTGCCTCCGAGAAGCGGTTCTGGACGACGCGCGGCGGCGACCGCATCGCGCTGATCGACCGGCGCGCCGATGCCCAGCTCCGCGAGGCGCTGGCCGCGCTCGGCTCGGGCCACGGACCGGTCCGGTCGCTGGCGCTGGTCGCGGTGCGGGGGCCTGCGCCCGCCGTGCTGCACGTCGTGCCGATCCGGCGCGCGGCGCATGACCTGTTCGGCCATGCCGCGGCCATCCTCGTCCTCACCAGGCCCAGCGAGGCGCCCATCATGCAGACCCCCCTGCTGCAGGCGCTGTTCGACCTGACGCCGACCGAGGCGAGCCTTGCCGCCAGGATCGCGGCGGGACGCACGGCGGAGGAGATCGCCCATGCCGATGCCAAGACCGTCGGCACCGTGCGCAACCAGCTCAAGTCGGTGCTGGCCAAATGCGGCTGCCGCCGCCAGGTCGATCTCGCGCGGCTCCTGGCCCAGCTCGTCCCGGGCGGCGGTGCGCCGACCGGGTCGTAAAGGACCGGTGGAACTCAGGCGAACGCGCCGTGGCACTGCTTGTACTTCTTGCCCGAGCCGCAGGGGCACGCCTCGTTGCGGCCGACCTTGCCCCAGGTCGAGGGGTTGGCCGGGTCGCGCTGCTCCGGCGGCACGACGCGCGCGTCCATCGCCAGGGCCACGTCGCCGCCCTCGCCGAAATCGTCCTCGCCGGTGGTCGCGTCGATATGCTCGCCGCGTATCTGGGAAGGCGCCTGCGGCGGCGGCGCGCCGGCCGCCTCGCGCACCAGCTCGACCCGCATGAGCTGCGAGGTCACCGCCTGGCGCAGGCTGGACAGCATCGTCTGGAACAGCTCGAACGCCTCGCTCTTGTATTCCTGCAGCGGGTCGCGCTGGGCATAGCCGCGGAAGCCGACCACCGAGCGCAGATGGTCGAGGTTGACGAGGTGCTCGCGCCACAGGGCGTCGACCGTCTGCAGCATGACCGAACGCTCGACATAGGCCATCACTTCCGGCCCGAAGCGGCCGGCCCGCCCGATGTCGACGCGGCCGCGTTGCTGGACTCCCTCGGGGTCCGGGGCGACCGAGCGGCCTC
>CAYZBJ010000153.1:0-2479 GCA_964476625.1 uncultured Burkholderiaceae bacterium | reverse complement strand
GCGTGGCTGCCGACGTCGTCGTACCACATCGGCTCCTCGAACCAGTAGATGTCGAGGTCGCGCGCGCCGGCGCAGAAGCGCTGGCAGGTCGGCAGGTCCCAGCGCCCGTTGCCGTCGATGGCGATCCGCACGTCCGCTCCCGCGAGCGTGCGCACGGCGTCGAGCCGGCGCAGGTCGACCGTCGGGTCGTCATGTCCCACCTTGACCTTGATGCGGGTAAAACCCTCCTCCTCGATCGCGTGGCGCACCCGCGACAGCAGAATGTCCTGGCTGAAGTTCAGCCAGCCGACATCGGTGTTGTAGGCCTCGAGCCGGTCGGTGCGCGCGCCGCCCAGATGCTTCCACAGCGGCACGCCCGCTCGCTTGGCCGCCAGATCCCACAGCGCGACGTCGACCGCCGCGAGCGCGAGGTGGGTGATGCCGGCGCGGCCGACCCACTGGAGCGCCGGGCTGCGGGCGAGCTTCGTCCACAGCCGCGAATGGTCGGCTGAATCCTCGCCCAGGAGCAGCGGCGCGTAGCAGTCCGAGATGCACGCGGTGATCAGCCGATCAGAGGCGAGATGCGCATGCGTGCCGGTATAGCCGTAGCCGACGAGCCCGTCCTCGGTGACGATCCTTGTTCCCACCACGCCCCAATGCGTGACCTGATGGGTCGAATCCGAGATCGAGCCCAGCGCCAGCGGGCAATGGACGATGAACGGTTCGATGGCGGTGATCTTCATGTCTTCCTCCCGTGGCTGCGCCGTCAGTCGCTCATGGCCCACGCCCTGATGAGGTGATGCGCGATCGCCCCTTCCGGCGGCACCTTGATGCCGTCGGGATGTTCGCCCGCGATCATCGCCCGCACCTCGTCGCGGGGAAACCAGCGGCAATCCTCCAGCTCCTTGCCGTCGAAGGCGATGTCCTCGTTCAGCGCCTCGCCGAAGCAGCCGATCATCAGCGAGAAGGGGAACGGCCAGGGCTGGCTGGCGTGGTAGGCGACGCGGCCGAGCCGGATGCCGGCCTCCTCGAAGGTCTCGCGCCGCACAGCGGCCTCGATCGTCTCGCCCGGCTCGATGAAGCCGGCGAGCGCGGAATACATGCCCGGCGCGAAATGCGGGCTGCGGCCGAGCACGCAGCGGTCGGGCGTGACGGTGAGCATGATCGCCACAGGGTCGGTGCGCGGGAAATGCTCGGCGTTGCAGGCGGTGCAGACCCGCTTGTAGCCGCCGATGCGCATCTCGGTCGCGCCGCCGCAGCGCCCGCAGAACCGGTGCGTGGCGTGCCAGGAGAGCAGCGCCGCGCCCTGCGCCAGCTCGCCCAGCGTTTCCGGCCCGACGAGGCCCTGGATGTAGACCGAGCGATGGTCGATCGCCTTGATGGTCCCGGGCAGATCGTCGGGCTCCACCGCGCCCGGGGCCATCACCACCGGGCCGGCATCGGCCATGCCGAGCAGCACCGCGCCGTCGAGCGCCGCGCCCATGGCGCGCGCCTCGGCGAGCGAGAAATAGCCGTCGAACCGCTCGCCGTCATGCTTGAGATAGAGGCGGCCGCCTCGCGTCTGCAGGATGCGCACGCGCGGGTCGGCCAGCGCGAGGCCGAGCGCGTCGTCGGTGCGGCTCTCGGCCTGCCGGTCGATGCGGTTGCCGGCGAAGCCGACGAACTGGCTCGGCTCGCGCTCGGGCGCGCAGAAGAGGGAAAACGGCATGATGGGTCCGAAGGATGCTATGGCGAGAGCGCCGACCTTACAGTGTTGACGAAGCGGTGCAAATCTTCGCGGGGATAGGGCTCGCGCACGCCGAATCCCCAGACCGGCCCGGGCCAGTTGGGGTCGCCCTCGTCACGGGCGACGATGTGCACATGCAGTTGCGGCACAACGTTGCCCAGCGCCGCGACGTTGATCTTGCGGCAGCCGGTCACGCGTTTCAGCGCCTGCGCCACCATGTTGGTCTCGAAGGTGAGCATGGTCTGGTCGAGCGGGGTGAGATCGTGAATCTCGACCGCACCCGGTCGTTGCGGCACCAGCATCAGCCAGGGCCAGCGGCGGTCGTCCGTCAGGCGCAGTTCGCACAGGCCCAGCCACATCAGCGGCTGGGTATCGCGCTCGATGCGCGGGTCGAGCTCGAATCCTCCCTTGCGGGCATCCATGACGGCGTGTCCTCCCCTCGAACCGGAAGGCTAGAGGCGGTTTGTGGAGCCTGCAAGCGATTCGTGCGCCTGGCCCAAGGCTGCCCTTGCATTCGTCCGCCGAATTGCCGATATGGAGAATGGGAGGTTGGTGGTGGACGAGCCACTCGCCAACCGGGTCAGGTCCGGAAGGAAGCAGCCCCAACGAGCCACGGCACGGGTCATCGTGCCAGCCTCCCGCCCTTCCGCCTTCGACCGGACTTTGATTCGGCGCGCCGCCGCAGCAGGGAGTTGGCCGCAGGCATGGCAGAGACCGACAAAGACGCGACGAAGGCCGGCGGCTATCGCGTGCTGGCGCGCAAGTATCGCCCGC
>CAYZBJ010000152.1:1340-2577 GCA_964476625.1 uncultured Burkholderiaceae bacterium | reverse complement strand
TGAGGAAGCGATCGAGCAGCACCGGGCTGTCCTCGCTGACCTTGACCGCCTCGCGCATGTAGCGTTCGAGGTCGCGCTGGTCGTGGACGATCTCCATCGCCCGCCCGCCGAGCACGTAGCTCGGACGCACCACCAGCGGGTAGCCGATCTCGCTCGCGAGATCGAGGGCGCCCGCCTCGGTGCGCGCGATGCGGTTGGGCGGCTGCAGCAGGCCGAGCTCGTTCAACAGGCTCTGGAAGCGCTCGCGGTCCTCGGCGAGGTCGATCGCCTCGGGCGACGTACCGATGATGGGCACGCCATTGGCCTCGAGCTCGAGCGCGAGCTTGAGCGGCGTCTGGCCACCGTACTGGACGATCACGCCCTCGGGCTTCTCGATCGCCACGATCTCGAGCACGTCCTCGAGGGTGAGCGGTTCGAAATAGAGGCGGTCGGATGTGTCGTAGTCGGTCGAGACGGTCTCGGGGTTGCAGTTGACCATGATCGTCTCGAAGCCGTCGTCGCGCAGCGCGAAGGCCGCATGGACGCAGCAGTAGTCGAACTCGATCCCCTGCCCGATCCGGTTGGGCCCGCCGCCGAGCACCATGATCTTGCGCCGGTCCGAGGGCGCGGCCTCGTCTTCCTCGTCGTAGGTCGAGTACATGTAGGCCGTGTCGGTCGCGAACTCGGCGGCGCAGGTATCGACGCGCTTGAACACCGGCCGTACGCCGAGCCCATGGCGGTGCGCCCGGACTGCGCCAGCCTCGACCCCCAGCAATCTGGCGAGCCGTCGGTCCGAGAAGCCGGAACTCTTGAGCAGGCGCATTTCCGCCTCGCCCAGGGTGTCGAGGCGACGACGCCGGACCTCGGCTTCGAGCCGGATGATCTCGGCGATCTGGGCAAGGAACCAGGGATCGATCGACGACTCGTCGTGGATCTCCTCGAGGCTCATGCCGATGCGCATGGCATCGGCAAGGAACAGGATGCGCTCCGGGCCGGGTTCGCCGAGTTCGCGCCGGATGTCGTCCTCGTCGTCGGATCGCTCGTCGAGGCCGTCGATGCCGGTCTCGAGCCCGCGCAGGGCTTTCTGGAAGCTTTCCTGGAAAGTCCGGCCGATCGCCATCACCTCGCCCACCGACTTCATCTGGGTCGTGAGCCGGGAATCGGCCGAAGGGAATTTCTCGAAGGCGAAACGCGGGATCTTGGTGACCACGTAATCGATCGTCGGCTCGAACGAGGCCGGCGTCGCGCCGCCGGTGAT
>CAYZBJ010000152.1:0-1330 GCA_964476625.1 uncultured Burkholderiaceae bacterium | reverse complement strand
CTCCAGCAGGATGCCGATGGCCAGGCGCGCCGCGATCTTGGCGATCGGGAAGCCGGTCGCCTTGGAGGCCAGCGCCGAGGAACGCGAGACCCGCGGGTTCATCTCGATGACGATCAGCCGGCCATCGGCCGGGTTGACCGCGAACTGCACGTTCGAGCCGCCCGTCTCGACCCCGATCTCGCGCAGGATCGCGATCGAGGCGCAACGCATCAGCTGGTATTCCTTGTCGGTCAGGGTCTGCGCCGGCGCCACCGTGATCGAGTCGCCGGTGTGCACACCCATCGGGTCGAGGTTCTCGATCGAGCAGACGATGATGCAGTTGTCCGCGCGGTCGCGGACCACCTCCATCTCGAACTCCTTCCAGCCGATCAGGGATTCCTCGATCAGGAGCTCGTTGGTCGGCGAGGCCTCGATGCCACGCTTGCAGATCGTCTCGAACTCCTCGGCGTTGTAGGCGATGCCCCCGCCCGTGCCGCCCAAGGTGAAGCTCGGCCGGATGATGACCGGAAAGCCGATGCCGCGCTGCACTTCCCAAGCCTCGGCGATCGAATGCGCGATGCCGGAGCGGGCAGAGCCCAGCCCGATCCGGGTCATTGCGTCCTTGAACTTGAGCCGGTCCTCGGCCTTGTCGATCGCCTCGGGGGAAGCGCCGATCAGCTCGACTCCGTAGCGCTCGAGGACGCCGTGCTGGTGCAGGTCGAGCGCGCAGTTGAGGGCCGTCTGGCCACCCATGGTCGGCAGGATCGCGTCGGGCCGCTCCTTGTCGATGATGCGCTCGATCACCTGCCAGGTGATCGGCTCGATGTAGGTGACGTCGGCGGTATCCGGGTCGGTCATGATCGTCGCCGGATTGCTGTTGACGAGGATGACGCGGTAGCCTTCTTCGCGCAGCGCCTTGCAGGCCTGGGCGCCGGAGTAGTCGAATTCGCAGGCCTGGCCGATGACGATCGGGCCGGCGCCGATGATCAGGATGCTCTCGAGGTCGGTTCGCTTGGGCATTGGGGGTCAGGCTCCTTGTTCGCGGGCGCCTTCCATCAGCGCGATGAACCGGTCGAACAGGTAACCGATGTCGTTGGGTCCAGGACTCGCTTCCGGATGGCCCTGGAAGCAGAAGGCCGGCTTGTCGGTGCGGGCGAGGCCCTGGATCGAGCCGTCGAAGAGCGAGCGGTGCGTGATCTCGAGGTTCGACGGCAGGCCCTCGGGCGAAACCGCGAAACCGTGGTTCTGGCTGCTGATCACCACGCGGCCGTCGGCCTCGTCGCGAACCGGGTGGTTTGCCCCGTGATGGCCGAACTTCATCTTCTGGGTGCGGGCGCCACTGGCGAGCGCG
>CAYZBJ010000151.1:0-2626 GCA_964476625.1 uncultured Burkholderiaceae bacterium | reverse complement strand
GCTGGCCGATCGCGAAACGGGGGAACGCCACGGCGGCGCCCGTGGCGGCTACCGCACCGAGAACACGTCGACGGCCGGATTGCGGGGAGCTGGCCGGAGTCTCGGGCGAGGGCGAAATATCGTCCAAAGAAGTTCCACGGGTCATTTCAAGAGCCTCCTCGTAGTTTTGATGTTGTCGCGGCAATGTGATGCCGTCATCAGCTTCCGCTGGTGTCGATCGTCGGATCGTCAAGAACTGATCCCGGGCCCCAGCGCCACACTGCCCGTCAAGTCGCAAGCACAGATTGTATGACAAACAATATCTATTTGTCTGACAAACGGAACTGGTGAAAATTGGCGAAATCACGTAACAATTGATCATCCCGGGGGATGGCCCCGGGCACGCGCCCCTGGCGCTGGATGGCGAATCTGGTGACGGTCGTGCAGCCCGCGGGAGCCAAGGTGGAACACGAAGCCGAGACGCTGCTGCCCCGAGCCTGTCGGCAGGCCGGGCCGCGCCTATCCCTGGTCGCGCCGGAAATTCTCGCTGGCGACCTGGTGGCTCGGCTGCTCTCCGGACAAGACCCGGCTGACGTTCTCCGCGACGAATCGGGCCAGGATCCCGTGGCCGACCCGGCCGCTGAGCCCACCGACGTGGGGTGTGATCAAGGCATTGTCCAGCCCCCATAGCGCACTGCTCGCAGGCAGGGGTTCCTCGTCGAACACGTCGAGCGCGGCAGCCCGGATCTGTCGGTTCCGGAGCGCCTGCGCCAGGGCCTCGGTATCGACGATGTCGCCGCGTGCCACGTTGACGAAAACCGCCGACGGCTTCATCGCGGCGAACTGGGCCGTGCCGAACAGGCCCCGGCTTTCCGCAGTCGACGGAAGCGCCAGGACGACGAAATCGGCCGTACCAAGCGCCTCGAGCAACCGGTCGGGCGTATGCATGCGCTCGGCCAGCGGATGCGGGCGGCCCGAGCGGTTTATACCTTCCACCCTGGCGCCAAACGCCCTGGCGCGCGCGGCCAGTTCCTCGCCGATGCTCCCGAAGCCGACGATCAGCAAGGTGGATTCCAGCAGCGACCCCAGCCCCGCCCTGACATCGGTGCTCCAGCGCTTCTCGCCCTGCGCGGCCTGGGCCTGCGGCAGATTGCGCACCCAGGCCAGCAGGAGCGCCATGGCATGCTCGGCCACGGCCGGCGACCTGCTGGGCCCGGCGGTCGCGACCTGCACATGGGCCGGCACACCGAATTGTTCGAGCCGGTCGTAACCGGCAGTCAGCAGCTGGACCAGCCGCACGGATTCGGCACGCTGGAGAGCCTGCGCGAGTCCGGCGGAATAGACCTGGCCCATGAGAACCAGCGCCGAAGTCTCGTGCAACCGATCGAGCACTTCGGACTCCGACCGGGCCTCGACGACATCCACGCCGGGCAAGCGGCGCAACGCCGCGGCCACGACATCGGTCCCCATGGCCGACTGAACTACAACGCGCTTTCCGGACTGGCTGGACATCAGGTCTCCGATCGAGTTTCGCAGGGCGTCATTCGCCTAGACATGCAGCGAACGTATGACACTGAACATGCTCCGTCAACTTCGGGCACTGGAGGTCGCGGGCCTGATCCACCTCACGCCCGATCCGACTCGAGCGCATGCACGAGCGCCATCACATGCTCCGTGTGCCTTGCGTCGGCCACGGTGCAGACAAGGAGCTTTCGATCGGCCCAGGCATCCGAGAGCGCAAGGACTTCCACTGCCCGGCTCGGCTGTCGACGTGCGAGGCTTGCCGGCATCGCCGCCATTCCCACACCAGCTTGCACGAGCTGCATGAGCGCATCGAACGACTTCACCCGTACGCGATGATGGATGGCCATGCCGCAACGCGACGCCTGGTCCTGCAGGAACCGGCTCAGGCCGCTCTCCGCGGAGAGGCTGACGAAGGGCTCGCCGAGGACGTCGGAGAACGCCACCGGGAAGCAACTCCGACGTCGCCGCTTCCCAGCTCGACAACCGCGCTGAACGAACGAAGATCAAAGGGATCGACTCGGTAGTGGGCCATCTCACTTTCCTGGAGGCTCATCCATCGCTTTCGCCTAAGGCTGACCCTGCGGTTTTCCGCAGGACGACAAGCCGCGCATCACGGATGATGCCTGCATGGAAGCGAACTCACTTGCAGTCGTCATCGGCATCCTCATCCTGGCCGGAGCGGTCAAAGGTGTCTCGGGCATGGGCCTGCCCACCGTCGCCATGAGCCTGCTGAGCATCGTCCTGTCGCCCGGGACCGCAGCAGGCCTGATCGTCGTTCCGTCCCTCGCCACCAATATCCTGCAATGCTGGGGGCCTTGCGCAAGGCAACTCGTCAGGCGCCTCTGGCCGCTCTGGCTGTGCGTGTTCGTCGGCGCCTGGTGGAGCCCGCTGCCGCCCGTCGACCGGGCCAGCGAAGCGCGGGCCCTGCTCGGCGCGATCCTGTTCGCGGTGTTCGCGCTGCTCGGGGCCATCATGCTCGGGCGCGCATGAGGCCAGCCGGACGAACATGGGCGGGCAGCGAAGATGGGCAACGGAAAACGGCGGTCAATGACCGCCGTTCGTTCTTCACCGCACTGCTTCTCGGAAATCAATGGGGTGGCTGACGGGACTCGAACCCGCGACA
>CAYZBJ010000150.1:0-2753 GCA_964476625.1 uncultured Burkholderiaceae bacterium | reverse complement strand
GCGCCGAGAACGCCCCGGAATAGGCGACGAAGGCGAGCACCAGCGCCCAGAAGACCGGGCGGCGCAGCACCCGGGAAACCGCCTTGCGGCCCGACAGCGGCGGCGCCTCGCCAAGCGCGCGCTCGCGCGGGGGCCGGTCGCGCGAGGGGTCGATGACCGCGGCATAGAGGGCGCCGCAGACGACGATGTTGACCGCGCCCAGCCCCTGAAGCGCGCCGCGCCAGCCGTACCACTCGATCATGAGCTGGATGAGCGGAATGAAGACCGTGGACGCGAAGCCGCCCCAGAGCGTGAGCGTCATGATATCGCGCCTTGCGTTCTCCGGCCCCACCCTGCGGGCGATGACCGCGAAGGCCGCCTCGTAAAGCGTTGCGGCCTGCAACAGGCCGAGCGCGGCGAAGACGAGGTAGAACAGGACGACGCTCGAAAGCTGCGACCAGGTGATCAGCAGCAGCCCGGCGGCGACCGACGCCAGGCTCATCGTCTGCCGGCCGAGGCCCCGGTCGATCGCAGCCCCGACCGGAAACGCCGCCAGCCCCGCCAGCGCCAGCCCGAGGCTGGCGGCGCCGTAGAGCAAGGGTTTCGACCAGCCGAGTTCGACGCGCATCGCCTCGGCGATCAGGGGGAAGCTGTAATAGAGCGATCCCCACGAACAGATCTGGCCGATGCCGAGGGCGGTGATCATCCAGCCGGTTCCGGCGGATGCCGGCCGATCGTCCTTGATGGTGGTCGTCACGCTGTGCTCCGGCGGCGGCCGGCCCGTCGAATCGCGGTTAGCCGGCTGGCGAAATCTAGGCGCCGCGCCCGCCTGCCGTCATGTGCCTTCCGCCGCGCGTGCTTGGCACAGTGGGCGCGATCAGAGGCCGAGGCGATAGGTGCGGACCGCGTTGTCGCGCCAGAACTTGCGGCGATCCAGCGGATCTGCGCCGGCCAACATGCCGTCGAGAATGGCGATCCAGCGCATCGGCTCGATCGCCTCGAGCATCACCGGCCAGTCGCCGCCGTAGAGGGTCCGCTCGAAGCCGAACTCGGCGAAGGCGACCTCGATGAAGGGCTTCAGGTCATCGTCGGTCCAGCCGGGGGCTGCCTCGGTGGCGACGCCGGAGACCTTGCAGGTGACGTTCGGAAAGCGTGCGAGTTCGCGCATCTGGCTCGCCCATGGCTCTATGCGGCCGTCGCGGATCGCCGGCTTGCCGATATGGTCGAGGATCATCGGCACCTCGGGCACCGCTTCGACGAGCTTCAGGATGCTCGCCATCTGCCGCCAGTTGACGCAGATGTCGAAGGAAAGGCCGTAATCGGCAAGCGTGCGCACGCCGTCGATGAAGTCCGGGCGCAGACAGAAATCGGGCTCCTCCGCCTGAAGGATGCGGCGGACGCCGCGCAGGATGTCGTGGCGCATCAGCGCATCGAGATCGGCCGCAACTGCCCTGCCCTTCTCCAGCGGGGCGAACGCCACCATGCCCCTGATGCGCGGCTCGGCATGCGCCTGCTCCGCCACCCATTCGGCCTCCCCGAGAAAGGAAGCGGGCTCGACGTCGCATTGCAGGAACACCATCGCCTCGATCTCGACGCCGGCAAAGGCGCGCGCATGGTCGCCCGGCAGACAGGGGCGGTCGAGGACCGGGTTGCCCTCGATCCATGGATAGCGCATCCGCCGCGGGTCCCAGATATGCAGGTGCGTGTCGATGATCGGCGTGTCCGGCATGTCGCGCCCTCCCCCTTGACGCCTGCTTACGCTGGCCCGCAATTTTTTCAAGCATCGGCCACGGTGGTATGGTAGTGGATTGCCGCCCCGAGCCACCCTTCGCAGCCACAGGAGCATGGTAGCGTGACCAGCGCACAGGCAATCGTTCTTTCCCCCTCCGACAACGTCGCCGTCGCCAACGGCAGGCTCGACGCGGGCTTTGCCCTGCCGGGCGGGGCCGTGACAGCGACGGCGATCGACCAGGGGCACAAGGTGGCGCTCAAGCCGATCGCGGCCGGCGAGGCGGTGGTGAAATATGCGCAGGCGATCGGCCGCGCGACGATAGACATCGCCGCCGGCGAGCATGTGCATTCGCACAATCTGGTGTTCGAATCCGGCCGCATGCCGGTGGTGCCGCCCGCAGCGCCTCTCGAGGCGACGGAGGAGGACAAGGCGCGCACCTTCATGGGCTATCGCCGCGCCGACGGGCGCGCCGGCACCCGCAACTTCATCGGCGTGATCGCCAGCGTCAACTGCTCCACCACCGTCTGCCGCGCCATTGCGGAAGAAGCCAACCGCAAGCTCTTGCCGCGCTTTCCGGGCGTCGACGGCTTCGTGCCGATCGTCCACGACCAGGGCTGCGGCATGAGCGGCACCGGCGAGGGCATGGCGGTGCTGCACCGCACGCTGGCGGGCTATGCACGCCATCCCAATTTCGGCGGCGCGCTGATGGTGGGGCTCGGCTGCGAGGTCAACCAGCTCACCCTCTACGGCCAGAAGGGCGTGGCCGCCGGCAAGCGCCACTTCAACATCCAGGACGCGGGCGGCTCGCGCAAGTCGGTCGAGCGGGCGATGGTCGTGCTGGAGGAGATCGCGCAGGAGATCGGCGGGCTGGAGCGCGAGCCGATCCCCGTCAGCGAGCTCAGGGTGGCGCTGCAATGCGGCGGCTCGGACGGCATGTCGGGCATCACCGCCAACCCGGCCCTCGGGGCGGCGGTCGACATCCTGGCGCCGGTCGGCGGCACCGGCATCCTGTCGGAGACCTCGGAGATCTACGGCGCGGAGC
>CAYZBJ010000149.1:2554-2773 GCA_964476625.1 uncultured Burkholderiaceae bacterium | reverse complement strand
GAACAGCCTCGTTGATACGCGCCAGCGCCTCGTCGCGCGGCAGCGTGTGATCGGGAAAAACCAGATCGAGATCGACCGACAGGCGCGGCATGTCGCGCACGAAAAGATTGATTGCAGTGCCGCCCTTCAGGGCGAAGGTGTCGTCCACGAACACCAGCGGCGCCACCTGTGTCAGAAGGCGCGCGGTATCGAGATAGATCTGGTTCATGGCTTGAGCAC
>CAYZBJ010000149.1:0-2544 GCA_964476625.1 uncultured Burkholderiaceae bacterium | reverse complement strand
GAGCACCAGCAAGCCATCGGCCGATCGAGACACCCAGGGCCGGTCGCTGCCCGTCGGCATCGTGGCCGGATCGAGTTTGGCCGCCCAAGGCAGCGATGCCTCTCGGCCAAGCTGGAGGCACAGCCGCACGGTCTTGATGCTCGTGCAACGCTGCAAGAGTTCGCGTAGCACATCAGCGCGCAGGCTATAGGCGCTTTCGACCAATTCGCGGGCTTCCTGCAATGGCTGGCGCACGCCGACTTCGCTCAACAATTCCAGCAGTGCGCGCTCGGGAGTCGATACTTGCGGCGCCCCATCGCGCTTCTCGAAAGGACCGACGTGCAGCAAGGCGTTCGGCTGTTCGTCGAACAGGCGCTTGCGGTGGTACTCGGCCGGGAAACGCTCGGTGAACCATGTCGGCAAGCGACCGGCCCTCCAGCCATACAGGTGCAGCACCGGCTGCTGCGGCACGTACTGCCGCACGCCATACCAGTCCAGCGCCGACTTGCCGCCGATATGCAGCCCCTCGAACCTGCGTTGCAACAGCAGCAGGCTGGGATGGAGCGCTGGGGCGTCGTTCGGGCGGCAGTAAACCCCGCGCGCCAGACGCGTGAGCCACCCTGCCCGGACGTAATGAACGGCCAGGTCGGCGGAGATGCCCAACGCCGCCAGATCATCCGAGGTCAGCGGCGTCCCCGGCTTCAGCCGGGTGTAGAGCGCATTTAGCTTGCTCGAGCTTGGCGTAGCCATACTACGATTTGTATGGCTTTCTCAAAAGAAAGTCAATTTGAAAAAGCACCTGTTTCCGTAGTTTAACTACGGCAAAAAAAGATCTTTCAAACTACTCCCACTCGATCGTCGCCGGCGGCTTCCCCGAAACGTCGTACACCACCCGGTTGATCCCGCGCACTTCGTTGATGATGCGGTTCGAGACCCGGCCGAGGAGTTCGTGCGGCAAGTGCGCCCAGTGGGCGGTCATGAAGTCCTGCGTCTGGACCGCGCGCAGCGCGACGACGAACTCGTAGGTGCGGCCGTCGCCCATGACGCCGACCGAGCGCACCGGCAGGAACACCGCGAAGGCCTGCGAGGTCTTGTCGTACCAGGAGAGGCCGTCGGCCTCGTAGGTGTTGCGCAATTCGTCGATGAAGATCGCGTCGGCCTGGCGCAGCATGTCGGCGTACTCGCGCCGGACTTCGCCGAGGATGCGCACCCCCAGCCCCGGGCCGGGGAACGGGTGCCGGTAGACCATCTCACGCGGCAGCCCGAGCGCAACGCCGAGCTCGCGGACTTCATCCTTGAAGAGGTCACGCAGGGGCTCGAGCAATTGCAGGCGCAGGCTCTCGGGCAAGCCGCCGACGTTGTGGTGCGACTTGATCGTCTTGGCCTTGCCGGTCTTGCTGCCGGCCGATTCGATCACGTCGGGATAGATGGTGCCCTGCGCCAGCCAGCGCGCGGTATCGATCTTCGCTGATTCGCGCTGGAAGACTTCGACGAACTCGCGGCCGATGATCTTGCGCTTGGCTTCGGGGTCGGTGACGCCTTCGAGATGGCCGAGGAACTGCTCGCTCGCCTCGACGTGGATCACCCGCACGCCGAGGTGGTTCGCGAAGGTCGCCATCACCTGCTCGGCTTCGCCCAGGCGCAGCAGGCCGTGGTCGACGAACACGCACACCAGCTGCTCGCCGATCGCGCGATGGATCAGCGCGGCGGCCACCGAGGAGTCGACTCCGCCCGACAGCCCGAGGATGACGGTGTCGCCGCCGACCTGTTCGCGGATCTTCGCGACTTCCTCGTCGATGTAGTTGGGCATCGTCCAGTCGGGCCGCGCACCGCAGATCTGGAGGACGAAGCGCGCCAGCATCGCCTTGCCCTGCTTCGTGTGGGTGACTTCCGGGTGCCACTGCAGGCCGTAGAAGCCGCGTTCGTCGTCGGCGATGGCGGCGATCGGGCAGTGCTCGGTCGAGGCCATCAGGCGAAAGCCCGGCGGGATCTCGGCAACCTTGTCACCATGGCTCATCCAGACATCGAGCAGGCCGTGCCCTTCCTCGCTCCGAGCATCCTCGATGCCTCCGAGCAGGCGGGTATGGCCGCGGGCCCGCACCCGCGCATAGCCGAACTCGCGTACGGCGCCGGCCTCGACCGCGCCGCCGAGCTGGGCCGCCATCGTCTGCATGCCATAGCAGATGCCGAGCACCGGCACACCGAGCTCGAACACCCGCTGCGGCGCCCTCGCCTCGCCCGCCTCGTTGACCGACAGGTGGCTGCCCGAGAGCACGATGCCGCGCAGGCTGCCGTCGGCCACCCAGGCGTCAAGCGCGGCATCGGCGCCATCGTACGGATGGATCTCGCAGTAGACGTTGTTCTCGCGAACCCGTCGGGCAATGAGCTGGGTGACCTGGGAACCGAAGTCCAGGATCAGGATCTTGTCGTGGTTCACGCGAACGCCTGTCGTGTCGATACGTTGCGCCGGCTCGGCCGGACTTAGCGCGAGCTCGCCTGGTAGTTGGGCGCTTCCTTGGTGATCTGCACGTCGTGGACATGCGATTCGGTCATGCCGGCGCTGGT
>CAYZBJ010000148.1:0-2817 GCA_964476625.1 uncultured Burkholderiaceae bacterium | reverse complement strand
CCAGCGCTTCGCGAATGGCGCCGACGCGGCCATCCATCATGTCGGAGGGCGCGACGATGTCGACGCCCGCACGCGCCTGCGCCAGGGCCTGCTCGACGAGGATCGCCATGGTCAGGTCGTTCAGGACGTAGCCGGATTCGTCGAGGACGCCGTCCTGGCCGTGACTGGTATAGGGATCGAGGGCGACGTCGGTCAGCACGCCGAGTTCGGGGAAACGCTGCTTGATGGCAGCGATCGCGCGCGGCACCAGGCCCTCCGGATCGGCGGCGATGCGCCCGTCGGGCGTCTTGATCGACGGATCGATTGCCGGGAACAGCGCCAGCACCGGCACGCCGAGCTCGAGGCATTGTTCGGCAACCGGCAACAGCAGGTCGATACTGAGCCGCTCGACGCCCGGCATCGAAGGCACCGCGGTGCGCTGCTTCGTCCCTTCGTGGACGAACACCGGATAGATCAGGTCGTCGGCGCCCAGCCGAGTCTCGCGCACCATGCGCCGGGAGAAGTCGTCGCGCCGCAGGCGGCGCATTCGCATGCCGGGATAGGCGGGCAGGGGGGGGAAGACGTCGTTGCTCATGCACTGCCTCGGATTGGCGCCGGCGCGATCGCCGGCTCGGGGGCGGCCTGCTCCTGCGGCATGAGCCAGGCCTCGATCTGGTTGCGGGCGGCCTCGAGGCCGGTGCCCTTGGGCGAGGAGAACAGCAGCAGGCTGATCGGGTTGGGGAGTCCGAGCGCGGCGATCTGGTCGCGCGCCTCGTCGAGCGCCCGGCGCTGGTGCATCCGGGCCAGCTTGTCAGCCTTGGTGAGCAGCACCAGGATCGGCGCGTCGGGCGCGATCCAGCGCACCAGGTCGACATCGCGTTCGCCGATCAGGCGGCGGATGTCGATCATCAGGACGACGCCGCGCAGTTGCGCGCGCTCGCCGAGGTAGCGCCCGGCCAGGGTGTTCCATTGCCGGCGGACCTCGCCAGGCGCCACCGCGTAGCCATAGCCGGGCGTATCGACCAGGTAGCCGGTGAAGTCGCCACCGGCGGGGCCGAGGCTGAAATAGTTGAGCGCCTGGGTACGGCCCGGGGTCCGGCTCGCGAAGGCGAGGCGGTTGCGATTGCACAGCTTGTTGATCGCCGAGGACTTGCCGGAGTTCGAGCGTCCGACGAACGCAACCTCCGGCAGGCCGGTCGCTGGCAACTGCTGCAACTGGGCGACGGTCGTGAAGAACTGCGCGGACGTCAGGAGCGGACCGCTCATCGAATGCCTGCTTGCCGCGGGCGCACGCGCCGGCGGCTTGGATGCGTCAAACCCCATATTGTACAATTGCATGCTTTCGCAGCGCGTGTCCGGCGATGCGAAGCGAAACTCGTACCAAAGAACCGGATGTCGCCGGCCCCGTCCCGCCGGCCACTTCGCCGGTGGAACCCAGAACAATCGGATTGGCGATGCCCCACAGCAAAGTTTCCTTCCCGACGCATACTTCGGCGTTGTCCCGAGTCTCGGCTGTCAAACGCCTGTTCAGCGCCGTGGCCGTGGGCGCGGCCGTCTCGATGCTGCCCGCGATCGCAATCGCCCAGGACCAGGCGAAGCCCGATCTCGCCGCCGGCGAGAAGATCGCCGCTACCGTCTGCGCAGCCTGCCACGGAACCGACGGCAACAGCCCGGCGGCGGCCAACCCGACTATTGCCAGCCAGCACGCCGAATACCTCGCCAAGCAACTGCACGACTTCAAGGCCGTCGACGGCGCCGAGGCGGCGCGCCCGAGCGCCCTGATGGCGGGCTTCGCGGCCGGCCTGTCCGACGACGACATCCGCAATGTCTCGGCGTATTTCGCCGCCCAGGAGCTCAAGCCGGTCACCGCGCGGGAGAAGGATCTCGTCGAACTCGGCCAGAAGATCTATCGCGGTGGCATCGCCGCCAAGGGCGTGCCCGCTTGCGCCGCCTGCCATGGCCCGACCGGGGCGGGCATGCCGGTGCAGTATCCGCAGCTCCACGGACAGTACGCCGAGTACACCGCCGCCCAGCTGACGGCGTTTCGCCAGGGCGAGCGCCGCAACAACGTCCAGATGACCCAGATCGCGGCACAGATGTCCGATGCCGAGATTCGCGCGGTATCCGACTACATCGCCGGATTGCGCTAGGCGGGTCCGCATGCGGTGGTGATCCGGGCGCGTCGCAAGGGCGTAAGCTGAGGGGCGGTGAGCGATCACCGCCCTTTGTGTTTGAGGTGGACGATGCTGATCAGGACAACCGGTGCACATCCGGTCCGCCCTTCGGAGATCACGCCGCGTGGGGTGTACGAGCGGCGCCGTGACATCATCCGCGCGGCGGGCGCTGCCGCGCTGTTGCCCATGGCCGGCGCGATGGCGCAGCCCACGCCGGCGAACCTGCCGCCGCAGAAGCTTGCCGGCCGGCCGAGTCCGCTGTCGACCAGCGAGCCGCGCACGTCGTACAAGGACGTCACCACCTACAACAACTTCTACGAGTTCGGCTCGGGCAAGGATGATCCGGCCCGTCATGCCCACCAGTTGCGGACCCGGCCATGGACGGTCAGCATCGAAGGCGCGGTCGGCAAGCCGGGGGTCTACGACATCGAGAAGCTGCTCGACCTCGCGCCCCTCGAGGAAAGGGTCTATCGCCTGCGCTGCGTCGAGGGCTGGTCGATGGTGATTCCCTGGCTGGGCTACCCCCTCGCCGAGCTGGTTCGCCGGGTCGAGCCGCTGGGCAGTGCGAAGTACGTCGAGTTCGTGACCCTCGCCGACGAAGGGCAGATGCCCGGCGTGCGCTCGCCGATCCTGCTCTGGCCCTATGTCGAGGGCCTGCGCATGG
>CAYZBJ010000147.1:0-2895 GCA_964476625.1 uncultured Burkholderiaceae bacterium | reverse complement strand
GCGAGCGGCTGCAGGATCAGGTCGTGGACCTCGAGCCCGCAGCGGCGCACGCACTTGACGATGTTCTGCGCGGCCGAGACTGCGCCGGTGACGATGTGCACCCGCACCTCGAGCCGGACCCCGCTCATGCCGATCGGCTCGCGGATGTCCTCCTGGCCGTCGATGATGAACTCCTGCGCCAGCACGTGGAGGATCTGCTGGTCGGTCGGGATGTTGACCGCCTTGGCCGTCTCGATGACGCGGACCATGTCGGCCTCGCCGACCTCCTTGTCCTTGATGGCGACCATGCCGCTCGAATTGAAGCTGCGGATATGGCTGCCCGCAATCCCGGTGTAGACCGAACGAATCTTGCAGTCGGCCATCAGCTCGGCTTCCTCGAGCGCTCGCTGGATCGAGTTGACCGTTGCCTCGATATTGACCACGACCCCTTTCTTGAGGCCGCGCGACTCGTGCTGGCCGAGGCCGACGATCTCGTAGCTGCCGTCGCCGCGCATCTCCGCGACGATCGTGACGATCTTCGAGGTGCCGATGTCGAGGCCGACGATGAGGTCCTTGCTGTCTCTGGTCATTCTCTGCTCTTCGGGGAACCCGGCCTGGCGCGCGCGCCGGTATCCGCCGTGGATGGGGTCGGTTGCTCCTCGCCGTCGACCGTCTCGATCTGGGCCAGCGCGCGAATCGCGAATCCGTTCTGGTAGCGCATGTCGATCACGCCGGCGCGATGCCCGAGCCTCGCGGTCGTGGTCGGGTAGGCATCGACCCAGCGCGCGATCCGCGAGTCGATCGACTGCGAACGTTCGCGCCCGAGCAGCAGCACGGTGCCGTCGTCGAGCTGCATCCGCCACGCCCGGCGCGCCGACATCGATACCGACACCGGCACCCGGTCTAGCGGCTCGACCAGGCGGCTGGCGGCGAGGAAGCGCTCGACGACCTCGGCCTCCGATCCCGGCGGGCCCGACAACTGCGGCAGCGGTCCATCCTCCTCGGCCTCGTCGAGGTTGGCGGCAAACAGCTCGCGATAGGTGTTGACCAATCGGCCGTCGTGCCACAGCGCGAGCGGGCGATGCTCCTCGATGCGCACCTCGAGGCGATCGGGCCAGACCCGACGCACGCTCGCATGCCGCACCCAGGGTACGGTCTCGACCCGCTCGCGGACCGCCTCGAGTTCGGTCGAGAAGAAGCTGCCCTTGACGGCGGCCCGCAGGGCCTGTTCGAGCGGGCGCTCGGCGACGTAGCGCAGCGGCCGCTCGTCGATCGGCTCGACCACGACGGCGCGCAGGTCGAAGACCGGCCGGCCCATCGCCCAGGTCGCCGCCGCACTGACCAGGCAGGCCAGGGCGACGGCGGCCAGCCCCGCCGACATGCGGCCGAGTGTGCGGGCGTCGCGCCACGGATTCATGCGGGGCTCCCGACGCCGGCGCGGCGCGAGCGCGTCTTGAGCGACGCATCGGCGAGGATGCGCAGGACCAGGGTGTCGAAGTCGATGCCTTCGGCGCGCGCGGCCATCGGCACCAGGGAATGGTCGGTCATGCCGGGCGAGGTGTTGAGCTCGAGCAGGAAGGGCTTGTCTTGCGCGTCGAGCATGAGGTCGACCCTCGCCCAGCCTTCGCAGTCGAGGGCGCGGTAGGCAGCCACCGAAAGCTCCTGGACCCGGCGGGCCAGCGCCCGCGGCAGCGGCGCCGGGCAGAGGTATTCGGTCGCGTCGGTGAAATACTTGTTCTGGTAGTCGTAGTTGCCTTCAGGCGCCCGGATCTCGATCACCGGCAGCGCGCGGGCCTGCGCGCCGGCGCCGAGCACCGCGACGGTGAGTTCGCGCCCGGCCACGAAGGCTTCCGCGAGCACCGTGTCGTCGCAGGCCGCCGCGGTACGCCAGGCGGCGCGCAACTGCGTGCCCCGCAAGACCTTGGTCAGGCCGAGGGTCGAGCCTTCGCGCGAAGGCTTGACGATCAGGGGCAGGCCGAGCCGACCGACGACGTCGCGCGAGCGGCTCGCGGCATCGAGCACCTCGTGGTCGGGGACCGGCAGGCCGACGCTCTGCCAGATCCGCTTGGTCATCAGCTTGTCCATCGCCAGCGCCGAAGCCATCACGCCGGGGCCGGTATAGGGAATGCCGAGGATCTCGAGCGCCCCCTGCACCGTGCCGTCCTCGCCCCACTTGCCATGCAGGGCGATGAAGGCCGCATCGAAGCCGCCGGTGCGCAGGTCCTCGAGCGGCCGTTCGGCCGGATCGAACCCGAAGGCGGCAACACCGCCCCGGTTGAGCGCCGCCAGCACCATCGAGCCCGAGCGCAGCGAGATCTCGCGCTCGGCGGAGCGGCCGCCGTAGAGCACCGCCACCTTGCCGAAGCGGCGCACGGCCGGGCGCCTGGGCTTGCGATCAGCCATTGCCATCCTCCCGCAGGGCCGGCGCCACCGCGCCGATCGAACCCGCACCCATGGCCAGCACGACGTCGCCCGGGCGCACCGCATCGCGGATCGCCTGCGCCATGCCGGCGATCTCCTCGACGAAGACCGGCTCGACCTTGCCGGCGACCCGCACCGCCCTCGCCAGCGCCCGGCCGTCGGCGGCCACGATCGGCGCTTCGCCGGCCGGATAGACCTCGCCGAGCAACAGGGCGTCGACGCTCGAGAGGACGCGGACGAAGTCCTCGAAGAGATCGCGGGTCCGGGTATAGCGATGCGGCTGGAAGGCGAGCACCAGGCGGCGACCGGGGAAGGCGCCGCGGGCGGCCGAGATCGCGGCCGCCATCTCGGCGGGATGGTGGCCGTAGTCGTCGACCAGGGTGTACTCGCCCCCGCCGGCGATCGGTACTTCGCCATAGCGCTTCCAGCGCTGCATCGCGCTGCGGTACAGCGGCTCGCGTACCTGGGCGGAACTGGCGGTCGCCACGGGCGACT
>CAYZBJ010000146.1:2479-2986 GCA_964476625.1 uncultured Burkholderiaceae bacterium | reverse complement strand
AGCCGTTCGTCTCGGCCACCGGGCGATCCTGCTGGTCGGCGATGCGCCCTATTACGCGCGCTTCGGCTTCAGCGCCGCGTGCACGGGGGCGCTCGCCATGCCCGGCCCGTACGAGCGCGAGCGTTTCCTGGCGCTCGAGCTCGACGAGGGGGTGCTGGACGGTGCGAAGGGCGTGCTCGTTGCCACGGGGCGCAAGGCGAGCACGGGTCGGGTCGTGGTGCGTCCGTAAAGCGGCCGGCGATCGTCCAAAGGCTGGCCGCAACGCCGGCGCGCGCCTCCACGTTCACGGCAGGGCAATCGCCTATGGAGATCCTGAGGCCTTTTCGCGGTGTCTTACCCCCACCCCTCCCCACAAGGGGGAGGGGTGAGGGGTGGGGGTGCCTTCTAAGCGATTGCCCTCCCGTGAACGGAGAGAGGGCAAGGGTGAGGGGCGGCACCGAGGGTCGAACCTCGAAGCCGCCGGTATTACAGCACCTGGCTGAGCTGCATGGCGATCGACATGTCGCC
>CAYZBJ010000146.1:0-2469 GCA_964476625.1 uncultured Burkholderiaceae bacterium | reverse complement strand
CACGCGGCGATGGTCGACCCTGTCGGCCCGGCTTGCCGACTGCCGCTTCGGATCAGAGGATCTGGCTGAGCTGCATGGCGATCGACATGTCGCCGGCAACCTTCAGCTTGCCGGTCATGTAGGCCATGGTCGGGTTGAGCTCGCCGGCGGCGAGCGACTCGAAATCGTCCTTGGAGATGGTGATGGTGCAGTCCGCGCCGGCATCCTCGGTCGATACCGATTGCCCGTCGATGACGATCACGCCGTCGGGGCCGAGGTCGAACTTGACCGAGCGGTCGAAGCCGCTCCCGGCGACGCGCTCGCGAATCTTGCCTGCAATGGCTTCAAGGCTCATGGACGTTCTCCTCGTAACGGCCCATCCGGGCCGCGGTTGCGATGATGGGAGAGACATAAAGCTGATTGACGTTTACGTCAACGTTATACGGGGATGGTCCCATGACGAGCGTGGGCAGGCACAACCCCGACATCGTTCACGCGTCCCGGTCCGGGTCCAGCAGCCGGTCGAGCAGCCCGAGTAGCTCGTCGCGCTTCTGCGGGCCGCCGAGCCGGGCGATCAGGCGTTGCTCGTGCGTCCGCCAGATCGCGATCATCTCGTCGACGAAGCCCGCGCCCGCTGCCGTCAGGTGCAGCGAATGCGAGCGCTTGTCGGTCTTGGCCTTGCGGCGTTCGGCGACGCCGCGCTTCTCCAGCCCATCCATCAGCGCGACGAAATTGGCGCGCCGGATGCCGAGTTGCTCGGCGATCTCGCTCTGCGTCTGGCCGGGCTTGCGTGCGATGAGCGCGAGGACGGCGAACTCGGCCGGCCGCAGCTTCAGCTCGGCGAAGCTGTCGGCGAAATCCTGGAAGACGAGAAGCTGGGCGCGGCGAAGCTTGTAGCCGATGATGCCGCCCATCTCGGGCAGGGCGGCCATCCCGGCGGGTTCCGCCGTGTCGGACCCACCCCTGTCCTTTGCGCGGCCGGCCGGCATGGTCCTAGCGCGACGAGCGCACGCTGTTGGTGCCGACCTGATCCTTGGGCAGGTAGTCGACCTGCTCGATCAGCACGTCACGGATGAACCCCTGTCCCAGCCGGGCGTTGACGCCCTCGCGGAGGCCGTTGCGGAAAGCGTCGACGTCGAAATTGTCCCTCGACGTGAAGTCGATGTCGGGATGGGCGAAGAGATGCGTGTAGATCTGGTCGGCCAGCAGCGCTTCCGGCGGCAGCTTGAGCTGGGCCAGCTTCGCTCCTTCCGCCGTGAAGACGAGGCGCGCCAGGAAATAGCCGTGGACGCGTCCCTTCTCGAAGACGGGCACCGAGATGATGCCCGTCTTCACGTAGTCGAGGCCCTTGAATGTTTCGGTCTCTGCCTGTTCCGCCGGGGCGTCGGTCGCCTGGCCGGACTGGAACGAGAACAGCATGGCGCCCACGGTGGCGATGCTGATCCACAGGGCTGCAACCGCGAACTTGATCATGCGGGGCTGGCCGTCCTGCCGAATTCGCTGGCCGAGTAGGTGCCGTCCGCCTCGGCGCGCTGGATCGCCTCCTGCATCAGCCCCGCCACCTCGGTGACGGCGGCGAGATGGGCGAGGATGGCGGCCTCGTTCGCCGCCAGCTTCTCGCGCAGGCGCATGATGCCTTCGCGGTGCTCGTCGCCCAGGATCATGTTGCCCAGGCCGGACACCACCTTGTTGAGCTCGTAGAGATAGCGGCTCTTGCGGGCGTTGGAGGCCTTGATGTCGAAGCGGACATCGGTGCGGATCGATGCGGTCTCCGCATCCACCGTCTCCTCGATGCGGCCTATGATTGCAGACAGGTTCACGAGCGCCACCCCTGATACATCGCCGTTCTCGAAGGTAGTCTGCATGAACTCGGCGTGGTCTGGCATAGAGATTTTCTCATCTGACACTGACGTGGTTTAGCGGCTGAAGTTGGAAGACGCGTTGGGGTCTTCGATGAGCGCCTCGACGGTCGCGCGCTGCAGTTCCTGGACGAGCGCGGCCGACAGGCGCTGTTCCGCGTCGAGCCGGGGCTTGCCGGGATCGGCGGAGACCCCCTGCACGGGCAAGGTCTGTTCGCCCGCGACATAGCGGTCGCGCAGGATGCGGTCGGCGATGCCGATGCCGCCGCGTTGCGCGAGCGCATTGCCGAGCTGTTCGGCCAGCACCGATTGCCACATCTCGCCGGCGACGCCCTCGCCGTAGACGGCGTCGGCCTCCTTCGGCAGCATCGACTGGATGAAGGTCTGCAGCACCATCGCCTCGAACTTGGCGAAGGTGTCGGGTGTCGCGGCCGATCGGGTCGCGGCTCCCGCCGCGGCGAAGCGCTCTCCGGCCGCTGCCGAAAACTCGGCTCCTCCCGCCCGGTTCGCAAGCGTTGCGAGCTTCGTGCGGGCAGTCGCGGCGGTCGCCGGATCGGCGGCCCTCACGACGTCGAGCACGATATCGCCCGGTGTTGAAATCGCCAAAGGTCAAACCTCCCACGCGATGATC
>CAYZBJ010000145.1:0-3018 GCA_964476625.1 uncultured Burkholderiaceae bacterium | reverse complement strand
GGAATCCGTAGCCGGGGTGGATCGCGTCGACGCCCTTGGCCTTGGCGATCGCGACGATGCCCTCGATGTCGAGGTACGCGGCGACCGGACCTTTGCCGATGCCGATCTCGTACGCTTCATCGGCCTTGTACCGGTGGATGCAGAATCGATCCTCGTGCGCGTAGATGGCCACGGTGCGATGGCCCAGCTCGGTGCCGGCGCGGAAGACGCGAATCGCGATCTCGCTCCGGTTCGCGGCCATCAGCTTGGTGATCGATTGTGGCCGGGTTACGGCGGCGGTACGGTCTTGCGATGCAGTCGACACAGGCACGGAGCGTCATCTCCCCTTCATGAGAAAGCACCACCGGTGCTCCGGTGATGCTTCATGGCAAGGTAGGGTGATGGTTTGTCGGCGGCAAGCAGCCGGATCGGCTTATGGCATTCCCGGCGGCTGGCGTGAGCGGAGCGGAGGCGGCGTGTCGGCGGCTCCCGCAATCCGGCGACGGAACAGCGCGGCGCGCGCGAGCAGCAGCGTAGTGACCGGCACGGTAATCGAGAGCATGATGATGATGAGCCACGGCTGGAGCTGGAGGCGCCCGTCCTGCATCGAGAAATAGAGGATGGCGCCCAGGGTTACGCACCAGCTCCCGAAGGTATAGGCCAGCGCGGGCGGATGCATCCGCAGGAAGAAGTCCTGCAGGCGCAGGAAGCCAATGGCCGAAATGACGACGAAGATGCCGCTGAGCAGGAGCAGCACGGACACCACCACCTCGACCCAGAACGGGACCTGGGCGGTCATTCGATCACCTCGCCGCGCAGGATGAACTTGGCCATTGCCGAGGAACTCACGAAGCCGAAGACTGCGATCAGCAGCGCCGCTTCGAAATAGGTGTCGTTGCCGTACTGAATGCCGAGCACCAGCATGACCAGCATGCCGTGGAGGTAGAGCAGGTCGAGGGCGAGCACCCGGTCCTGCGCGCGCGGTCCGCGGACGAGCCGCACCAGAACCAGGATCGAGGCGACGGCGTAGCAGCCGAGCGCAAAGACGATGGCGCCCGAGAGCAATGGGCTCATTCGAAGATCTCCCGCAGAGGCTTTTCGTAGCGGGCCTTGAAACGGGCCACGAACGCCGTTTCGTCCGTGACATCCCAGGCATGGAGCATCAGCACGCTTCGATCGCGCGCCAGCTCCGACCAGACCGTACCCGGCACCACCGTCGTCACCATCGAGAGCGCGGCAAGGCCCACCGGGTCATTGAGTTCGAGCGGGATCAAGACGAAGCGGGCCTGCGGCTGCCGCCAGCTCCAGGTGAGGACGCCGCGGGCGACTTCGAGATTCGACCGGAGCACGTCGTACCCGACCATCAGGATGAAACGGATCACCACCAGCGGCCGGCGCACCCGGACGTTGTTCAGCCGGAGGCTCGTGGTCAGGAGCGGAACGCCGAGTGCGAGGATCAGACCGAGGATGACCTGATCGATGTTGGTCGAGCGCGCCAGCATGAGCCAGAGTGCGAGCAGCGCGGCCGACAGCAACGGCGCGGGGAGCACCTTCGCGAAGAGCCTCACGGCGCGCCTCCCCCGTCGATCGCGGGTCGCGTCGGCCCGGGGATCGGTCGCGTCGACAGCACCGCATCGATATAGGCCGTCGGTGCATGCAGCGATCGGGCGGTGGCATGGGTGTAGCGCATGACCTGTTCAGCCTGCGCCGTGAGCCACACGCACACGACGATGAGCGCGAGAATGGGTACGGCCTCGGCGACCTTGATCTGCGGTGGTTGATCAGCCTCGGTCCAGAAGTGCCGAATCCCGGCCCTCGACATTCCGATCGTCGCCACCAGTCCCGACAGGAGCAGCAATCCGAACAGTCCCCACGCGATCGATGCAGGCACGCTTGGCGCGCCGTAGCCTGGGGGGCTCACGATGGCGGCCATGATCGAAAACTTCGCGATGAATCCCGAGAGCGGCGGCAGCCCCGCGACCAGCAGGGCGCAGGCAATGAAGGCCACGCCAAGCAGCGCCAGCGAGACCGGGATGGCGCGGCCGACGAGCGGGGCTTCGTCGTCGTCGAGGTTGGTGTCCTCGCCGGGCTCCAGATCGACCTCGCGCAGCGGCTCGGGCTCGCCGTTCCGGGTGCGTTCGACCAGCTCGACGAGGAGGAACAGCGCGCTCGCCGCCAGCGTGGAACTCAGGAGATAGTACAACGCGGCGGACGTGACGGACACCGCGCCGAATCCGAGCGCGGCAAGCAGGGTGCCCGAGGACACGATGATCGAGAAGCCCGCAATCCGTCCGAGCTTAAGTGTCGCCATGAGCCCCAGGACGCCGAACCCGATGGTTGCGAGACCGCCGTAGAGAAAGAGCGGCCCCCCGAAATGCGCCGACGGGCCGGCATCGGCGGAAAAGAGCAGGGTCCAGAGGCGCAGCAGTGTGTAGATGCCCAGTTTGGTCATCAGCGCGAAGAGCGCGGCGACCGGGGCACTCGCGGACAGATACGCCGGAACGAGCCAGGAGTTGAGCGGCCACATCGCGGCCTTGGTGAGAAACGCGACCGCGAGAATGGCCACGCCCGCATGCAGGAGGCCGCGATCGGCCTCGACCACGTGCGGCAGCTTCGCGGCCACGTCGGCCATCGACAGCGTTCCCATGACGCCGTAGATCATGGCGAGGCCGACCAGGAAGAGCGACGACGCCAGCAGGTTGATCGCGAGGTAGTGCAACCCCGACCGCACCCGGGTCGGCCCCGAACCGTGCAGCTGCAATCCGTAGGAAGCGGCCAGCGCCACCTCGAAGAAGACGAAGAGATTGAAGAGGTCGCCGGTCAGGAACGCGCCGTTCAACCCCATCAGCTGGATCTGGAACAGCGGGTGGAAGTAGACGCCCGCGCGGCCCCAGCCGGCCATCGAGTACAGCGCCGCGCCCAGGCTGACGACGCCGGTGAGTACCAGCATGAGGGCGGCGAGGCGGTCGGCCACGAGTACGATGCCGAAGGGAGCTTCCCAGTTGGCGGCGAGGTAGACGCCGATGACACCGGAGCCGC
>CAYZBJ010000144.1:0-3153 GCA_964476625.1 uncultured Burkholderiaceae bacterium | reverse complement strand
GAGGTGCAGGCCTGCATGGCGACCGGCTCGGTGAAGGCCGCCGCGCCGTGGCAGGACTGGCAGTTGACGCCGGCCGCCGTGTGCGCGTCGATCAGAGACCCGTGCCCCTGCTGCGCCATCGCCGGCGTGGCGAGGGAAGGCAGATGCGCCTCCAGAAAGCGCATCTGCGCGGCCTGCGGCAGCATGAAGGCGATGGCGAACGCCGCGAAAGCGGCAGCAAGGATGCGAGGTTTCATCGGCTTCTCTTTCTCCTTCGAAGAGTGGCTCTTTCCAGAATGCGGCGCCGTCCCCGGCTTCACAAGCCACCCGGCCGCACGAATGCACTCTACCCATGGCCGGGTCCGCCGTGTTGACCTCGCGCAATTGATAGTTCGGCCCGCGATGGTAGGCTGCATCCGTTTCCATCCACGCGACGGAGAGAGGATGTGGCGGCGCAGCAGGAAATCAGGCTCAGGCTCGGGCGGGGCCTCGACGTCGCCTTCGCCGGCAAGCCGCGCCAGGCGCTGCATGCGGCCGCGACCGTGCGCTCCGCGGCCGTGTCGGGCCATGACTTTCCGGGCGTGCGTCCAGACCTGAAGGTCGAGGTAGGCGCGCGGGTCGACGCGGGACAGACGCTTTTCACCGACCGCAGGCGCCCGGAAATCGCGATCGCCGCGCCCGTCTCCGGCACCGTCGCCGCCATCGAGCGCGGCCGCAGGCGTTCGCTCGACCAGATCGTCATCGACATCGACGGCGACGAGGCCGAAGACTTTTCCGCCGCGCGGGGCGACACGCGCGCGGTTCTTCTGAAGAGCGGGCTGTGGCCTTCGTTCCTGACCCGGCCGTTCGGGCGCATTCCCGACCCCGACGCCGTGCCCGACGCCATCTTCGTCACCGCCATCGACACCTGGCCGCTCGCGCCCGACCCGCGCGTCGCCATCGGCCTCGACGGCGAGGAATTCGAGCGCGGCGTCGAAGCCCTGCTCGGTCTCGGCCCCGGGCCGGTATTCGTCTGCCAGGGGCCGGGCGCGCTCATCTGCGGCGGTCTCGACCCGCGCGTCAGGCCGGCCGTGTTCGAAGGAAAACATCCGGCGGGCCTTGCCGGCACGCATATCCACCTGCTGGCGCCCGCAGGCAACGGCAGGACCGTGTGGAGCATCGGCTACCAGGACGTGATCGCCATCGGCCGACTGCTCATGATCGGGCGCAGCGACGCGGCCCGCATCGTCTCGATCGCCGGCGAGGGCGTGCGCGAGCCGGCGCTGGCGCGGCTGCCGCAGGGCGCATCGCTCGACGACGCGCTCGACGGCCGACTGGCCGAAGGCCCGGTGCGGGTGGTTTCCGGCCCGGTGCTTGCCGGCCGCGAATCCGGCTATCTTGGGCGCTATCATAATCAGGTCACCGCGATCCCCGAAGCCAATGCACCAGACGGGTTGATTAGCCGGCTTCTTTCCCGGCTGGAAGCAGGGCCGGGCGATGCCATCATTCCCGGCGAACGGCTGGAGGCGGCGATGGCACTCGACATCCTGCCGGTGCCGCTGATGCGGGCGCTGGCGGTCGGCGACGTCGAGGCCGCGCGCGAGCTCGGCTGCCTCGAACTGGTCGAGGACGACGTGGCACTCCTGTCGCGCATCTGCATGTCGGGCGCCGACTACGGCGCGCTCCTGCGCGACGTCCTCGACCAGATCGCAGAGGAAGGCTGATGAACGCCCGCGCCGATCTCGCCCAGACCGCGCTTTCCGCCGCCGAGCGCGCCGGCCGGGCGCCGGGCCGCTCCGTCGCCGACCGGGTGACGGTGCTGTTCCTGCTGGCGCTGTTGCCGCCGCTTTGCGTCGCCCTCTACGAGAGCGGCGGCGGGCTCGTACCGCTGTTGGCCGGGGCGCTGGCGGTGGCAGGCTTCTGGACCGTGCTGTTTTCGCGTATGCGCGGCCGGGCGCCGGGCTGGCATTTCGCGGTCACGGCGACCGTGTTCGCGCTGCTGGTGCCGGGCGGCGTCCCGGTGTGGCAGGCGATGCTGGCGATCAGCTTCGGTGCCGTCATCGGCGAGGAGGTGTTCGGCGGGCGTGGCTATTCGTTCCTGCATCCGGCCGCCGCCGCGCTCGCCTTCCTGTTCTTCTCCTTCCCGGCCTCGACCACGGAGCAGGCGAGCTCGCTTGCCGTCGCGCTCGCCGTCCTGCCGGGCGCGGCGCTGCTGCTGGCTGCGCGGCTGATCTCGCCGCGCGTCCTCGCAGCCTTCGCCGCCGGGATGGCGCTGTGGCTGGCGCTGAAGGGCTTCGGGCCGCCGTGGGGCGCGGTCCTCACCTCGCCGCTGGCGCTTGGGCTGGTGTTCCTCGTCGCAGAGCCCGTTTCCGCCGCCTGCACCAATCCCGGCCGCTGGGCCTACGGGCTTCTCGCCGGCACGCTGGTCGTGCTGCTCGGCGAGGCAGGCGCCGGGCCCAGCTCGGCCTCGGCGATCGTCTTCTCCTCGCTGCTCGCCAGCATCTTCGCCCCGCTGATCGACCGCGTGGTCGTCCTCGTCAACGTCAAGCGCAGGAGCCGCAGAGCATGGCCGACCTGAACCCGCTCTCCTGGTGGCGGCGCTTCCTCGCTTTGCCGAACGACAGCCGCACCAAGACGTTCGTGGTCGCCTTCATGGTCGCGTCCGTCTCGGCGGTGGCGGTGGCGGTCACGGCGATCAGCCTCAAGCCGTTGCAGGAGGAAAACATCGCCCGCGCACGCGAGCAGCGCATGGCCGACATGCTGGCCTCGGTGCCGGGGCTGGCAGACATCCTTGGCGGGGCGGAGGCCGATTCGCTCGAAACCCGCGTGGTCGATCTGTCGAGCGGAACCTTCTCCGACCTCGATCCGGCCACCTTCGACGTGGAGGCCGCCGCCGCCGATCCGGCACGCTCGACCGCGCTCGCCGAAGCCGATGATATCGCCCGGATCGGCCGGCGGCCGAACCATGCGCCGGTCCATATCGTGCGGCAGGATGGCGACCTCATGCTTCTGGTGGTTCCGGGCTATGCAGCCGGCTATCAATCGACGATCCGCGCCTATATCGCGCTGGAAGCCGACCTGAACACCATCGCCGCCGTCTCGGTCTACGACCAGGCCGAGACGCCGGGGCTCGGCACCCGCATCACCGAGCCCGCCTGGCAAAGCCTGTGGGCGGGCAAGCGCGTGGCCGACGAG
>CAYZBJ010000143.1:0-3479 GCA_964476625.1 uncultured Burkholderiaceae bacterium | reverse complement strand
CCGTTATCCGTTCCTGCTGGTCGACCGGATCGTCGAGATCGACGGCGACCGCTCCGCGATCGGCATCAAGAACGTCACCATCAACGAGCCGCACTTCCAGGGCCATTTTCCCGAGCAGCCGGTGATGCCGGGCGTGCTGATCATCGAGGCGATGGCGCAGACGGCCGGAGCGATCTGCATCCTCTCCACGGGGGAAGAGAAGCCGTCGCTTGTCTATTTCATGACCGTGGACGGCGCGAAGTTCCGCAAGCCCGTCATCCCGGGCGACCGCCTCGAACTGCATGTGAAGAAGGTCAAGCAACGCGGCAACATCTGGCGCTTCGCCTGCGAGGGCATCGTCGACGGCGCCAAGGTGGCGGAGGCCGAGATCTCGGCGATGATGTCGCCCAAGGCAGGCTGACCGAGGATCATGAGCGCGGAAACCCGGATACATCCCACGGCCTTCGTCGAGGACGGCGCGACGCTGGGCATCGGCGTGCAGGTGGGGCCGTTTTGCCATGTCGGGCGCGAGGTCCAGCTTGGCGACGGCGTCGAGCTCGTCGGCCACGTCTCGATCACCGGCCGCACGGCGCTGGGCGGCGGCTCGAAGGTCTATCCCCATGCCGTGCTCGGCGGACCGCCGCAGAATGTGCGCCACAAGGGCGCGCCGACGACGCTGGTCGTCGGCCGCGACTGCGTGATCCGCGAGGGCGCGACCATCAATCTGGGCAGCGACAACAGCCGTGGCGAGACGACCGTCGGCGACCGGCTCTACATGATGGCCGGCGCCCACATCGCCCATGACTGCATCGTCGGCGACAACGTCACCATGGCCAATTCGGTCGCGCTCGGCGGGCATGTGGAGGTCGGCGACTTCGTCAATATCGGCGGCTTCGTCGGCATCCACCAGTTCACCCGAATCGGCCACCACGCCTTTCTCGCCGGCTATGCTGCGATCGACGGCGACGTCATCCCCTACGGCATGGCGTTCGGCAACCGCGCCCGACTGCGCGGCTTCAACGTGATCGGCATCAAGCGCTCGGGGTTGCCGCGCAGTGAGCTGGCCGCGCTGCGCGCGGCGTATCGCGTTCTTTTTTCGCACGAGGCGCCGCTGAACGAGACGGCGGCGCGGGCGAAGGCCGAATTCGCCCACTCCCAGGCCGTGCTCGACATCGTCGACTTCATCCTCGGGCGCGGCAAGCGGCACTTCACGGTTCCGGCGCTCGACGACGATGACGATGGCACGACAGGCGACGAGAGCTGACCCGCGCACCGGCGTGATTGCCGGTAGCGGCTCGCTGCCGATCGACATCGTGCGGACGTTGCGCGCGCGGGGAGAAAGCCCTTTCCTCGTGCTGGTCGAGGGGGAGGCCGACCCTGGCGAACCCGTCTTCGCCGGCTGCGAGCGGGTGATACTGGCGACGGAGCAGGTGGGCGACCTGATCGTTCACCTCAAGCGGGCCGGGGTCGACCGCGCCGTGCTGGCCGGCGGCGTCGCACGGCGGCCGGTCTTCTCGCGCATCCGCTGGAACATGGGGACTCTGCGGATGCTGCCGCGCATCTTCGTCGCGCTCGCGCGCGGCGACGACGTCCTCCTGCGCGCGCTGATCGGCCATATCGAGGCGCACGGCATTGCGGTGGTCGGCGCGCACGAGATCGTGCCGGACCTGCTCGCGCCGGCCGGCGTGCTGTCCGCAGCCCGGCCGACCCGGGCGGACCAGGCCGATATCGACGCGGGCCTCGCCGCCGCGCGGGCGATCGGCGCGCTCGACATCGGGCAGGCGGCGATCGCCATCGGCGGGCGTGCGATCGCGCTGGAAGGCATCGAGGGCACCGACGGCCTGCTTGAGCGCACCAAGGCGCTGCGCGGCCATGGCCGGCTGGCCGGACGCACGCGCGGCGTGCTGGTCAAATGCGCCAAGCCGGGGCAGGAACTGCGCGCCGACCTTCCCTCGATAGGACCGCGCACGATGGACGACGCGCATGCGGCGGGGCTGGCGGGCGTCGCCGTCGAGGCGGGCTCGTCCTTCATCCTCTCCTTCGGCGAGACGGTGGCGCGGGCCGATGCGCTGGGGCTGTTCCTGGTCGGGTTCGACAAGGGGGCAGGGCGGTGAGCGAGCCTCGCCCCCTGCGCATCGCCGTCGTTGCCGGCGAGGAATCGGGCGACCTGCTCGGGGCCGACCTGGTGTCGGCGCTCGCCGCCGCGACCGGCCGCAAGGTCGAACTGGTCGGCGTCGGCGGCCGGCATCTTCAGGCGCTCGGCCTCGTGTCGCTGTTCGAGGCCTCAGAGATCGCGCTGATGGGCGTTACGGCGGTGCTCAGGGACCTGCCGCGCCTGATGCGGCGGATCGGCCTCGTGGCGCGGGCGGTGACGGATGCGCGGCCCGACTGCCTGATCACCATCGACAGCCCGGCTTTCGGCCTGCGCGTGGCGAAGAAGGTGAGGGCGGCCGCGCCCGGCATTCCGATCGTGCATTATGTCTGTCCCAGCGTCTGGGCTTGGGGTCCCTCGCGCGCGCGCGCGATGAAAGGCCATGTCGACCACGTGCTGTGCCTGCTGCCGTTCGAGCCGGCGGAGCTTGCGCGTCTCGACGGTCCGAAGGGCACGTTCGTCGGGCACAGGCTGACGCGCGAGCCTGGGCTGGTCGCAGCAGCGGCGCAGGTGCGCCCGTCGCCCCCCAGCGAACCGCGGCGGCTCCTGGTGCTGCCCGGCTCGCGCCGCAGCGAGGTCGGGCGGCTGATCGCGCCGTTCGGCGAGACGGTGGAGCGATTGCACGCACGCGGCAACCGCTTCGAGGTCACCGTGCCGACCGTGCCGCATGTCGAGCGGACGGTGCGGGACGCGGTCGCGGGGTGGAGCGTGAGCCCGGCCATCGTGACCGCGCCCGAGGACAGATGGCGCGCCTTCGCCGCCGCCGATTGCGCCCTTGCCGCCTCCGGAACGGTGACGCTGGAGCTGGCGCTGGCGCGGGTGCCGACCATCTCGTGCTATCGCACGGACTGGATGTGGCGGGCGGCGATGGGGCTGGTGACGACATGGTCTGCATCGCTGCCCAACCTCGTCGCCGGCTGGCCGGTGGTGCCGGAATACTACAACGAATATGTGCGGCCGGAGACGCTCGCCCGGCTGATCGAACAGCTATGGGACGATACGCCCCTGCGCGCCGCCCAACTGTCCGGCTTCGAGCTGATCGCCGAACGGCTCGCTACCGGCCGCCCCGCCGGCGAGCTGGCGGCGGAGGCGGTGCTGGCCGGAATCGGCGGCCGCTGACGCGACTTCAACAATGAGAAAAGGCGCCCGGAGGCGCCTTTCACAAGCGAAGTGCGATGATTTGCCTACCGCTTGGCGATCGGCACGTAGTCGCGCTCGGTCTGGCCGGTATAGAGCTGGCGGGGCCGGCCGATCCTCTGGCCCGGATCCTCGATCATCTCCTTCCACTGCGCGATCCAGCCGACGGTGCGCGCCACCGCGAACAGCACCGTGAACATGGTGGTGGGGA
>CAYZBJ010000142.1:0-3490 GCA_964476625.1 uncultured Burkholderiaceae bacterium | reverse complement strand
CCGCCATGTTGTGGATCGAGATCATCGAGGAGAAGCCGGGGCAGGCGGCGGCCAGCGCCTCGAAGATCAGCACGGCGTCGAGCCGGCCGAGGCCCGACCCGCCGACGTCCTCGCCGATATAGATGCCGCCGAAGCCCAGCGCGCCGGTCTCGCGGATCACCGCGGAGGGAAAGAAGCGCTCCTTGTCCCAGTCGAGGGCGTAGGGGGCGACGCGGTCGGCGGCGAAGCCGGCCGTCATCTCCTGAATGGCGCGCTGGTCGTCGGTCAGCTCGAACTGGCCGGATGCGGCATCGGCAACGGCGTCCATCATGTCCTCCCTGACACGTTCGGACGCAATTCTAGACCATCGCGCCGCCCGCGCAACGTGCCGGCCCGCAAAGGCGCTGTGCGAAAATGCGAGGTCGACGCGTGCGCAAGGTGAAGAGCGGCCTCAGCCGGCGTTTTCGCCGGCCTTCGGCCAGTAGGTGCCGAAGCACCAGACATTGCCCTCCGGGTCGCGGCAGATGAACTCGCGGCTGCCATAGTCGCGGTCCGTCAGGCCCTGCTCGATGACGGCGCCGGCCGCGTGGGCGCGCTCGTAGAGCGCGTCGGCGTCGTCGACGGCGACGTAGAGCGACTTTCCGCCGGCGGGGGAGCCTTCGCCGACGATGGCGCCGTATGCGTCCTCGCGGTCCTGCCCGCACATGATCATCGACGCGCCGAAGGCGAGCTCGGCATGGGCGACCTTGCCGGCATCGTCGCGGTGGCAGGCGTGGACGGTGAAGCCGAAGGCGTTTTCGAGCCAGTCGATCATCTTGTCGGCGTCGCAGAAGCGGAAGGTCGGGTAGATGCGGGGTGCTTCGTCGGTGGTGGTCATGGCGGTCTCCTTTGGTTGGTTTGCCAATGAAGCCACGATGCCCCGTCCCGGGTTCCGCCGGCTTGAAGATTTGTTACCTGCCGCTCAGGCTGCAAGCCAGGCCGTGGGGCTCAGACCGGCAAACTCGCGGAACTCCCGCGCCAGATGCGCCTGGTCGGCATAGCCGCAGGCGGCGGCAATGTCGGCCCAGCCGCGTTCGTTGCCCGCCGCCGCGAGACGGCGCGCGTGTTCGAAGCGGGCGATCCGGGCGATCGTCTTGGGCGGCAGGCCGATCTCCTCGCGGAACTTCGCGGCGAGATGCTTGCGGCTCCAGTCGAGCCGGCCGGCGATGCTGGCCACCGACATGCGGCCGCCGCTGGCCATGAGCGCGTCATAGGCCCAGCCGGTGGCGGCCGAGGGCGCAGGCGCGCCGAGCAGCCTGGCGCGCAGGAAGCGGTCGACCAGCGCGAACCGGTCGTCCCAGCGCCGCTGCTCGCCGAGCCGTTGGCGCAGCGCGGCCAGCGAGCGGTCTCCGAGATCGTCGAACTGCACCATGCGGTCGGCCAGCTCGTGCATCGGCATGCCGAAGAACCGCCGCGCCCCCAGCGGCGTGAAGTTGACCTGGATGCAGTCGGCCCCGCCCCCCGACCGGATCTTGACCGGCCCTGCATAGAGCCCCGCCGTGAAGCTGGCGTAGCGGTCTTCGGGCAGCGGGTCGCGCCCGAGCGCGATCTCGAACGGCGCGTCGAAGCCGATCACCAGCGGCACGACGAGGGACGCGATCTCGAGCATGTCCACAGGCGTCGTGCCGAGGTCCCGGTAGCCGGCGATGCGGATCACGAACGGTTCGAGCCCCGCCGGAACAGGGCAGTCGACCAGCTCGAACCGGCTGTCGGAATCGGATTGCCGCTCGGGCGACGACATGGCTCTTCGCGTCTCCGCGCATGCTTGGTTGGCCGCAGCATAGCCGCGTCGCGCCCGGTTTCCAAACGCCGGCTATTGCGTCAGGAGCCGCAGGGCAAGAGCGAGGCAGGTGACGACCAGCAGCGGCTTGATCAGACGCGCGCCCTTCCTGATCGCGAGCGCCGCGCCGAGGCGCGCGCCGGCATAGCTGCACACCCCCATCAGGAGGCCCGCCTGCCACGAGACCGCGCCGGCCAGCGCGAGGGCGACGAAGGCGCCGAGATTGGAGGCGAAGTTGAGCACCTTGGTGTGGGCGATCGCCTTTAGCACGCCGTAGCCGGCGAGCGTCACGTAGGCGAGCATGAAGAACGAGCCCGCGCCTGGCCCGAACAGGCCGTCGTAGAAGCCGATCGCCGGCACCACGGCGAACCCGAACAGGAAGGGCGACAGGCGCCGCGCGCGGTCGGTGTCGTCGAGGTCGCGCTTGAAGGCGAAGTAGAGGGCGATCGCCACCAGCATCGGGGGGAGGGCGGCGCGCAGCCATTCCCCCGGCGTCACGGTCGCCACGATTGCGCCTATGACCGCGCCGAAGAACGAGATCGAGGCGGCCGGCAGCAGGGCGCGCAGGTCGACATGGCCCTTCGCCGCATAGGCGATCATGGCCGCGACCTGCCCGAACAGCCCTTGCAGCTTGTTGGTGCCGAGGGCCGCGACCGGCGGAAAGCCTGCGAGCAGGAGCGCCGGGACGGTGATCAGGCCGCCGCCGCCGGCGATCGAATCGACGAAGCCCGCAACGAAGGCCGCTGCCGCGAGGAAGATGACGATGTCGATGGCGAGGTCGGCGAACATGGGTGATCCGGAGACGGGCAGGGCGGTTCGACCATGGTCCGCGCCTATCCGCAAGCGCGATTTCGCGTTAGGCTTTTCTCGTGAGACGAGGAGACCGCGATGGCGATAGAACTGTTTGCAAGGATCAGGGATATGTTCGAGGGCGATCCGGCCGTTCGCAAGGTGGCGGACGACCCTGCGCTTTCGGCCGAGATCCTGCTTCTGTTCCGTATGGTGCTGGCGGATGGAGAAGTCGAGGAGGCCGAGCTCGAAGCGCTCAAGCGCATCTGCAAGGACGCCTTCGGCATCGGGGAGGAGAGCTTTTCCGCCGTCGTCAGCTATCTCCACGATTTCGGCTACGAGACCACCGCCTCGCAGGCCTTGCAGATCTTCCGCGGCTATCCGCGCGAGCGCCGGATCCTCCTCGCGCGGCATCTGGCCGAGATCGCCAAGGCCGACCGCCAGCTCGACAGCCACGAGGTGCGGCTGCTTGCCCGCACGCTGGAGATGCTGAGGCTGGAGCCGAAGGACGTGGCGGGCGCGGCGGGATAGCGCTAACCCTGTTCTGCCAGGCGTTTCCGCAGCGCGCGCTTCAGGTCGGGCGCAGCTGCAACCAGCGCCCTGGCGGCGTCCGAGCGCGGATGGTCGAGCACCTCGCCCGTCACGCCTTCCTCGACGATCTGGCCTGCATGCATCACCATCACCCGGTCGGTGATCGCGCGCGCGACCGTGAGGTCGTGGGTGATGAACAGATAGGCGATGCCGAGCCGCTGGTTGAGATCGGCGAACAGGTCGAGCACCTGCGCCCGGATCGACACGTCGAGCGCCGAGACCGGCTCGTCGGCGACCACCAGCTTCGGTCGGGTGATGATGGCGCGGGCGATCGAGATGCGCTGGCGCTGGCCGCCGGAAAACTCGTGCGGG
>CAYZBJ010000141.1:0-3794 GCA_964476625.1 uncultured Burkholderiaceae bacterium | reverse complement strand
GCTACGGCGACGGCGCGGTGATGGGTGTGCCGGCGCACGACGAGCGCGACTTCGCCTTCGCCCGGCGCTACGGCCTGCCGATCCGCCAGGTGATCGCCGTCCCCGGAGAAACCTTCTCGGCCGAGGCCTGGCAGGACTGGTACGCCGACAAGGCCCGCGGCGCCTGCATCGACTCGGGCCGCTACGACGGACTGGCCCACGAAGCCGCGGTCGATGCGATCGCCGCCGACCTCGAGACGGCCGGGCTCGGCGGCAAGAAGACCCAGTGGCGGCTGCGCGACTGGGGGGTCTCGCGCCAGCGCTACTGGGGCACCCCGATCCCGATCATCCACTGCGAGAATTGCGGCCCGGTGCCGGTCCCGTATGCCGACCTGCCCGTCATCCTTCCCGAAGACCTGGTTCCCGACGGCAGCGGCAACCCGCTGAACCACGACGAACGTTTCCTGCGCTGCGCCTGCCCGAGCTGCGGCAAGCCGGCACGCCGGGAAACCGACACCATGGACACCTTCGTCGACTCGTCCTGGTACTACATGCGCTATTGCTCGCCCGACAGCGACGAGGCCATGGTCGACGAGCGCACCGACTACTGGATGCCGATGGACCAGTACATCGGCGGCATCGAGCATGCGGTGCTCCATCTGCTCTATGCACGCTTCTGGACCCGCGTCATGCGCGACCTCGACGGCGAGCGTCGCGCCGGCCCGTCGTCCGGCGGGCTGGTGTCGTTCAGCGAGCCCTTCACCCGCCTGCTCTGCCAGGGGATGGTGCTAAACCACATCTACAGCCGCCGCACCGAGAAGGGCGCGATCGAATACCTCTGGCCTGACGACGTGGAGTGGGTCCACGATGCCGAGGGCAAGCCCGCCTCGGTGCGCTCGAAGATCGACGGCCAGCCGGTCGACTACGGCGGCATCGGCACGATGTCGAAGTCGAAGAACAACGGTGTCGACCCGCAGGAACTGATCGACCTGCATGGGGCCGACACCGCGCGCCTGTTCGTGATGTTCGCGAGCCCCCCGGAGCAGACCCTCGAATGGTCGAGTACCGGGGTCGAAGGCGCCTTGCGCTTCCTGCGCCGGGTCTGGCATTTCGCCGCCGCCCATGCGCAGGCGGTCGGCGCGGCGCCGGCGGGTTTCGATCCCGCCAGCCTCGGGCCCGCGCAGCGCGAACTGCGCCGCGAGGTCCACGCCATCCTGAAGCAGGCCGACTACGACTACCAGCGCACCCAGTACAACACGGTGGTGTCGGCCGCGATGAAGATGCTCAACGCGCTCGAGGGCGCGTCGTACGACGACAGCCCGGCCTCGGCCGCCGTGCTGCGCGAGTGCCTGTCGATCCTGCTGCGGATCCTCTATCCGATCGTGCCGCACATCACCCACGCGATCTGGGTCGAGCTCGGCTACGCCGGCAACGACGGCGACCTGCTCGACGCCGCGTGGCCTGCGGTCGATCCCGAGGCGCTCACGCTCGACGAGGTCGAGCTGGTGGTCCAGGTCAATGGCAAGGTTCGCGGCTCGATCCGGGTCGCCGCCGATGCCGACCGCGCGACCATCGAAGCCGCCGCGCTCGCTTCCGATGCCTTCGCCCGCCACGGCGGCGGCAAGCCGCTGCGCAAGCTGGTGGTCGTGCCCGGGCGCCTGGTCAACCTCGTCGTCTAGCGCCATGAAACGCCGTCACGCGCTCGGAATGCTGCTCCTCGCGGCCGCGACCGGCAGTGGCTGCGGCTTCCGGCTGCGCGAGTCCTCGGGCCTGCCCTTCGAGACGCTGTACACCACCTTCGCCCGCACATCGGCCCTCGGTTCGGAGTTCCGGCGGGTGGTGCGCTCCGGGAGCGGCACCCGGATCATCGACGAACGCGACCAGGCCGAGGCGATCCTCGTCGTGCTCTCCGAGAGACGCGAGAAGGAAGCGATCGGCTTCTCGACCACCGGGCGCCCGGTCGAGTACGAATTGCGGCTACGCGCGGCGTTTCGCGTCGATGATCCCGCCGGCCACAGCCTGCTGCCGGCGACCGCGCTGGTCGTGCGCCGCGAGATCAGCGTCGGCGAGATCACGTTGTTGTCCAAGCAACTCGAGGAGGAACAGATCTTCCGCGAGATGCAGTCCGACATGGTCCAGCAGATGGTGCGCCGGCTGGCCACCATCACGCCGCGCGAGTCGAAATGAACGTCCGGCCCGAAGGGCTCGAGCGCGCCTTGCGCGCCGGCCTGCCGGCCCTGACCTGGATCCACGGCGACGAGCCCCTGCTCGCGATCGAGGCCGCCGACCGGGTGCGCGCGGCGGCCCGCGCGAACGGCTGCGAAGAGCGCACCGTCCTGTACGTGGAGCGCGGCTTCTCGAGCGCCGAGCTCGTCGGGCAGGCCGGCTCGATGTCGCTGTTCGCGAGTCGCCGCCTGATCGAGCTGCGCATCCCGAACAGCCCCAACCGTGAGCTCGGCGAGGCGCTCGCCACCCTGGTCGGCGGGCTCGATGAATCGGTCCGCATCCTGGCGACGAGCGGCCTGCTCGAACGCAAGATCACCAACGGCGCCTGGTTCAAGGCGCTCGATCCGCACATGCTGCATGTTGCGATCTATCCGATCGATCGGGCCCGGCTCGCCGGCTGGATCGGCGAGCGCCTCGCCGCCCAGGGCCAGCGCGCCGGACGCGAGACGCTCGAGCTGGTCGCCGACCGGGTCGAAGGCAACCTGCTGGCGGCCCACCAGGAGATCCGCAAGCTCGGCCTGCTCTTCCCCGAGGGGCCGCTGGCCGCCGATGCGGTTCGCGATGCGGTGCTCAACGTGGCCCGCTACGACCCCTACGCCCTGCTCGAGGCGGCGCTGGCCGGCGACATCGAGCGGACCCGCCGCAGCCTCGAGGGCTTGCGCGCCGAGGGCGCGGCCGAGCCCCTGGTGCTGTTCGCGCTGGCCGACGGCGCCCGCACCCTGGTGCGCCTGTTCGATGACCGGCGCCGCGGCGTCGCCCCCGCCGAGTCCTTTGCGCAAGCCAGGGTATTCGGCTCGCGAACCGGCGCCTACCGTTCGGCCATGGCGCGGCACGACCCCGGCACGGCCCGCCACGCGCTGCAGGCGGCGGCCCGTGCCGATACAATGATCAAGGGCGCGGTCCGGGGCGATCCCTGGCAGGCGCTCGGCGACCTGGCGCTCTCGCTGGCCGGCGCCCCCCTGCTTGGCGAACCGAGATGAAACGACCCCCACGCCCGCTGTCGCTCGCTGCCCCCCACGGGGGCTTCGGTCCGCGGCTCCAGCCCGCCTGCGCGGGGCTGGACGGACCGAAGAGGCGTTGCGTGTCGCAACGCCGCGGCCTGCAAGGCCGTCAGTGGCTTCGGGCGGCCGGGCGCCATTGACATGAAGACCGAAGCTTCCAACGTCGGCGCCTACATCGACGCGCTTGGCCGTCGCGCCCGCGCCGCGAGCCGGCTGATGGCCAGCGCGAGCACCGCGGCGCGCAATACCGCGCTGCGCGCGACCGCCAATGCGATCCGCGCCCGCGCCGAGGCGCTGCGCACGGCCAACGCCCGCGACCTCGACGCGGCCCGCGCCGCTGGCCACGACCCGGCCTTCGTCGATCGCCTCGCGCTCGACGACAAGGTGATCGAGTCGATGGCCGCCGGCCTCGAGCAGGTCGCCGAACTCCCCGATCCGATCGGCGAGGTCTCGGACCTGCGCTACCGGCCCTCCGGCATCCAGGTCGGCCTGATGCGGGTGCCACTGGGCGTGATCGGCATCATCTACGAGTCGCGGCCCAACGTCACCATCGATGCGGCCGGCCTTTGCATCAAGTCGGGCAACGCG
>CAYZBJ010000140.1:0-4023 GCA_964476625.1 uncultured Burkholderiaceae bacterium | reverse complement strand
CTCCCAGGTGGATTTGGTCAGCCGGATCGTCGGCTCGATGAACTCGGCGTCGATCAGTTCCTCGAACTCGGCGCGCTCCAGGACATGGCTGAAGCGAACCGGCGGCAGCTCGCCGTCCTCCGGGAGCCAGGCGGTCGCCGATACCTGAGGCGCTGTTGTCAGGCGCTCCTTCCACTCCCGGCAGAGCTGCAGCGTGGGCAGGTGCAGGCTGCGGCCATCGCCAAACCCACGCTGGAGCCTGGCCAGGGCCTCCTGCTCCAGATGATCGTAGAGCGCCAGGTCGAGATCGTTGCCGCCACGTTGGGCCAGACCGGATGGCGGCAAGGCCTCGCGGAACGACCCATCCTCGTCGCGCACCAGCACGGCCAGGTCGAACGTCCCGCCGCCGAAGTCGTAGACGAGGATGTGATCGCCGGGTGCGACCGGCGATCCGGCCTGGGTCAGCCAGCGCTCGTAGGCGAGAGCGGCAGCGACCGGTTCAGAGAGCAGAACCACCTCGGTGAATCCGGCCAGGGCGGCGGCATCCCGAAGTTTGTCGCGCTGGAGGGGATCGAAGAACGCCGGATGGGTGATAACGGCGTGCGGCAGCGGCTGGTCGCGGAAGATCCCGCGCTGGGCGTCCTCGCGGAGCTTGGCGAGGATTGCGGCAGCGGCCTCGACCGGCTGGATGCGCCGGGTGCCGATCCGGATCGGAGCCGCCTTGAGCAAGTCGCGCTTGATTCCATGGATGACGCGCGTCCATTCCGCCTCGTCGCTGGCCATATCGGCAGCGACCTCGCCGACGAGCGGTTCGGGATCGGCACCGTAGAAAAGGATGGAGGGAGTTGTCTCGTCCCCTTCCGCGTTGCGGATGATTGCTGGGAAATCACGCCCGGGCGGAACCCAGGACATCGCGCAGGTGGTGGTGCCGAAGTCGATCCCGATGAAGTTCGTCATGTCACTGGCTCCGCAGGTGGTGATGCGTCCGAAATCAGGTATCCAGTCCGTCGAGATCAGCCAGCAGCGCGGTCAGCGCGCCACCAAGTGTGTCCCAGACGGTCGCCTGGCGGGCGATCTCGGCCGCTGCCTCGCGCCGCCGCTCGCCGTCGAGCTGATTGGCGGCCATGAGGCGAGAGATCTCGGCCTCGGCCTCGGCCGACTGCCGCTCGGCCGCAGCCTGGATCTGGGCGGCGATTTCTGCCTCCAGCCTCGCGAAATACTGGTCGACCAGCGAGGGCCCGCCGCCGATCGGGCTGAGGAATGCAGCCGCGACCTGGTCAAGCGATTCGTCCAGATGCGTCCGCAGGGCCAGCTTCGCGGCGTTCACCTGGGCCTTGTCCGAGAACAGGAAGAGACGTGCGGTGGACCAGGCCAGCGACGCCGCGGCTGCGGCAACACCGACCGGTGGGGCCAGGATGCCGACCAGCATGAGCATATCGATCGCATTCCTGACGACCGGGGCTGCTCCTCCTTCGTCCTGCCGGGATGCTCTCGGCAGTGTCTCGAGCCAGTCGGAACGAAGTCCACGTGGTGCGCGCAGGTGGGCGGTGGGTGGTTCGACGCTCAGAACCCAGCTCATCGCCTCGGCATCCTGCACGAACGACGAAAGCAGGGTCGTATACCGGCGGCGAACCTCATCGCCGGTCTCGTTCCACTCCTTGAGTGCCGCCGAAACAACATCCTTGCCGAGCTGTCCGCCCATGAACCGGATGTCGGTGAGGTCGGTGAGCGCCTCGATCCGCGCTTCGAGATCGCGGGCGATAGTGCCGTCTTGTCCGATCTCGTCGGCAAAGCGCTGACCACCCGCTCGTCCGGCATTGTGCAGGTCCTGAGCCAGAGCACGGCGGCGCGGGCTTTGGTTGCCCCAGGTCTCGTTGAACTCCTGCCGCCGCCGGTTGGCCTGGGCGAGGATCGCGTCGCGTTCCTCAATCGAGCGCTGACCAGTGAGTGCGTCGCGGCGGGCGGCGAGTGTGGCCTGGCCTGTCGCGTGATAGTGTGCGGCGGCGGTGAGGGCGCCCTCGATGCGGCTCCAGCCGACCGCTCGGAAGAGGAACTGCTCCATGGCGACCGCCAGTTCCCGCTGGCGGCTGACGATCACGAAATCGTCGTCGCTGGTCTCGGCGCCCTGGAGCAGGAGACGGCTACCGATCGGCCAGACATGAGTATCCGGCAACCTGTCGCCGAACGTTTTGGCCAGAATCTCCTGATTGCGCTGCTGGATCGTCTCCCAGTGATCGCGCCGCTGTTGGTCGATCTTGGTCTGGATGAAGAGGATGTTGGGCGTAACCTCAAGGATCGTTTTGATAAAGTCGAGCTCGAGACTCGTCACCGGCTGGCCGGAGTCCAGCGCGAAGATCACCGCGTCGGCGAACGGGACGAACCGCTGCGTGACTTGGGCGTGGGCCGCATAGAGCGAGCCAAGGCCTGGCGTGTCGAGCAGGGTGATGTTGGCCGGAATGAACTGGGTGGGCGTATCGATCTCGATCCAGCGCACGATTTGGTTGAGCCGGATAGCCTCACCCCGGTTGGCTTCGACCTGCGAGCCATACCGGCCAAGCTCGTTGGCGCTGATCTCCCGGACGGACTCGTCCTCGAACCGGACCCGGAAAGCGTCCTGCTCGGCGTTTTGGATACGGAAGACCTGGCTGGTCGCAACTTCGACATCGATCGGCAGGATCCGCCGCCCGATGAGTGCGTTGACGAAGGTGCTCTTCCCGCGTTTCGCCTCCCCGACGACCAGGACGGTGTAGGTGTCGTCCGCCAGTTTGCGCCTGAGGTCGATGAGCCCCTGATACGGCGGCGCAAGGTCGAATGCCGCCGCCTGTCCGGTCAGGCGGTCAAGCAGTGCCAGCGACTCACGCCTGATCGCCCTGATACGATCTCTGTCCACGTCGGTGTTCATGGTCAACCAGCCCCGGAGAACGATCGCGAAGCCAAAGCGCGGCAAAGCGGTCGGCAATAGTTCAGAAAGCAGTCTGGACCCGTGCCGGAAGCATACATCAGGAATCTGGGCATGGGGTGACTGGATTGCGCCCGCAATTCCCTGATTGCTTTCGAGTCCTCCTGTTCAATCAACTTCAACACGACACATTGCCAAGCTGGGCAGAAGCCAAGGCGAGGCTGAATTTAAGGCATATTGAACTGATGGATGTTGTGCTTACCGGTCGGCAACAGCGAGCCGGGCGCTGAGGGCAAGATACGAGCCTCCGAAGCCACGTCGGCACGGGCGCCGTCCCCCGCGAACACGACCAGGGTGACCAGCATGAACACCACACTCTATTGCTGCAATCTCTGCAACCTGCCCTACGAGCGGATCGAACGCCCGATCTGGCCGCTCGACCCGCTGCCAGAGGGGGTCCGCGAGGTCATCACCGTCGGGCCACCGGAAGCCTGATACCCAGTCCGGGCGATGTGTCAGCTTAAGCAGTGGCGGTGACGAGGGCCGCCAGACGTTCGCTGCATCGTGTATGAGAGATCGTCGCAGGAACGCGAACGCCGGTGGCCCGTACATATTCACATTAGGGTGCGGCACTCAACTGTCTGCCCTAACTCTGGTATGAATCCCCGACGCTCCCCGGCCGCCCCCAAATGGGTGTGTCCAGCATGCATGCGCCGAATCAGCCGACACGGATAAGACGATGACTCTTGTACTGATCACCGGAGCGGCCGGAAATGGTGGGCAGGCCGTGGCCCGTGAAGTAGCAGCCGCAGGATTCGACCTGCGGCTGGCCGATGCGGTGTCACCGCCCCCGGATGTGCTGGCCCTGGGTGAGTTCGTGCGCTGCGATACACGCACGACGACCGACGTGCTGGATGCCGTGGAGGGGGTCGATGCCGTCATTCACCTGGCGGCCTGGCACAGCGCCCACCGGCCTCCGGTGAGTGACGCGACGATTTTCGCGGTCAACGTCGACGGCACCTTCAACGTGCTGGAGGCCTGCCGCCGATACGGCGTGCAATCGCTGGTCTTCGCCTCGTCGATGGCCTACGGCTGGGGCAACGTCTACGCCGTTACCAAGGTGCTCGGGGAGGAGTTGTGCCGGT
>CAYZBJ010000139.1:0-4024 GCA_964476625.1 uncultured Burkholderiaceae bacterium | reverse complement strand
ACGGCCCCGACGAGGTCCACCGCAACGCCATCGCCAAGCTCGAACTGGCCAAGCATATGGACGTGCCCGGCGAAGTCGAAATGCCGGTTACCCGCGGCAGCTGATGAACGAAATGGGGTCAGACACCATTAGCTGTTAGCTAATGGTGTCTGACCCCATTTACGCTCGCCATTTACGCTGGGGCGGGCCGCCGGCCGGGGTATCACCATCTCGTCCGGCATCGAAACCACATCCGAGGACCCGATGATCGACGTCTACACCTGGCCAACGCCCAATGGACACAAGGTCCACGTCATGCTCGAGGAATGCGAGCTGCCGTACGCAGTCCATCCCGTCGATATCGGCGCGGGCGAACAGTTCGCCCCCGAATTCCTCGCAATCAGCCCGAACAACAAGATTCCGGCCATCGTCGATCCCGACGGGCCCGATGGCGAACCGGTCCCGGTGTTCGAATCCGGCGCCATCCTCGTCTATCTTGCCGAGAAAACCGGCCGCTTCCTGCCCGCCTCGCCGCGTGCCCGGCTCGCCACGCTCCAGTGGCTGATGTTCCAGATGGGCGGGCTCGGACCGATGCTGGGCCAGGCGCACCACTTTCGCGCCTTCGCACCACAGCGCATCGACTACGCGATCGATCGCTACTCCAACGAGGCGCGCCGCCTCTATGGCGTGCTCGATCGCCGACTGGCCAGCACCGAGTGGCTCGCCGGCGCCGAGTACACGATCGCCGACATCGCCAGCTTTCCCTGGTGTCGTTCGCACGAGCGCCAGGGCATCGACCTTGCCGAGTTTCCGAACGTCTCGCGCTGGTACGCGGCCAACGAGGCCAGGCCGGCAGTCGCCCGCGGCACGGCGGTCCTCGCCGAGCGCCGCAAGGCATCGCTCGACGAGCAGGCTCGCCGGAATCTCTACGGGAGCGAACAGTATCGCCAGCGCTAGCTCGCCCGCCGCGGGCGATCCATACTGTGGCGCCCGCGGCGCCGTCCGCTCACTGCACCGGGTTCTTGAGCGCCGCCGGCATCGGGAAGGCGAGAACTTCGATGCCTTCCTCGGCCAGCTCGGCCGTCTCGCGAACCGTCGCCTCGCCGCGAATCGCCCGGGCAGGCCCTTCCTGGTAGTGGATTCGACGCGCCTCCTCGGCGAACTGGTCGCCGACATCTTCGGTCGATTCGATCACCTTGCGCGCCATCTGCATCCACAGCCGCTGCAATTCGAGATGGCGCGGCGACGCTTCGGGTGCGGGCTCCGGCTTGCTGGCAACGGGCGCCGGTGTCTCGCTGCGTCCCCGATTGATGCGAGGCGCCGACAACAGCTTGCGGATGTCCGCATTGCCACAGACCGGGCACTGGAGCAGGCCGTCCGCGACCTGCTGGTCGAAGTCCTCGCCACGGCCGAACCAACCTTCGAAGACATGGTCCTGGTCACAACTGAGATTGAAGACTTTCATCGAGGCAGCTCGACTCTCCACGGACACTTCCCCATCATTCTATTGTGTTTGGGCGCCCGGCCGACTGCCGTCCGGCGGACCCGCGAATCCGCGCCACCCTCAGTCCGGAACCCGAGATGAAGGGACCCAGAACCGTATCGATCGCCGACTGCCTTGCCGCACTGGATCACTACGACGCGATCCTCGATGCCCGCAGCCCGGCCGAGTTCGCCCTCGACCACCTGCCCGGCGCCACCAGTGCGCCGGTACTCGACAACCTCGAGCGGATCGAGGTCGGCACCCTGCATGCCCGCGAAGGAGCTTTCGTCGCCAGGCGGCGTGGGGCCGCGCTGGTGGCCCGCAACATCGCCGGCCTGCTCGACACCCGGTTCGCCGACATGCCGCCCGACTGGCGTCCCCTCGTCTATTGCTGGCGCGGCGGCAACCGGTCCGGTTCGCTCGCGATCGTGCTCTCGAGGGTCGGCTGGCGGGTCGATGTCCTCGAAGGCGGCTACCGCGCCTATCGTCGCCAGGTGGTCGCCGACCTCGAACGACTGCCGGTGCTCCACCGGTTCATCGTGGTCGCCGGCCGTACCGGCGTCGGCAAGAGCCGACTGCTGCAGCTGCTCTCCCAGCGTGGCCTGCAGGTCCTCGACCTCGAAGCCCTGGCGGCGCATCGCGGATCGGTCCTCGGGCCGATCCCGGGCAATCCGCAACCGAGCCAGAAGGGATTCGAGTCGCGACTGTGGCGCGCGCTGCGTCGCTACGACAGTGCACGGCCGATATTCGTCGAATCCGAGAGCCGCAAGATCGGCCAGTGCCAGGTGCCGGGTCCCCTGATCGAGCGGATGCGCGCCGCCGAGTGCGTCGTCCTCACCGCGTCACCCGAGTTCCGGACCCGGCTGCTGCGCGAGGACTACCAGCACTTCCTGCATGACCCGGGGCTGCTCGCCGAACGCCTCTCGGCGCTCGTACCGATCCATGGCAAGGCCCGGGTTGCACAGTGGGATGGGCAGGCGCGCAGCGGCAATTGGGACGAGCTGGTCGGCGAGTTGCTCGCCGCGCACTACGACCCGGCCTACGATCGTTCGATGGACCGCAACTTCGTGCGGCTCGACGCCGCGCGATCCATCGCCCTGGATGCCGGCGGCGATTGCGCCGCGGCGCTCATCGATGCGGCCGACCGGCTCGCGGCGCTCTACCCGTCCGCGCCGGCGCCCTGACTGGCTCGTTCATACGGGTTCGCATTCGATGCGTGGCGGTCATGCGATCGAATGCGAGGCCGCATCAGTCGTCGTCGGTCGACGAGGCCAGCTTGTCGAGACGCACTTCGACCTTCGCCCGGCCACGCAGCATGTCGAAGACGGCCGCGGTCTCGGCCTGGCCGTAGAGATCGGCGGCCTGGTCGCGATAGGCCCGCAGGCGCTCCTCGATCTTCGCGTCGTCGGGATCCTCGACCTCGGTGACCTTGAAGACCATGTAGCCGCTCGAGCCCTGGGGCACACCGGCAAAGCCCGGCAGCGCATTCGGATCGATGCCGAAGATGGCCTTGGCCGCCTCGGCGCCAAGCGCGGCCGCGCCTGCCCGCGACGTCTTCTGGGGCTCACCGAACCCTTCTGCCGTCGCGCCGGCCTGGCGCGCAGCCTCCAGCGCCTGCTCGCCGGCTTCGCGCGCGAGCCGGGCGGCTTCCAGCGCCTTCACACGCGCCGCCACCTCGGCCTCCACCTCTTCATAGGCAGGCATCCGCGCCGGATGGTGTTCGACAACCCGCGCGGCCAGCAGGCTGCTGTTGCCGATCTCGATCGCCTCGGTGTTCTGGTGCTGCGACAGGGACTGCGGCGCGAAGATGGCCGCGAGCACTGCCGGCCGATTCAGCGGCGACGCAGGATCGTCGGTGCCGTTGCGACGGACACTGTCGACCGTCCTGACCTCGAGGCCCAGCTGCTCGGCGGCCAGGGCAAGGCTGTCAGCCTGCTCGTAGACGCTGTTGCTGAATTCCTCGGCCGCCTCGCCAAAGCGCAGGCGGGCCTGCTGCTCGCGCAGGTCCTGGGTGATCTCGTCGCGCACTTCCTCGAAGGGCCGGGTCTTCGCCTCGCGGATTCCGCCCAGGCGCACGAGATGCCAGCCGAATTCCGATTCGACCGGGCCGGCGACCTCGCCCACCTTGCCAAGGCCGAACGCCGCATCGGCAACCTCGGCGATCATGTCATCGTGGCGAAACCAGCCGAGGTCGCCGCCGGACTCGCGCGAGGCATCGTCGTCGGAAGACTCCCGCGCTACGGCATCGAAGGCCTTGCCGCCATCGATCTCGGTCTTGAGCGCCTCGGCTTTTTCACGCGCCGCCGCCGATCCCGCCTCGCCGATGCTGACCAGGATATGGCTCGCCTCGCGCTCTTCGGGCGCACCGAAACGGCTCTTGTTCTGTTCGTAGTACTCGCGCACCGCCTTCGGGTCGAGCTCGATCCGGGTAGCGACATCCTCGGGCCGCAGCACGACGTATTCCACCCTGGCGGATTCGGGAATCTCGAACTCGCGCGGATTCTCCTCGAAGTACTTCCGGAACTCCGTCTCGCCCGACTCGGTCCTGGCAACGTAGTCCTC
>CAYZBJ010000138.1:0-4041 GCA_964476625.1 uncultured Burkholderiaceae bacterium | reverse complement strand
TGATCGGCGGCGTCATGGAGCATATCGAGCAGGCAGGGGTGCATTCGGGCGATTCGGCCTGCTCGCTGCCGCCGTACTCGCTCTCGCCCGAATTGGTCGACGAACTCAAGCGCCAGAGCGCCGTGATGGCGCGGGCATTGAACGTGGTCGGCCTCATGAACGTGCAGTTCGCGATCCAGGAGGTCGCGGGCGAGCACCGGGTCTTCGTGCTCGAGGTCAACCCGCGCGCATCGCGGACCGTGCCGTATGTATCGAAGGCGACCGGCCTGCAGCTGGCGACGATCGCCGCGCGCTGCATGGCCGGCATCTCCCTGGATGCGCAAGGCATTGCCGGCGAGGTGGTGCCGGCCCACTACTCGGTCAAGGAGGCGGTGTTCCCCTTCGTCAAGTTCCCGGGGGTCGACACCATCCTCGGTCCCGAGATGAAGTCCACCGGCGAGGTCATGGGCGTCGGCGCGAGCTTCGGCGAGGCCTTCGTCAAGTCGCAGCTGGCGGCCGGCGTGACCCTCCCCGATGGGGGCGGCGCCTTCCTGTCGGTGCGCGAGCTCGACAAGCCGCGGATCATCGACGTGGCCCGCGGCCTGCACCAGTTCGGCTTCAAGCTGTACGCCACCAAGGGAACCGCGGCCGCGATCGCCGCCGCCGGCCTGCCGGTGACCCGGGTCAACAAGGTCCAGGATGGCCGCCCGCATGTGGTCGACCTGCTGATCAACGGCGACATCTCGCTGGTGGTCAATACCGTCGAGGAGCGGCGCGGCGCAATCGCCGATTCGCGCTCGATCCGCACGACCACCCTCGCGCAACGGGTCGCCTTCTACACGACCATCGCGGGCGCCCGGGCGGCCGTCGAAGGGCTCAAGTACCAGGACCGGATCGAGGTCTACCGCCTCAAGGAACTGCACCAGGCATGAAGTGTCATTGCGCTGTCCCGGTGATAAACTAGGGACACATCGCGGCATCGACCCTGGCGGTCGATGCATCGCAACACTGACAAGCCCCGGATTCGCGCAATCGGTCCGGGGTTCTCGTTTTTGGCTAGGGAGGCAGAGGTGGCCACCATTCCACTGACGGTGCGAGGCGCCGGATTGCTCAAGGAAGAACTGCAGCGACTGAAGTCGGTCGAGCGGCCCGCAGTGATCCAGGCGATCGCCGAGGCCCGTGCCCAGGGCGACCTTTCCGAGAACGCCGAGTATGACGCCGCGCGCGAGCGCCAGGGCTTCATCGAAGGCCGGATCGCCGAGCTGGAGTCGAAGCTGTCGAATGCGCAGGTGATCGACCCGGCCGAACTCGATACCGACGGGCGGATCGTGTTCGGGGCCACGGTCGAAATCGAGGACATCGACAGCGGCGAGGTCTCGGTCTACCAGATCGTCGGTGACGACGAGGCCGACATCAAGTCCGGGCGGATCTCGGTCTCGAGCCCGATCGCCCGCGCCCTGATCGGCAAGCACGCCGAGGACGAGGTCGAGGTGCAGGCGCCGGGCGGCGTGCGCCAGTATGAAATCCTGAGCGTGCGCTTCGTCTAGCGCCGCGTCCTAGCGTGGCGAGCGGCCCGGACTGCGCCGCCTGGCGGGGGCGCCGCCGACGCGTTTGCCGCCGGCAGTGACGGGGCCGGCGCCGGCGCGACGCTGGATCGGGGCGGAGCCCGCCTTGCGCGCCGGCAGCGCGCCAGTGGCGGGTCGGGCGGGGGATTTCCCGATCGGCTTGCGAGCCGTACCCTGGGCCGCCTTCGCGGCGGGCTTTGGGCCCGGCTTTCCGCCGGTCGTGGCCTTGCCGGCCTTGCGCGCCTTCGGCCGCGGCTTGGTGGCGCCGGTGGCGGCCAGCTTCTTGGGCACATGTTCGCGCGGCTCGGCCGGCGGACGCTGGCGGTAGACGACGAGCAGCTTGCCGATCTCCTGGACCGGCTGGCAGCCGAGTTCGGCGCACAGGGCCGCGAGGATGTCCCGGCGCTGCTGCCGGTCTTCGCCGAAGACCCGCAGCTTGACCAGTTCGTGGGCCGTGAGCGCCCGGTCCGCCTCGGCCAGTACGCCGGCCGAGAGGCCGGCGTCGCCGATCATGACGACGGGATCGAGATGGTGCGCGGCCGCGCGGAGCTCGCGGCGTTGCAGGGTCGTCAGGGGCGCGGTGGCAGGGGCGGATGTGGGCATCCGCGTATTGTAGGATGCCGCGGACGCGGCGATGGCGACTATTCGCGGCGAGCCACGCGGAATCGGGGTCGAAGGCGGGACGCATGGGCAAGAAGGGCAAGGGCAAGGTCAATCGCGCATGGCTCGATCGCCATGTCAACGATCCGTACGTGAAGCTCGCGCAGCAGCACGGCTATCGTTCGCGCGCCGCCTACAAGCTGCGCCTGATCGACGACCAGGACCGGCTGATCCGGCCGGGCATGCATGTCGTCGACCTCGGCTCGACCCCGGGGGCCTGGTGCCAGGTCCTGCGCGAGCGCCTGACCGCACCGGGCGGGCGCCTGCACGGGCGCATCATCGCCCTCGACATGCTGCCGATGGAGCCGGTTGCCGACGTGGAGTTCATCCTCGGCGACTTTCGCGAGCAGGAAGTGCTCGAGGAGCTCGAGGCGCGCCTCGGTGGCTCGAAGCTCGACCTCGTCGTCTCCGACATGGCGCCGAACCTGAGCGGGGTGGCGGTGGCCGATGCGGCGCGGATGGCCGACCTCGCCGAACTCGCCCTGGATTTCTCGGCCCGGCACCTCAAGCCCGAAGGCGCGCTGGTGGCGAAATGCTTCCATGGCAGTGGCTACAGCCAGGTGGTCGAGGGTTTCAAGCGGGTTTTCGCGCAGGTGACCCCGCGCAAGCCGGCCGCTTCGCGGGACGAATCGGCCGAAACCTTCCTGCTCGGGCGCGGATTACGCCGTTCGGCCTGAATCCGGCTTGAATATCCGAAGCCGCCGGAAAGGATTCCGACGATTTTGCGACCAAGGGGAGTCGACCGCTGGTCGCGCGGGCGGGTCCTCTCGCCGGACAGGGTCGGTTCCGGCCGAATGTCCCTTTATGGATCAATAGTTTGCGTGACGCTTGCAACTGGCGCCCGCACCCCAATCTGCGTAGAATCGACGGGGCTTGTCAAGGAGCCGATTCGTGAACAATCTTTTCTCAAAGGCGGCGGTCTGGGTCGTCGTCGCGTTCGTTCTGTTCATGGTGTTCAAACAGTTCGACGCAAATCCCGGCCGGGTCGGTGATGTGCCGTATTCGCAGTTCATGGCCGACGCCCGCGACGGACGAATCGACTCGGTTTCGGTCGAGGGCCGGGTACTCAAGGCCCGCACCCGCGACGGCAAGCAGGTCGTCAGCTACGCGCCGCCCGATTTCTGGATGGTCAGCGACCTCATGAAGTACGGCGTCGAGGTCAAGGCCAAGCCCGAGGAAGAGCAGTCGCTGCTGTTCTCGATCTTCGTCTCCTGGTTCCCGATGCTCCTGCTGATCGGCGTCTGGGTCTTCTTCATGCGCCAGATGCAGGGTGGCGGGCGCGGCGGCGCATTCTCCTTCGGCAAGTCGCGAGCCCGGATGCTCGACGAGAGCAACAACACCGTGACCTTCGCCGACGTCGCCGGCTGCGACGAAGCCAAGGAGGAGGTCCAGGAGATCGTCGACTTCCTGCGCGACCCGTCCAAGTTCCAGAAGCTCGGCGGCCGCATCCCGCGCGGCGTGCTCATGGTCGGCTCTCCCGGTACGGGCAAGACCTTGCTCGCCCGGGCGATCGCCGGCGAGGCCAAGGTGCCGTTCTTCTCGATTTCCGGGTCCGACTTCGTCGAGATGTTCGTGGGCGTGGGCGCGGCGCGGGTCCGCGACATGTTCGAGAACGCCAAGAAGCATGCGCCCTGCATCCTGTTCATCGACGAGATCGACGCGGTCGGCCGCCAGCGCGGCGCCGGCCTGGGCGGCGGCAACGACGAGCGCGAGCAGACCCTCAACCAGCTGCTGGTCGAGATGGACGGCTTCGAGACCGGGCAGGGCATCATCGTGATCGCGGCCACCAACCGTCCGGACGTGCTCGACCCGGCGCAGCAGCGCCGGGTCGAGCACG
>CAYZBJ010000137.1:1795-4063 GCA_964476625.1 uncultured Burkholderiaceae bacterium | reverse complement strand
GGCGGCGACGATGAATGCTTCTGCCATGTCTTGCTCCCTGGTTGGATCCGTCGGCGGATCAGCGACCCGCGGCGGTGACGCCGCCGTCGACGACGATGGTCTGGCCCGAGACGAACGCGCCCGCCGGCCCGGCGAGCATGACGGCCACCCCGGCGATGTCCTCGGCCTCGCCCAGCCGGCGCAGCGGATAGACGGCCTCGGCGGCGGCCCGCCGTTTCGGGTCCTCGTAGAGGGCGCGGGCGAAGTCGGTCTTGATCAGGCCGGGCGCGATGCAGTTGACGCGGATATTCTCCGGGCCCCACTCGCCGCACAGGTTGCGGGCGAGTTGCATGTCGGCCGCCTTCGAGATGCAGTACAGGCCGATCTCGCTCGAGCCGCGCAGGCCGCCGATCGAGGACACGATGATGATCGCGCCGCCGCCGGCGGCCTTCATGTCGGGGCGGACCATCTGGCACAGCCAGTGGTTGCTCAGTACGTTGTTGCGCATGACCTTGTCGAAGACTTCGTCGCTCATGCCCTCGCTCGGGCCGAAATACGGATTCGACGCGGCATTGCAGACGAGGACGTCGACCGGCCCGAACTGCTTGCGGGTCTGCTCGACGAGGTTCTCGAGGTCGTCGCGGCGGGAAATGTTCGCGGCGATCGCGATGGCCTCGCCGCCGCGTTCGCGGATGCCCTTGGCGACTTCCTCGCAGGGCTCGATCTTGCGGCTGGAAATCACCACGCGCGCACCATGGGCGGCGAGATGCTCGGCGATCGCCCGGCCGATGCCGCGGCTCGAGCCGGTGACGATGGCCACCTTCCCGCTGAGGTCGAACAGATTCTTCATGACGTCTCCTGGGTTGATTCGGGTCCCGGCGCCTGCGCTGCGCAAGTCCGGTCCGCCGGCAAGTCCGGACGATTGCGCCGGCAACTCCCGTCGATTGTATGGAAAGCGCCGCAGCGATGCATGGCCCTCTTGCGCCGGCCCGCCGACGCGGCATATCGGCGCCTGCGCCGCGTTCGTGGCGCCTGGCCCGGAGTCCGCCGACCGACCCATCCCGCAACGGTTTGCGCCAATCGGCCATACTCGGGGCCATGGAACTGCGCCAGCTGCGTTTCTTCGTCACCGTGGTCGAGTTCGGCAGCATGAACCGGGCCGCGGTCGAGCTCGGCGTGGTGCCGTCGGCGCTCTCGCAGAGTATCAGCCGGCTCGAGGGCGAACTCGCCACCCGGCTGCTGCAGCGCAGCCCGCGCGGCGTGAGCCCCACCGATGCCGGGCTCGCCTTCCTGCAGCAGGCGCAGCTCGCCTTGCGCCATGCCGAGGACGCCGTCCGCGCCGCGCGCCAGCGCCGGCTCTCGGGCCGGGTCAGCATCGGGCTGGCGCCGTCGACCGCTTCGATCATCGGCCTGCCGCTGGTCGATGCGATGCGCCAGCGCTACCCGGACGTGCGGCTGCATCTCGTCGAGGGCCTCTCGGGGCAGCTCGCCACGATGCTCAATGCGCGCCAGCTCGACCTCGCCATCCTGTTCGAAACCGGCAATCCGCAGCGCCTGAGCCTGATTCCCCTGCTCGACGAGCGGCTCGAGCTTATCGGCCGCGCGGACCTCGCCGGCATGCCGAAGGCGGCGCGGGTTCGCCTCGCCTCCCTGCGCGACCTGCCCCTGGTCCTGCCGAGCGGGCCCCACGGCCTGCGCCAGGTCATCGATACCGCCTTCGCCCGTACCCGCGTGGAACCTCGCATCGCGCTCGAGATCGACGGACTCGCCCTGCTCATCGACGCGGTCGCCGCCGGCATCGGGGCGACGATCCAGCCGGCGGCAGCGACGCTGCGCGCGCCGGCCACGGGCCTGCGCCGGGTGGCCCTGGCCGATCGCAATGCGCAGCGTCGCAACCTGCTCGCCAGCCTATCGGACGACGAGCTCTCGCCGGCCGCGCTCGCCACCCGGGTGGTCATCGCCGGGCTCGCCCGCCGCCTGGTCGCCGAGGGCCGCTGGCTCGGCGCCAGTATTCACGAATCGTGAATACCCGTTCGCCGTCCGCGCTTGGCCGGGCCGGCCCGCCGGCCTAGACTCGGGGCTGGCCCATCCCGGAACCCCCTCCCCAGTGAACCGACCCGATGTCCTCGTCATCGGCGGCGGCAACGCCGCGCTGTGCGCCGCCCTTCGGGCGCGCGAAGCCGGCGCGTCGGTGCTGCTGCTCGAGGCCGCGCCGCGCGCCTGGCGCGGCGGCAACTCCCAGCACACCCGCAACCTGCGCTGCATGCACGATGCGCCGCAGGACGTCCT
>CAYZBJ010000137.1:656-1785 GCA_964476625.1 uncultured Burkholderiaceae bacterium | reverse complement strand
CTGACCGAGGCCTATCCCGAAGAGGAATTCTGGCAGGACCTCCTCAAGGTCACCGGCGGCCAGACCGACGAGAAGCTCGCCCGCCTCGCGATCCGCGAGAGCGCCCATTGCCGCGCCTGGATGCGACGCCACGGCGTGAACTTCCAGCCCTCGCTCTCGGGCACCCTGCACCTGTCGCGCACCAACGCCTTCTTCATGGGCGGCGGCAAGGCGCTCGTCAACGCCTACTACCGCAGCGCCGAGGCGCTCGGGGTGGGGATCCGCTACGACTCGCCCGTGGACCGGATCGAGCTGCGCGATGGCCGCTTCGTCGCCGCCCACGTGGGTGATGAACGCATCGAGGCCGGCGCCTGCGTGCTCGCCGCCGGCGGCTTCGAGTCCAACCGCGAATGGCTGCGCGAAGCCTGGGGGCAGAATGCCGACGGCGAATGGCCAGCCGACAACTTCCTGATCCGCGGCACCCGCTTCAATACCGGGGTGCTGCTGAAGTTCATGCTCGATGCGGGCGCCGACCCGGTCGGCGATCCCTCGCAGTCGCATTGCGTCGCGATCGATGCCCGCGCCCCGCTCTACGACGGCGGCATCTGCACCCGGATCGACTGCGTCTCGCTCGGCATCGTGGTCAATCGCGACGCCCGGCGCTTCTACGATGAAGGCGAGGATTTCTGGCCCAAGCGCTATGCGATCTGGGGCCGCCTGGTCGCGCAGCAGCCGGGCCAGATCGCCTGGTCTATCATCGACGCCAAGTCGGTCGGCCGCTTCATGCCGCCGGTGTTCCCCGGCACCCGGGCCGACAGCCTCGCCGAACTCGGACGGGCCCTCGGCCTCGATCCCGAAGCCTTCGTGCGCACCATCGCCGATTTCAACGCCGCGTGCCGCGGCGCCGGCTTCGACCACACCCGGCTCGACGGCTGCCATACCGAAGGCCTCGCGCCGGCCAAATCGCACTGGGCTCGCCCGCTCGACCGGCCGCCCTATTTCGGCTATCCGCTGCGCCCGGGCATTACCTTCACCTACCTCGGCCTGCGCACCGACGGGACGGCCGCAGTGCATTTCGCCGGCGCGCCCAGCCCCAACCTCTTCGTCGCCGGCGAGATGATGGCCGGCAACGTGCTCGGCAAGGGCTATA
>CAYZBJ010000137.1:0-646 GCA_964476625.1 uncultured Burkholderiaceae bacterium | reverse complement strand
ACCATCGGCACCACCTTCGGGCGTATCGCCGGCACCCGCGCCGCCGCTGCCGCAAACCACCGGGTACGCGAACATGCAGGAGCTTGAACGCCTCGCCGGCGAGGCGCGCGCCCTGGCCGGCGCCGCCCCCGAGACCGAAGCCCAGCGGGTCCTGCAGATCTGCAACGCCTGCCGCTACTGCGAAGGCTTCTGCGCCGTCTTTCCGGCGATGACGCGGCGGCTCGAATTCCCGTCCGCGGACGTGCACTTCCTGGCCAACCTGTGCCACAACTGCGGCGCCTGCCTGCATGCCTGCCAGTACGCGCCGCCGCACGAGTTCGCCGTCAACGTGCCGCGGGCGATGGCGCAGGTGCGCGGCCAGACCTATGCCGACTACGCCTGGCCGCCGGCCTTCGGCGCGCTCTACCGGCGCAGCGGGCTGACCGTCGCGCTCGCCGCGGCGACCGGCCTGGCGCTGTTCCTCGTGCTGGCGCTGGCGCTCACCGGCTCGCTGGTCCACGAGCCGCTGGCGGGCAACTTCTATGCGGTGTTCCCGCACAACCTGCTGGTGGCGATGTTCGGCAGCGTCTTCGCCTTCGCCGGGCTCGCCCTGGCGCTCGGCGTGCGGCGCTTCTGGCGCGAGGACGCCGCCCCCGGCGTCACCTCG
>CAYZBJ010000136.1:0-4151 GCA_964476625.1 uncultured Burkholderiaceae bacterium | reverse complement strand
GGCGATTTCCGTCGGTCTCGTCGGCAATGCGGCCGAGGTTTACGAGCAGGTTCTCGAACGCGGCGAGCTGCCCGATCTGGTGACCGACCAGACCGCCGCGCACGATCCGCTCTACGGCTATATACCCGCCGGCTGGACGCTGGCCGACTGGGAGCGCCGGAGGGAGACGGAGCCGGAGATGGTGATCGAGGCTGCCAAGCAGACCATGGCCCGACAGGTCAGGGCCATGCTTGCATTCCGCGATCGCGGCGTCCCGGTCTTCGACTACGGCAACAACATCCGCCAGATGGCGCGCGATGCCGGCGTGGAGGAAGCCTTCAGCTTCCCCGGTTTCATCTCGGCCTATGTGCGGCCGCAATTCTGCCGTGGCCGTACCCAATTCCGCTGGATCGCGCTTTCCGGCGAGCCGCAGGATATCCTCCATTCCAGCCGGAGCCTCAAGAAGGTGGTGAAGGACCCGAATTTCTCGCGCTGGATCGATCTGGCCGAGAGCCGGATCCAGTTCCAGGGCCTGCCTTCGCGCAGCTACTGGATGGGATTGGGCGACCGGGTGGCCGCCGGGCTGGAATTGAACCGCATGGTGGCTTCGGGGGAGATCGGCGCGCCGGTGGTGGTCACTCGCGACCACATCAGCTCCGGCTCGGTCGCCAGCCCCAATCGCGAGAGCGAGGGCATGCTGGACGGATCGGACGCCGTGGCCGACTGGCCGATGCTGAACGCTCTCGCCGCCACCGCGAGCGGGGCCACCTGGGTGTCGCTGCACCATGGCGGCGGGGTGGGGATAGGCTATTCCCAGCACGCGGGTTTCGCCGTGGTGGCCGATGGCAGCGACAATGCCGCCGAGCGGCTGCGTCGCGTGCTCGCCAACGATTCCTCCGTGGCGATGTTCCGCCATGCCGATGCCGGTTATCCCGAGGCGCTGGAAACCGTCGCGCGCGAGGGCCTGCGCACTCACGGGCCGGCGCCGGTCGACGGGCATTGATCCCGCCATGCGCGACCGGCAGGGCCTGTGCGGCCGACTGGCGCGGGCAGCCTGCGGGATGGGCGCTGCCGGGATTCCGGAAGCCGTGCGCGAGGTCGCGCGCGCTTGCGTGATCGACACGCTGGGCGTGACGCTGGCGGGAACGGCGACGCCGGTCGCGCGGCGGTTCCGCGCGGTCGCCGGGGCGCAGTTCGCTCCCGGCGCATCGCAGGTCGCCGGCAGCGACGCCGGTCTCTGCGCGCCGGGCGCCGCCGCGGCCAATGCCGTCGCAGCCCACGCGCTCGACTTCGACGACAACTGCTATGCGGGCGTGGTGCACGGCTCGGCCGTGATCGTTCCCGCAGCCCTGGCGGCGGCTCAGGCGACCGGTGCCTCGGGCGCGGCCCTGCTCGACGCGGTCGTCGTCGCCTCCGAAGTGCAATACGCGCTCGGCGCGGGGCTGACCATGTCGCTCTATGACCGGGGATGGTGGACCAGCTGCCTGTTGGGCCCCGTCGGCTCCGGCGTCGCCACCGCGCGTCTGCTGGGGCTCGACGTGGCTCGCACCGAGGCCGCCATCGCCTTGGCGATCGGCGGAGCGGGAGGGATGAAGGCGACGTTCGGCAGCGACGCCAAGGCATGTCTCCTGGGTCTCGCCAGCGCCGGCGGAGTGACTGCGGCGCTGATGGCGCAGGCCGGCCTGAGCGGACCCGTCGACGTGGTGGAACATCCGCGCGGCCTCGCGGCTCTGTTCAATTGCGGAACCTTCGAGCCGCAGGCGCTCGACCGGCTGGGCCACGACTGGTATCTGCTGCGGCCGGGTATCGACGTGAAGCGTATTCCGGTCTGCCTTTCCGCCCATGCGGCCGTCGATGCCTTCGAAACGCTGCTGCGCGACCATGCGATCGCTCCCGGAACGATCGAGGCCGTCGTTTGCGACGTGCCCGAGCTGGTGCGCGCCAACCTTGCGCACGACCGGCCCGCCACCGTTCAGCAGGCGCAGTTCAGCCTGCCCTTCGCCCTTGCGGCAGCGGCGTTGCGGGGCGGGATCGGGCTGCGCGAGCTGCAACCGGACGTGCTCGCCGACCCCGCCCTGCACGCCTTCATGGCGAAGGTCTCGATGCATACCGGCCCGATGTGGGACGACGCGCTGCGGCGGGAAGCGCCCGAAGGCGCCGAAGTCACTCTCAAGCTGGGTGACGGGAGGGAGCTGCGCGCCTTCCAGGCATTGCCGCGCGGCTCGGCCTCCCGGCCTCTCTCCAGGGACGAGCTTGAGGGCAAGTTCCTCGCCTGCGCGGCCGAGGTGATGAGCGAGGAGCCGGCGCGCCATCTCCTGTCGCGGCTGCATCGACTGGAAAGCCTGCAAACCATGGGCCTCTTTCCCGATTTCAAAACTGGAAACTCGTGATGACGACCTTATCTGCTCCCCTCCAAGGTGTTCGCGTTCTGGATTTTTCACGAATGCTGGCCGGTCCATTCTGCACGGCGCTGCTGGCCGACGCCGGCGCCGAGGTGATCAAGATCGAGAGTCCCGGTGGCGACGATGCGCGTCAGGTTTCGCCGAAGGTGGGCGGCGAAAGTGCCTACTTCATGCTGATCAACCGTAACAAGCGCTCCCTCGTGCTCGATCTGAAGAGCGCCGAGGGCCGGCAGGCGGTGCAGGACCTGGCGAAGGACGCGGACATCGTCGTCGAGAACTTTCGCCCCGGCGTGGCCGAGCGTCTGGGCATCGGCTACGCCAGCCTCTCCGCCATCAATCCCCGGCTCGTCTATGCCAGCATCTCGGGTTTCGGCCAGCAGGGGCCGCTGGCGCATCGTCCCGCCTACGACATCATCGCCCAGGCGATGAGCGGCATCATGAGCGTGAACGGCCCCGCCGGCTCCGGCCCCACCCGTATCGGCGAATCGATGGGCGATCTGATCGCCGGATTGCAAGGGGCATGGTCGATCCTGGCGGCCCTGCACGGGCGCGGGGCAGAGGGGCGGGGCCAGCATCTCGACATCGCCATGGTCGACTCGATCGTCTCGCTGATGGTGACGGCGATGTCGCAATACCTGTTCACCGGCGAGGTGCCCGGCCGGATCGGCAACGCCCATCCCATCAGCGCGCCGCTGGACAGCTTCGCCGCGGCCGACGGCAGCATCATCATCGCCGTCGCCAACGATCCGCTTTTCGCCAGCCTTGCCGAGGCCATCGGCCAGCCGGAGCTGGCGAGCGATCCGCGTTTCGCGACGGACGAGGCCCGCAAGGCGAACGAGGCGGCGTTGAAGGCGGCGATCGAGAGCTGGTCGGGCAAGAGAAGCGTCGAGGAGGCGGTGGCGCTGCTCGAAGCCGCGCGGGTGCCGGTTTCCCCGATCCTGTCGATCGACCAGATCGTGACGAGCGCACACGCGCAGGCGCGCGGCCTCGTGCGCGAGGTGGAACACCCTACGGCAGGCCGGATTCCGGTGGTGCCGCAGCCGGTGCATTTCCTCGGCTCGGGACAGTTGCCGGTCGCGCCGGCGCCGCTGCTGGGCGAGCACACCCGCGAGATACTCGAAAGCCTGCGCAACCTGAAAGCCCAAGCATAAGGACGAGAGGATCGATGGAACAAGCTCCAGATCACGTGGCGGAGGCCCCCGCGGACGGACAAGGGCGGCGGCTGGCCGACAGCCGTCTTTTCTCGCCGTTCGCCGTGCGGGGCGTCACCTTGCGCAACCGGATCGTCGTTTCGCCGATGTGCCAGTATGAATCGCACGCCGGCGCGCCGGGCGACTACCATCTCGTTCATCTCGGGCGCTTCGCGATGGGCGGGGCCGGCCTGATCCTGTTCGAGGATTCCGTGGTGGAGGCCAGGGGGCGCACCACGGTGAACTGCGCCGGCATCTATGACGACGCGCAGGTGCCGGCCTATCGCCGCATCACGGATTTCGTGCGGGCGATGGGGGCGACGCCGGGGATCCAGCTCGGCCATACCGGACGAGCCGCCTGCACTCGCGGCCCGTTGGAGAATTTCGCGCCCCTCGGGCCGGAAGATACGCAGAGAGGCATCGAGCCGTGGCAGCCGGTCGCGCCGAGCGCCGACGGGCCCGGACCGAGCGGCATGGTTCCGCATGAACTTTCCCACGAGGAGATTCTGCGGTTGATCGAATCCTTCGCCGACGCCGCCCGTCGCGCCCGGCACGCGGGCTTCGACGTCTGCGAGATACA
>CAYZBJ010000135.1:0-4398 GCA_964476625.1 uncultured Burkholderiaceae bacterium | reverse complement strand
AGGAGATATCCGGGCTGCTGCCGGACGGAGCGGTCATGATGATGATCGCATCGACCAACGAAGCGACCTATGTGTTCGCCGTGCGCGACGGGATGCTGGCTTGGCATCGGGCGCCGGTCGGCGCGGATTCCCTTGCCCAACGGGTGGCGCGTCTGCGCTCCTCACTCGATCCGACTGCACCGGATCGCGGAGTGGTGCCGCTGACCGGTCGCCGCGCCCCGTCCAGCCGCAGTTTCGACCGTGCCGCAGCTCATGCGATTTATCGCGACCTGTTCGGCCCAATCGCGCCGTTTATAGCGAACAACGAGCTTCAGGCGATTGTTCAGGGACCGCTGGCGGCGCTGCCGCTGTCGGTGCTGGTGCGCAGCGCCCCGCAGGGCGCCGACGACGATCCCGCCGCCCTTCGCGCAACCGATTGGCTGGCACGCGCGCACCCATTGACTTTGCTGCCATCGCCCGCGGCGCTCCGGCTCGCGAAGCTGCAACGCGAGCGTCCGCGGGCTTCGGCGGCGTTCCTCGGCTTCGGCGATCCGGCATTCGCGGGTTTCGAGGGAGCGCCGTTTGCCCGCCTAGCGGCGCTCCCGGGTACGCGCGCGGAGGTCAGGCGTCTGGCCACATTGCTCGGGTCGGGGGAAGACGAGGTGTTCCTCGGACCACGGGCGACAAAGGCGGCAATTCTCGAAACTGACCTGTCGCGGGCACGCGTCCTCGCTTTTGCCACCCATGGTTTGCTTGCCGGCCAGATGCCGAACGCGACAGAGCCGGGTCTTGTCTTCTCGCATCCCGCGCCGGGCGCCGGTATGGGCGAAAGCTACCTGACGGCCTCGGAGGCGGCGACACTCAGGATCAACGCCGATTGGGTGTTGCTGTCTGCCTGCAACACCGCCGGTTCGGACGGCCGTCCCGATTCCGAGGGCCTGTCGGGGCTGGCCCGCGCATTTCTATTTGCGGGCGCGCGCTCGGTGCTGGTGTCGTATTGGCCGGTGCGGGACGATGCGGCGATGCTGCTGACCACCGAGGCGCTCGGCTGGCACGCGCAGCATCCGGCCTCCTCCCGGGCTTCGGCTCTGCGTCATGCCGTGCTCTCACTTCTCTCGCGCGAAGATACCCCCGACTTTTCGCATCCCTCGGCATGGGCACCGTTTGTCCTCCTGGGGGACGGGTGAGGCAGTGATAGGAGGGACCGTTGTCCGATCGCATCTTTAGATCGAATGGAGATACCCGCCTTGTCCAACGCCATCCTACCCCAGCGCAAGCTACCGAAGCTGATCGTCGTGATGGCCTTCGACTGTGACGACGAGGGCGAGCTTGTGACGGCGTTCGGTCCGGCTGGGCGTGCCCAGCGCGATGTAGTGCCATTCCACGCCGGTCTGCCGGCACCACCGCAGGACCGCCATGGAAGCCAACTCGGTGCCGCTGTCGGAGACGATCGTGTCCGGCTGGCCACGCCAGCGGATAATGCTATCCAACTCGCGCACGACGCGCAGGCCCGACAGCGATGTGTCGGCGACCAGCGCCAGGCACTCGCGCGCGTAGTCTAGTCGTAGACGACGGCGAGCACCCGGAAGCGCCGGCCGTCGGTGAAGGTGTCGGAGACGAAGCCCAGGCTACAGCGCGCATTGGCGCGATCCGGAACGAGCATGGGCCTGCGCGTGCCCAGCGGCCCGCTTAGTAGCCTCTTCCGATTTATCACGATGCCCTGACGGTCCAACATGACGTGGATCCTCCGATAGCCGAACCGCCGGCGCTCCGCCGCCACGGCCTTCATCGCCTCGCGCAACACAGCGTCGTCCGGACGGGTGCTGGTGAACGGCCGATCTTCAAGGCATGGCATGCGCGACGCTGGCTTTCCCCATGCACTTCGCAGGCATGAGCCGTCGCCTTCCGCTTCGCGTCGGGCGTTACCATTTTTTTGAGGCGACATCCTTCAGGATTGCGTTGTCCAGCATCTGCTCGGCCCAAGCCCTTCGAGCCGGTTCGCGGGCCGCTCGCGACCAGTTTCTGCGCGGGCGTCGATCTCCCGGCCAGCCTCCTCGGTGCAGAGGCGGGCGGCAGAAGAGGATGGCGCATGCGGCGGTCCGAGCGGCGGTATGCCGCCTTTGGCGAGGCGGTGCCGGGCGCGACGCGTGATCCGGGCAGGTTCCTGTCACCGCATCGCCGGAGTGTGGCGCGTCCACCGCCGGGGGCGCGGTTCGTGTTGGCCGTCTACATTGTTCGCGCCGTTGGCGCTCAATAGGCTTTCCCCGGGGCTTGTGATGGAGGAGCCGTTTCGCACGGCCGCGAGCAGCCGCTTCCGGACATGGGCCGAAACAGGTCAACGACAAGGGGATCAGGAGATGAAACGACGCGATTTCAACAAGCTGCTGCTGACGGGCATGGCGATCCCGGGCCTCGGCCTGATGCCGGACGGCCTGGCCTACGCCCAGACCCCGGGCGGGGGCCTGACCAGCCTGCTCGCGCCCGAGCCGCCGATGCTGATGCTGCCGCTCAACCAGCAGCTGCCGACCATCATGGTCGGCTCCAAGATGTTCGAGGGCCTGCTGGACTACGACTTCGACCTCAACCCGCGCCCGCAGCTCGCCGAGAGCTGGGAGATATCGGAAGACGGCCTGACCTACACCTTCCATCTGGTGAAGAGCGCCAAATGGCACGACGGCGTGCCCTTCACGGCCCATGACGTGGTGTTCAACTGCAGCGTGATGCTGATCGAGCTCCATCCCCGCGCACGCGCAGCCTTCGAGCGTTGCGAAAGCATCACCGCGGCCGACGACCACACCGTCGTCTTCAAGCTGAAGGAGCCGTTCGCGCCCTTCATCTACGCGTTCGAGACCGTCTCGGCCCCGATGGCGCCCAAGCACATCTACGAGGGCACCGATTTCAAGAACAACCCCGCGAACGAGCATCCGATCGGCACCGGCCCGTTCATGTTCAAGGAATGGGCGCGGGGCTCGCACATCCATCTGGTCGCCAATCCCGACTACTATCTGGAAGGCAAGCCGGGCCTGACCGAGATCTTCTTCCGCATCGTGCCGGACGCCGCCTCGCGCTCGGTGGCGCTGGAGACCGGCGAGGCGCAGCTCGCGGCATGGAACGACGTCGAGAATTTCGACGTGCAGCGGCTCGCCGCGCTGCCCCATCTCGACTTCACCACCAAGGGCTACGAGTTCGCCTCGCCGCTGCTGTGGTACGAGGTGAACCTGCGCAAGGAGCCGTTCAACGACCTGCGCTTCCGCAAGGCGATGATGCACCTCATCGACAAGAGCTTCATCGTCGAGCGGATCATGTTCGGGCTGGCGGCGCCCGCGAGCGGGCCGATCGCCTCGACCACGAAGTTCTTCGAGCCCGGCCTGCCGCAATACGAGTTCGACGTCGACAAGGCGAACGCGATCCTCGACGAGATGGGGCTGGCGCGCGGCGCCAACGGGAACAGGGTGACGATCCGCTTCCTGATCGTGCCGGTCAGCGAGATGTGGACGCGGCTGGCGGAGTATTTCCGCCAGGCGATGGCGGCCGGCGGCATCGAGGTGATCCTCGACACCACCGACATCGCCGGATGGGGCCAGTCGGTGGCGAACTGGGAGTACGAGGTGACCAACAACATGCTCTACCAGAACGCCGACCCGGCGCTCGGCGTGGCGCGCAGCTATATCAGCTCCAACATCCTGAAGGTGCTGTTCAGCAACACGCAGGGCTACGAGAACCCGGAAGTCGACCGGCTCTTTGCCGAGGCCGCGGTGCAGACGACCGAGGCGGCGCGGCAGGAGCGCTATACGGCGGTGCAGCGCATCCTGGTCGAGGAGCTTCCGGTGCTGTGGGTGACCGAGCAGCGCTACGCCACGCTTCACGACGCACGCATCGCCGACCTCATCGTCGGCGGCACCGGGGTGAACGGCAACTTCGCCCACGCCCGCTACGCCTGATGCCTGTCCTGCGCCGGTTGCTGGCGAGGGTGGCGGGGATCGCGTTCGCGATCCTCGTCATCGCCACGATCAACTTCGTGCTCGTCCATTCGGCCCCCGGCGATCCCGCACTGGTGATCGCCGGGCAGTCGGGCGCGACGGACGCGAAGTTCATCGAGCAGGTGCGGGCCGACTACGGGCTCGACCGGCCCTACCTCGTCCAGCTCGGCACCTATCTCGCCAAGGTCGCGACGCTCGACCTCGGCTATTCCCACCGCCAGCGCCGCGCGGTCACCGACCTGATCCTCGAACGGCTGGGGCCGACGCTGCTGCTCACGCTCTCGGCCTTCTTCCTGTCGCTGACCGGCGGCGTGCTGTTCGGGGCGCTGGCCGGAGCCCGGCACGGCCGATGGTCGGACCTCGCCATCCTGCTGGTCTCGCTCCTGCTCTACGCCACGCCGGTGTTCTGGCTCGGGCTGATGCTGGTGCTCGTCTTCTC
>CAYZBJ010000134.1:0-4700 GCA_964476625.1 uncultured Burkholderiaceae bacterium | reverse complement strand
GATTTGCCATGGTCGCGAGCGAGATGGTCACCCGCGTGCCGGCGTCGAGCACGGCGCGCTCGACCGCGGCGCCGGCGCTCGACGACAGCCTGTCTATGAGCACCTGTCCCAGACCGTCGAGCCCGCGGTCGCAGACGTCGAAACCGACGCCGTCGTCCTTGAGCGTCAGGACAGCCTTGTCGCCCTGCGTGCGCGCGGTGATGGAGATCACGCCGCCTCGGCCGCCGGGAAAGGCGTGCCGCACCGAATTGGCCAGCACCTCGTTGACGATGAGGCCGACGGCGGCCGCCTGGCTGGCCGGCACTTCGGCGCGCCGCAGGTCGGACCGTATGGCGATCCCGTCACGACCGCTGCCCTGCACGATGTCGTTGGCGAGATTGACTGCAAACGCGCCGATGTCGAAACGCGTGACGTCGTCCGCCTGGTAGAGGCGCCGGTGCACGGTCGCCAGCGCGTCGATCCGCTCCATCGTCTCCCGCAGGCGGCGCTGCGTGTCGGGGTCGGTCACCTCCCGCATCTGCAGGCGAAGCACGGAGCCGATCATCGTCATGTTGTTCTTGACGCGGTGGTCGACCTCGTGGAGCAGCAGGGTCTGCGCTTCGAGCGAGCTCTGCAGGTCCTTGGTGCGGCGCATGATCTCGCGTTCGACCATCGCCTTCTGCTGCGCGATGCGCGACTGCGCCCTCACCCTCTCGGTGACGTCGATCTGGGAGGCGAAGAAGAACTGGATGTCGCCCTGCTCTCCGCGCACGGGGCTCAGATAGAGCGTGTTCCAGAAGGTGGAGCCGTCCTTGCGGTAGTTGAGCAGGTCGATGGTGATGTCCTCGCCGTCGCGTATCGCGGCGCGAACCCTGTCGATCGCTTCCGTGTCGGTCCCGGGACCCTGAAGGAACCGGCAATTCTGGCCGAGGACTTCGTCACGGCTGTAGCCGGTGAGCTCCTGGAACGCCTCGTTGGCGAAGACGATCGGGTTGTCCGGCTGCGCCGGGTCGGTGATGACCATCGGCATGCGCGTGGCGCGGACGGCAGCGGCGAAGAGGCCGCGCCGCCCATGCTCGTGGTGCAGGGCTTCCGTCAATCTCCAGCTGTCGCGTTCGTTCACTCGCCACTCCAGCGCCCGTCGACCGGAGCCCCTTCATTCCGGTCAACAATGAAGGCGCAAGAGGCGTTTCGGTTCCCCGGGAAGGCTTGAAATCAGCGATTGAACAGCAGGTCGGGCAGCCACAGCACGATGCCGGGCACGAAGACCAGCAGCAGCGCGACCAGGCCGACCGCGATGAAGAGCGGGATCGATTCCCGCGTATATTCGCCGACCGGCACCTTGAGGATCGAGCATACCGCATACATGGCGGCGCCGACGGGCGGCGTGAAGTTGCCGATGGTCGCCGCGACCACGAAGACCACGCCGAAATGCACCGGATCGCCGCCGAGCTGGCGAACGAGCGGCAGGAAGATCGGCGTCAGCATGATGATGAGGATGGTGGCGTCGATGAAGAAGCCGCCGATCAGGATGAACAGGACGATCAGCACCATCACGGTCTGGAGGTTGTCCGTAAGGCCCAGGATCGAATTGGCGATCAGGTCGGGCACGCGCTCGAGGATGATGCCGTAGCTGAACACCGCCGACAGGGCGATCAGGAACATGACGGCGCCGATGTCGGCGAGGCTGCTCTCCATCGCCTCGATGAACGGCTTCGTCCTGAGCTTGCGATAGACCGCGACGCCGATGAAAACGGCGTAGATGACGGCGAACGCGCCGATCTCCGACGGGGTGAAGATGCCGAAGCGCAGCCCGGCCAGAAGGATGATCGGGAACAGCAGCGCCCAGATGCCGCCGCGCAATGCCGAGCCCACCTCGCGCAGCGAGGGATTGGTCTTGCGTTCCGCCTGGTATCCCCGCCGACGGGCGACGACCGAGACGGCGACGGCGAGCCCCACCCACAGCAGGAAGGCCGGCACGAAGCCCGCCGCGAACAGCCGGCCGATCGAGACCTGGCCGATGGTGCCGTAGATGATGAAGCCGAGCCCCGGCGGTATGATCGGAGTGAGGATCGACGAGAACGACAGCACGCCGGCCGCGAAGCCGCGCGAAAGGCCGCGCCTGATCATCTCGTGGCCGAGCATGCGGCTCTGCATGGCCGCATCGGCGATCGCCGAGCCGGACACGCCGCCCATCAGCGCCGACAGCGCGATCGACACCTGGGCCAGTCCGCCGCGCAGCCGGCCGGCGATCACGGAGGCGAGGTTGAGCAGTTCGTGCGTGATGCCGGACTTGTTCATCACGTTGCCCGCGATGATGAACAGCGGGATCGCCAGCAGCGCGAAGTTCTGCGTCTGCGAGACCGTCTGCTGCGCGGGGATGGTGAAGGGCAGCTCGGGATGCTGGAGGAAGAACAACACGCCCGAGATGCCGATGGCGAAGGCGACCGGCATGCCGATGACCAGCAGGATCGCGAAGGCGATGGCGACGATCAGCATCGTTCAGCGCTCCCCCGCCGCAGCCGCGCGGTCGGCCTCGATGTCGTCGGCGACCTTGACCGCCGTGGTCAGCAGCAGCAGGGCCGCGCCCACCGGCAGGCTCATCGAGATCCAGGAATAGCTGATCCACGGAATGCCCTGGAACGAGCGCGCGCGGCTGACCCACGACACCCAGACGCCGGCATAGACGATGTAGCACAGGAAGGCGGCGATGAGCGCATAGTTGAGGTAGCGCAGGGCGCGCTGCGTCCTTTCGGAAAGGCGCTCGGTGACGATCTCGATCGACATCAGCCCGTCGCGCCGCCAGGCGATGTCGGCGCACAGGAAGCAGGCCCAGGCGAACAGGCAGGTGGCGAAGTCGATCGTCCAGTTCTGCGGCCTGGCCGCCAGCCGCGCCAGGCCGCCGAAGAAGATCAACCCGACCATGACCAGCAGGAAGACGGCCGCGACCACGGCCTCGACCCTGCCCAGACGCCTGTGAAACTCGCGCACCATCCCGCGGGCCCGTCCCTTTTTCCATGACGAGGGCGCGGCAGCCCTTGCGGTGCCGCGCCCGCTGCCGAATTTTTTGCTATTCCGCGTCCACCGCCGCCTTGGCGTCGGTGATGCCCAGCACCTCGTAGGCCTTCTGGCCGGCGGCGCGGAAGGCGTCGAGGTCGATGTCGGTGACGATCTCCATGCCCCTGGTCTGAAGGTCCGCCTTGATGGTCTCGTTCATCTCGGCGATCGTCTGCGAGGTGGCCCGGCCGGCGGCCTGGCATTCCTCGACCAGCGCCGTCTGCTGGTCTTCCGGCAGGCCGTCGAACCATTGCGACGACACCACCTGGAAGTTGATCAGCAGGATGTGGCCGGTCTCGTTGGCGTATCTGAGCACTTCATAGAAGCGGCCGCCGGGGATGTTGGCGTAGACCAGCTCGACCCCGTCGATCGCCTGCTGCTGCAGGCCCGGATACATGTCGCCGAACGCCATGGCGGTGGGCGCGGCGCCCAGCGCGCGGATCGATTCCTGCCAGATCGGCGCAGGCGGCGTGCGGATGCGCAGGCCCTCGAGATCGGCGGGCGTGCGAATCGGCTTGTTGGTGAAGAAGTGGCGGGCGCCCTGCACCCAGTCGAAGCAGACGACCTTGATGCCGTGCTGGCTCGCGAGCTCGTCCTGCCAGCCCTTGACGGTCGGCGAATCCACCAGCTTCCACACGTCTTCCAGCGTCTCGGCGAAATAGGGGCCGTTCATCACCGCGATGCCCGGCACGTAGTTGCCGAGACGGGCGGAATCGGTGTTCTGGCCGATATTGGCGCCCTGGCGGATCTGCTCGATGATATCTTCCTCGACGCCGAGCTGGGCGCTGTGGAACACCTCGATCTTCAGGCCGCCATTGGTCCTCTCCTCGACCCGCTTCGCCCATTCCTCGAAGCCCGCATGGTAGGGCTCCGAAGGGCCGAGCACGTGGTTGAAGCGCAGCGTATTCTGCTGCGCGAAGGCCGGGGTGCCGCCCGTCAGCGATGCGGCGAGCACGGCGGTGGCCAGTCCAAGTCGTGTCAGTGCGGTCATGTCTTCTCCTCCTTTGTCGTCCGTCTGCGATCGTTGCGGCCGCGTCACTCGAAGAGCGGCTCCAGCCCGTAGCGGGCGGCGAGCGCCCGGAACTCGCCCCGCGTTGCCGGGTCGATCGGAATGCCCGCCTCGGCGCGCCTGTCGGCTTCCGCCCATTCGCGGTCGCCCGGCGCCATCACGGTCTCGCCGGCCCGGGCGGGCGAGCCGCGCAAGGCGGCGAGATAGCGGTGCATCGCGTCGCCGAAGGCATCCGCCTCCACGAACGCCTCGGGCCGGAGCGCCATCACGAAGGCCCCGACATTGCGCGGCGTCGAGAAATCGGGACCCGCCATCGGCGCCAGCTCGTGAGACAGGCGCGCGCCCGACAGCGTCGCGCTCAGGATCTCGACGAGGCCGGCAAGCCCCGCCCCCTTGAAGCCGAAGGCGCCGCCGAGCGGGGCGAGCATGTCGGCCAGGCCGGGATCGGCCACGTCCTGCCCCGAGGCGTCCGAGGCGGTGTCGGCCGGCAGCGGCAGGCCGAGGCTCTTGTAGAGCTGGATGCGGTTGTAGGGGATGGCGCTGGTGGCCATGTCCAGCAGCCACGGCCGCGCGTCCGGCACCGGCACGGCGCAGGCGATCGGATTGGTGCCGTGAAAGCGCGCCGCGCCGCCGTGCAGCCGCACGAAGCTGTCGG
>CAYZBJ010000133.1:0-4715 GCA_964476625.1 uncultured Burkholderiaceae bacterium | reverse complement strand
AAGTGGAACGATCCGAAGAACTTCCCCTGGACGATGGGCTGGCAGCCCAACTACCCCAACGAGACCAAGAACTACGCCAGGCACATCCTGAAGAACAACCCGAACGCCAGGATCGCCGTGCTCTACCAGAACGACGACTACGGCAAGGACTACCTGAACGGCCTCAAGGAAGGCCTCGGCGACAAGTACGCCAAGATGGTCGTCTCGGAGGTCTCCTACGAGGTCACCGATCCGACCATCGACAGCCAGATGGTGACCATGAAGGGCTCCGGCGCCGACACCTTCGTCAACATCACCACGCCGAAATTCGCGGCGCAGGCGATCAAGAAGGCGGCCGAGATCGGCTGGAAGCCGGCGCATTACCTCAACAGCGTATCGAACTCGGTGGGCGCGGTGCTCAAGCCGGCTGGCATCGAGAATGCCAAGGGCATCTATTCGGCGTTCTACCTCAAGGATCCGGTCGACCCGCAGTGGAAGGACGACCAGGAGTTCAAGGATTGGGCCGCCTGGATGGACAAGTACCTGCCTGACGGGGACAAGCTGAGCTCCTTCAACGTCATCGGGTACGCGCACGCCTACAACATGGTCGAGCTCCTCAAGGCCTGCGGCGACGATCTCACGCGCGAGAACGTCATGAAGCAGGCCGCGAACATGGACTTCGCGATCCCGATGCTCCTGCCGGGCATCCGCGTCAAGACCTCGCCCACTGACTTCGCCCCGGTCGAGGACGAGCAGATCGGCCAGTTCAACGGCAGCAGCTGGGACCTGCAAGGCGCCATGTAGGCAAAAGGGGGTGATGCCGTCGCGCACGGCAGCCATTACGTGAAAACGGCGGGTCCCCGACCCGCCGTTTCGCTTGTCGAACGTCGTATCATCGCAAGCAGGGGATGCGGAGATGCCGGCCGTCCGCGCCCTGGTTCCAACCGGCCCGCATTCCCCGAGACAGAGACCTATATCCGCATGTTCTCCATTCACAAGAAGCTACTTGTGGGCGCCTCGCTCGCCCTGCTCGCGCTCTCGTCCCAGGCCGAGAACGGCCCCGGGGTCACCGACACCGAGATCAAGATCGGCAACATGATGCCGTACTCCGGCCCGGCCTCGGCCTACGGCACCATCGGAAAGGCGACCGGCGCCTACTTCGACATGGTCAACGACCGCGGTGGCATCAACGGCCGCAAGATCAATTTCATCACCTACGACGACGGCTACAGCCCGCCCAGGGCGGTCGAGCAGGCGCGCAAGCTGGTCGAGCAGGACGAAGTCCTGCTGATCATGGAGCCGCTGGGCACACCGTCGAACTCGGCGATCCACAAGTACATGAACAGCAGGAAGGTGCCGCAGCTGTTCGTGGCGACCGGCGCCTCGAAGTGGAACGATCCGAAGAAGTTCCCCTGGACCATGGGCTGGCAGCCGAACTACCACGATGAGGGCGCAATCTACGCCCGCCATATCCTGCAGAACAAGCCGGATGCCAAGATCGGCGTGATCTACCAGAACGACGACTACGGCAAGGACTACCTCGCCGGCTTCAAGGAAGGCCTCGGCGACAAGGCCAAGTCCATGATCGTCATGGAGGTCTCCTACGAGGTCACCGACCCCACCATCGACAGCCAGATGGTTTCGCTCAAGGGATCGGGGGCGGATACCTTCTTCAACATCACCACGCCGAAGTTCGCGGCGCAGGCGATCAAGAAGGCAGCCGAGATCGGCTGGAACCCGACCCACTACCTCAACAACGTGTCGAACTCGGTGGGCGCGGTGCTCAAGCCGGCCGGCGTCGAGAACGCCAAGGGCATCCTGAGCGGCTTCTACCACATCGACCCGACCGATCCGCAGTGGAAGGACAACGCGGCGTTCAAGGAATGGGAAGCCTGGATGGACAAATACTATTCGTCCGGCGACAAGTCGAGCACCTTCAACGTCTACGGCTACCTGGTTGCCCAGACCATGGAGCAGGTCCTCAAGCAGGCCGGCAACGACCTGAGCCGCGAAAACGTCATGAAGCAGGCGGCCAGCCTCGACCTCGAACTGCCGATGCTCCTGCCGGGGGTGAAGATCAAGACCTCGGCCGATGACTTCGCGCCGCTCGAAGCGATGCAGCTCGGCGTGTTCAACGGCTCCACTTGGGAGCTGCAGGGCGCCGTGATCGAGAAGTAAGCACGGCGAAAGGGGCGCGCCGGCAGGGCTGGCGCGCCCCTTCGTGCTTCATGGCTTGCCGGGTTCGGCGAGCAGCCGTTCGCGCAGCAGGCGCTTGAGCAGCTTGCCGTTGGGGTTGCGCGGCAGCGGCTCGGTCGCGAAGCGGATCGTCTCGGGCACCTTGTAGTCGGCCAGCGCGTCCGCGCACCACTGGCGCAGCGCGGCTTCGTCGATGCCGGGTTCGGCGCTGACGACGAAGGCATGGACCCGTTCGCCGAGCACCGGGCAAGGGGCGCCGATGACCGCGGCCTCGACCACACCGGGCTTCGCGAGCAGGCGGTTCTCCACTTCGACCGAGAAGATCTTGTAGCCGCCGCGGTTGATCATGTCCTTCTTGCGGTCGAACACCCGCACGAAGCCCTCGGCATCGATCGAGCCGAGGTCGCCCGAGTGCCACCAGCCACCGGAGAATTCGCGCGCGTCCGCCTCGGGGTTCTCCCAGTAGCCGCGCACGACCATCGGCCCGGCGATCCAGAGTTCGCCGGTCTCGCCCGGGGCGACCTCGCGGCCTTCGTCGTCGAGTACGACAACCGCGCCGTTGGGGACCACCAGTCCAACACTGTCGGCATGCTCGCGGGTTGCTTCGGGCGGCATGGTGGTGGTCGGCGACGTGGTTTCGGTCGCGCCGTAGGCATTCGCGAGGCGCAGGTTCGGCAGCCGGCGGCCGAGCTCATCGATGGTGGCGACCGCCATCGGTGCGCCGCCATAGGCGCCGATCCGCCAGTTCGAGAGATCGTGGCGCTCGAGGTCGGGCTGCATCAGGCACAGCGTGTACATCGCCGGCACCAGCACGGTGAAGCTGGTCCGCTCGCGGGCGGCGAGCTCGAGGAAGGCGGCTGCCTTGAACTCCGGCATCATCACCAGCGCCCCGCCGCAATGGACGGTCTCGACGATGATCGCGACCAGGCCGGTGACATGGCTGGCCGGCACCGCGAGGATCGAGCGCAGGTCCTCGTCGAGCTCGAGGCAGGCGCGCAGGTTCATCGCCGAATGGACGATGCCGAGGTGGGTAAGCATCGCCCCCTTGGGCTTGCCGGTCGTGCCCGAGGTATAGAGCAGGGTGGCGGTGTCTTCCTCGTCGACCTCGGCGGGCGGGGGCGCCGCGCCGGCATCGGCCTCGAGGGTCGCGATCGGGATCGCGCCATCGGCCGGCGCATGGCCGGGGCTCGGGCAGCCGACGCGCAATACGCCGGGCCGCGAGGGCACCTGGGCGGCATGGGCGTCGTCGTGGATGATCGCCGCCGCGCCGCACTGGCCGAGCACGTAGTCGACGCCGGCCTGCTGTTCGCGGGTGCTGACCGGCACCGCGATCGCGCCGAGGCGCTGGCAGGCGAAGTAAGCGAAGTAGAACTCGGGCCGGTTCGAGAGCAACAGGACGACGCGGTCGCCGACACCGATGCCGCGGGCAGCCAGGCCGGCGGCGATGGTGTCGATGCGCACGGCCGCCTCGGCGTAGGTCCAGCGCGATTCGCCGACGACCAGGGCTTGCGCCTCGGGGCGACGCGCCAGGGCGGCGGCGAACATCGCCCAGACGCTGGCCGGGCGTTCGGCGAAGCAGCGCACCACGCGATCGCCGTAGTGCGACTCGAGGCGGGTGGCCGGCAGGGATCGGCCGGCCCAGTCGCCGTGGCCGGGCCGGCGCCCGGTTGGCATGTCGTTGGTATCGCGGGTGTTGCGGGTGGAGCTGGTGTCAGGCATTCGCGCCTCGCTCGATCACGACCTCCCGGTCGATCACCGCGGCCGAGTGCCCGGTCTCGGACTGCGAGATCAGGACGGTCAGCTCCGAGCCCCGCAGGCTCGCGAGCACTTCGGACAGGCGCTGCGCCAGCGCCGGGGCCACGCCCTCGAAGGGTTCGTCGAGCAGCAGCAGGCGGGTGCCCACCGCGAGCGCCCGGGCGAGCGCGACCATCTTCTGTTGCCCGCCCGACAGGAGCAGCGCGCGACGCTCGCGCATCTCGAGCAGCTCCGGCAGGATCCCGTAGACGAACTCGAGGCGAGGCCCGGCCTGCAGGGTCTTCGAGACCCAGACCGGCACCAGGATGTTCTCCTCGACCGTCAGCTCGGGCACCAGCCCGCGATCCTCGGGCATGTAGCCGAAGCCGAGCGCCGCGCGCCGGTGTGGCGGCATGCCCGCGAGGTCCTGGCCGTCGAAGCGGATCGTGCCGGCGGTCGGCCGCAGGTGGCCCATCAGGCTGCGCATCAGGGTCGTCTTGCCGGCGCCGTTGCGGCCGGTCAGCCCGACCATGGCCCCGGACTCGAGTTCGAGCGAGAAGCCGCGCAGGGCTTCGACAGAGGCGATGGTGACGCGAATCGAATCGATGGTGAGCATCAGGCGTGGGTCCTTCGCCCGGTGACGTAGAGCTGGACCTGTTCGTCGGCCAGCACCGCCGCGGGCGGATCGTCGGCGATGATGCGGCCGCTGTAGAAAGCGACCACCCGGTCGGAGTAGCGGGTGACGATGTCCATGTCGTGCTCGACGAACAGGACCGCGATCTCGGCATCGGCGGCTTCCTCGCCGT
>CAYZBJ010000132.1:0-5053 GCA_964476625.1 uncultured Burkholderiaceae bacterium | reverse complement strand
GAAGGCCTCGGTGTCGCCGGCCTGCCCGTCGACGGGGTGCAGGTCGTCGAGACCACCGATCGCGAAGCCGTCGGCGCCCTGCTGCGCAGCCCGCAGTGGGTCGACGTGATCGTGCCGCGCGGCGGCAAGTCCCTGATCGCGCGCATCTCCGCGGAGTCGCGGGTGCCGGTGATCAAGCATCTCGACGGCGTCTGCCATGTCTATATCGACGACGGCGCCGATGCCGACATGGCAGTCGCCATCGCCGACAACGCCAAGACCCAGCGCTACTCGCCCTGCAATACGATGGAGACCCTGCTGGTAGCCGCGCCGATCGCGCCGACGGTGCTGCCGCGCATCGGCCGCATCTTCGCCGCCAAGGGCGTCGAGATGCGCGGCGACGAGCGCAGCCGCGCGTTGCTCGTCGAAGCGGGCCTGACGGCCGCCGCCGCGACCGAGGAGGACTGGTCGACCGAATACCTCGCGCCGATCATCTCGATCCGCGTCGTCGCCGGCCTCGACGAGGCCATCGAACACATCGGCCGCTACGGCTCGGCGCACACCGACGCCATCGTCACCCGCGACCACGAACGCGCCATGCGCTTCCTGCGCGAAGTCGACTCGTCCTCGGTCATGGTCAATGCCTCGACCCGTTTCGCCGATGGCTTCGAGTACGGCCTCGGTGCCGAGATCGGCATTTCCACCGACAAGCTCCATGCGCGCGGCCCGGTCGGCCTCGAGGGCCTGACCTCGCGCAAGTACATCGTGTTCGGCAGCGGCCAGACCCGCGGCTAGATGGCCGGCGCATACCCCTGGGTGAAGGCGCTGCACATCGCCTTCGTGACATGCTGGTTCGCCGGCCTGTTCTACCTGCCGCGAATCTTCGTCAACCTCGCCCTGGCCGGCGAGGCCGATGCCGCGGCCGCCCCGTCGGCCGAGACCCGGCGCCTGCTGCTGATGGCCCGCAAGCTCTACCGCTTCATGACGCCGCTGGCGATCATCGCCATCGGCTTCGGGCTGGTGCTCTGGTTGTACTACGGTATCGGCCTGGGCGCGGGCAACGGCTGGATGCACGCCAAGCTCGCCATCGTGCTGCTGCTGGTGGCCTACCATCTCGCCTGCGGCGCCCTGCTGCGCGCCTTCGAGGCGGGCCGCAACCGCCGCGGCGATCGCTGGTTTCGCGTCTTCAACGAAGCGCCGGTGCTGGCGCTGTTCGCCGCCGTCATCCTCGTCGTCGTCAAACCATTCTGAATCGCCGGCAGGCGCACGGGACCCGCATGGACACGATCGAATACTACTTCGCACCGCATTCCCCCTGGACCTACTTCGGCCACCAGCGCCTCGCCGCGATCGCCGCGCGCCACGGCGCCCGCATCGAGATGAAGCCCTGTGACCTCGGCCGGGTATTCGCGGCGACCGGCGGCCTGCCGCTGCCCAAGCGCCCGCCCGCGCGGCGCGCCTACCGGCTCGTCGAACTGCAGCGCTGGCGCGATGTCCTCGGCATCGAACTGAACCTGCATCCGGCGCATTTCCCGATCGACCCGACCGCGGCCTCGCTCGCGATCATCGCGGCGCTCGCCACCGATGGCGAGCAGGCCGGCTACGATTTCGCGGGACGCCTGATGCGCGCGGTCTGGGCGGAGGAGCGCAACATCGCCGACGAAGCCACTCTCGCCGCCATCGCCACCGAGGCGGGGCTCGACGCCGGCCGGATCATCGAGGGTCGGGCCGCCGCAACCCCGACCTACGAGCGCAACACCGAGGATGCGCTGGCCGCCGGCATGTTCGGCGCGCCCTGGTACCGGCTGCGCGACGAGGGATTCTGGGGCCAGGACCGGCTCGACCTGCTGGATCGCGCCCTTGGCCTCTGAACACACCTTGCGCGCCGCGCGCCGCCAGCCCCTCGTCTTCCACGCCGCCTGCCCGCACGGGCTCGAGGAGGCGCTGGCCGAGGAACTGCGGCGGCTCGGTGCGAGCACCATGCCGGCACGCGGCGGCGTCGGCTTCGAAGGCGACCTCGCCCTCGCGTACCGGGCCAACCTGCGTTCGCGGATCGCCTCGCGCATCCTGCTGCGGCTGGCCATCGCGCCCTATCGCAACGAGGACGAGCTCTACCGGGTCGCCAACGCGATCGACTGGACGGCCTGGTTCGGCCCCGCACAGACCCTGCGGGTCGATGTCACCGGCAGCCGCTCGCCGCTGCGCAGCCTGAACTTCGCGACCCTGCGGATCAAGGACGCGATCGTCGACCAGATCCGCGAACGCACCGGAGATCGGCCGTCGGTCGATACCCGCCGACCGGATGCGCGCGTCTTCGCCCACCTCGACGAACGCGAGGCAAGCGTCTATCTCGACCTGTCGGGCGAGCCGCTCTTCAAGCGCGGCTGGCGCCAGCGCGAGGACAAGGGCGAAGCGCCGCTCAAGGAGAACCTCGCCGCGGGGCTGCTCGCCCTCGCCGGCTGGCAGCCGCAGCAACCACTGTTCGATCCCTTCTGCGGATCGGGGACCATCCTCATCGAAGCCGCGCAGATTGCGCGCGGCATCGCGCCGGGCCTGTCGCGCCGCTTCGGCTTCGAGCGCCTGCTGCGCTTCGACGAGGCGCTCTGGGCCGACCTGCGCACCGAAGCGCAGGCCGAGATGCAGGCCGGTCGCGACGCCAGCGCGTCGATCTTCGGGGCGGACATCGATCCGGCCGCGATCGAGCAGGCCCGCGCCAACGCCCGGCGTGCCGGCCTCGGGGACGAGGCCATCGGCCTCGTGGCGGCCGATTGCCGGCAGCTCGAGGCGCCCACCGACACCCCCGGGATGATCGTCTGCAATCCACCCTACGGCGAACGGATCGACGTCGCCGACGGCGACTACGACGCGACCATGCTGGCGCTGGGCCAGCGGCTCAAGGCGGGCTTCGGTGGCTGGGAGGCCTGGGTGCTGAGCGGGGATCGCCAGTTGCCGCGGCGCCTGCGGATTCGCGAGAAGCGCAAGTTCCCGCTCTTCAACGGCCCGATCGACTGCCGGCTGTTCGGCTTCGCGCTGTTCGAACCGACCAAACGCGAGTAAGCACCGGGGATACGGCTTCGGATTCGGGCGCAGGGCAAGGCGGGGCGCCGCAGACAGTACGGTTGTACGGCAAGGCGCCCCAACGCGGCCATGTGCCCGAATGCGGAGCCGGGCTAGATGATGTCGAGGTGTTCGGTGTTGCGACTAAGGTCCTTGGCCGAGCGCTTGCTATTGAGCTTGATGTTCAGGCGCAGGTCGTTGACCGAGTCGGCGTTGCGCAGCGCATCCTCGTAGCCGATCTCGCCCGCCTCGTAGAGCTCGAACAGCGACTGGTCGAAGGTCTGCATCCCGAGCTCGCGGCTCTTCTTCATGATCTCCTTGATCGTACCGACTTCACCCTTGAAGATCAGGTCGGCGATCAGCGGCGAATTGAGCATCACCTCGACAGCCGGCACCCGGCCCTGGCCGGTCATCAGCGGGATCAGCCGCTGCGAGATCACGGCCTTGAGGTTGAGCGACAGGTCCATGAGCAACTGGGCCCGGCGCTCCTCGGGGAAGAAGTTGACGATCCGGTCGAGCGCCTGGTTGGCGCTGTTGGCGTGGAGGGTGGCCACGCAGAGGTGGCCGGTCTCGGCGAAGGTCACCGCATGCTCCATCGTTTCGCGATCGCGGATCTCGCCGATCATGATGACGTCGGGCGCCTGGCGCAGGGTGTTCTTCAGCGCCACCTCCCAGCCCTCGGTATCGACCCCGATCTCGCGATGGGTGATGATGCAGTTGCGGTGCGGATGGACGAACTCGACCGGGTCCTCGATGGTGATGATGTGGCCGTAGGTCTTCTCGTTGCGATGGCCGATCATCGCGGCGAGCGAGTTCGACTTGCCCGAACCGGTGCCGCCGACCATGATGATCAACCCGCGCTTGGTCAGCGCGAGTTCGGCCATCACCGAGGGCAGGCGCAGCTGCTCGAAGGTCGGGATCTCGGACTTGATCGTCCGCAGCACGATGCCGACCCGCCCGAGCTGCATGAAGGCGTTGACCCGGAAGCGGCCGATTCCCGTCGGGCTGATCGCGAAGTTGACCTCGCGATGCTCCTCGAACTCGGCGGCCTGGCGGTCGTTCATCAGCGCCCGTGCCAGCTCCACCGTGTGCGACGCGGTCAGCGGAACGTTCGAGATCGGCTGGAGCTTGCCATCGATCTTGAACGATGGCGGATACTCCGCGGTCAGGAAGAGGTCCGACCCGTTCTTCTGGCGCATCAGGCGCAGCAGGTCATGCAGGAATTTCGAAGCTTGTTCGCGTTCCATTGCGCTTTCTTCCTTCGGTTCTGGCTGCTGCGTACCCGGTCAGCCGGGAAAGTCGTGGCTCCAGTTGGCTGATTCCATTAGCCCGGAAAGTTGTCCTTGACCGCGGCGGCCGAGCGCGCCTCGGACATCGAGATCATGTTCTTGCGGACCAGGTCGGTCAGGCACTGGTCGAGCGTCTGCATGCCGTATTGCGCCCCGGTCTGGATCGCCGCGTTCATCTGCGCGACCTTGGCTTCGCGGATCAGGTTGCGGATCGCCGGGGTGCCGATCATGATCTCGTGCGCCGCCACCCGGCCGTTGCCTTCCTTGGACTTGAGCAGGGTCTGCGAGATCACCGCCCGCAGCGATTCGGAGAGCATCGCCCTGATCATCTCCTTCTCGGCGGCCGGGAACACATCGACGATCCGGTCGATCGTCTTGGCAGCCGACGAGGTATGCAGGGTGCCGAACACCAGGTGGCCGGTCTCGGCCGCGGTCATCGCGAGCCGGGTCGTCTCGACGTCGCGCAACTCCCCGACCAGGATCACATCGGGATCCTCGCGCAGCGCCGACCTCAGCGCATTGCTGAACGACAGGGTCATCGGGCCGACTTCACGCTGGTTGATCAGGCAGCGCTTGGACTCGTGGACGAACTCGATCGGATCCTCGACGGTGAGGATGTGGCCGTAGGCGTTCTCGTTGATCTGGTTGACCATCGCCGCCAGGGTGGTCGACTTGCCCGAGCCGGTCGGCCCGGTGACCAGCACCAGGCCGCGGGGCTGGTCGGCGAT
>CAYZBJ010000131.1:0-5371 GCA_964476625.1 uncultured Burkholderiaceae bacterium | reverse complement strand
TGCCAGTAGCCGATCAGCAGGAAGGAAGTGCGACTGGTCAGCTCCCAGAAGATCGCCAGCTGGATGAGGTTGCCCGACAGCACCACGCCCAGCATCGAGCCCATGAAGGCGAGCAGGAACGCGAAAAAGCGCGGTACCGGGTCTTCGGGCGACATGTAGTAGCGCGCATACAGCACCACCAGCACGCCGATCCCGAGGATCAGCAGCGAGAACGCCCATGCCAGCCCGTCCATCCGCAGGGCGAACTCGACCCCCTGGGCCGGCATCCACTGGACCGCGAAGCGCACCACCTGCCCGCTGGCGAGCTGTTCGTACAGGGAGACCGAGATCGCCAGCCCGAGGAACGCGACGAAACCCGCCAGCCAGGCTTCCCGGTTACGGGCATTGGCAGGGAGCAATGCGGCAATCACGCTGCCCACGAACGGGGCGAGAACGACGACCAGCAGGAGGACCGAGTTCGACGGCGTCGGGTCTTGCATCAGTCAGGAACGGTCAGGACGGTTGGGTTGCAGGTGCAGCGACCGACAGGCGCCCGGCCAGGCCGGTCCGCCGAATCACCAATTTTTCGATTTCTGCCACGGAGAATACCAAGAGCCCGGCCCCGACGACTTTGAGCCACTCCGAGGAATCGAGCGCAGCCGACCCGAATACCGCCTGCAAGGGGGGTAAATGGACGAACCCGAGCTGCAGCGCCAGGCAGGCGAGGATCGCCATCAGGACGTAGCGATTGCCGGCCAGGCCTTCGATCGTGAGGACCGGCGCGAATATGAAACGGCTGTTCAGCAGGTAGAACATCTCGGCCACGACGATCGCGCTGACGGCCATCGTGCGCGCGGTCTCGATCGACTTGCCGGCAGCCAGTTCCATCAGGAACAGGCCCAGCGAGCCGGCCATCATGAGCAGCGAGACCATCACGATTCGCCAGGCGAAGAACGGCGTGACCAGCGGCTCGCCCGGCGGCCGCGGGCGCCGGGCCATGATACCGGGTTCGGCCGGCTCGAAGGCGAGCGCCAGGCCGAGGCAGCCGGAAGTGACCATGTTGATCCACAGCACCTGGGCCGGCGTCATCGGCAGGGTGAGCTCGAAGAGAATCGCGGCGATGACGACCAGCGCCTCCCCGCCGTTGGTGGGCAGCATGAAGAGGATGAACTTGCGGACGTTGTCGTAGACCGCCCGGCCCTCGCGCACCGCCGCCGCGATGGTCGCGAAGTTGTCGTCGGCCAGCACCACGTCGGCCGCCTCCTTGGCCGCCTCGGTCCCCTTCATGCCCATGGCGACGCCCACGTCGGCGCGCTTGAGCGCCGGCGCATCGTTGACGCCATCACCGGTCATGGCCACCACCTCGGCGCCCTCCTGGAGGGCCTGCACCAGCCGCAGCTTGTGCTCGGGGCTCGCCCGGGCGAAGACATCGACCTCCATCGCGGTCCGGCGCAAGGTGATCTCGTCCATCATCGCGATCTCGGCGCCGGTGAACGCCGGCTTGCCGACGCCGATCGCGAGCTGCGCACCGATCGCGCGCGCCGTCTCGGCATGGTCGCCGGTGATCATCTTGACCCGGATGCCGGCCCGGTGGCATTCGGCAACGGCCGCGACCGCCTCCTCGCGCGGCGGGTCGATGATCCCGACCAGGGCCAGCATCGAGAAGCCGCCGGCGACATCGGCGTCGTCGAGTCGCTCGCCCAGGGGCTCGGCGCGCCGGCAGGCGAGCGCCAGCAGGCGCAGGCCATGGGCCGCGATGTCGTTGGCCATCCGGCGCCAGTAGTCGACATCGAGCGGCGCCTCGCCGTCCTTGCCCAGCTGGCTGGCGCACAGGTCGAGGATCCGCTCGGGCGCCCCCTTGACGAAGAGCCAGGGATGGCCGTCCGGGTCCCTGTTGGCGGTCGCCATGAAACGGCGCTGGGATTCGAAGGGGATCGAATCGAGCCGCGGCCAGGCGGCTAGCGCGGCGTCGTGCTCGAGCCCGCCCTTGCGACCGAGGACCAGCAAGGCCCCCTCGGTGGGGTCGCCCTCCACGCGCCACTGCCCTTCGACCTCGCGCAGGCGGGCGTCGTTGCACAGGACGCCGGCGCGCATCGCCAGCGCCAGCGCGGGTATCGAGGCCGGATCGATGGTTTCGGAGCCGATCCGCAGGTCGCCGGCCGGCGCGTAGCCGACGCCGTCGACATCGACGAAATGTTCCGCGCAGACCACCCGCTGGACCGTCATCTCGTTGCGGGTCAGGGTGCCGGTCTTGTCCGAGCAGATCACGGTGACCGACCCGAGCGTCTCGACCGCCGGCAGGCGTCGGACGATCGCGTGGCGCCGGGCCATGCGCTGGACCCCGAGTGCGAGGGTCACCGTCATCAGCGCCGGCAAGCCCTCGGGAATCGCGGAGGCGGCCAGCGCGACCGCCATCAGGAACATCTCCCCGGCTGGCAGGCCACGCACGAGGGTTCCGTAGACGTAGGTCGCCACGCACAGGGCGATGATCACGAAGGCAAGAATGCGACCGAAGCGGTCGACCTGGCGCAGCATCGGCGTGGCCACGGTCTCGACGCCGGCCAGCAGCCGGTTGATGCGGCCGAGTTCGGACATCGGCCCGGTGGCGACCACCACCCCCTGGCCCTGGCCATGGACCACCAGGGTCCCGGAGTAGGCCATCCCGAAGCGGTCGCCGATGGGCGCGGCCGCATCGACCGCTTCGGTCGATTTCTCCGCCGGCAACGATTCCCCGGTCAGGGCGGACTCGTCGATCCGCAGCTCCCGGGTCACCACCAGTCGCAGGTCGCCGGGAACCCGATCGCCCGAAGCTACCAGAACCCGGTCGCCCGGCACCAGGTCGGCGGCATCGATCTCGTGCCGGACCCCGTCGCGAACGACGGTGGCATGCGGCGCGAGCATCGCGCGGATGGCGTCGAGCGCGGCCTCGGCCTTGCCCTCCTGGATGAAGCCGATGACGACGTTGATGACCACTGCCGCGAACATCACGCCGGTATCGACCCAGTGGCCGAGCAAGCCGGTGATCACGCAGGCGGCCAGCATCACGTAGATGAGGATGCTGTTGAACTGCCTGAGCAGGCGCACGATGACGTTCGGTCGCCGGGGCGGCGCGAGCCGGTTGGGTCCATGGCGGGCCCGGCGCAGGGCGGCCTCGTCCGGGCTCAGCCCGGCCGGCCCGGACTCCAGCCGGGCCTCGGTCTCTGCCGGGGCCAGCGTATGCCAGTCGGGCGCGGCCGGGACGGACTGGTCGCGCTCGGTGGCGGCGCTGGAATGGGGACTGTCGAGCGTCATCGGATACGGATCATCGGGGTCTCGCGCCCCCGCCGGCAGGGCCGGCGTGACACAGGTGGGCGGGCGACGGGCATCGCCCGCAACGCGCTGAACCCGAGGATTGTCGCATCCGTTCGTGGCGCTAGAGTTTCTCCGTTTCCCCGGCCTTCGGCTGCCAGGTCATGAGGCGACGCTCGATGCGCCCGACGGCCGCATCGAGCAGGAGGGCGAAGCCCGTCAGCACGAGGATTCCGGCCATCACGGTATTGATGTCGAAGGTTCCCTCGGCCTGCAGGATCAGGTAGCCCACACCCTGGCTGGAACCGAGATACTCGCCGACCACCGCCCCGACGAATGCCAGGCCGACCGAGGTATGCAGGGAACTGAACACCCAGCTGGTCGCGCTCGGCAGGTAGACATGGCGCAGCAGCTGCCGGGAATTCGCGCCGAGCATCCGGGCGTTGGCGAGTATCACCGGGCTGACCTCGCGTACCCCCTGGTAGACGTTGAAGAACACGATGAAGAAGACCAGGGTCACCCCCAGCGCCACCTTTGAGCCCATGCCGAGTCCGAACCAGACGGCGAAGATCGGCGCCAGGATGATCCGCGGCATCGCATTGGCGGCCTTGACATAGGGCTCGAGGATCGCCGATGCCATCGGTGCGAGCGCGAGCCACAGGCCGCAGGCCAGCCCGGCGATCGCGCCGATGCCAAAAGCCATCACCGTCTCGGCCAGGGTCACCCAGAGGTGCCGGTAGATGTCGGCGTCGACGACGAACCAGATCCAGATCCGCTCGAGCACCTGCAATGGCTCGCCGAAGAAGAACGCCGCCTGGCGATCGTTGTCGAACATGAAGGGCGGCACCAGCCCGGGCTTGGTCATCACATGCCAGAACAGGAACAGCAGGAGCAACAGGCCGACCTGCCAGAAGCGCAGCATCAGCTTGCCCGGTTTGACGGATCTCGCCATGGGCGGCCTCAGGCGCGCACCTGGAGCTGCTGCCGGTAGCCCTCCAGGACTTCGTCGCGCAGCACCTGCCAGATCGCGGCGTGCAGTTCGAGGAACCGAGGCGTCGACTTGACCTCGGCAACGTCACGCGGACGCGGGATGTCGATGGTGAAATCACCGATCGGATGCGATGCCGGCCCCGCGCTCAGCACCACCACCCGGTCGCTCATCGCGATCGCTTCGTCGAGGTCGTGGGTGATGAAGAGCACCGCCTTCCTCTTCGACTGCCAGAGCTCGAGCAGCTCGTTCTCCATCAGCTGCCGGGTCTGGATGTCGAGGGCGGAGAACGGCTCGTCCATCAGGATGATGTCGGGGTCGAGGACGAGCGTCTGGGCAAGGCTGGTGCGCTTGCGCATGCCGCCCGACATCTGGTGGGGATAGCGATCACCGAAGCCACCGAGCCCGACCCGACGCAGCCAGGCATCGGCGCGCTCGCGCGCCTCCTCCTCCGGCACCCCCCGGAACTGCAGGCCGGCGAGGACATTGGCCTGCGCCGTACGCCACGGCATCAGGCTGTCGGCCTGGAACATGTAGCCCGCCCGCCGGTTGATGCCGGCGAGCCGCTCGCCGAAGATCTCGACCTCGCCCCGGCTCGGTTCGAGCAGGCCGGCGGCGACGTTGAGCAAGGTGCTCTTGCCGCAGCCGGTCGGGCCGACCACGCTGACGAATTCGCCCGCGCCGACGGTCAGCCCGACGTTCTCGACCGCGGTGTAGCGCTGCTCCGGGGCATCGGCGCTGACGAAGGTGCAGGCAATGTCGCGCAGCGTGATGGCTGGACCCACGCCCGGCGGCGCGGGTCGAGTCACGCCTGGCGTGACGGCGGCTCCCCCCGGATCAGCCATTCGGATAGGTCGCGTTGGCCTTGCGCACGAAATCGTTGGTGAAGACCTTGGCGAGGTCGATGCCGGCGGCCCCGATCTTCGGATCGACGCTTGCCAGCGCGCGCAGTGCGGTCTCGGCGCCCTTCGCCGGGAACATGCCGTCATGCGACAAGGCCTGCTTGGCCGCGAGGAAGCCGTCGATGTAGGCGGCGCGATCGCCGAGCAGGTAGCTCTCGGGCACCACCTTGATGATGTCGCCCGGCCCCGCCTGCTGGGTCCACGTGGCGGCCCG
>CAYZBJ010000130.1:0-5400 GCA_964476625.1 uncultured Burkholderiaceae bacterium | reverse complement strand
AGACAGTGCGGTTGCACGGCAAGGCGCCCCAACGCGGTCATGCGCCCGAATCCGGAGCCGCACTAGGCCTGGGGCCGGAAGCTGTCGGGACGCGCCATCGACCAGAAAACCCGGTACACCGCCGGTTCGGCCTCGGAGTCGAGCAGCTCGCCCGGCTGCAGTCGCGGATAGACGGTGGCGTAGGAATGCACCTCGCCGCGGGTGCGGCGCTGGACGATGTGCATCGGCTCGAGCTGCGAGGGGTGGCTCAGGCCCGCCGCGGCAACGAGTTCGGCGAGCGACTTCAGGGTGTTGCGGTGGAAGTTCAGCACCCGGACCGACTTGTCGTCCGGATCGAGCGCCTTCTGGCGCTGCGGGTCCTGCGTGGTGACGCCGGTCGGGCACTTGCCCGTATGGCAGGCCTGGGCCTGGATGCAGCCGACCGCGAACATGAAGCCGCGGGCGCTGTTGCACCAGTCGGCGCCCAGCGCCATGGCCCGGGCGATGTCGAAGGCGGTGACGATCTTGCCGGCGGCCGCCAGGCGGATGCGCCCGCGCAGATTGAGCCCTACCAGGGTGTTGTGGACCAGTACCAGCGCATCGCGCATCGGGGTGCCGATACGGTCGATGAACTCCGCCGGCGCCGCCCCGGTGCCGCCCTCCTTGCCATCGACGACGATGAAGTCCGGCGTGATGCCGGTGGCGACCATGGCCTTGGCGATCGCGAACCACTCCCAGGGATGGCCGAGAGCGAACTTGAAGCCGACCGGCTTGCCGCCCGAGAGCCGGCGCAGCCGGTCGACGAATTGCAGCAATTCGATCGGCGTGGCGAAGGCCGAATGGCTCGATGGCGAAATGCAGTCCGACCAGGCCGGGATCCCGCGGGCCGCGGCGATCTCCTCGGTGACCTTGGCCGCCGGCAGCATGCCGCCATGGCCCGGCTTGGCGCCCTGCGAGAGCTTGATCTCGATCATCCGGACCTGCTCGAGGGTCGCATTGGCGACGAAGCGCTCCTCGTCGAAACGCCCTTGCGAATCGCGACAGCCGAAATAGCCGCTGCCGATCTCCCAGATGAGGTCGCCGCCGGATTCGCGGTGATACCGCGAGATCGAGCCCTCGCCGGTGTCGTGGGCGAAGTGCCCGAGCATGGCGCCGCGGTTGAGCGCCCGGACCGCGTTGGCCGACAGCGAGCCGAAGCTCATCGCCGAGATGTTGAAGACCGAGGCCGAATACGGTTGCGTGCAGGAAGTGGCCGATCCGGCGGCCTGCGCGATCGCGCCCACCGGTACCCGGAAATCATGCGACTCCACCTTCGTGGGCGCCGCCGAGTGGTTGAGCCACTCGTAGCCGGACTGGTAGACGTCGAAATGGGTGCCGAAGGGGCGGGCGTCGGTCTGCTGCTTGGCTCGCTGGTAGACGATCGCCCGCTGCTGGCGCGAGAAGGGGATCGAATCGGTATCGGATTCGAAGAAGTACTGTCGCAGTTCCGGACGGATGAACTCGAACAGGAAGCGCAGGTGGCCGATGATCGGGTAGTTGCGCAGCACCGAGTGGCGGCGCTGGACGAGGTCGTAGACGCCGAGCGCCGCGAGCAGCACCGCCAGCGACGGCCAGCCCCAGCCGACCAGGCCGGCGGCGCACAGCCCCGTCAGGACGATCGCGAGGAACACCACGATCGCGAAGGTCGAATAGCGGATCAGGGGAATCAGTTGCATGGTCGCGGCAGTCCTCGGCAAGCGCCCGGGCGGGTCGTCCCGGACGGCATACGGTACATCGTCGGGATGACTGGCGCTCGACGACCGCCCGATTTCATCGGGCAGTGGCAATGACCCCGCCGCCGAGGCATACCTCGCCGCGATAGAGCACCGCGCTCTGGCCCGGCGTCACCGCCCACTGGGGCTGGTCGAAATCGAGTTCGAAGCCGTCGCCGGCCAGTCGCAGGCGGCAGCCGGCATCGGCCTGCCGGTAACGGGTCTTGGCGCCGAGCCCGCCGTCGTCGACCGGCGCCCGGCCCGCGATCCAGCTCGTGTCGATGGCGGCAAGGCCGTCGGCCATCAGCAGCGGATGGTCGTGGCCCTGGACGATGACCAGGGTGTTGCTGTCCATCTCCTTGCGGGCGACGTACCAGGGGCGGCCGTCGCCGTGCGCCGCACCGCCGATGCCGATACCCTTGCGCTGGCCGACCGTATAGAAGGCGAGCCCGACGTGCTCGCCGATGAGGCGGCCGGCATCGTCGACCATCGGGCCCGGCCGGGTCGGCAGGTAGCGGTTGAGGAACTCCCGGAACGGCCGCTCGCCGATGAAGCAGATACCGGTCGAATCCTTCTTGGCCGCGTTCGACAGGCCGAGCGAGGTGGCGATGGCGCGGACCTCCGGCTTGCGCAGGTGGCCGAGCGGGAACATCGCGCGGGCCAGTTGCGCCTGGTTCAGCCGATGCAGGAAGTAACTCTGGTCCTTGGCGGCGTCGAGCCCGCGCAGCAACTCGAAGCCCTCGTCGCCGGCGCGGATGCGCGCATAGTGGCCGGTCGCGATGTGCTCGGCGCCGAGTTCGACGGCATGGTCGAGGAAGGCCCGGAACTTGATCTCGGCATTGCACAGCACGTCCGGGTTCGGCGTGCGCCCGGCGGAATACTCGCGCAGGAACTCGGCGAACACCCGCTCGCGGTACTCGGCGGCGAAATTGACCGCCTCGATGTCGATCCCGAGGCGGTCGGCGACGCTGGCCGCATCGATCCAGTCCTGGCGGCTCGAGCAGTACTCGTCGTCGTCATCGTCTTCCCAGTTCTTCATGAACAAGCCGACGACCTCGTAGCCCTGCTGCTTGAGCAGCCAGGCGGCAACCGAGGAATCCACCCCGCCCGACAGGCCGACGACGACCCGGGCGCCGGGTTGCGGCGCCGGCGACAGGCGCGCACGTTCGAGCAATTCGGAATCAGGCATGTGCACCGGACCCCACGCAGGTCCAGCCTCGCGCAAGGCGCAACTGCTAAACTTTCGATTCTACAAGAACCGTTCGGCGCGGTTCGCGACACCCCCGGCGCGAAGCGCCTGCCGGGATTCCGGCGGCGGGATTCACGGGGTACATTCATGCCGGTGGCCGTGGGGGCCACCGCCGTCGAACGAGGAGAAACCATGCGAATCGGCATTCCGGCCGAAACCCGGGCCGGCGAGACGCGCGTTGCCGCGACTGCCGAAACCGTCAGGAAGTACGTCGCCGCCGGCCATTCGGTCGTCGTCGAGGCTGGCGCCGGCACGCGCGCCAGCCAGACCGATGCCGCCTATGCCGAAGCCGGCGCCGTCATCGGCGATGCCGCCGGGGCGCTGGGCGCCGAACTGGTGCTGTGCGTACGTACCCCCGAAACCGCCCGCCTGGCCGCAATGGTGCCCGGCACCGTGCTGGTCGGGATGCTCGATCCCTTCGATCGCGACGGCCTCGCGGCGCTCGCCGCCGCCGGGCTGACCGCCTTCGCCCTCGAGGCGGCCCCGCGCACCACCCGGGCCCAGAGCATGGACGTGCTCTCGAGCCAGGCCAACATCGCCGGCTACAAGGCGGTCCTGCTGGCCGCGACCCAGTACGGGCGCATGCTGCCGATGATGATGACGGCGGCCGGCACGATCAAGGCCGCGCGGGTGCTGGTGCTCGGCGCCGGCGTCGCCGGGCTGCAGGCGATCGCCACCGCCAAGCGGCTGGGCGCGGTGGTCGAGGCCTCCGACGTGCGACCCGCGGTCAAGGAGCAGATCGAATCGCTCGGCGCGAAATTCGTCGACGTCCCCTTCGAGACCGAGGAAGAACGCGAGGCGGCCGAAGGCGTCGGCGGCTATGCCCGCCCGATGCCGCCCGCCTGGATGGCGCGCCAGGCCAAGGCCGTCGCCGAACGCCTGCGCCAGGCCGACATCGTCATCACCACGGCGCTCATCCCGGGTCGCCCCGCGCCGAAGCTGGTGAGCGCCGAGATGGTCGCCAGCATGAAGCCCGGCTCCGTCATCCTCGACATGGCGGTCGAGCGCGGCGGCAACTGCGAGCTCTCCGAGGTCGACCGGATGGTGGTGGCCAACCACGTGACCATCATCGGCATCCCGAACCTGCCCGCGACGGTACCGGCCGACTCGTCCGCCCTCTATGCGCGCAACGTCCTCGACTTCCTCAAGCTGATCATCAACCAGGAAGCCGCGCTCACCATCGACCCCGAGGACGACATCGTCCAGGCCTGCCTGGTCGCCCGCGACGGCAAGGTCCTGCGCGGAAGCTAGCCCCTCACTTCGAGCCCACCGGAACCGGAATCATGGAAGCCATCAGTCCCACGGTCATCAACCTGATCATCTTCGTGCTGGCGATCTACGTCGGCTACCACGTCGTGTGGAACGTCACGCCGGCGCTGCACACGCCCCTGATGGCGGTGACCAACGCCATCTCGGCGATCATCATCGTCGGCGCGATGCTCGCGGCCGCGCTCACCGAATCGGGTCTCGGCAAGACGATGGGCGTGCTCGCCGTCGCGCTGGCCGCGGTCAACGTCTTCGGCGGCTTCCTGGTCACCCGCCGGATGCTCGAGATGTTCAGGAAGAAATCGCCCGCGAAAGGCGGCAAGACGGCACCGACAGCCCTACCGAAGGCAGGTTGAACGGATGCGGACCCCGCCAGCAACGGAGCTATCCCAATGAGCATGAACCTTGTCGTGATGCTGTACCTCGTCGCCTCGGTGTTCTTCATCCAGGCGCTCAAGGGCCTCTCGCATCCGACCTCCTCACGACGCGGCAACACCTTCGGCATGGTGGGCATGGCGATCGCCATCCTCACCACCGTCGCGCTGATCTTCAAGCTGCGCAGCGACCTCGCGGCCACCGGCATGGGCTTCGTGCTGGTCGGGCTGCTGGTGGGCGGCACGGTCGGGACCATCATGGCGCGCCGGGTCGAGATGACCAAGATGCCCGAGCTGGTCGCCTTCATGCACTCCATGATCGGCCTGGCCGCGGTCTTCATCGCGATCGCGGTGGTCGCCGAGCCGCAGGCCTTCAACATCGTCGAGCCCGGCGAAGCGATTCCGGTGGGCAACCGGATCGAACTCTTCATCGGCACCTTCGTGGGCGCGATCACCTTCTCGGGCTCGGTGATCGCCTTCGGCAAGCTCTCGGGCAAGTACAAGTTCCGCCTGTTCCAAGGCGCGCCGGTGGTCTTCGGCGGCCAGCACATGCTCAACCTCGCCCTCGCGGTCGCGATGGTCGCCTTCGGCATCTGGTTCGCCGCCAGCCAGGCCTGGACGCCTTACCTGCTGATGCTCGCGATCGCTTTCGTGCTGGGCGTGCTGATCATCATCCCGATCGGCGGCGCCGACATGCCGGTGGTGGTGTCGATGCTCAACAGCTACTCGGGCTGGGCGGCGGCCGGTATCGGCTTCTCGCTGAACAACTCGATGCTGATCA
>CAYZBJ010000129.1:4897-5636 GCA_964476625.1 uncultured Burkholderiaceae bacterium | reverse complement strand
ATGGTCGCCTGTTGGTGACCGAGAAAGCCGGCGCGCTGCGGCTCTACGATCCGGCCAGCAACAGCAAGGGGACGATCAGCGGCGTACCCCCGGTGGTCCACGCCGGCCAGGGCGGGTTCGGCGACGTGGTCCTGCATCCGGATTTCGCCAGCAACCAGCTTGTCTACCTGAGCTATGCCGAACCCGGCGCGGGTGGCTCGGGCGCTGCCGTGGCGCGCGCCCGGCTGGTCCTCGACGGCAGTGGCGGAGGGAACCTTGCGGATCTCGCGGTCATCTGGCGACAGTCGCAGAAGCTGGGGGGCTCCGGCCATTTCGGCCATCGCATCGCCTTCGACCGTGAGGGCATGCTGTGGATCAGCTCCAGCGAGCGCCAGGCGTTCGATCCCGCCCAGGACATGGATTCGAACCTGGGCAAGATCGTTCGCCTCAATGAGGACGGCAGCGTGCCGGCCGACAATCCCTTCGCGGACCGCGGCGGGGTGGGCGCCCAGGTGTGGACCCTGGGTCACCGCAACGTCCTCGGGCTGGCATTCGATGCCCAGGGACAGCTGTGGAGCCACGAGATGGGCCCCAGGGGCGGTGACGAACTCAACCGGGTGGAGCGGGGCGCCAACTACGGCTATCCGATCGTGTCCAACGGCGATCACTACGACGGCAGGCCGATTCCCGACCATGCCACACGCCCGGATTTTCGCGCGCCGGTCATCAGCTGGAACCCGGTGATCTCGCCGGCCGGCTT
>CAYZBJ010000129.1:0-4887 GCA_964476625.1 uncultured Burkholderiaceae bacterium | reverse complement strand
CGATGGCGAGATGTTCCCCGGCTGGCAGGGCAATGGCTTCATCGGCGGCATGTCGTCGCAATCGCTGGTGCGCATCGAGTTCGATGGCGACACCGCGCGCGAAGCGCAACGGATCGACATGGGACAACGCATCCGCGAGGTGGAGCAGGGTCCGGATGGCGCGATCTGGCTGCTCGAGGACGGCACCGGCGCCGGGCTGCTGAAACTCACGCCGCCGGCTGCCGGATGAGGGCGGGACAGGGGCGGGGCGGTTCGCCGAGAGAATTGCAGAAGAAAAAAGGAGGCATGACCATGATGCGTACGCGCGGATCCTTCATCATCGCTGTCGCCTGCGCGGCGATGCTCGGTTGCACGACCTGGGTGCAGACGACCGACGAAGTCGCTGCGGATACCTACAAGCCCAAGGTGGGGCAGGTGGGCAAGGACGTGATCTGGGTACCGACCAACCAGATGCTGGTCGATCGCATGCTCGACATGGCGGAGCTCACGCCGCAGGACCATCTGGTCGACCTGGGCTCGGGCGACGGCCGTACCGTGATCACGGCGGCCAAGCGCGGCGCCAGGGCACACGGGATCGAGTTCAACCCGGACCTGGTTGCCCTGTCCCAACGGGCGGCCCGGGCCGAAGGGGTGGCGAGGCGGGCGACCTTCGAGAAAGCGGATATTTTCGAGTCCGACTTCTCCCATGCGACGGTGGTGACCCTCTACCTGCTGCCGGACCTGAACGATCGCTTGCGGCCCATCCTGCTCGCGATGAAGCCGGGAACCCGCGTGGTCTCGAATTCGTTCGAGATGGGCGGGTGGCCGGCCGACGACTCCGTCCATATCACCGAGAACTGCCCCGGCTATTGCATCGCGTACAAGTGGGTCGTCCCCGCCAAAGTGGCCGGGATATGGACGATGGGAGACGGGCAGCTCGAACTGACGCAGGAGTTCCAGATGCTCGAAGGGGTGCTGCGCGACGCTGGCGCGGCCCGGCCGATCAGCGAGGCGCGCCTCGATGGCGCCCGAATCCGGTTTTCGGTCGGTGAGGATCAATACGTCGGGGAAGTCGATGGTGCCGAGATGCGTGGAACCATCAACGGATCCCGGAACTGGCGGGCGAAACGGCAAGGCTGACAAGGTGCGTCCATCGCGGGCGGCCCGTCGAAGTCGAGGACATCATCGGGGACATGGTGCGAAGGGGCGCGCAGGCGGGTATCGCCGCGCCGCTGCTGTCAGCGGCCTACCTGAATCTTCGCGTCTACCAGGACAGGATCGCGAGCGGATGATGGGCGAGACTGCCCGGAGCGCTTGACCTTCCAACGATGGCAAGCCCCAGGCTGGTGTCGTCGCTATTCAAGGAGGTTTCCATGGAGTTCCACATCGAGAACATGACCTGCGGTGGCTGCGCTCGCGGGGTGAGCCGGGCGATCCAGTCCGTCGATGCCAACGCCCAGGTCGTGGCCGATCCGCCCACGCGCAAGGTCGTCGTCACGTCGTCGGCCACGCGCGAGCAAATCGAGCGCGCCCTGGTCGAGGCCGATTTCCCGCCACGCGCACCCTGAGCGGCGCCCCGTCCGCGGCGCCCCGCCGCGGCCGCGCTTGCCGTCGCGGCCGGTCTCGCCGGCGCGAAGCGGTGCTTCGCGAATTTCCGGCTCGACTTCCGCGCTCTACGTCAGTCCTCCTCGGCGGCAAACGCTTCCTCGCGTTTGCGGGCGATTGCCGGCAGGAAGACCAGCACGAGGAGGATGACGGCGATGGCCAGCAGCGTTGCCGACAGCGGCCTGGTCAGGAACACCGTGGCGTCCCCGCGCGAGATGGTCATCGCGCGACGGAGGAATTCCTCCATCATCTGGCCCAGTACCACGCCAAGCAACATGGGAGCGGGCTCGCAGTCGAGCTTCTTGAACACGTAGCCGAGGATGGCGAACGGGATCGTCATGAACACGTCGAAGACGTTGTTGTTCACCGAATAGGCGCCGATGACGCAGAACAGCAGGATGGCCGGGTACAGCACGCGGTAGGGTACCGACAGCAGCTTGATCCACAGGCCGATCAGCGGCAGGTTCAGGATCACCAGCATCAGGTTGCCGATCCACATCGAGGTGATCAGGCCCCAGAAGAGCGCGGGGTTGCTGGTCATGACCTGCGGGCCGGGCTGGATGTTGTGGATCATCAGCGCCGCGACCATCAGTGCCATCACCGGCGTGGTCGGGATCCCCAGCGTGAGCATCGGGATGAACGAAGTCTGCGCACCGGCGTTGTTGGCCGACTCCGGGCCCGCCACGCCTTCGATCGCGCCATCGCCGAAGCGCTCGGGCGTTCGGGAGATCTTCTTCTCAAGCGCGTACGATGCGAACGACGAGAGTACTGCACCGCCGCCGGGCAAGGCCCCCATCAGGGAACCGAGCAGTGTGCCGCGTGCGATCGGCCCGGCCGAGCGGCGAAACTCCTCGCGGCTGGGCATCAGCGAGCCGACCTTCCTGATGAACACCTCGCGATGTTCGCGCTGTTCGAGATTGGCGATGATCTCGCCGAAGCCGAACAGTCCCATCGCGATGACGACGAATTCGATGCCGTCCGTCAGCTCGGGCACCTCGAACGAGAAGCGCGATACGCCCGAGTTGACGTCGGTGCCGACCATGCCGATCAGCAGGCCGAAGATCACCATCGCCAGCGCCTTGATGATGGAGCCGCGCGCGAGCACCACGGCTGCGACCAGGCCCAGGACCATCAGGGAGAAGTATTCGGCCGGCCCGAACTGGAAGGCCAGTTCGGACAAGGGGGCGGCAAAGGCCGCCAGCAGGAAGGTGGCCACCGAGCCGGCGAAGAACGAACCGATGGCGGCAATCGCCAGCGCCGGTCCTGCCCGGCCCTTGCGGGCCATCTGGTAGCCATCGAGCGCCGTGACCACCGAGGAGGCTTCGCCTGGCAGGTTCACCAGGATCGCGGTGGTCGAGCCGCCGTACTGGGCGCCGTAGTAGATGCCCGCGAGCATGATCAGGGCCGAACCCGGGTCGGCCATCTTGTAGGTGATCGGCAGCAGCATCGCAATCGTCGCCAGCGGGCCGATGCCCGGCAGCACCCCGATCAGCGTGCCCAGCAACACGCCGATGAAGCAGTACGTCAGGTTGGCGACGGTGGCGGCGGCCGAGAAGCCGATGGCCAGGTTTGCGAAGAGCTGTTCCATGGTGTGGCCTGCCCGGTCAGTCGACGAGGAATCCTGGCCAGAGCGGGAAGCTGAGCTCGAGACCCTTGACGAATGCGATGTACGAAAGCACCCCCAGCACGACGATGGCGATCAGCGTGTCGCGGACGCTGAAGTCGTGGCTGGCCAGGGCGGAGACGCCGACCAGCAGGACCAGTGCGACGATGAACCCCAGCGAGGCGAGCGTGATGCCGAACAAGGCCACGCTGAGCAGGACCAGCCCCAGTTCACGCCAGCCGATCCGGCCGACGCGCAGCTCGGCGTTTCTCCAGGAGAAGGCCCCGAGGAAGATGATCAGGCCCAGCACCGCCATGATGCCGCCCAGCACGGCCGGGAAGTAGCCCGGGCCCATCTTCGCGGCGGTGCCGATGTGATACTGCTGCGACAGGACGACGAACAGTATCCCGATCACGAAGAACATCACGCCGGCCCAGAGGTCGCGGTGATTGCGGATTCGCATCTGTATGTCCTCCCTCGAGGTTCGTGTCGCGGTGGCTATGTCGTCGGGCAGGGCCCGCCGTCGGCGGTACGCGCCGACAAGAGGCGGTGGGGGCGGTGCGCGCGCCCCGGCGAAGGTGTCATCCCGCGACGGGGACACAGGAGATCGGGGCCGGGATTCCCGGCGGGCGGGACACGCGGCGCGCCGGCGACCCGCAACCCGGCGACCGGATGCCCGCGCGTGGCTGGCGATGCCCCGGGGGCAGCGTTCGGCCGTGCCATCGCTGACGGCACGGCCGCGCTCTTCAGTCGAGCTTGATGCCCAGTCGGTCGGCGCTTGCTATCCAGGCGGGCCCTTCGTCCTTCCAGATGCGGCGCGATTCGTCGAGATCCGGCGGTCCGCTGGGAATGCCGAAGCTCTCGTGCAACTGCTGGAGCTTTTCGGAACCGTATCCCTCGACGATCGTAGCCGACACCTTGCGCAGGATTTCCTCGGGCGTTCCGGCGGGCGCGCACATCGGCAACCAGCCGTTCAGCGTGAAGATCGGGTCGTCGAAGCCCTGTTCCACGAAGGTGGGCACGTCGGGCACGCGCGGGGAGCGGCCACCCCAGGCGGCGATCGGCCGCAGGTTGCCGCGCTCGATGTGCGGCAGCATCGCCTGGTGGCTGCCAAGGGCCGCATTGACTTCACCGCTGGCCACGTCGATCCACATCGGCGACTCGCCCTTGTAGTGCACCGGCTCGATGTCGATTCCGCGTGTGCGGCCAAAGGTGTCGGCCATCATGTGTGGCAGCGAGGCCGGGGCATAGGTGCCGAAGGTGGCCTTGTGCTGGCGCGCATGCTCGACGAATTCGGCAACCGTCTTCACCGGCAGCTTGTCGTGAACCCCCATCAGCAGGGCGCCGGACGGGAACATCGTGACCGGGGTCAGGTCCTTGTCCGGGCTGAAGGGCAGCCGTTGGTAAAGCACCGTTGCGGCCCATATCGTCGTGGAGATCGTCACCAGGAAGGTATGGCCGTCCGGTGGCGCCTTGGCCACGATGTCGGCCGCGATCGTGCCGCTCGCGCCCGGCCGGTTCTCCACCACGACGGACTGGCCGAGTTTCCGGGACATGAAATCGCCGTACTGCCGCGCGTAGTTGTCGGTCAGGCCACCGGTGGTCGATCCCACGACGAGACGGATCGTCTTGGATGGCCAGGCGGGCTGGCCGATCGCGAAACGGGGGAACGCCACGGCGGCGCCCGTGGCGGCTACCGC
>CAYZBJ010000128.1:0-5929 GCA_964476625.1 uncultured Burkholderiaceae bacterium | reverse complement strand
TGCCCGACGCCTTCCTGCGCCGCTGCTTCTTCCACTACATCAAGTTCCCGGACCGCGACACCATGCAGGCGATCGTCGATGTCCACTTCCCCAGCCTCAAGAAGGAGCTCCTGAAGGATGCGCTCGACACCTTCTTCCAGATCCGCGAGATGCCGGGCCTGAAGAAGAAACCGTCGACCTCCGAGCTGCTCGACTGGCTCAAGCTGCTGCTGGCCGAAGACATCCCGCCCGAAGCGCTGCGCTCGCAGGACAACAAGGCGGCGATTCCGCCGCTGCACGGCGCCCTGCTCAAGAACGAACAGGATGTGCACCTGTTCGAACGTCTCGTCTTCATGGCGCGACACAACCGCTGACCGACCGCGGGAGCGCCCCGAGGCTCGGCGCGTGAAGGAGACCGGCAACCATGACTGTCGACCGCGACGACTGGCCCCCGGCAGCGCTGACCCTCGTCGGCCGGCATGTGCGGCTCGAGCCGCTCGATGAAGGCCATGCGGTGGAACTCCTCGAGGCCGCCGCCGATGGCCAGCTCTGGGATCTCTGGTACACGAACGTGCCCGGCCCCGAGGGGGTCGACGACTGGATCGCCGACGCCCTCGACCAGCGCGACGCCGGGCGCGCCCTGCCCTTCGTGGTCCGAAGGGCGCGTGACGAGCGCATCGTCGGCTCGACCCGCTACATGAACATCGAGCCCCGCCAGCGACGGCTCGAGATCGGCACCACCTGGTATTCGGCGTCGGTGCAGCGCACTGCGCTCAATACCGAATGCAAGGCACTGCTGCTCGGTCATGCCTTCGAGACCCTCGACTGCATCGCCGTGGAATTCCGGACCCACTGGTTCAACCAGGCATCGCGCAAGGCCATCGCCGGACTGGGCGCGAAACAGGACGGCGTCCTGCGCAACCACCAGCGGCTTGCCGACGGCAGCCTGCGCGACACCGTGGTATTTTCGATCATTGACAGTGAATGGCCCGCGGTACGGCGCCATCTCGCCGGCCGCCTGGCCCGCCTGCCCCAGCCCTGACGGGACGAGAGTAAACCCATGCTGATCGACTTTTTCCAGCACCTGCGCAGCGCCAAGCTGCCCGTCTCGATCAAGGAATACCTGATGCTGCTCGAAGCGATGCAGCGCAAGGTCATCTCCCCCTCGATCGACGATTTCTACCATCTCTCGAAAGCGTCCCTGATCAAGGACGAGCGCAACTTCGACAAGTTCGACCGGGCCTTCGGCGCCTATTTCAAGGGCATCGAATCGATCGCCGAACTGTCGCTCGACGTGCCCGAGGAATGGCTCAAGCGCATGATGCAGCGCCAGTTCACCGCCGAGGAAAAGGCGGCGATCGAGGCCATGGGCGGGCTCGAGAAGCTCATGGAGCGCCTGCGCGAGATCCTCGAAGAGCAGAAGAAGCGCCACGAGGGCGGCAACAAGTGGCTCGGCACCAACGGCACCTCGCCCTTCGGCAACGGGGGCTACAACCCGGAAGGCATCCGCGTCGGCGGCCCTTCGGCGGGCAACCGGACCGCCGTCAAGGTCTGGGAGCAACGCGCCTACCGCGACTACGACGATTCCGTCGAGCTCGGCACCCGCAACATCAAGATCGCCCTGCGCCGGCTGCGCAAGTTCGCCCGCGAAGGCGCCGAGGAAGAGCTCGATCTCGACGACACCATCGCCTCGACCGCCCGCAATGCCGGCTACCTCGACATCAAGATGGTCCCCGAGCGGCACAACACCATCAAGGTGCTGATGCTGCTCGACGTCGGCGGCACGATGGACGACCACATCAAGCAGACCGAGGAGCTGTTCTCGGCAACCCGGACCGAGTTCAAGCACCTCGAGTTCTTCTACTTCCACAACTGCGTCTACGACCATGTCTGGAAGAACAATCGCCGCCGCCATGCCGAGCGCACCCCGACCTGGGACCTCCTGCGCAAGTTCAACGCCGACTACCGCCTGATCTTCGTCGGCGACGCCACCATGAGTCCCTACGAGATCCTCCAGCCCGGCGGATCGGTCGAGTACAACAACGAGGAAGCCGGCGCGGTGTGGCTGCGCCGCCTGGTCGAACGCTTCCCGAAGTTCGCCTGGCTCAATCCCGAGCCCGAGGGCGTCTGGGAATACCGCCAGTCGATCTCGGTGATCAAGCAGCTACTGGCCGACCGGATGTACCCGGTCACGATCCGCGGCCTCGAACAGGCGATGCGCGAGCTCGCCAAGTAAACACCGCGAGCCGTCCCCGGGAGACAGGAAATGGGGTCAGACACCATTTCCTGCCAAATGGTGGCAGAAAATGGTGTCTGACCCCATTTTTCTCTCAATGAAAGCCGAGGGCGTGGGGTACCCAGGTCGATAGCGCCGGGAACATCGTCAACAGGGCCAGTACGACCAGGTGGGCGAGCAGGAAGGGCGGTAGCTGGCGCACCAGCGCGGTCATGCCGACCTTCACCGTCACCGACGTGATGAACAGCAGGCCGCCAACCGGTGGCGTGATCATCCCGAGGGTCAGGTTCACGATGACGACGATCGCGAAATGCAGCGGGTCGATGCCGAGGGTCGCTGCGATCGGAGCGAGGATCGGCACCAGGATCATCACCCCCGGCAGCGGCTCGAGGAAGATCCCGAAGAGCAACAGCAGGATGTTGACCGCCAGCAGGAAGGTGATCGGCGAGAGATTCCAGCCGACCAGGGTCTCGGCCATGGTCTGCGGGACGCGCTCGATGGTCAGGACCCAGGCGAAGGCCGCCGAGGCGCTGACGATCAGCAGTACCGCGGCGGTGAGCAGGGCCGCCCGCGAGAGAATGCCCGGCAGCGCATCCCAGCGCAGGCTGCGGTAGATCCATTTGCCGCAGGCGAGCGCATAGAAGACCGCGACCACCGAGGCCTCGGTGGGGGTGAAGATGCCGAAACGGATGCCGACCAGGATCACCACGATCAGGAACAGCGCCGGCAGGGCCTTCCAGGTGTTGACCAGCATTTCCCGCAGCGGCGGCATCGTACCGCCGGAACGGTAGTTGCGACGGCGCGATACCCACCAGTTGGTCACGGCCATCGCCAGCGCGATCAGGGCGCCGGGCACGAAGCCGGCCATGAAGAGTGCGCCGACCGAGACCGTCTCGTCCTGTAGCGCGTAGATGATCATGATGATCGACGGCGGGATCACCGGCCCGATGATGGCGGTGCTCGCGGTCAGCGCGGCCGCGTAGTCGCGGTCGTAGCCCGCCTTCTCCATCATCCGCGACATCATCGCGCCCGGGCCGGCGACATCGGCCATCGCCGAGCCCGACACGCCCGAGAACAGGGTGAGCGACAGGATGTTGGCGTAGCCCAGGCCACCGCGCAGGTGGCTCACGAACTGGGCGGCGAAGCGCAGCAGCACCACGGTCAGGGCGCCCCCGCTCATCAGCTCGGCGGCGAGGATGAAGAACGGCACCGCCATCAGCGGAAAGCTGTCGATGCCGGTGAACATCTCCTTGAGCACCACGATCTGCGGATAGCGGCCGTCGATCAGCACCGCGAGCGAGGTGGCCAGGGCGAGCGCGAACGCGATCGGCATGCCGAGGGCGAACAGCAGCACCAGGATCAGGAACAGGCTCAGTGCCATCGAAGCGGCCCCGTCGGTGGCGGCATCGTCAGAGGCTCGCGGCCGTCTCGGCGTCGATCTCCGCCGATTCCACCAGGTGACGCTCGAGCACGTAGCGCCGCGCCACCAGCAGCAGGTGGATCACCAGCAACGCGAAGCCGATCGGAATGGCGAGGTAGACCCAGGCGAAGGAGATCCCCGTCGCCGCGGTGGTCTGGAAGCGCATGACGCTGGTGTACATGGCGCCGTACCAGGCCATCGTCCCGAAGAAGCCGAGCAGGACCACGACCAGCAGGCCGCGCAGGGCGCGCCCGACCGGCCCCGGCAGGACGTCGTGGAGGTTCTCGATCGCGATGTGGCCACCGAAGCGCAGCACCTGGCCGGCGCCGAGGAAGGTCAGCCAGACCATCAGGTACCTGGCGACCTCCTCGGCCCAGACCAGCGAATCATTGGTCAGGTAGCGCAGGGTGACATTGGCGAAGACGATGCACGCCATCGCCGCCAGCAGGGCGATCAGTATCCAGCGATTGAGCGCCACGAAGGCGCGCTCGATGGCATCCATGCGTCGCGATGCGCGGCCAACGCCCTACTTCGCGTTGGCAATGCCGTCGATCAGGGCCTTGCCGTAGCGACTCTCGTATTGCGAATAGGCCGGCGCGAGCGCCTTCTGGAACGCCGCCTTGGCGCCGTCGTCGAGGACCACCACGTTCATGCCGGCCGCCTTGACGTTCTCGACGCCCTTGCGCTCGACGTCGTCGACGAAGGCCCGCATGGCGGCGACACCCGCCTTCGCCCCTTCCGCCAGGGCCTTCTTGCCCTCGTCGTCGAGGCTGTTCCAGAGCCGCGGCGACACCATCAGCGCCGCCGGGGAGTAGACGTGGCCGGTGAGGGTCAGGTGCTTCTGCACCTCGGCCAGCTTCGCGGACACGATCACCGACATCGGGTTCTCCTGGCCGTCGATGGTGCCCTGCTGGAGCGCGCCGATCACTTCGGGCCAGGCCATCGGGGTAGGCGCCGCGCCGAGCGTCTTGAACGCGGTGATGTGGACCGGATTCTCCATCGTGCGGATCTTCAGACCCTTCATGTCGCCGGGGGCCTGCACCGCATGGCGGCTGTTGGTCAGGTGCCGGAAGCCCTGCTCGCCCCAGGCCAGCGCGATCAGGTTGCGCGAGGGGAACTTCGCGAGCAGGTCCTGGCCGATCTTGCCGTCGAGCACCGAACGGGCATGGGCAAGGTCACGGAACAGGAAGGGGATGTCGGTCACCCCGACCTCGGGGACGAAATTGCTGAGCGTGCCGCTCGAGACGATGACCGCCTCGAGGGTGCCGAGCTGGAGGCTCTCGACGGTCTCGCGTTCGCCGCCGAGTGCGCTCGACGGGAACTGCTTGAACACCAGCTTGCCATTGCTGAGCTTCTCGGTCGTCTCCGCCCAGGCCGCGGCGCCCGCGCCGTAGTGCGAATTGACGGCCAGCGCATAGGCAAGCTTGACTTCGGTTTGGGCATGCGCGGCGCCCGTGAAGCAGCACGCGGTGGCGATCGCGGCCGCGATGGCCGGAAGCCTGGAGGCAAGCGACATGGAGCATCTCCTCGGGGATTGTCGGTGGCGAAGGCCGCTCGCCCGCCCGCAAGCGCGGCGACCGGTCGCGGGCCGGATTATGACATGCAGCCCATGCCCCGGCCCCCCTCCGGTCCATCCGATCCGAGCCGGACCCGGGTACTCGGCGCCGCGGCCTCCCGGCGGTCAGCCCGGTTCGGCAACCCCGTTGCCGGCCGCGGCCGGCACCCCTTCCGGGGCCAGCGTCGCCCCTGACTCGATCTGCGGCGCCTGGCGCAGGACTTCATCGATCGTCGTCAGGCCCTGGGCGATCCGGTTGGCGCCCGAGACCCGCATCGGCCGCATGCCGTGGCGCAGCGCATGGCGACGAATCAACTGCAGGGGCGCGCCCTCGGCGACCAGGTGCTGCATCGACTCGTCGACCTGGAGCAGCTCGTACAGGCCGAGCCGGCCCCGATAACCGGTCATGCGGCACTCGAGGCAACCGACCGGCCGGTGGATCCGTCGCGGCGGCTGCGACCGGAACGGGCGGATCATGCCGCGCCAGCGATCGTCGGGCACCTCGTCGGTCGGCTGCTTGCAGGCCGGGCACAGGCGCCGCACCAGCCGCTGGGCGAGTACCCCGATCAGGGTGGCGGCCAGCAGGTAGGAGGGCACCCCGAGGTCGATCATCCGGGTCACCGCCGACGGCGCGTCGTTGGTGTGCAGGGTCGCCAGCACCAGGTGGCCGGTCAGCGCGGCCTGGATCGCCATCTCGGCGGTCTCGAGGTCGCGGATCTCGCCGATCATGATGATGTCG
>CAYZBJ010000127.1:0-6130 GCA_964476625.1 uncultured Burkholderiaceae bacterium | reverse complement strand
CCTGATGGAGCTGTCGCGCCAGCGGCTGCGCCCGGCGCTCAACGAAGGCACCCACATCACCTGCCCGCGCTGCACCGGGACCGGGGTGATCCGCGATGTCGAATCGGCCGCCCTGCACGTCCTGCGGGTGATCCAGGAAGAGGCGATGAAGGAAAGCACCGCGGCGATCCACGCCCAGGTGCCGGTCGACGTCGCCACTTACCTGCTGAACGAGAAGCGCGGCGAGATCGCCAAGCTCGAAGCCCGGCTCAAGGTCGAGATCGTCCTGATTCCGAACAAGTTCATCGAGACGCCACACTATCGCCTCGAGCGGATGCGCCACGACGATGATCGCCTGGCGACCTACCGTGCCAGCTATTCGATCGCCGACGGCCCACCCGAGGACAACCGCTACCTCGCCGACAAGCTCGAGGGCGGCAAGCCCCGCCAGGAAGCGGTCGTCAAGGGGATCGTGCGCGAAGGCCCCGCACCGGTCCGTCCGCAGTCGGTCGAACCGGTGGCGAGCCCGGCCGCAGCCGCGACCTCCCTGCCCGTCGCCGCCGGCCAGGTCACCGGTGGCCTGATCGGCAAGATCATCAACTGGCTCACCGGCAAGGCCGCCAACGAGGCCGACGCTGGTGCGCCGGCCATCGAACGGCCTGTTGCGGCCGCGGCCGCCGAGCCTGCCGCGACCCCGGGTTCACGGCCGCGCGGCAATGGCCGGCGCGGCGAATCGCGTCGTGGCGGCAACGGCAGGTCCGATAGCGCCCGTGGCGAAGGATCCCGCGGCGAATCCCGTTCCGAAGGCGGGCGTGGCCGTGGTCGCCGCGGCGAGCGCTCGGCGGAGCGCTCCAGTGAACGCTCGAACGGTGAACGCGAAGCCGGTACGGCCCGCGATGATGCCGATCTCGCCAATGTCGCCAGTCCGGCTGAAGCCGGTGATGGCGGTCGCGAATCGCGTCCGCGCGGCCGTCGTGGTCGTCGCGGTTCCGGCGAGGGCCGGGACGCCGAACGCCAGGTGAGCGAGCCGACCGAAACGGGCGCCGCCGTCGTTGCAGCGGCCGGCGCGGCTTCACTCGCCGATGGCGAGGCTGACGACACCAGCGCACGGCGCCTGGTCGAAGCACCGGCGGAGGCCCCCATCGACGTCGGCCCGGCCGCCGATGAGGCCACGGCCGATGCCGCCGCCGAGGGCGGGGATGACGAAGGTCGCCGCCGCCGCTCGCGTCGCCGCCGGGGCCGTCGTGGCCGTGGTGATGGCGCCGCCGCCGGCGCCGATTCCGAATCGGGCACTGCCGACCAGGAGTCCCTGTCCGATGATGAATCCGATGCCGATCCGTCCGCGGCCGTAGCGCAAGCGGCTGTGGAGCCGCCGGTCGCCCGGGAGCGCATGGCCGATCCCGAGCAGGTCGAGCCCTCGCCGGAGCAGCCCGTGGCGCAGGCCACCGCGCCCCTCCGCGCCGAGGCGCCCGCGGCCCAGCCCGAGGAGCCATCGACTGCGGTGGCCGCAAGCGCAGGGTCGGCCGAAGCCGGGCAAGCACCTGCGCCCGAGGAGCCGGCAGCCGCCGACGCCGTGATCGCCGAGTCCGAGTTGCTGCAGCCCGAACCCGTCGAGCCGGCCGTGGCCACGACCACGCCCGTCGCCGAAGCGGAAGCGGCGATCGAGGTCGCCGAGACCCGGATCGAATCGGCTGCCGCGGGCATCGCGGAGGTCACGCCGATCGCCCCGGCCAGCGCGCCCGAGCCCATCGACCTGAAGGCGGTGGCGGCATCGGCCGGACTGCAGATGGTCGAGACCTCGCAGGATGCACGGCGCGCCGAACCGGAACCGATCGTCGTGAAACCGCGCAAGCCGCGTACCCGCAAGGCGGCTCCGGCCATCGCGGCCGAGCCCCTGCAACAGGTCGAGACCCGGCCTGGCGACGAGTAAACAGGGCTGGCGCTGCGGGGCCGGACCCCGCAGCGCGCTTTGTTCTAGACTGGTGGGCGGAGGAGCCCCGAGCCAGTCATGCGCCAACGAACCATCCCGATCGCTGATTCCCGCTACGACGGCGGCGTGCCGGCGCTGACGCCGGGCGCCCGCCCGCCCGAAGGCCGTTTCGCCGACCGGCTCGGGCGCCGCCTGCACGACCTGCGGATCTCGGTCACCGATCGCTGCAACTTCCGCTGCACCTATTGCATGCCGAAGGCGGTGTTCGGACGCGACTATGCCTTCCTGCCACAGTCGTCCCTGCTGAGTTTCGAGGAGATCGCCCGGGTTGCCGGGATCTTCGTCGCGCACGGCGTGGAGAAGATCCGTCTCACCGGCGGCGAACCCTTGCTGCGCAAGCACCTGGACCGGCTGGTCGGGATGCTCGCGCAACTGCGCACCCCGGCCGGCGAACGCCCCGAACTGACCCTGACCACCAACGGCGCCCTGCTCCGGCGCCAGGCCCGGGCACTGCGCGACGCCGGGCTCGACCGCCTGACCGTCAGCCTCGACTCCCTGGACGACGCAGTCTTCCAGCGCATGAACGATGCCGACCATCCGGTCGCCGACGTGCTCGAGGGCATCGCGTCGGCGGGCCAGGCCGGCTTCGAACGCATCAAGATCAACATGGTCGTCAAGCGCGGGGTCAACGACGACGGCATCGTGCCGATGGCGGCGCACTTCCGCGGCGGCCCCCATATCGTCCGCTTCATCGAATTCATGGATGTCGGCTCATCCAACGGCTGGCGACTCGACGACGTCGTCCCCAGCGCGGAGGTGGTCCGGCGGCTCGACCAGGCCTTCGGGATCGAGCCGATTTCACCGAACTATCCTGGCGAGGTCGCCCAGCGCTGGCGCTACCGGGACGGTCGGGGCGAGATCGGTGTGATCTCCTCGGTCACCCGCCCGTTCTGCGCCGACTGCTCGCGGGCGCGCCTGTCGACCGAAGGCAAGCTCTTCACCTGCCTGTTCGCCACCCACGGCCATGACCTGCGCGCACTGCTGCGCGACGGCGTCGACGACGACGGGCTCGGCGCGGCCATCGCAGCGGTCTGGGGCGCGCGCGACGACCGCTACTCGGCCCTGCGATCGAGCGCGACCGTCGGCCTGCGCAAGGTCGAGATGTCCTACATCGGGGGCTGAGAACCCGTGGACGAGGCCATGGCCACCCTGCCCGCGCCACGACCGTCCGCCATCACCGGAGTGATCCTCGCCGGCGGCCTGAGCCGGCGCATGGGCACGCCGGATACCCCGGTCGACAAGGGCCTCGCGACGTTTCGTGGCCGCCCGATGGTCGCCTGGGTGGTCGAGCGCCTCGCCGGGCAGCTCGACGAACTGCTGCTCAATGCCAACCGCAACCGGGCCGAGTACGAACGCATCGGGCCGAGAGTGGTTGCCGACCGCATCACGGGTTTCGCGGGCCCGCTCGCCGGCCTCGATGCGGCGATGACGGTCGCCCGGCATCCATGGGTGTTGAGCGCGCCGTGCGATTCACCCTTCCTGCCCGAGGACCTGGTCGAGCGCATGGCCAGCGCCGTCGCCGCCGCCGGTGTCCCGCTGGGGGTGGCTCGCAGCGGCGGCCGCGAGCAGCCGGTGTTCCTGCTGGCGCATCGTTCGCTCGCGCCGGGGATCGCGGCCTTCCTCGATGCCGGCGAGGCAAAAGTCAGCCGCTGGTACGCTCCGCTTGCCCGGGTCGCGGTCGACTTCGACGCTCCCGGGGCCTTTCGCAACATCAATACCCTCGACGAGCTCTCACGGTTGGCGCATGGCTGAACGCAGGCCTCCAGCGCCGGTACCGTCCGGGGACCTGCCGGTCGCGGACGTACTGCATGCGATCCTCGGCGCGATCGAGCCGGTGGCGGAAACCGAGACGCTGCCGCTGCGCGCGGCCCCGGGCCGGATCCTGGCCGCCGACCTGGAATCGCCGATCGACGTGCCGCCATGCGACAACTCCGCCATGGACGGCTATGCCCTGCGCCATGCCGACCTCGATCTCGGCGGCGCCACGGAGCTCGCCGTGGTCGGCGCGGCCTTCGCCGGCCGCCCTTACGAGGGTTCCTGTCCGCCCGGCGCCACGGTACGCATCATGACCGGCGCGGCCATGCCGGCCGGGCTCGATACCGTCGTCCCGCAGGAGTCGGTGCAGGCGAGCGACGGATACATCCGGATTCCCCCCGGCCAGCGAGCGGGGCAGCATCGGCGCCGGGCCGGCGAGGATCTCGCCGCGGGCGGTCGCGCGCTGGCGGCGGGCCGCCGCCTGGGCGCCGCCGACATCGGCCTGGCCGCCTCCCTCGGCATCGGTGAGCTGCGCGTGCGGCGGCGAGCCCGGATCGCCTTCTTTTCCACGGGTGATGAGCTCCAGGCGATCGGTGATCCGCTGGGTATTGGTCGGATTTATGACAGTAACCGATATACGCTGCAGGCGATGCTCGACCGACTCGACGTCGAAACCATCGATCTCGGCGTCGTGCCCGATTCACCGCAGGCGCTCGAGGCTGCGGTCCGCGAGGCGGCCGACCGCGCCGATGCGATCATCTCCACTGGCGGTGTCTCCGTCGGCGAGGCCGACCATACCCGGGCGGTGATGGCCCGCCTCGGCCGGGTCGAGTTCTGGACCATCGCGATGCGCCCGGGCCGGCCGATGGCATTCGGCCGCATCGGCCGCGCCTGGTACTTCGGCCTGCCCGGCAATCCCGTCGCGGTCATGGTGACCTTTTGCTTCCTGGCGCGGCCGGCGCTGCTCGCCCTCGGTGGCGCGACGCCGGCACCGCTCGTCTACGCGCGGGCCCGGGCCCTGCGACCGATCCGCAAGCGGGCCGGCCGCACCGAGTACCAGCGTGGCCATGCCGAGGCGGGCGAAGACGGGATCATGCAGGTCGAGCTGACCGGCAACCAGGGATCGGGCGTACTCAGTTCGATGTCGCGCGCCAACTGCATGGTGGTACTGCACCATGACCAGGGGGCGGTCGCGGCTGGCGAGTGGGTCGACTGCCTCCCCTTCGACGGCCTGCTCTGACCGGCAGGCGAGTCTTAGTGCAACGGCAGATCGCTGACGAGCACGCCGTCGGCGTCGGCGTAGATCCACTGCCCCGGCGCGATCGTGACGCCGCCGAAGTCGACCGGGACATCGGTGCTGCCGCCGCCCAGCTTGCGGCTGCGCCGCGGCATCGCCGCCAGCGCCCGCACCCCGATCGCACAGGCATCGATCTCGGCGGTATCGCGTACGCAGCCATTGACGAGGACGCCGGCCCAGCCATTGCGCTCGGCCAGCACGGCGAGATTGCCGCCGAGCAACGCGTAGCGCAGGCTCGCGCCGCCGTCGACGACCAGCACACGCCCTTCGCCCGGTGTCTCGAGCCGGCTGCGTACCAGGGTGTTGTCCTCGAAACAGCGGACCGTGGCCGCCGGGCCGGCGAAGGCCACGCGAGCGCCCCAGGCGCGCAACAGCGGCGACAGGAGACGCAAGCTGCCGTCGTCCAGGCGGGCCTCGTTCGCGTCGCAGAGGTCGGTAGTCGCGGGCGCCCCGGAACCCGGCGCTGGCTGGCTCATGAGCGGCTTACTTCTTGTGGCTCAGGCCGCTGGGCAGGCTTTCGTAGTACGCCGCCAGGTTCTCGATGTCGTCCGACGAGAGCAGCGAGGCCTGCGCCGACATGACCGCGTGCTTGCGGGCGCCCGACTTGTAGTCGCGCATCGCCTGGGCGAGGAACTCGGCGTGCTGGCCCGAGATGATCGGATAGGAGGGATCGATCGGGGTCTTGCCATCCTTGCCGTGGCAGGCGGCGCAGACCTGTTCGGCCTTCTCGGCGCCCTTGGCGAGGTCGGCGGCCTGCGCGAGGCCCGTGGCGAGCATCAGGGCGAGTGTCGAAACGAGGATCTTGGTCATCTTGGGGTTCCGCATCCGGGACCGGCGCTCAGCGGCCGGCATAGTAGGCAGCGAGGTCGGCCATGTCCTGCTCGCTCAGGCTGGCCGCGATGGCGCGCATCGAGGGATGGCTGCGATCGCCCTTCTTGTACGCGGCAAGTGCGCTCTCGATGTACTTGGCCGTCTGCCCGGAGATGCGCGGCACCGGATAGACCTTCGGATAGGCCGTCTTGTAGCCCGGAATGCCATGGCAGCCGATGCACATCGAAACCTTGCCCTTCGCGGCCTCGGCATCGCCGGCTTCGGCGGCCTGGCTGGCG
>CAYZBJ010000126.1:505-6435 GCA_964476625.1 uncultured Burkholderiaceae bacterium | reverse complement strand
TCGTGCTCGACACCCTCGGCCTGGGCAAGATCTCGGTCGGTCCGCCCTACTTCGAGGCGGTGTTCTACCCGGTGATGGCGCCGGCTCTCTTCCTGATCGCGGTCGGCCCGCTGGCGCGCTGGAAGCGTTCCGAACTGCCGCCCATCGTCACCCGATTACGCTGGGCCTTCGCGATCAGCGTGGTCTCGGCACTCCTCGCGCCGCTGGCGGCGGCCGCCGCCGGCGTCGACGGCCCGGGCTGGCGGCCGCTCACCAGCCTCGGGCTCGCCTTCGGGTTCTGGATCATCGCCGGCGTGGTGGTCGCGATCGCCGACACCCTGCGCACGCCGGGCCGACCCTTCGCGCTCGCCCATGCGGGCGCCCGCGCCCGCATGCAGCCCGCGAGCGTCTGGGGCATGCACCTCGCCCATCTCGGGGTCGCCGCCTTCGTGATCGGCGTGACGCTCGTCAAGAGCTACGAGATCGGCACCGAACTGCGGGCCGAAGTCGGCCACACGATCACATTGGGCGACTATCGCCTGCACTTCACCGGGCTCGATCATGTCACCGGGCCGAACTACGACTCCGATCGCGGCCATTTCGAGGTCCGCGACCAATCCGGTCGGCTGGTGGCCCAACTGCATCCCGAGAAGCGGGTGTACCGGGCCAGTGGCCAGCCGATGACCGAAGCCGCGATCGACCGCAGCCTGCTGCGCGACATCTATGTCTCGATGGGCGAACCCCTGGGCGGCACGGTCTGGGCGATCCGCGCCCACGTCAAGCCCTTCGTCAACTGGATCTGGCTCGGTTGCGTGATGATGGCCGCCGGCGGCTTCCTCGCGGTTGGCGACAAGCGCTACCGCCGGCGCCTCGCCCAGCGCGAAACTCGTGCCACGGCCACCGCCCGCGCATGAGAGCCCGTGACCGAATCGTCCGCACGTCCTGAATCCGCGATGCGAAGCCTGCGTTTCATCATCCCGCTGCTGCTGTTCGCCGTGATCGGCGCGTTCCTCTACAAGGGCTTGTCGAACGACCCGCGCAGGATTCCCTCGCCCCTGGTCGACAAGCCGGCGCCGGCCTTCTCCCTGCCGGTGCTCGGCACCGACGACCAGGCCTGGGGTCCGGAACAGATGCGCGGCAAGGTCTGGCTGCTCAATATCTGGGGCTCCTGGTGCGCGGCCTGCCTGATCGAACATCCCCTGTTCAACCAGATCGCCCGCGAAGGCAGCCTGCCCCTGGTCGGCCTGGCCTGGAAGGACGATCCAGTGGCATCGACCCGCTGGCTCGAGCGCCACGGCAACCCGTACTCGGTGGTGATCAGCGACCGCCCGGGGCGGGCCGCGATCGACTACGGTGTCTATGGCGCCCCCGAGAGCTTCCTGATCGACAAGCGCGGCGTAATCCGCTTCAAGCAGACCGGCCCCTTCTCGGCCGAGATCATCCGCGACCAGCTGATGCCGCTGGTCCGGCAACTCCAGGCCGAGCCCGGCGCCTGAGCCCTGCGACCCCGATGACGCCATGAGCGACCAACCCGCATCCGTCCCGGTCGACGAGGACCGACTCAAGGCCCTGTCCGAGGAACTGCGCTGCCTCGTCTGCCAGAACCAGTCGCTCGCCGATTCCAGCGCCGAACTCGCCGGCGACCTGCGCGACGAAGTCCGCGAGCAGATGGCGAGCGGTCGCAGCAACGACGAGATCAAGGCCTTCCTCGTCGCGCGCTACGGTGACTTCGTGCTCTTCAAGCCGCCGCTCAAGCAGACCACCTGGGCCCTCTGGGCCGGTCCGTTCGCGTTGCTGGCGGCAGGCGCCGGGGCCTGGTGGCTGGTCCAGCGCCGCCAGCGCCTCGCCGGCGATGCCGGCCGTCCTGTCAGCACCCCGGCCGGCGCTGCCGACCCGGCCCCTGGCGCCAGCCCCGATGGCGGCGGGCGCGCCGACGATCCTGCCGCGGCCGGCCGCGAGAAGGCGCGCCGACTACTCGACTGAAGCGCGCGCGCCGGCAGCAGCGGCTGCGCGCAGCCGGCGCGCGCGTCGCTCATGCAGGGCAAGCAGCCCGGCGAGCGCGAGGTCGGCCAGGGCGAAGGCCCCGGTCACCAGCCAGGTATGGGACCAGCCGCCGCTCGATGCCGCCACCCAGGCCACCAGCGGCGGCAGGAGCAACTGGCCGACACCAGCTCCCTGCTGGACCAGCCCGACCGTGGTGGTGACCGCCTGCGGCCCGGGCGCATGGCGTGGCACGCAGGCGAACAGCGTCCCCGGAATGATGCCAGCCACCAGGCTGAGGACCACCACCGCCGCATAGCGGATCCCGAAGCCGGCGCCGGAGCCGAAGGCCAGCCATTCGCACGCGATCATCACGATCGCCGCCACGGCGATGAGCATGGCCGGCGATGCACCGCGATGGAACAGCCGGCCGGCGGCGATGTTGCCCAGCGCATTGACCGCCACCGCGACCGCGGTCAGCGCGCCGATGACGCCCGGGTCGATGCCGGCTTCCTCGTAGATGGTCGGCAGGAAGGCGAAGATGCTGATGAACTGCCCGGCGTAGAAAGCGAAGCACAGTGACAGCAGCCAGGGGCCGGGCAGCCGGAGGGTCGCTCGCAGCAGCGGACCCAGGGCCGCCGTCGGCGAGGCGCGCGGGCCGTCGGCCGGCACCCAGAGGAGGATCGCCGCCGCGCAGGCGAAGGACACCAGGCCGGCGATCACCCAGCTCGCCCGCCAGCCCCAGTCGGCGAGCAGCCAGGGCATGACGAACAGCGCCGTCGCGAAACCGATCGGCATGTAGGCGCCCCACAGGCCGAGCCAGCCGCTGATCGCCCGCGGGCCGACGGCCCGGGCGATCAGGGAAGGCCCGGGCAGGACGCTCATGATGAAGGCGAGGCTCTCGACGGCGCGCCAGGCGAGCGCCGCGGCCGGCGTGGTCGACCCGGCGCCCGCAATGCTCGCGAGCCCGAGCAGCACCAGGCCGCAGACCTGCGCCCGGCGCGGGCCGAAGCGATCGGCCAGAGCACCGCCGACGATACCGACCAGGGCGCTGCCGAGCTGGAACAGGGCCACCAGGAAACCGGCGGTGACCAGTTCCATCTGCAGCGAATCCCGGATCGCGGGCAGTGCCGGCGGCAGCTTGCCGACATGCAACGCCGCCACCACGCCCGCGGCGAGCACCGGCCACGCAGTCGCGGGGCGGCGCACCGGCGAGACCCGGCCAGGCGGTGCCGGATCTGGATCGGCGACAGGCATCCCGCGGATTGTATGCGCCCGCCGCCCGCTCCCGGCGGGCGAACCTGGCCGGGCCGGTGACGCCGGTCCCCTGCAGGCGGCCTATCATCGCCGGATGAGTCCCCATCGACTCGGGATGCGTTACAGTCCAGCGCACCCGGAAAAGAACGACTACAGGAGAACCCCATGACGACCATCCGCCTGCTCATCTCGCTGGGCGCCGTCGGCGTGCTTGCCGGCTGCGTCGGCTCGATGCCGGTGCTGGGCGACGCCGGCGCCAAGACGGCCGCGACCGGCTCGGCCGGCGGCTCCAGCTCGCACAATGCCAATGCGCAGCTCGAGCGCTGCGATGCCTCGCTGGGCACGCTTGCGGTCATCGAGGATCAGTCGCAACCCTGGTACGGCCAGCTGCGCAGCCACAACCTGGAATCGACGGTGCCGCTGATCCGCCTGCTGGTCCAGCAGTCGAACTGCTTCGTGGTCGTCGAGCGCGGCCGCGCGATGAGCCAGATGCAGCAGGAACGTGGCCTGGCCGACTCGGGCGAACTGCGGCAGGGCAGCAACTTCCAGCGTGGGCAGATGGTCGCGGCCGACTTCAGCATGAATCCGAGCATCACCTTCAACCAGAAGGACGCCGGTGGCATCGGCGGCACGTTGTCGCGCGTCTCGAGCTCGCTCGGCGTCCTTGGCTCACTCGCCGGCGGAGTGAAGTTCCAGGAGGCCTCCACGATGCTGACGCTGACCGACAACCGCTCCGGCGTCCAGCTCGCCGCGGCCGAGGGCAGTTCGTCGAACACCGACTTCAACATCATGGGCGCCCTGGCCGGCAGCCGCACCGGCGGCAACCTCGGTGGCTACACCAACACCGCCCAGGGCAAGGTCATAGCGGCCGCGTTCGCCGACTCGTACAACCAGCTGGTGCGCTCGGTGAAGTCCTACCAGGCGCAGTCGGTCCAGGGCGGGCTTGGCACCGGCGGCCGGCTCGGCGTCCAGGGCGGCCGCTGACTACGACCCCAGGAATCCCCAGGGATTCTTGGTGTAGGCGGTCGCGACGATGTACGCGACCGCCGCGATCGCCACCAGGAAGGCGATCGCGATCGTGGCCGGCCTGTGGGCGCGCTTGAGCGCATAGCTGCCGGCAACGATGTACACCAGCAGTCCGACGATCTTGGCCCGGATCCAGCCCGGCACTCCCGGCCATGCGATCAGCACCATCGCGATCGCGCTCACGAGCAGCAGGGTGTCGACGATGTGCGGCACAGTGCGCACCAGGCGGGATTGCAGCAGGCGCGGCGCGGCGAAGCGCAAGCCGAAACGCAGCAGGAAGCCGGCGACGCTCGCAACCACCATCGCGAGGTGGATCGTCTTCCAGTCGAGGTAGTCCAAGTCGATCCTGGGGCGAGATCACCGGCTTCAGCGATGCGAGACGAACACCCGGTGTCCGCCGCCGCCGCGCTCGACCAGCAGGGTATCGTAGGGATCCCGCCGCCCCCTGTACTCGGGGCCATCCATGCCGGGGGAGCCGACCGGCATGCCGGGCACCGCGAGACCGAGCGCATCGGGTTTCTCGCGCAACAGGCGGGTGACGTCAGCGGCCGGCACATGCCCCTCGAGGACGTAGCCCTCGACCCGCGCGGTGTGGCAGGAGCCATACTGCACAGGCATGCCGAGGCGGGCGCGCGCGGCGGTGTTGCCGGTATCGTGGACCTCGATGTCGAACCCCGCCTCGCGCATGTGCGCGATCCAGTCGCCGCAGCAAGCGCAGGTCGTCGACTTCCAGACCTCGACGCGGGGCCGTGCGCGCGCCAGCGCCGGCGTGCACGCCAGCACGCCGAGCCCGACGGCGCCGGCGAGAACACCGCGTCGCGCTGGACAGACCGGATTCGACATGGGACTTCCTCGTGAGTATTCGGGGGACAATCCGGATGATGCCATGCATCGACCGGCGACTTGCCGCCCGGGGAGCGTGAAGGATCCAGGAGGAGCCGAATTGGACAGCGAACCGCCATTCGTCGCCCCGGCGACGTTCGATGATCCCGCCGCCGCACTGGCTCGCGTGCGGCTCATCTACGAAACCAATGTCTCGTGGCTGCGCGGCATGCTGCAGCGCTTCGTCGCCGGGGACGAGGTCGGCGCGCAGGTGCATGCGCACTATCCGTACGTGCGCCTGCGCACCAGCACCTTCGCGAGCGCCGCGTCCCGGCTGAGCTACGGATTCGTCGCCGGACCCGGCCAGTACGAGACCACCCTCACGCGTCCCGACCTGTTCGGCGACTACTACCTTGAGCAGTTCCGCCTGCTGCTGCGCAGCCACGGGGTACCGCTCGAGGTGGGCACCGGGCGCCAGCCGATTCCGCTGCACTTCTCGGTGCATGGCGCCGAACACCTGGAGGGCCGGCTCGATGCCGAACGCCTGCGGCAGCTGCGCGACGTCTTCGACCTGCCCGACCTCGCCGCGATGGACGACGGCATCGCCAACGGCACGCATGAACCGCGCGCCGGCGCGCCGCGCCCGCTGGCGCTGTTCACGGCGCCGCGCGTCGACTATTCGCTGCACCGGTTGCTGCACTACACGGGGACGAGCCCCGAACACTTCCAGAACTTCATCCTGTTCACGAACTACCAGTTCTACCTCGACGAGTTCGTGAAGCTCGGCCACCGGATGATGGCCGACGATTCGGGCGCGCACACCTACGACCGCTTCGTCGAGCCGGGCAACGTCGTCACGCGGCGCG
>CAYZBJ010000126.1:0-495 GCA_964476625.1 uncultured Burkholderiaceae bacterium | reverse complement strand
TGCCGCAGATGCCCGCCTACCACCTCGTGCGCCCCGACCGCGCCGGCATCACGATGGTCAACATCGGCGTCGGCCCGTCGAGCGCGCGGACCATCACCGACCACATCGCGGTGCTGCGCCCGCACGCGTGGATCATGCTCGGCCATTGCGCCGGACTGCGCACCACGCAGCGACTCGGCGATTATGTCCTCGCCCACGGCTATGTCCGCGAGGACCATGTGCTCGACGAGGAGCTTCCCCTGTGGGTGCCGATTCCGGCGCTCGCCGAGGTCCAGGTCGCGCTCGAGTCGGCGGTAGCCGAGATCACCGGCCTGCGCGAACAGGAATGCAAGCGGGTCATGCGCACCGGCACCGTGGCCAGCACCGACAACCGCAACTGGGAACTGGCGCCCTCGCGCGGCGTTCCGAGCACGCCCGAACGGCGGTTCAGCCAGAGCCGGGCGATCGCGCTCGACATGGAGTCGGCGACGATCGCCGCCAACGGCTTTCGCTTCC
>CAYZBJ010000125.1:0-6568 GCA_964476625.1 uncultured Burkholderiaceae bacterium | reverse complement strand
CCATCCCGAGGTCGAGGGCACGATGGGGCAGGCCGACCAGGGCATCTACCTGGTCGAGACGGTCGAGGATGTCGCCCGCCTCGAAGTGCGCGATCCGGACCATCTCGCGTATGTCAGCCAGACGACGCTGTCGGTGGACGACTGCAAGCGGATCATCGACGCCTTGCGCGCGCGCTTTCCGCTGATTGCCGAGCCGAAGAAGCAGGACATCTGCTACGCGACCCAGAATCGCCAGGATGCGGTCAAGTTCATGGCGCCGAAGGTCGACCTTGTCCTCGTGATCGGTTCGCCGTCGAGCTCGAACTCCAACCGCTTGCGCGAACTCGCCGAGAAGCTCGGCTGCGAAGCGCGCCTGATCGGCTCGGCCGCCGAACTCGATCCGGCCTGGGTGGTCGGCAAGCAGCGGGTCGGAGTCACCGCCGGCGCCTCGGCGCCCGAGTCGCTGGTCCAGAGCCTGCTCGCGCGGCTGCGCGAACTCGGCGTGACCCGGATCCGCAACCTGCCCGGGGCCGTCGAATCGATGACCTTCCCCCTGCCGCGCGGCCTGTCGCGCTAGCAAGCCGACGCCCCAGGCCGACCCCCATGCTGCTGGCTTTCGATGACGAACACGAGTTCGCCGGGCGCCTCGCCCGCGCCGCCGGCCGGCAGCTCGGCCGCATCGGGGCCCATCGCTTCCCCGATGGCGAGTGGCGCATCGTGTTGCCGCCCCGATTGCCGGCCGATGTCGCCATCCTGCGCTCCCTGCATTCGCCTTCGGACCGCCTGGTGCAAGTGCTCATCGCGGCGGCCACGGCGCGCGAACTCGGCGCGGGGCGGGTCACCCTGGTCGCGCCGTATCTCTGCTACATGCGCCAGGACGCGCGCTTCACCCCGGGCGAGGCGGTCAGCCAGCGCATCGTCGGCGGGCTGCTGGCGGACCGGTTCGACCGGGTGGTGACGGTCGATCCGCACCTGCACCGGATCGACACCCTGGCCGAGGCGATTCCCGCCGGCGAAGCAATCGCGCTGAGCGCGGCGCCCCTGATCGGCGAGTTCATCGGCCAGCGGCTGCCCGATGCGATTTTCGTCGGGCCCGACGCCGAGTCGGCGCAATGGGTCTCGGCGGCTGCCCGCGCCCGTGGCGCCGAGCACGGCGTGTGCACCAAGCTGCGTCGGGGCGACCGCGAGGTGCAGGTGGCGCTGCCGGACATTCCGGTGGCGGGGCGGCGCTGCGTGCTGGTCGACGACATGGCCAGCACCGGCAACACGCTCGCCCAGGCGGCGCGCGCGCTACTCGCAGCCGGCTGCGCGAGCGTCGATGCCGCCGTCTGCCATGTGCTGCCCGGCGGCGAGGCGCAGGCGCTGGCCCGGGCCGCCGGGGTGGGCGACTTCTGGAGCACCGACACCATTCCCGACGCGAGCAATGCGATCGGGGTGGCCGGGCTGGTCGGGGCGGCGATCGGGCGCTGAAGTCCGCGCCCTTCGGTCAGAGCACGCAGCCGCGGTGCGCCGAGGACACCAGCCGCACGTACTTGTCGTGCACCGAGCCGGGCCGGATCGGGTCGGCTCTTTCGGGTGGGCTCCATTCGGCCATCCGTCGGGCGATCTCCTCGTCCGGCAACTCCAGGTTCAGCGTCCGGTCGCCGGGGTCGATGACGATGGTGTCGCCATCGCGTACCGCCGCGATCGGTCCGCCGCGGGCGGCTTCCGGCGAGATGTGGCCGATCAGGATGCCGTGCGATACACCGGAGAAGCGTCCGTCGGTGATCAGGGCGACATCCTTGCCCAGCCCGCGGCCCTGCAGCTGGATGGTGAGCATCACCATCTCGGGCATGCCCGGCCCGCCCACCGGCCCCACGTTGCGCACCACGACCACGGTGCCCGGCACGATCTCGCCGGCGCGGATCGCCGCCATCGTGTCGGCCTCGGACTCGAAGACGCGGGCGATGCCACGGAACACACCCTTCTCGAGCGTCTTGCCCGAGAGCTTGAGCACGCAGCTCTCGGGCGCGATATTGCCCTTGAGCACGCTGATATGGTTGTTCGGCGCCGCGATCGGGCGCGTCACCGGAAACACGACGTCCTGGTCGCCGAGTTCCTCGAGCGTCGGCACATCGGCGAGGTTCTCGGCCAGCGTCGCGCCGGTGACCGTCATCACGTCCCCGTGCAGCAGGCCGTGGCGCAACAGTTCCTTCATCACCACCGGCACGCCGCCGACCGCATGCAGGGCCGCCATGGCGTAAGGGCCGTGCGGCTGCAGGTTCGTGATCAGGGGGATCCGCTCGCCGACTGCCTGGATCCGCTCGATCGTGATCGGCACCTGGGCTTCGCGCGCGATGGCGAGCAGGTGCAGGTACATGTTCGTCGAGCCTCCCATCGCGTAGGCGGTGGCGATCGCGTTCTCGAAGGCGCGCTCGGTCATGATGTCGCGCGGGCGGATGCCGGCCTCGATCAGCCGGAACAGCGCATCGACCGTGGCGCGGGCCTGCGCCCGGACGTCGTCGTGCACCGGGCTGCCCGCCTGGTAGTCGGCGGCGTGCGAGGCGCCGCGCGGCAGCATCATGCCGATCGCCTCGGCGATCGTGCTCATCGTGTTCGCGGTGAACATCGCGCCGCAGGTGCCGCTGCCGGGCATCACGTTGCGCTCGACCTCGAGGAAGGCCTCGGCGGGGATCCGGCCGGCCTCGTGCGCGGCACGCGCCTCGGCATAGTCGAGGATCGTCAGGTTGTTGCCCCTGGCGGCCCAGGGTTGCACCGACACCCGGCCCGGCGATGCGGTGCCGGGATAGAGCACCAGCCCGAAGGCGTTGGTGCGCGCCAGCGGCATGAGGGCGGCCGCGCCGGTCTTGTCGCAGCCCGAGATCACCAGCATCGCGTCGCCGTGGTGCGCGTAGTGGCCGATCTCGAAGCAGTCCGCGACCGTGTCGCGCGACACCAGGCTGTAGCCGGCCGTGGGCGTGCCCTGGGTCAGCGCATCGGACACGGCGGGCGCGCCGACCACCAGGCCCTGGCCGCCGTGTTCCCCGACCAGGTCCGTCAGCAGGTCGGCCAGCTCGCGCACCCGGTTGTTGCAGCGATGGGCATTGGTCCAGGCGCTGGCGATCGTGACCACCGCGCGGACACCGCCGGCGCGGTCCGGATCGAAGCCGGCGGCGCGCAGCTCGACGCGCGAGCGCTTCCAGAAGATGTTGCTGTCCTTCGTCATGAGCGGGCTCCGGAATCGTCGTCGAGGCTCACCACCACGGCGGCGTTGGCGATCAGGATGGCGTCACCGCCATGCTCGGCCGGCACCTCCAGCCCGCCCGCGACGGCCTTGACGCTGACCTTGCCGTAGGGCAGTTCGGCCGCCACCGCCTCGACATCGACCGCCGCGGGATCCGGTACGCCGATCGTGACGTCGACGTACATGTCATGCGGCGTCTTGCCGAGCATGCGGAAGAAGCCGAGGCTGCTGTGCCGGATCGCGTCGGACACGGCGCGCCGGGCCGCCTTGGTGGCGTCGCGGCCGTGGACGTCGACGCCCATGCCCATTTCGGTGATGCAGCGGATGCGTGTCATGGTGTGCTCCTGGATGCGGCGGAATGCTGGAATCATCCCTGATTCCAGCCGCACCGTGAACGCAGGGGAGTTTCCGGTTTTGTTTTAAAAGAACCGTTTGTTGTTTCTTTAGAAACATTGCCTTATACTAAGGCCAGGGATCGGTTCCCGAAAGGAGTCAGGCATGCCCAACGCGATCAAGCGCGAAGACAGTGCCGCGCAAGACCGCGGCGCCCTGGCCCGGATGGTGATGACCTTGTTCGGGCACTGGCAGCTGGGTACCGAGGACCAGGCGGCGCTGCTGGGCATCGCCGCCAGCAACCGGGCGGCCCTGGGGCGTTATCGCAGGGGCGAGCCCATCGGCACCAGCCGCGACCAGTACGAGCGGGTCGGCCACCTGCTGGGTATCCACAAGAGCCTGCGCCTGCTGTTTCCGCAGAACCGGGATCTCGCGTATCGCTGGATGACGACCCGGAACAAGGCCTTCGACAATCTCACGCCGGTCGAGGTCATCAAGGAGTGGGGCTTCGCCGGGGTGCTGATGGTGCGCGCCTACCTGGACCGGGCGCGCGGCAATTGAGGCTCTTCGCCGAACTCTCGCTGGCGGACTTCCGCCAGGATGTCGCGAGGAACATCGTTTCGCTGCGCCGGTCGCAGGACCTCTTCGACGACCTCACCGACGATCCGGCCGAGTGGCTGCTCGCGCAGGCGATCGAAGGCGAGGTGAAGCCGCCGACGTATCGTTCGGGAACCCCGCTCATCGACCGGCCATTCGAGGACGCCGACTGGTTCAATGCGATCGCCTGGCCCTTCCGCCACTGGCAGGCGAGCCGATTCTCCGATGGCTCGCACGGGGTCTGGTACGGATCGGACACGGTCGAGACCACCGTCCACGAATCGGCATACCACTGGTACCACGGGCTGCTCCGCGACGCGGGATTCGAGAACGAACCGGTCATCGCCGAGCGCAAGGTGTACTCGGTGGCCTGCACCGCAGCCCTGCTGGACTTCCGGCGGGCGACGGCCGATCACCCGCGGCTGCTGCATCCCGTCGACTATTCGTTCACGCAGGCGGTGGGCGCGCGCATCCATCGCGAGGGGCACCCCGGCCTGCTGATCCAGTCGGTGCGCAGGCCTGGCGGCGAGAACGTGGCGGTGTTCAACGCGGGCGTGCTGTCGAACCCGCGGCTGAACTGCCAGCTTGGCTATCGCCTGGAGGGCGACCGGATCCTCGTGGAAAAACGGCCCGGGTCGACCTGGATCGAACTGGATGTGGCGAAGTTCCGGTCCTGACCGGACGCGCTCGTCAGTCGTCGAGCATCGACAGGTCGCGCACCGCTCCCTTGTCGGCCGACATCGCCAGCTTCGCATAGGCTTTCAGCGCCGCCGACACCTTGCGCTTGCGCGGCTGCGCCGGCTTCCAGCCCTTCGCATCCTGCTCGGTGCGGCGCCTGGCGAGCTCCCCATCCGATACCAGCACGTCGATGCGCCGGTTCGGGATGTCGATCCGGATGCGGTCGCCGTCGCGCACCAGGCCGATCGGGCCGCCGGCCGCGGCTTCGGGCGATACATGCCCCATCGACAGGCCGGAGGTGCCGCCCGAGAAACGACCGTCGGTCAGCAGCGCACAGGCCTTGCCCAGGCCCTTGGCCTTGATGTACGAGGTCGGGTAGAGCATCTCCTGCATGCCGGGACCGCCACGCGGACCCTCGTAGCGCACCACCACGATGTCGCCGGCCTTCACCTGATCCTTCAGGATGTGCTCGACCGCCTCGTCCTGCGATTCGGTGACGTGGGCGGGGCCCTCGAACACCAGCAGTTCGTCGTCGACGCCGGCGGTCTTCACCACGCAGCCGTCGGGCGCGATGTTGCCCACCAGCACGGCGAGCCCGCCTTCCTGCGAGAACGCGTGGTCGATCGAGCGGATGCAGCCTTCGGCGCGGTCGGTGTCGAGCGAGGGCCAGCGGGTGTCCTGGCTGAACGCCTCCTGGGTGGGGATGCCGGCGGGGCCGGCGCGGTAGAAATGCTGCACTTCCTCGGAGGGCTTGCGCATGATGTCCCACTGTTCCAGCGCTTCCTTCATCGTGGGTGCGTGGATCGTGGGCACGTCGGTGTGCAGGCGGCCGGCGCGCTCGAGCTCGCCGAGGATGGCCATGATGCCGCCGGCGCGGTGGACGTCCTCGATGTGGTACTTCTGGGTGTTCGGCGCGACCTTGCACAGCTGCGGCACCGTGCGCGAGAGGCGGTCGATGTCCTTCATCGTGAAGTCGATCCCGGCCTCCTGCGCGATCGCGAGCAGGTGCAGGATGGTGTTGGTCGAGCCGCCCATCGCGATATCCAGCGTCATTGCGTTCTCGAAGGCCTTGGTGCCGACCGAGCGCGGCAGCACCGATTCGTCGTCGCCTTCGTAGTAGCGGCGGGCCAGCTCCACCACCAGGTGGCCGGCGCGCCTGAACAGCGCTTCGCGGTCGGCGTGGGTGGCCACCACCGTGCCGTTGCCCGGCAGCGCCAGGCCGAGCGCCTCGGCAAGGCAGTTCATCGAGTTGGCCGTGAACATGCCCGAGCAGGAGCCGCAGGTGGGGCAGGCCGAGCGCTCCACCGCAGCCACCGTTTCGTCGCTGACCTTGGGATCGGCGGCCATCACCATCGCGTCGATGAGGTCGAGCTTGTGCTCCGCGAGCCGGGTCTTGCCGGCCTCCATCGGCCCGCCGGTGACGAACACCACCGGGATGTTCAGCCGCATCGCCGCCATCAGCATGCCGGGGGTGATCTTGTCGCAGTTGGAGATGCACACCATCGCGTCGGCGCAGTGCGCATTGACCATGTACTCGACCGAGTCGGCGATGATGTCGCGGCTCGGCAGCGAATACAGCATGCCGTCGTGGCCCATCGCGATGCCATCGTCCACCGCGATGGTGTTGAACTCCTTGGCCACGCCGCCGGCGGCCTCGATCTCGCGGGCCACCAGCTGGCCGAGGTCCTTGAGGTGCACATGGCCCGGCACGAACTGGGTGAAGGAGTTGGCTATCGCGATGATCGGCTTGCTGAAGTC
>CAYZBJ010000124.1:0-6597 GCA_964476625.1 uncultured Burkholderiaceae bacterium | reverse complement strand
CATGAGCCACGACGACGGTCGCCTGACGCGGCGCCTCCGGAAAACCGCAGGCGACGATGGTCGCCTGACGCGGCCCCCGGATAGAGCCCGCGACGACGGTCGCCAGGCGTTCAGCCCGGCGGCCGGCTACGGGCGCGCGACTCGCGGCGCGCGATCCAGACCGTCGAAGCGAGGATGATCGAGCCGCCGGCAAGGGTGGAGAGCGCCGGCACGTCGGCGAAGATGAGGAACCCGAGCGCCGAAGCCCAGACCAGGTCGAGGAAACGCACCGGCTGGGTAGCCGAGATGTCGGCGGTGGCGAACGAACGCGTCAGGCAATAGTGGCCGAGGCTGCCCAGCAGGCCGCTGACCGCGAACCAGGCCCACTGCGCCGGGGTCGGCGGGGTCCAGGCCATGAGCGCGAGCGGCAGCGAGAAGCCCGCGACCACGATCGACTGCCAGACCACGATCACCGCCGGGCTGTCGCGCCGGGTGAGCGCCTTGGTGATCAGGAACGAGCCCGCGAAGAGTGGAGCGGAGGCCAGCATCACCAGTGCGTAGAACAGCTCGCCGCCGACCATCCTCGGGCCCACCACGACGAGCACCCCGCCGAAGCCGAGGAGCGCGGCGAACCAGCGCGACGCCAGCATCTTCTCGCGGAAGAAGAAGGCGGCCCCGAGCATGATGAAGATCGGCGTGGTGAAGCCGATCGCGGTCATGTAGGCGAGCGGGAGGTGGGGCAGCGCGGTGAACCAGAGCATGAGCCCCGAGGTGTGCACGACGCCCCGCCACAGCTGTCCCGCCATGCCGTTGGGCCGGTACTTGCCCAGGCCCTGGCGCAGCACGATCGGCATCATCACGATGAGCCCGAAGAGGTAGCGCAGGAACTGCGCCTGCATCGGGTCGAGCTCGGTCGTCATGACCCGCAGCAAGGCGTTGAGCAGCGCGAAGGAGATACCCGCCGCGACGCTCCAGAGCATGCCGCGCAGCACCGGGTCGAGCGCGTCGGCGCGCGCGCGCAGTGCGACTGCCTGCTGGCGCCACGCCCGGCCGCGCTTGCGCCATGCGCGTGTGCGCCGACGCAGGGCGTGCAGCCGCGCCGACAGGGGACGACGGCGATTCATCGATACCGCGTGGTTTGCACGTCGCCGGTTCAGGTGAGGATGATGTCGTAGACGGTCTGGCCGTAGGCGGTCTCGACCTGCAGGGCGATCGGCTTGCCGATGGCGTCGCCCAGCGATGCGAGCGGCTGGCTTTCTTCCTCGAGGAACAGGTCGATCACGTCCTGCGAGGCGAGGATGCGGAATTCGCGTGGATTGAACTGGCCGGCTTCGCGCTGGATCTCGCGCAGGATCTCGTAGCAGATCGAGCGGGCGGTCTTGACCTGGCCGGCCCCGCTGCAGATCGGGCAGGGCTCGCACAGCAGGTGGGCGAGCGACTCCCGGGTCCGCTTGCGGGTCATCTCGACCAGGCCGAGCGAGGTGAACCCGCTCACGCTGGTCTTGGTGCGGTCGTTGGCCAGCGCGCGGCGCAGTTCCTGGAGCACCGCCTCGCGATGCTCGTTGCCCGACATGTCGATGAAGTCGACGATGATGATGCCGCCGAGGTTGCGCATCCGCAGCTGCCGGGCGATCGCGTGGGCCGCCTCGAGGTTGGTGCGGAACACGGTGTCGTCGAAGTTGCGGCCCCCGACATAGCCGCCGGTGTTGACGTCGATCGTCGTCATCGCCTCGGTCTGGTCGAAGATCAGGTAGCCGCCGGACTTGAGGTCGACCCGGCGCGACAGGGCGCGTTCGATCTCGTCCTCGATGTTGTGCAGCTCGAAGATCGGCCGGTCGCCGCTATAGCCGCGCAGCTTGCCGAGCACGGCCGGCGAGTAGTCCTTGGCGAATTCGCGCAGGCGGGCGAGCTCGGCGGCATCGTCGACGAGGATCGCGCTGGTCGACTCCGAGAGCAGGTCGCGCAGTACCCGCTCGCCCAGCGAGAGCTCCTCGTAGAGCAGGCTGGGCGCGGGGCGCGCCCGGCTCGCATCGAGGATCTGCTGCCAGCGCTTGCGCAGGTAGGAGACGTCGGCCTGCATCTGCGCCTCGTCGGCATCCTCGGCCGAGGTGCGGATGATGTAGCCGCCTTTCTCGTCGGGCGGCAGCGCCGCCTGCAGGCGCTGGCGCAGCAGGGTCCGGTCGGCCTCGTCGCCGATGCGTTGCGATACGCCGATGTGCGGGTCCTGCGGCAGGTGGACGAGCAGCCGCCCGGCGATGCTGATCTGGGTGGCGAGCCGCGCCCCCTTGGTGCCGAGCGGGTCCTTGAGGACCTGCACGAGCAGGGGCTGGCCCTCGTAGAGCACTTTCTCGATCGGCAGGGTCGGCTGGCCGTGCGATCGCGACTGCCAGAGGTCCGCGACATGCAGGAAGGCGGCGCGCTCGAGGCCGATGTCGATGAAGGCCGACTGCATGCCCGGCAGCACCCGGGTGACCTTGCCCACGTAGACATTGCCGACCAGGCCGCGGGTGGCGGCGCGTTCGATGTGCAGCTCCTGCACGGCGCCTTGCTGCACGAGCGCGACCCGCGTCTCGTGGGCGCGGAAGTTGACCAGGATTTCTTCGGAGAACATCGTCGCGGGCGCGGCTCGCGGCCAGCAGGCGGTCGGCTCAGGTGAGATGCCGCAGCAGGCAGTGGGTTTCGTACAGCGGAAGGCCCATGATACCGGACTCGCTGCCATCGACATGGCGCACGAAGCGGCCGGCGTAGCCCTGGATGCCGTAGGCTCCGGCCTTGTCGAAGGGGTCGCCGCTGGCGACGTAGGTGGCGATGTCGCCAGCGGTGAGCCTGGCGAAGCGCACCCGCGAGGCGGACAGGCGGTGCTCGATGCGCTCGCCGCGCGCGAGCGCCACCGCAGTCAGCACCCGGTGGCTGCGACCCGACAGCGCGCGCAGCATCGCGGCGGCTTCCGCGGCATCGGCCGGCTTGCCGAGGATGCGCCCGCCGAGGGCGACCGTGGTGTCGGCCGCCAGCACCGGCGCCGGCGGCAGGCCACGGGCCCGGCGCCGCGCCTCGCCGGCCCGCGCCTTGGCCAGGGTGACGCGCAGGACGTAGGCGCTCGGGCGCTCGCCGGGCAGCAGCGCCTCGAGCGCCTCGGCGGCGGCGGCCTCGTCGGCATCCGGCGCGAGCAACTCGAAGCGCACGCCGATGCGGGCGAGCAGTTCCTGGCGGCGGGGGCTGCGGGAGGCGAGATAGATCATGCGCGATGGTAGGGGTGGCCAGCGTTGATGGACCAGGCCCGGTAGAGCTGCTCGGCGAGCAGTACCCGGACCAGCGGATGGGGCAGGGTCAGGCTCGACAGGCGCAGGGTTTCGTTGGCGCCCGCCTTCAGGGCCGGGTCGAGGCCGTCCGGGCCGCCGACCAGGATGGCGACCGGCCGGGCATCCTCGCGCCAGGCGGCGAGCCGGCGCGCCAGGGTGGCGGTGTCGATGTCGCGGCCGCGCTCGTCGAGGACCACCCGCCGCGCCGACGCCGGCATCGCCGCCTCGATGCGAGCGGCTTCATCGCGCATCCAGCGCGCCTGGTCGGCTGAGCGGCCACGCGGGGCGGCGCGTACTTCGCGCCATTCGAGGCTGATCTCCGCCGGCAGCCGGCCCGAGAAGTCCGCTACCGCCTGGTCGACCCAGGCGGGCATCCGGGTGCCGACCGCGATCACCCGCAGCAGCATCCCGGCACCGCGTCCCTGGAGCATCGAAACATGGAATCGCGCCCTCGCACCACGGTACTAGCCGCGCGCCGCGGCACCCGCCGCTCGCTTGAGCTTCACCGGCTTGCCACCCCAGATCTCCTCGAGGTTGTAGTAGGCGCGGATCGCCGGCTGCATGACATGGACGACGAGGTCGCCGAGGTCGACCAGCACCCATTCGCCGGTGTCCTCGCCTTCCATCGAGAGGACTTCGCCGCCGGCGGCCTTGACCTTGTCGCGCACATGCGCCGCGAGGGCGCGGGTCTGGCGATTCGATGTTCCCGACACGATCACGACCCGATCGAACAGGCTGGTCAGCTCGACGGTGTTGTAGACGATGATGTCCTGGCCCTTGACGTCCTCGAGGGCGTCGACCACGAGTCGCTGCAGTTTGCGTATGTCCATTGCTTGCCTTTCGTTACTTCACTGGCGGGGCGTCGCGATACAGGCGACGGGACTGGATGAACTCGAGCACGCCGGCGGGCAGCAGTTCGGCCGGCGTCTCGCCGGCGGCCAGTTGGCCGCGCAGCGTGGTCGATGACACCGGCACGGCCGGCATCCTGAAGAAGACGATGCCGCCGGCCGGTGCGTCCGGCAGGGCATCGGCGCCGTGCGCCTGGACGAGGGCTTCGACCGGCGCCGGCAGCGCCTCGAGCGACACCCGCTCGCGCCGGGTTGCGGCGATGTGGCACAGTCCGAGCAGTTCGTCCCAGCGATGCCAGCTCGCAAGGTTGCGCAGCTGGTCGCTGCCGATGATCATCACCAGGGCGCAATCGGGCCCGAGCTCGGCGCGCAGCGAAGCGAGCGTGTCGAACGTATAGCTCGGTCCTGCGCGTTCGACCTCGCGGGTGTCGACGACCCAGCCCGGCTCGCCGGCGACGGCCAGGCGCAGCATCGCGACGCGGTCGGCGGCAGGGGAGCTGCCTTCCTTCTGCCAGGACACGCCGGTGGGCACGAGGCGCAGTTCGTCGAGCGACAGCGCGACGCAGGCGGCGCGCGCGAGCGCGAGATGGCCGACGTGGATCGGGTCGAAGGTACCCCCCAGCAGCCCGACGCGGCGGCGTTCCTTCACGCGCCGCCGTCCCGGAGCCAGTCGCGCGGGACCAGGTAGTGTTCGGTCAGCTCGGCCTCGGGCGAGCCCGGCTCGGGCACCCAGTCGTAGGCCCAACGGGCCAGCGGCGGCATCGATACCAGGATCGATTCGGTGCGCCCGCCCGACTGCAGGCCGAACAGGGTGCCGCGGTCGTAGACGAGGTTGAACTCGACGTAGCGGCCGCGCCGGTAGAGCTGGAAATTGCGCTGTTCGTCGGTCGCGGCGCGGTCGCGGTTGCGCTCGACGATCGGGACGTAGGCGCCGAGGAAGGCCTCGCCGACCGAGCGGGTGAGGGCGAACGCGCCGTCGAAATCGGGCTCGGCGAGGTCGTCGAAGAAGATCCCGCCGACCCCGCGCGCCTCGCCGCGGTGCCTGAGGAAGAAGTAGTCGTCGCACCAGCGCTTGAAGCGGGGATGCCACTGCGGCCCGAACGGGGCCAGCGCGTCGCGGCAGGCCTGGTGGAAATGGACGACGTCTTCCTCGATCGGATAGAAGGGCGTGAGGTCCATGCCGCCGCCGAACCACCAGGCCGCGGGCCCGGTGTCGTCGGGATGAGCGATGAAGAAGCGCACGTTCATGTGCACCGTGGGCACGTGGGGATTGCGCGGGTGCAGCACCAGCGACACGCCCATGGCCTCGAAGCGACGCCCGGCGATCGCCGGGCGGCTGGCCGAGGCCGAAGCCGGCAGGGCATCGCCGGCGACATGCGAGAACAGGACGCCGCCACGCTCGAAGACGGTGGAGTCCTCGATCACCCGGCTGCGGCCGCCACCGCCGGCCGGGCGCGACCAGTCGTCGACCAGGAAGCGCCCGCCATCGAGCGACTCGAGCCGCTCGACGATGCGCCGCTGCAGTTCGAGCAGCCAGCCGCGGACCTGGTCGTGCGCCGGCGCCGGCGCGTCGCCGCTACGCCCGGGCAAGCTAGTTCCGCACCGGGCGAACGATCGCCCGGTGGCCGATGTCGCGCCGGTACTGCATGCCGTCGAAGTGGATCGTCGCGGCGACCTCGTAGGCGCGCGCCTGCGCCATCTTGACGGAATCTCCCAGCGCGGTGACGCACAGCACCCGGCCGCCGGCGGTCACGATCTGGCCATCGACGAGGTTCGTGCCGGCATGGAACACGATGCAGTCGTCGCCGACCTCGTTGCCGTGCTCGGGCAGGCCCTCGATCGGGTCGCCGCGACGCGGTGACTCCGGATAGCCAGCAGCGGCGAGCACCACGCCGAGGGCGGTGCGGCGGTCCCAGGTGATCTCGGCGGTATCGAGCCGGCCCTCGATGCCGCGCTCGACGATCGCGGCGAAATCGCTCTTGATCCGGGCGAGGATCGGCTGGGTCTCGGGGTCGCCCATCCGGCAGTTGAACTCGAGCGTACGGATCGCGCCGTCGGGGGCGATCATGAGGCCGGCATAGAGGAAGCCGGTGAAGGGAATGCCGTCGGCCGCCATGCCTTCGACGGTGGGGCGGATGATCTCGCGCAATACCCGGGCATGTACCGCCGGGGTGACCACCGGCGCCGGCGAATAGGCGCCCATTCCGCCGGTGTTGGGGCCGGCGTCACCGTCGAGCAGTCGCTTGTGGTCCTGGCTGGAGGCGAGCGCGAGGATGTTCTTGCCATCGACCATCACGATGAAGCTCGCTTCCTCGCCCTCGAGGAAGTCCTCGATGACCACCCGCGCCCCGGCCTGGCCCATGCCGCCGTCGGTGAGCATCATGTCGACGGCGGCGTGGGCCTGGTCGACGTCGGTGGCGACCACCACGCCCTTGCCGGCGGCGAGGCCATCGGCCTTGATCACGATCGGG
>CAYZBJ010000123.1:0-6861 GCA_964476625.1 uncultured Burkholderiaceae bacterium | reverse complement strand
CGACCATGAGACGGGCACCCGCGACATGCGCCACTTGCGCGGGCTCTACAAGGCGCTGCCCTATACCGCGACCCTCGCGATCGTCGCCAGCGGCGCGATGGCCGGGGTGCCGCTGCTCAATGGCTTCCTGTCGAAGGAGATGTTCTTCGCCGAGGCGCTCGCCGTCGGCGGGGCGGCGAGCGCCTGGTGGCTGCCGATCGCGGCGGTGGCGATGGGCATCTTCAGCGTGGCGTACTCGCTGCGCTTCATCAGCGTCTTCTTCGGCGCGCTGCCCGACGACCTGCCGCGCACGCCGCACGAGCCGCCGCGCTGGATGCGATTCCCGGTCGACATCCTGGTGCTTGCCTGCCTGCTGGTGGGGATCGCCCCGGCCATCAGCATCGGCCCTCTCCTTGCCGAGGCGGTCACCGCGGTACTCGGCGACCAGACGCCGAGCTACAACCTGGCGCTCTGGCACGGACTGGAGCTGCCCTTGCTGATGAGCTTCCTCGCGCTCGTCGGCGGCATCGCCTTCTACATCATCCTGCGCCGCTTCTTCAACCTGGCCGATCGCGTCGACGCGCCCGTCCTGCACCGGCTGTCGGGTGCCAGCGTCTTCGAGATCACCATGCTCTACATCTCGAGCATTTCGTCGCGGCTGCTCAAGATCTTCGGCACGGTCCACCTGCAGCCGCAATTGCTGGTGATGCTGGTGCTGATGGTGGGTGGGCCGTTGCTGCTGGTGCGCCCGGTGCTGAGCGACGTGACGAACGACCTGACGACGGTCGACCCGATGTTCGCCCTGCTGTGGCTCATCGGCGGGAGCTGCGCGGTGGCGGCGGCATGGCAGGCCAAGTACCACCGGCTCGCCGCCCTGATCCTGGTCGGCGGCGCGGGGATCGTCACCAGCATGACCTTCCTGTGGCTCTCCGCCCCGGATCTCGCGCTGACCCAGCTGATGGTCGAGACGGTCACCACCATCCTGCTTCTGCTCGGGTTGCGCTGGCTGCCGCCGCGGCTGTCCCCGTTCGACCTCGATATCCGGGTGCCGGGCCATGTCTGGCTGCGCCGCTCGCGCGACATGCTGATCGCGATCGCCGGCGGGCTCGGGATCGCGATGCTCAGCTACGCCGTGCTGGTGCGCCCGCAGCGCGGCGGCATCGGCGAGTTCTTCCTCGTCAATTCCCGCGAGGGCGGGGGCGGCACCAACGTGGTCAACGTGCTGCTGGTGGATTTCCGCGGCTTCGACACCATGGGCGAGATCTCGGTGCTGGCGATCGTCGCCCTGACGGTATACGCCTTGCTGCGGCGGTTCCGGCCAGCGGCCGAGAGCATCGCCTTGCCGGCCCAGCAGGCGAGCCTCGTCGATCCGGCCAGTGCACAGACCCCGGCCGAGCAGATCGCACCGGGAGGCTACCTGCACGTGCCGGCGGTCTACCTGCGGCTGCTGCTGCCCTTGATGGGCATCGCGGTCGCATACTTCTTCCTGCGGGGGCACAACCTGCCGGGTGGCGGCTTCGTGGCCGGGCTGATCTTCGCGACCGCGATCATCGTCCAGTACATGATGGCCGGTACCGTGTGGGTCGAATCCCACCTGCGCCTGTGGCCCCATCGCTGGCTCGGCAGCGGCCTGCTGATCGCCTGCGGCACCGGGCTTGAGGCCTGGTTCCTCGGCTATCCATTCCTGACCAGCCATGCCATGCACCTGAATGTTCCGCTACTCGGCGAGATCCACCTGCCGAGCGCGGCAGCCTTCGATCTCGGGGTGTTCGTGGTCGTGGTCGGCGCAACGATGCTGATCCTCGTCGCCCTGGCGCACCAGTCGGTGCGCAGCCACCGGGCGCCGGTGGCGCCGGTGCCGGGCACCGGCGCGCTCCCCGTGGAGCCACCGTTGCCGGCGGAGGCGTCCTGATGGAAGCCATCGTCGCCATTGCCATCGGCGTGCTGTTCGGCTCGGGCATCTGGCTCGTGTTGCGCCCGCGCTCGTTCCAGGTCATCACCGGCCTGCTGCTGATGTCCTATGCGGTCAACCTGTTCATTTTCATGGTGGGGCGGCTCTGGGTCGACCAACCCCCGATCGTCGCGGGCAGCGGCCCCGTCGATCCGGCGCTGTACGCCGATCCCTTGCCGCAGGCACTGGTGCTGACCGCGATCGTCATCGGCTTCGCGACGACCGCGCTCTACCTCGTGGTCATGATCGGCTCGCGCGGCCTCACGGGCACCGACCATGTCGATGGCGAGGAGCCCGGTCCATGACGTCCTGGATCCAGCACCTGATCCTGCTGCCGGTGGTGCTGCCGCTGGTCTGCGGCGCCGTCCTGATTCCGCTGCACATGAGTCGGCACCGGATGAAGTTCGCGATGAGCATGGGGACCCTGCTCGCGCAGATGTTCGTCGCGGTGGCGCTGCTGGTGCTCGCCGATGTCGAATACTGGCCACAGGGGATCGGCGTCTACCTCGCCGCGAACTGGGCGGCGCCGTTCGGCATTGCCCTGGTCGCCGACCGGCTGGCCGCGATGATGCTGCTGCTCGCGTCGGTCATCGGCATTGCCGCCCTGCTGTTTTCCCTGGGGCGCTGGAGCCGCACCGGCGTGCATTTCCATTCGCTGTTCCAGTTCCTCCTGATGGGGATCAACGGCGCCTGCCTGACCCACGACCTCTTCAACCTGTTCGTGTTCTTCGAGGTCATGCTCGCGGCTTCCTACGGCCTCGTGCTCCATGGCTACAACGTGGCCCGGATCCGCGCCGGGATGCAGTACATCGCGATCAACCTGGTCGCTTCGCTGCTGTTCCTGATCGGGCTGGCGATGATCTATGCCACCGCCGGCACCCTGAACATGGCCGACCTGGCGGGGCGGGTGGCCGCGCTCGGCCCCGATGAAGCCACCCTCCTGCAGGTCGGCATCGCCGTGCTGGCGATCGCCTTCCTGACCAAGGGCGCGATGTGGCCATTCGGTTTCTGGCTGCCGACCACCTATTCGGTGGCATCGCCGCCGGTCGCGGCGATGCTGGTGCTGATGACCAAGGTCGGCGTCTACGTCATCCTGCGGATCTGGCTGCTCGTCTTCTCCAGGGATGCGGGCGCGGCGGCCGGCTTCGGCTACGAGGTCCTGCTCTGGGGCGGCATCGTGACGATCGCCTTCGGCGCGATCGGCATGCTGGCGAGCGAGGCGCCGGGGCGCCTGGCCGGCTACGGCGCGATCGTGTCTTCCGGCATCCTGCTGGCCGTGGTCGGCTACGGGCAGGCGTCGCTGGTCGCGGCCGGGCTTTTCTACCTGCTCGGATCGACCATGGCGATGGCCGCCTTCATGCTGCTGATCGAACTCATCGAGCGAATCCGCACGCCCGGCAGTTCGTTGCTGGCGGTGACCATGGAGGCTTTCGGGATCGAGGATGCCCCGGGCGAAGCGGTCGGCATCGGCATCCCGGGTTCGCTCGCCTTCCTCGGGCTGGGTTTCGCGGGCTGCGCGATGATCATCGCCGGCATACCGCCGCTGTCCGGCTTTGTCGGGAAGTTCGCCCTGTTCCATGCCTTGCTGCAACCAGGCCCCACCGATGCGGCCGTCGGTGCGATCACCTGGGCGCTCGGCGGACTGATCCTCGTCTCGGGCATGGCTGCGACCATCTCGCTCATGCGCTTCGGGGTGCGCACCCTGTGGGCGCAAGGCGCGGTGACGCCGCCCCGGCTGCTGGTGAGCGAGGCGGTGCCGATCACGTTCCTGCTCCTGCTTTGCCTGACGCTCGCGGTTGCCGCGGGGCCGGTGTTCGCCTACCTCGGGCGCACCGCCGACAATCTCCACCAGCCGGCGAGCTATGTCGAGCGGGTGCTGGGCACGGCACCGGTGCCGGGCTCGCTCGTGCCCGGGCCATCGGGGGCAGGGCGATGAAACCGATGAAACGCTGGCTTCCCCACCCGGTCCTTTCGGCCTTCCTGCTCGGAACCTGGCTCCTGCTCGCGCAGAGCGTGGCGCCTGCCGACGTGCTCCTCGGCGCCGTGCTCGCGGTCCTCCTCCCGATCGGGGTTCGCGGCCTGCAGCCGATCGGCTACCCGCTGGTCCGCAAGCCCGTGGTCCTCGCCCGCCTGCTGGCGAAGTCGCTGGTCGAGATCGTGCGCTCCTGCCTGAACGTGACCTGGATCATCATGCTCGGGCGTCGCCGTGGCGTGAATGCCCAGTTCCTGCGGATCCCGCTCGACCTGCGCAATCCGTTCGGCCTCGCGGCGCTGTCCTGCCTGATCAACGTCACGCCGGGGACGGTCTGGGCGGAGATCCTGCCGGGCACCCAGGAGCTCGCCCTGCATGTCTTCGACCTGCACGACGAGCAATGGTGGATCGACACGATCAAGAACGCCTACGAGAAGCCCTTGATCGAGATCTTCGAACAGGAGGACCCATGAGCGCCTTGCTCGGCTTCTCGATCATGTTCGCCTTCGCCTGCGTGGTCATCGCGATGGCTTTCTGTACGGTGCGGCTGCTGATCGGCCCCTCGGCGCAGGACCGGGTCCTCGCGCTCGACACGCTCTGGATGTGCGCGATGCTGCTGGCGCTGGTCATGGGCATCCGCCACGGCAGCCAGGTGTACTTCGAGGCCGCGATGCTGATCGCCCTGGTCGGGTTCGCATCGACCGTCGCACTCGCGAAGTTCCTCATGCGCGGGGAGATCATCGAATGACCGAACTCGAATCGGTTCCCGCCTGGGTCGCGTTGCCCGTGGCCTTGCTGCTGATCCTCGGCGGCATCATCGTGGTCGTCGGCGCGCTGGGCCTGATGCGGCTGCCGAACTTCTACCAGCGCATCCATGGCCCGGCCATCACCGTCACCCTGGGGGCGGGCTGCCTGCTGATCGCCTCGATGATCTTCTTCACCGCGCTCAAGGCGCGACCCGTCATCCATGAGCTGATCATCACCCTGTTCGTCCTGATGACCGCGCCGGTGGTGACGATGCTCATCATGCGCGCGGCCATCTACCGGGACCTGCGCGCCGGCAAGGGGGAATCGGGGGTCACCGAGGGTGGTGTCTATACACTGCCCGGGAAGGAGGACTGAGTCATGGGCGATACCCGGATCGAACGCGACAGCATGGGCGAGGTGCGGGTCCCGGCCGATGCGCTCTATGGCGCGCAGACCCAGCGCGCCATCGACAACTTCCGGATCAGCGGGCAGCCGCTGCCGGCGGACTTCATCCGCGCCCTGCTGCGCATCAAGCGGGCGGCGGCGGTCGCGAACGTCGAGCTCGGCCTGCTCGACGAGGACATGGGGGCGGCGATCGCGGCGGCCTGCGCGGACCTGCTCGGCGATGGCGCGCTGATGCGTCATTTCCCGATCGACGTGTTCCAGACGGGCTCGGGAACCAGCACCAACATGAACGCGAACGAGGTCGTCGCGACCCTGGCGGCGGGCAGGCTGGGTCGTCCGGTCAGTCCGAACGACCACGTCAACCTCGGCCAGAGCAGCAATGACGTGATCCCGACCACGATCCACGTCAGCGCGGCGCTGCGGCTCGAGCACGAACTGCTGCCGGCGCTCGAGCACCTCGCGACGACCATCGAGACGAAGGCCGCATCGCTGGCGGGCGTCTGCAAGACCGGTCGCACCCACCTGATGGATGCGATGCCGGTGGGCATGGACCAGGCCCTCGGCGGCTGGGCGCAGCAGGTTCGCGACGCCGGCGACCGCCTGCGGGCGACCCTGCCGTCCCTGCTGCAGATCGCCCAGGGCGGAACCGCGGTCGGCACCGGCGTCAACGCCGATCCCGCGTTCGCCTCCGCCTTCTGCCGCGCCTTGTCGACCGATACCGGCCTCGCGTTCCGGCCCGCGCCCAATTTCTTCGCCAGCCTGTCCTCGCAGGATGCCGCCGTGGCCCTGTCGGGCCAACTGCGCGCCGCCGCGGTGGCGATGATGAAGATCGCCAACGACCTGCGCTGGATGAACTCCGGCCCGCTCGCGGGCCTGGGCGAGATCTCCCTGCCGGCGCTGCAGCCGGGCTCGTCGATCATGCCGGGCAAGGTCAATCCGGTCATTCCCGAGGCGGCCGCCATGGTCGCCGCCCAGGTGATGGGCAACGACGCGGCAATCGCCGTCGCCGGGCAGTCCGGCAACTTCGAGCTCAACGTGATGCTGCCGCTGGTGGCGTCGAACCTGCACGCGAGCATCGGCCTGATGTCCAATGCGGCGCGCGCGCTCGCCGACCAGGCGATCGCCGGCTTCACCGTCAACGAGGATCGCCTGCGCGAGGCCCTGCATCGCAACCCCGTGCTCGTCACCGCGCTCAACCCCCTGATCGGTTACCTCAAGGCGGCCGAGCTCGCCAAGCGCGCCTACCGGGAAGGGCGGCCGATCCTCGATGTGGCGGCCGAGGAGACCGACATTCCCCGCGAGGAGCTCGAGCGCCTGCTCGACCCGCGCCGGCTGACCCATCCCGCCGGCTGAACACCGGGGCGCACGCGCCGCTTCCCGCGAACGCCCGCCGGTGGATTTCGGCCTTTCGGCCAGCCTCGCTATCATCGTCCCGAATCGCTGACGGGCATCCGCATCCGCTGCATGCCCGTCCGCCCGAACCTCATCCGGAGATGGACATGAAGACACGCGCCGCCGTGGCCTGGGAGGCCGGCAAACCCCTGACGATCGAAGAGGTCGATCTCGACGGCGCGCGCGCCGGCGAGGTGCTGGTGGAGATCAAGGCGACCGGGATCTGCCACACCGACTACTACACCCTGTCGGGGGCCGACCCGGAGGGGCTGTTCCCCGCCATCCTCGGCCACGAGGGCGCCGGAGTCGTGCTCGAGGTCGGCCCCGGGGTGAGCACCCTGGCGCCGGGCGACCACGTGATCCCGCTCTATACGCCCGAATGCCGGCAGTGCAAGTTCTGCCTGTCGCGCCGGAC
>CAYZBJ010000122.1:0-6973 GCA_964476625.1 uncultured Burkholderiaceae bacterium | reverse complement strand
CTCGCCGGCGGTGCGAAACACCTGGTCCTGGCGATCGTCGCGGATCATCGGCCGGTGGGTCGGGACCACGACGGTCTCGAGGCCGTAGATTTCCTGGAACTCGTAGGCCTCGGTGTCGGCGGTGCCGGTCATGCCCGCGAGCTTGTCGTACATCCGGAAATAGTTCTGGAAGGTGATCGAGGCGAGAGTCTGGTTCTCGGCCTGGATCGCCACGCCCTCCTTGGCCTCGACCGCCTGGTGCAGGCCGTCGGACCAGCGCCGGCCCGGCATCAGCCTTCCGGTGAACTCGTCGACGATGACCACCTCGCCGTTCTGCACCACGTACTGCTGGTCGCGCAGGAACAGGGTATGCGCGCGCAGCGCCGCCATCAGGTGGTGCATCAGGGCGATGTTGGCGGTGTCGTACAGGCTCGCGCCGGCCGGCAGCATGCCGATCTCGCCGAGCACGCGCTCGGCCTTCTCGTGGCCGGCCTCCGAGAGATAGACCTGGTGGGCCTTGCGGTCGACCCAGTAGTCGCCCTCGGGATCGGGCTCGTTGGTCTTGGGCTCGCTGGCCATCTCGTCGAGCAGCGGCGGCACCTGGTTCATCCGCTGGTAGAGCTCGGTATGGTCCTCGGCCTGGCCGGAGATGATCAGCGGCGTACGCGCCTCGTCGATCAGGATCGAATCGACCTCGTCGACGATCGCGAAGTTCGGCGTCCGCATCCGGCGGTCACCCACCGTGTACTCCATGTTGTCGCGCAGGTAGTCGAAGCCGAACTCGTTGTTGGTGCCGTAGGTGATGTCGCAGGCGTAGGCGGCCTTCTTCAGCTCGGTCGGCTGCTGCGAATGGATCACGCCGACGCTGAGGCCCAGGAAGCGGTAGAGCCGTCCCATCCACTCGGCATCGCGGCTGGCGAGGTAGTCGTTGACGGTGACCAGGTGCACGCCCTTGCCCGAGAGCGCATTGAGGTAGACGGCGAGCGTCGCGGTCAGGGTCTTGCCCTCGCCGGTGCGCATCTCGGCGATCTTGCCCTCGTGCAGCACCATGGCGCCAATCAGCTGGACGTCGAAGTGACGCATCCGCAGCGCCCGCTTCGAGCCCTCGCGACAGACCGCGAATGCCTCGGGCAGGAGCGAATCGAGGCTGGCGCCATCGGCGATGCGCTGGCGGAACTCGTCGGTCTTGGCGGTGAGTTCGGCGTCGGACAGTGGTTCAAGCCCGCTCTCGAGTGCGTTGACTCGTTCGACGACCTTGCGATAGCCCTTGAGCATCCGCTGGTTGCGGCTGCCGAACACCTTGGTCAGGAGTGTCTGGATCATGGGGTCCGAAGAGGGTGCGGACGGCTCGCGGCCACCCGTTTCCCGGAAGGGAAAATCGGGCAAGTTTAGCACGCGGGGCAGGCTCGGCCGCCGCTGCGGACCCGGCCGGACGCTTGCTGGCCGAGGCGCCGCGGAGGACTGGAAAAAGGGGCAGCGAGGGCGCCGCCAGGAGGCCGTGCCCCTGCCGGGTGGTCCTCAGCGCGAGGCCGCGATCGCCTGCTGGGCGCGTTCGAATGCGAGCGGGTTGCCGAGGAACTTCATCGGGTCGTGGGGCACGTCGTCGATCCGCACCTCGAAATGCAGGTGCGGCCCGGTCGAGCGGCCGGTCGTGCCGACCTCGGCGATCTTGTCGCCCTGGTGGACGATGTCGCCCGCCTTGACGAAGAGCTTGCGGGCATGGGCGTAGCGGGTCATCAGCCCGGCGCCGTGGTCGATGTCGACCTGGTTGCCATAGGCTGGATGACGGCCGGCGAAGGCCACCACGCCGGGGCCGGCGGCATGGATCGGCGTGCCGCTGGGCGCCGCGAAATCGAGCCCTTCGTGGCGGGCCCGCCGGCCGGTGAGCGGATCGACCCGGCGGCCGAAGCGTGAGGCGGTATAGCCGGTCGCCAGCGGGCGGGCGGTCGGCACCAGCCGCGAAGCGGCCCGCTGGAACAGGAATTCGGATTCGATCAGGTTGAGCTGGTCGGTGCGCTGCTCGAGGGTCTTGGCCACCTCGGCGATGGCCTGGGCGAGTTCATCGACCGTCAGGACGCCCTGGTCGGGCAGGAGGGGGCCTCCCTGGCCGGTCGCCTCGGCCATCGCCGACGCCGTCGAGCCGCCGGCCCGCGCCGTCCCGGCCCTGCCCTGTCCGGAGCCAGTGGCGTGCGCCTCGTCCCCGCCCGCCTGGCCGGCTGCCGGCGTCCCGGCCACGACAGCCGCCGGCGCCTGCAGGTCGACTCCGGCCATGCTGGCCACCCGCTCGCCGAGCGCATCGAGCCGGGTCAGCCGCGCCTGCACCTGGCCGAGTTTCCCGGCCAGCGCATCGAGATTGCGGCGCAGGAAGGCCGACTGGCGATCGGCGTCGGAAGCGGCGTCCGCCTCCGCGATGCCCTCGGGCTCGGCCGGACTGGTTCCGACCCCCACCCGCATGTAGGCGGCCTGGGTATCGATGAGGTCCGCATCAGTCTTGGCGGCATCCGCATCAATGACGCCAATCGGGGAAAATGACGAGAGTAAATGCTTGCTTACATACTTCGCGGTCACGAAGTAGGTGAGCACTGACGAGCCGGCGACCAGCGCGAAGGCCAGGACGCCGATACCGGCGAACACCTTCCAGCGACTGACCGAAACGGTCTTCGCGCAACGCAGCTTCGGATGCAAGAATATGAACTGCAAAACCCATCGCCCACGAAAGTGGCGCCCGGACCCGGACAGAACCACTGATGCCGCTGCCGAACAACCGGTCCGCGAAGGACTGGCTCGACCAATCGCCGGAATACCGCCGCGCGATGCAACACGTGGATACGCTGCTCGGAATCCAGTCGACGCTCGCCGGGATTCGCCCAGAACTGCGACTCGTCGTCGTCTCGCTCAAGGACGGCCTGCTGACGCTCCAGACGCCAAACGCCGCATCCGCCGCGCGCTGCCGGCAGTCCGAGCCATCGATCCGCTCGGCCTTGCTGCAAGATTGGCCCGAGGTTAAAACAATCCGCTTCACGCCGCAACGGACCACCGATCGGCCCGATCGACCATTTGTCCCGAAGCGGCGCATTCCGCCGGCCGCGCTCGGCAGGCTCGATGCGCTGGGCGCCAGCCTCGAGGATTCACCCCTGCGCGACGCCCTGCGCCGCCTGGTGGCCCGCCAGCGCGACTAGCCGCTCACCAGCCGCTCGATCGCCAGCCCCGCGAAGAACACCAGGGCGAGCACCGCGGTGATCCCGAAGCCGACCAGGGCCCGGCGCAGATCGGAGCGACGGCGCCGGAACACGAACAGCAGCGCATACAGGCTTGCATAGCCGAAGCCGATGGCGAGCACGATGCGCAGCACCGCGATCATCGCAGCGGCCTCAACTCGCGATGCCCCAGTCGAGCGCGAACATCCGCGGCGCGTCGCGCCGCTCGCCGAAGGTCACCACTTCGGCGGCGTGCTCGGCGAGCAGCTTGCGCAGCAAGCGGTTGTTCAGGGCATGGCCCGATTTGTGGGCGGTGTAGGCGGCCAGCAGCGGGAAGCCGACCAGGTAGAGATCGCCGATCGCGTCGAGGATCTTGTGCTTGACGAACTCGTCGCCCGAGCGCAGGCCGTCGTCGTTGAGCACCCGGTACTCGTCGACCACGATCGCGTTGTCGAAGCTGCCGCCCTGGGCCAGGCCGTGCGAGCGCAAGGTCTCGACGTCCTGCATGAAGCCGAAGGTACGCGCCCGGGAAACATCGCGCACGAAGGAAGTGGTGGCGAAGTCGACCTCCACCTGCTGGGTGGTCGCATCGATCGCGGGGTGCCGGAAATCGATCGAGAAGGACAGCTTGAAGCCGAAATGCGGCTCGAGCCGGGCGAACTTGTCGCCCTCGCGGACCTCGACCGGTGCGATCACCCGCAGGAAACGCTTGGGCGCATTCTGCTCGACCACGCCCACCGACTGGATCAGGAACACGAAGGAGCCGGCCGACCCATCGAGGATCGGGATCTCGGGGGCGGTGACGTCCACATAGAGATTGTCGATGCCGAGGCCGGCCGCCGCCGCCATCAGGTGCTCGACGGTGGCGACCCGCACCTGCGCGAGTTCGCCCTCGTCGGCGGCGGTGAGGGTCGAGGCCATGCGGGTGTCGGTCACCCGCTCGGGCCGCGCCGGAATCTCGACCGGCGGGTCGAGATCGGCCCGCCGGAACACGATGCCGGTGCCGGCCGCCGCGGGGCGCAAGGTCAGCTCCACCCGCTGGCCCGAGTGCAGTCCGACGCCGGTCGCGCGGACCAGGGCCTTGATGGTTCGCTGTCGCAGCATCGCGGTCGCCGGCGCCCGGTCAGCCGAGCTGGGCCAGCATCGACTTGGCGTCGGAGACCTCGAACTTGCCGGGCGCTTCGACCGACAGGCTCTTGACCACGCCGTCATCGACCAGCATCGAGTAGCGATTCGAGCGCACCCCGAGGCCGCGCGCGGTCAGGTCGAGCTCGAGGCCGAGCTTGCGGGTGAACTCCGCCGAGCCGTCGGCCATCATGCGGACCTTGCCCTGCGCACTCTGTTCGCGCCCCCAGGCGCCCATCACGAAGGCGTCGTTGACCGAGATGCACCAGATCTCGTCGACTCCCTTGGCGCGCAGCGCATCGGCCTCCTGGACATAGCCGGGGACGTGCTGGGCCGAACAGGTCGGGGTGAAGGCGCCGGGCAGGCCGAAGATGGCGATCTTCCGGCCGCGGACCTGGTCGGAAACCTTGAAGGCGTTCGGGCCGAGTGAACAGCCTTCGCGCTCGGTCTCGATGAATTCGTAGAGGGTGGCCTCGGGCAGGCTGTCACCGGGCTTGATCGTCATGGGAACTCACTCCTGTGCTGGCGGGTCCGCAGGACCCGGGTGTCGATGCCGACTGCCATTGGATTCTAAGGCCGGCCGCGGATAACCCGCGGTAATGCGTGGACACAGGGGCGCGAAGGTCGCGGTTTCGCGCCCCTGGCCGAACAACGGATTCGGATTCGGCCGCAGGGCAAGGCGGGGCGCCGAAGACAGTGCAGATGCACGGCAAGGCGCCCCAACGCAGTCATGCGGTCGAAGGCGAAGCCGTCAGTCGGCCTGCTTGCGCAGGAAGGCGGGGATATCGAATCGCTCGACGCCGCTGTCCTCGAGTGCCCGCACATGGTCGGCCGCGTTGCCGCGGGGGCTGCGCCAGACGGCCGGCTGTTCGTACTGGTCGTAGTTGCCGGCGTTGCCGACGGCGCCATGGGCATCGTCGGTGCCGGTCCGCTGGACCAGGACCGGCTTGATCGCCGGACGCGGGCCGATCCCGGTCGCCACCACGGTGACGCGCAGCGCATCGTCCATGTCCTCGTCGAACACGGTGCCATGGATGATCGTCGCGTCGTCGGCGCAGAAGGCCTTGATCGTGTTGATCACCTCATTGGTCTCGCGCAGCTTGAGACTGCGGCTGGCGGTGATGTTCACGATCACGCCGCGGGCGCCGTTGAGGTCCACGCCGTCGAGCAGCGGCGAGGCCACCGCCTGTTCGGCGGCGAGGCGGGCGCGATCGAGGCCCGAGGCCTCGCCGATGCCCATCATGGCCTTGCCCTTGTCGCCCATCACCGTCTTGACGTCGGCAAAGTCGACGTTGACCAGGCCCGGCACGTTGATGATCTCGGCGATGCCGGCCACTGCGTTGTTCAGCACGTCGTCGGCGCGCCGGAACGCATCCTCGAGGCTGGCGTCCTCGTCCATCACCTCGAACAGCTTCTGGTTGAGCACGACGATCAGCGAGTCGACCTTGCCCACCAGCTGGTCGATCCCGTCCTCGGCGACCTTGGTCTTCTTGGCGCCCTCGAACTCGAACGGCTTGGTGACCACGCCGACGGTCAGCACGCCGAGTTCCTGCGCCACCTCGGCGACCACCGGCGAAGCACCGGTGCCGGTGCCCTTGCCCATGCCAGCGGTCAGGAACACCATGTGCGCGCCTTCGAGTGCGGCACGGATCTCGTCGCGCATCGCCTCGGCGGCGGCACGGCCCGCTTCCGGGCGGGCGCCGGCGCCGAGCCCCTGGTCGCCGAGCTGGATGATGTTGCTCGCCTGCGAGCGTCGCAGCGCCTGCTTGTCCGTGTTGATGGCGACGAACTCGACGCCCTGCACACCCTTGTTGATCATGTGGTTGACGGCATTGCCGCCGGCACCACCAACGCCGATCACCTTGATCACGGCGCCTTCGATTTCGTTCTCGATCATTTCGAATTGCATGTCTGCGACCTCCTAGCGGTTTTTCGCTGAACCCGTTTGACTGACTAGAAATTGCCCAGGAACCAGTCCTTCATCCGACGAAGCGTCTCGGTGAAGGACCCCGACTGCTCTGCGACCTTGCGGCCTCGCAAGTGTTGAATCCTCGCTTCTTCGAGCAACCCGACGGCCGTCGCGTAGCGGGGCGAGCGCACGACGTCCGACAAGCCACCGGCATACGCCGGCAGCCCGATTCGTACCGGCTTGAGGAAGATGTCCTCGGCCAGTTCCACCATGCCCGGCAGCAGGCTGGTGCCGCCGGTCAGGACCACGCCCGAGGACAACAGCTCCTCGTAGCCCGATTCACGGATCACCTGCTGCACCAGGGCGAACAGCTCCTCGACGCGCGGCTCGACCACGGCGGCAAGCGCCTGGCGCGACAGGGTCCGGGGCCCCCGGTCGCCAAGGCCGGGCACCTCGATCCGCTCGCTCGGCTCTGCCAGCACCTGCTTGGCGATGCCGTGACGCAGCTTGATCTCCTCGGCTTCCGGGGTCGGCGTGCGCAGCGCCATCGCGATGTCGCTGGTGATCTGGTCGCCGGCGATCGGGATCACCGCGGTATGGCGGATCGCGCCGCCGGTGAAGATCGCGATGTCGGTGGTGCCGCCGCCGATGTCGACCAGCGCCACGCCGAGCTCCTTCTCGTCCTCGGTGAGGATCGAGTTGCTCGAGGCGAGCGGCTGCAGGATCAGGTCGTGGACCTCGAGCCCGCAGCGGCGCACGCACT
>CAYZBJ010000121.1:0-7025 GCA_964476625.1 uncultured Burkholderiaceae bacterium | reverse complement strand
CCTTCAGTTCGATTTCCTTGGCCACCGACACACCGTCCTTGGTGATGGTCGGGGCGCCGAAACTGCGCTCGAGGATGACGTTTCGGCCTTTCGGGCCGAGGGTCACCTTGACCGCATCGGCCAGCAGGTTGACGCCGGCGACCATGCGCAGGCGGGCGTCATCATTGAAGAGGACTTGTTTGGCTGCCATCTGGGGATTTCTCCGGATTGGGTTGAATTCTTGCGGAAGGAGGCGTGGGATTACTCGACCACGGCCATGATGTCTTCTTCGCGAAGCACCAGCAGTTCGTCGCCGTCGACCTTGACGGTCTGCCCGGAATACTTGCCGAACAGGACCTTGTCGCCGACCTTGACGGCCAGGGGACGCAGCTTGCCGTCGTCGCCGACCTTGCCGTTACCGACCGCAAGGATCTCGCCTTGGTCAGGCTTCTCGGCCGCGCTGTCCGGGATCACGATCCCCGAAGCCGTTTTGCGCTCGTTGTCCAGGCGCTTGATGATCACGCGATCATGCAAGGGACGCAGTTTCATGCGTTTGCTCCTTCGTTGTGTGGATGTCTGTATGCCAGTGGTTCGCGCGCATGCCAGGGGCAGGCGCGCAAGATGGTCCGGTGCCGGCTGCCGCCGATGGGGCTGTTGCTAGCACTCGGGCATTGCGAGTGCTAATTATAGGGATCGGCCCGCCGAATTCAAGGCCCCGGTGATCCCGGGGCGTTCGAAGGGGTGTCGGGAATGTTTACGGCTGCCGGGGGAGGGACCACCGGGCGCCGTGTCAGGATTCCCGGGCCGGCGCCGTAAAGGGCCTGCCGGCGGGGTTCCGGGGCAATGGCACCAAGCTTGCTTGCCCCACCCGATCGAGCGCCTGCACCGTCGCGCCGCGCTCGCCTCCGCGCCGCGCTCGCCTTGGACGCGCCGCCCTGGATGAGACCGAATGGCACTACGCATCGAATACCAGGATCCCGACGGACTGATCACGCATGTGCCGGTCGCCGGCGCCGTCACCACGCTGGTCGCCCGCCCGGGCATCAGCTATCGCCTCGAGGGCGATGGCGAAATCCCTGCCACCCTGATGGTGCGGCGCATCGGCCCCGACCTGCAGGTCGACGGCCTGCCCGGCGACGCCCGCGTCGTCTTCTCCGGTTTCTTCGAGCATTGCAACGAGAATGATCGCTGCGAGCTCGACGTCTCGCCGGTGGCCGGCGCCACGGTCGCCCCGATCGGGCCGGAATCGATCCCGCTCGGCGCCCTCGGCGACGATACCTTCGTCATGTATGCGCCACCGGATGCGGCGGCCGGGATGATGCCGCCGCCCGAGCCGTCCTTCACGCCCAGGTCGCTCGGCCTGGGCCTCGGGGCGCTCGCGGTGGCTGGCGCGGCCGGCGGCGGTGGCAGTGGCGGCGGGGGCGGCTCGGCCGACACCACACCGCCCCCCGCTCCGGCCTTCACGATCCCGAAGGACATCGCCGACGCCACGCCGGTGCTGACCGGAACCGCCGAACCCGGTTCCGAGCTGATCCTGACCCTGGCCACCGCCGCCGGCGAAGTGATCGCGACCTGGCGGACGATGGCCGATGCCAGCGGCGCCTGGCGGGTCGATACCGGCTTCGATCCGCCGCGCAACGCGACGGCCCTGTTCGACGGCAGCTTGCCGGACGGCGCCATCACCCTGCTTGCGCGCTCGGTCGACGCCGCCGGCCTGGTGAGCGACCTCGCGACCACCGTCGTCAACATCGACGGCACGGTGCCCGACGGCACGGTGGCGATCCTGCGCATCGATGACGACTTCGGCCTGGTGATCGGCCCGATCGGCATGGGCGCGGCTACCGATGACCATCTGCCGACCCTGTCCGGAAGCCTCGGCCGGGACCTCGTCGCGGGCGAGGTGCTGCGGATCTACCGCAATGGTGTCGCGGTGGGCGAGGCCGGGATCGACGGGCTCGAATGGCGTTTCCAGGAAGTCGGCGCGCTCGAGGCCGGCCCGCACGAGTACCAGGCGCGGATCGAGGATGCCGGCGGCGAACTGGTCGCGGCCAGTAGCCGCCACCGCATCGTGCTCGACGATGTCGCTCCCGCGCCCCCGACGATCGCGCCGGTCACCGGCGACGACGTCGTCGACGCGACCGAGTACGGGGCGGGCATCGTCGTGTCCGGCAGCGCCGAGCCGTTCGCGCGGGTGCAGGTACGGATCGCCGGCGTGACCCGCGAGGCCCTGGCCGACGAGACCGGCGCCTGGCTGGTGCGCTTCGAGCGCGACGACCTGCCCGGCAACGGCAGCTACGCGATCGATGCGGTCGCGATCGATCCGGCCGGCAACCCGAGCGAGGCCGCCCAGCGCCCGGTCACGATCCAGGCCCTGCCGTTGCAGGCGCCGACCATCGACCGGATCATCGACGACGCGAGTCCCAACACGGGGACGATCGCCCGCAACCAGCCTGCCAACGACCCGACTCCGCGCCTCGTAGGGCAGTGGGATGCCACGGCAGGCGGCACCCTGCACATCCTGCGTGATGGCGTCGACCTCGGGGCGGCCGCGAGCGGCCGGCTCGCGCTCGACGGCAACCAGTGGTCCTATACCGACAGTGCCCTGGACGCCGATGGCACCCATGTCTACACCGCACGGGTCGTCAGCGCGGGCGGCCAGTCGAGCGGAGATTCCGCCTCCTATGCCTACCGGCTCGATACCGAGGGGCCGGCGGCGCCGGAGATCGACCCGGTGGCCGGCAACGACCGCGTCAGCTGGATCGAGGCGATGTTTGGCACCCTGATCATCACCGGCGAGGCCGAAGCGGGGTCGATGGTCCATGTCACCTGGGGCGCGAACACCCTGATCGCCCAGGCGCGGGCCGACGGCGGCTGGGCCGCCGATTTCACTGGCGAGGTCCCGCCGATAGGCGACCGGCCGGTGAGCGTGTATGCGGTCGATACGGCCGGCAATGTCGGCGCGACCGCGACTCGCGATGTGGAGGTCACCAGGGCGATCTTCGGGAATGGGCCAGCCGACGAGATGCTCAAGTCGAGCGATCTGTTCGTCGATGATGTCGCGCTGTTCGATGCGCCGCCGGCGCAATCCGCGGGCGCCGGTCTCGCGCCGGCCTCCTACCCGGATGCGGGCACCTCCGCGCCGGGCAACCTCGGGCCGCTCGATCCGCCCGCGGGACTGTACGCCTGGTAGCTGGCCCCGCCGCGTTGAATCGCGGCTTCAACCGGTCATCGTGCGGTAGGCGCGGGCGATCTCCCCGGCGAGCGAATCGATCTCGTCGATGACCCGGTAGCGGCCGGGTGGACAGATCCGGCGCAGGTAGTCGTGGCCGGCCCGGTCGACGGTGACCAGCAACGTGTCTATGCCGCGGGCACGGGCCTGGTCGATCGCCCGGGCGGTGTCGCGCAGGCCGTATTCCACGCTGCGCCGATCGGGGCCGTAGTCGATGTCGTCCGGATAGCCGTCGGAGACCACCAGCAGGACCCGCATCCGTTCGGGGCGCCGGCCGAGCCGGTCGGTGGCATGGCGGATCGCCGCGCCCATTCGCGTGGAGCGCATCGGCTCGAGCCCGGCCAGCGCCTGCCAGCCCCGCGGCGCCATGGCCTCATCGAAGTCCTTGGCGATGAGGAAGTCGACCTGCTCGCGGCCGCTGCCCGAGAAGGCGTAGAGCGCGAAACGGTCGCCGAGCGATTCGAAGGCCTGTGCAAGCAGGCCCATCGCGTCGCGGGCGACGTCGATCACCCGGCGTGGTGGCGGGCCTTCCTGGCCTGGCTTCGGATCGAAGATCGTCGGGCTCCAGAGGAAGGGATCGTCGTCCTCCACCAGGGCCGCTGGCGCCCGGTCCACGACCTGGTCGGGATCGCGCAGCACGAAGTCGGTCGAGGCGCTGGCGTCGAGCAACAGGGCGACCGCAACGTCGCGCCGGGCATGCTCGCGCCGGATCATCCGGGGTTCGTCGGCAGCGGCGGCCCGGCGCTCGACGATTGCCCGGACCATGTCGTCGGCATCGATCTCCTCACCGTCGCCGAACACCCGGCGGCGTCGCGTCGCGGCATCGCGCAGCCGGGCGAACTGGCGGCGCAGGCGCCTCGCCTGCGCCCGCTCGCGCTGCAGCAGCTCGGCGCGGTAGTCGCCTGCGCGCGGCTCGGGCCGGGCCACCACGATCCGGCACCAGCGGCGCAGGAAGCGACGGGCGAGGTAGTCCCATTCATCGACGCGGATGCCGTCGGCCGCCGGCCCGCCGACGGTCGTTGCGGCCGGCCGCAGGCCGTCGGCGCCAGCCTGCTCGCCACCGGTGCCGGGTGCGCCGAGTTCGGTCGCCCCGGGTTCGTCGGCGCCGGCTTCCCCGTCGCCACGATCCTCGACGCCGGCTTCGCCGCTCGCCGCGCCCGGTGGCACCGCCGAGCTCAGTGATTCGGGGATCGGTACCGGGGCGAAGGGATCGAAGGAGTCCGTGCCGTCGCGGGCCTGTGGTTCGCCGCGCTCGAGCCGCCAGCAGGCGACTGCGCAACGGGCGCTGTCCACGATCGTCGCGGCGGGCCCGGCCAGTGCCGCGAGGGCCGCGCGCAGTCCGGCCGGCAGCATGGCGTCGGCGGGCGATGGCGGCATGTCGAGCCGGATGCGCGCCAGCGCCGCGTCGATGGTCTCGTCGGTCATGGCCCTGGCGCGCTCGGCGACATCGAGCCGTCCCAACCCGGCGCCGACCCCGGGGTACAGGCGGGCGATGACCGGTCGCACCCGGATCGCTTCGCAGGCTGCGAGCAGGCGGTGCATGCGCGCGGGATCGGGCCAGCGCGCGCAGAAGCCTCCGATATCGAGCGCTGCGCTGCCGGCGCGCCGCCAGGCGAGGCTGCGCAGGATGCGGGCGAGGATCAGGTCGCGGTCGCGTGCTTCGTCCCCTTCGTCCCCTTCGGCCACGTCGAGTCGCAATTCGACCGGCGTAGCGATGTCGGTTGCCGCGATCTCGAGCGCCGCAGTGCTCCAGTGTTGCCAGGCAACGTCGGCGTCGGGCCCGGCCCGCCCGGCGGAGCCGTCATCGACGAGCTCGACCGGCCCGCCGCGAACGGCGCTGGCGAACATCACCAGCGAGGCGTGCGAGGCGAGCGGGTTTTCCATGCCGGTTCCGGTCATCGGGCGTGGCCCGGTCGATTCGCCGCCAGCCGTGGCGGCTGCGCTCAAGCGCCGCCGCCGGCCGGGTCGGCCGGCAGGATGGCCTCGACGAGGTTCGCCACCGCCTGCTGGATGTCCGCATCGTCGGCGACCGCGCGGCTGATCGCGACGTCGCAGGCGCGCCGCGGCGCGATGCCGCGACGAATCAGCGCGGCGGCATAGACCAGCAGCCGGGTGCTGACGCCGTCGTCGAAGCCCTGTTCGCGCAGCCCGCGCACCTTCGCGCCGATGCGCGCGAGGGCCAGCGCGGTGGTGTCGTCGACGCCGCCCTCGTGCGCGATGATCCGCGCTTCGGTCGCGAGCGGCGGATAGTCGAACTCGATGCTGACGAAGCGCTGGCGGGTCGAGGTCTTGAGGTCCTTGAGCACGCTCTGGTAGCCGGGGTTGTAGGAGATCACCAGCAGGAAGTCGGGATGCGCGTCGAGCAGTTCGCCGGTCCGGTCGATCGGCAGCATCCGTCGATGGTCGGTCAGGGAGTGGATGACGACCGTGGTATCGGTGCGCGCCTCGACGATCTCGTCGAGATAGAGGATCGCGCCGGTGCGCACCGCGCGCGAGAGCGGGCCGTCGGTCCAGACGGTGGCGTCGGCGGCGAGCAGGTGGCGGCCGACCAGGTCGGTCGCGGTGAGCTCCTCGTGGCAGGCCACCGTCACGAGCGGCGTGTCGATGGCGCGCCTCGGGCTGTCCGCCTCGCGGTACAGGCGCCACGCCATGTGCTCGACGAAGCGGGTCTTGCCGCAGCCGGTCGGGCCCTTGAGCAGGACCGGCAGGCGGGCGGCGTAGGCGGCTTCGAAGATCTCGATCTCGTCGCCGCTGGGCAGGTACCAGGGCTGCGCATCGAGCCGGCGGGCGGGCAGGGCGTCCTTCACTCGGCGATTCCGGTCTGGTCGGGGCGGCGTTTCTCGAAGGACCATTTCAGCAGCGCCGCCACCCGATAGGCGCCATGGACGAATTTGCCATAGGGCATGGTCAGGAAGAACGCCATCACGATGCCGAGGTGGATCGCGAGCAGGGTCGCCATCGCGCCGGTGTCGCGCGCGGCCAGCAGGACGAGGCCGCTCGCGCTGGTCGCCAGCAGCAGCGCCGCGAAACCCCGGTCCATCGGGCGTTGCGCCGGGTCGCCCTGCAGCGGATCGCGCCGCGCATTGAGCCACAGCAGCCCGGTCGGCCCGATCAGCAGGCCGATGCCGCCGAGGGTGCCGAGGATGACCGGCAGGTCGGTGATGCCATACGGCGCGGGGCGATCGAACAGGTAGTGGTAGATCGTCGCCACCGAGGTGGCGGCGAAGCACAGCATGAAGCCGTAGAAGGTGAAATGGTGGAAGATCCGGCGACGCAGGGTGAAGCGGTCGTCCTCGTCGTTGCAGCCCTTGCCGTGGCCGCCGTCGAGGTACTTCAGGCGCAGTGCGTCGCCGCCGGCCTCGGCCCAGGCCGCCGGTGGCCCGGCGCCGGGCGCGATGTCGCGCCAGAAGCGGACCACCCCGATCGCGATCGCCATGCAGGCGAAGGCGAACACGCCGCCGAACATCAGGACCAGGAGGTTGTGCGGGAAGATCGCATAGAAGTCGCCCGCGAGCGGGCGGTGCCAGAGCGCGCCGCGGCTGGCGATCACCATGACCAGGAACAGGGCGAGGCCGGCGGCGCTCGCGAGCGCGAGCGCCAGGCCGTTGCGCTCGTACAGGCGGCCCAGCGGCGCCGGCCAGGCGTATTGCGCGTAGGTGCGGCCGCGCACCTGCGCGAGGCTGCGCGGCACATCGACCGCGAAGTCGTGCGGCGGCGCGTACTGGCAGGCGTGCAGGCAGGCGCCACAGCCGTGGCAGAGGTTCGCGAGGTAGTGCGCATCGGCCTGGTCGAACTCGAGCCGTCGCGCCATCGCCGG
>CAYZBJ010000120.1:0-7399 GCA_964476625.1 uncultured Burkholderiaceae bacterium | reverse complement strand
CGGGCTGGGCGGCCGCCGGCATCGGCTTCTCGCTCAACAACCCGATGCTGATCATCGCGGGCAGCCTGGTCGGCTCCTCGGGCGCGATTCTGTCATACATCATGTGCCGGGCGATGAACCGCTCGTTCTTCAACGTGATCCTCGGCGGCTTCGGCGGCGAGGCGAGCGCGGTCGCCGCCGGTGGCGGCGAACAGCGGCCGGTTCGCAGCGGCTCGGCCGACGATGCCGCCTTCCTGATGGCCAATGCCGACAGCGTCGTGATCGTGCCCGGCTACGGCCTCGCGGTCGCCCGCGCCCAGCATCCCCTCAAGGAGCTCACCGACAAGCTGATCGCCCGCGGCATCCGGGTCCGCTACGCGATCCACCCGGTGGCCGGCCGGATGCCGGGGCACATGAACGTCCTGCTCGCCGAGGCCGAGGTCCCCTACGACCAGGTCTTCGAGATGGAGGACATCAACCCCGACTTCTCCGAGACCGACGTCGTGCTGGTGCTCGGGGCCAACGACGTGGTCAACCCGGCCGCCAAGGATCCCAAGTCGCCGATCGCCGGCATGCCGATCCTCGAGGTGTTCAAGTCGGCGCAGGTCATCGTCAACAAGCGCTCGATGGCCTCGGGCTATGCCGGGCTCGACAACGAGCTCTTCTACATGGACAAGACCATGATGGTCTTCGGCGACGCCAAGAAAGTGGTCGAGGACATGGTGAAGGGAGTCGAATAGGCGCAGCCGCCAGGGGCGTCGCGCGGGGCCGGCAATTGCTGCAATTGCCGGCCCTTGCTTTTTGTGGAATCGTCCGCAAATAGGCGATTGCGCGTCGCCGGACGCAGGAAATGAAACGGTACCCGAGGGGCCATCAGCAGCTTCGGGCGGCCGGCCGCCACTGATTGGAGAAATGCCCATGGCAGATATCGAGATCGTCACGCCGACCGAGGAGCGGGGTTTGCGCAAGATCACCCTCCTCGACTACGGCCTGCATATCGCGAGCCCGATCGTCTCGATGATGCTGCTCACCGTCATCGCGCTGATCATCAACTACGTCAAGCGCGACGATGCCCGCGGCACCGTCTGGCACAGCCACATGAACTGGATGATCCGCACCTGCTGGTGGACCCTGCTCTGGCTCGTCGTGGCCGGCGCCATTGCCCTGGTCAGCTTCGGCCTGCTCTCCTTCGTGCTGGTGATTCCGGTACTCTGGTACCTGTACCGCATGATCCGCGGCCTGCTCGCCGCCCTTGACGGACGCGCGATGCCGCAGCCGCGGTAAGCGGCCCGGGGCCCTGGCGCCCCGTCGGGCAGCCTGTCCGCCCGACGCCGTGCTCACGGCCCGTACTGGACGGAAGCACGACCATGACCGACATCCTTCGCCGCCGCCTGTTGCTCGCCTCGGCCGTGTTGCCGGCCGCCTGCGCGATTCCCGCCCCTCGGCCCGGCACCCCCCTGCCGGCCGACGCGGCGCCCGCGCGGCCGCCCCGCCCGGGCGAGCGCTGGCGCTACGCCAGCCGCAACGGCTACAACACGGTCGGCCAGGGCGAGCTCGTCGTCGAACTGCGCGAGGAAACCGGTCGCCAGGTCCATGAATGGCATACGCCCGAAGGCGCCTCGCTCGGCGCCGAGATCATCGACGCCCAGGGCCGGCTGACCCAGGACCCGGCCTATGGGCCGCCGGGCATCCGCTTCGAAGCACCGGTGCCCTGGCTGCCGGTACCCCCGGCCACCGGCGTGGCCAGCTTCGTGCGGACCCACTACCGCATCGCCGGCGACAGCGGTCGCTATGACTGGGCCGACCAGCGCCGGATCGGCCCGCTGCAGCGAATCCGGGTGCCGGCCGGCGAGTTCGAATGCCTGCTCATCGAGCGCCAGATCCAGTTCAGGCACCCCGACTTCGCGCGCCTCGACCCCTACCGCCACGACCTCACCTGGTATGCGCCCGCCCTCGGGCGCTGGGTGAGACGCGAATGGCGGGGCTGGTACTACGTGCCCAACGATCGCGGCCGCAGCCAGCTCGAGGAAGACTGGCGCATCTGGGTGCTGACCGGCCACGAGGCGGCGCCGGTCGCGGGCTGAGCATTTCCTCCCGGCGCGGCCTGGCGACAAAAACAAAAAAAGGGGCCGCGACATTTGCCGCGGCCCGGGAGATTGATCGTTCCGTGCACCGGCCGGGAGGAGCCGGCGGCGCTGTGCTTCTTATGAGGTCAAACCTTGCATTCGTTGGCGAGCTGCTTGCCGTGCTTGGTGTCGAGCAGCATCGATTTGCCGACGACCACCAGCCAGGTCAGGCCGGAATCGACGTCTTCGTAGCGAAGCGCACCGGTGCGCGCGGGTACCGCGCGCAGGACATAGCCGCGCTTGCCCCACTTGATGGTTGCGGTCGAGCTGTCGGGGGAGACCTCGGTGACGTCCACCTGCCGATTGAGCTCGCACTTGTACAGGCCCTTGGTCATGGTCAGGCCATTGCCTTGCGCCTGCACGGCGCCTGCCGCACATGCCAGGCCAATCGATACAGCTAGGAACTTGAACGACAATTTCACGGGAATCTCCGTTGAATGGCCTGGCTGGATTTCCGGGTCGTATTGTCGCGACGAATCATGGACAGGTAAAGCGGTAATCCGATGAGCGATTCGTTACGTTTTCTTACTTGTGGCCCATCATTTGTCGGCGAGGCCACCACGGCAACGAATCCGGCATGAACGGCGGCATCCGGCGTACCGGCGGCGCGCGCCCGTTGCCGGATGTCACAGACAAGGCAAGAGATCAACGGATCGCCACCGGATTGATCATCGCCTGGACCGAGCCCTCATAGCGCGGCTGGCCGAGCACGAACAGGAACTCCCAGGCCTTGTCGGCGACGAGGTCGGCGGTGTTCATGTTCTCGAGGATGTAGGTGCCGTTACGGGTCAGCAGTTCCTGGTGAACCCCGAAGATGCCCTCGCCCTGCTCGAACGGAACCGCCTCGACACCCCAGGTATCGGCCCCGACGGCAACCACGCCCTTGCCAACCAGATATTTCGCGCCTTCCATGCCGAGGCCGGGCTCGGCCTTGCCGAAGCGCGCCGGATCGGAATCGAGGATGCTCATCCAGCCAGTGTGCAGCAGGACGACGTCGCCCTCGCGGATCTCGACACCCTGCTTCGTCGCCGCCCCTTCGATATCGGCCCGGTTGATCGCCTCGCCCTCGGTGAGCATCTCCACGCCGCGATGGCCGGCGATGTCGAGCACCACGCCGCGGGTGACGATCGGCGGGATATTGTGGGTGCCGAGCTTGGCCAGCCCGGTGATCGGTGCGATGTCGGCCCACTTGTTGCCGTTGTAGTAGGTATCGCCGATGCCGATGTGGCCGAGGCCGTCGATCTGCGAGCCGATGCCGATCCAGCAGTTCAGGATGTCGTCGTTGTAGGTCGTGCTGGTCGGACCGAGTCCGGTGGCCGAACCGACCTGGCCCGGCTGCACGATGTAGATGTCGCAACGCCGTGGCGGGAAGGCCGGCGTCAGCCGGTTGACGGTGATGCCCAGCGGGTAGGCCTTGCCCGTCGTGATCAGCTTCGAGGCGGCCAGGACCTTGTCGGGCGAAAGGTAGTTGGCCGCGCCGAGCTCATCGTCCGCGCCCCACTTCGACGGGAACCATTTGTCATTGGCGACTGCCGAACCGGCCAGCGCGATCCCGATGACCGCGACGACTCCAGCGATGATGCGTTTCATCATGCGTGTCTCCTTGATGGATTGTTTCAAGTCGGTTCTTCATGGACATCGACCGATCGACGAGAGTCGACTTCGGCCGGTCGAGATCGCCGGGAACCGGCAATGAATCGACGTTGGCAGCGTACGCGAGATGGGGCGGTGTGGACAGCGTTTCCGACGCCGGGCGGGCCACCATGGCAGCGCCCAGGGCCCGCCCCGGCAGCACGCCCCTCGGGGCGAGGGGGTCCGGTCCGCCGTTCCCTGCTCAGGCCGACGGCGACTCGTGCAGGATGGCGATGCCGATCTCGTCGCCGGGCACATGCGGATAGCGCTCGAGGACCTGCGGGTCGTGGCCGGGGACCAGGAACTTCGGGTCGCCCGCCTCGGCAAGCAGGCGGCGATGGCCGTCGAGCATCTTCGCGACGTCGTGCACGATCGGGAAGGGCCGCCCGCCGAGGATGTTCTCGTAGTAGTGGCTCGCGTCCGAAGCAAGGATGATGGTGCCGCGGGCGGTACGCACCCGCAGCGACTGCAGGCCCATCGTGTGGCCGCCGATCGCGAGCAGGTCGACGCCCGGCGCGAGGTTCGCATCGCCCTGGTAGAAGACGACCCGGTCGGCATACACCTTGCGCACCAGCTCGACGACGTCCTCGACCCGGTAGGCATGCCGCATCACCGGATGGCACATGCAGGGGCCGGTCGCGTAGGACACCTCGTCAGCCTGGATGTGGAAACGGGCGTTCGGCAGCTTGTCGAGGTTGCCGGCATGGTCGTAGTGGAGGTGGGTGACGACCACGTCGGTGATCGTGTCGGGATCGACATCGAGCACCCGCAGCGCTTCGATCGGGCAACGCAGGAGCTTGCGGCCCCGGGCGTTGGCGGCTTCGGCGCCGAAACCGGTGTCGACGAGGATCGTCCGTTCGCCCTGGCGCAAGAGCCACACGAAGAAGTCCATCGGCATCGGGCCGTCGTGCGGATCGACCGGCACGAAGTTGTCGGCGCGGCGCCGTTCGACGCGGGCATAGCGGATCGCGTATGCCTCCCAGACGCCGTCGTGCGGGGTGGCGGGGGCTGTGGCCATCAGGGTCATCGTCGTCTCCGGAGCAACGCCACGAGTCTACTGTGAACCGCGGGGCGTTGCTGCGATCCGGCGCGCGATGACCGGGAAGTAGTTGTCGGCCTCGCCCGCCTCGATCGCGGCGCCGAGCCAGCCGTCGACCGTCTCGGCGCCACGGGCGTCGACGCCGGTCTGGGCGGCGAGCTCGCGCGCATAGCGCAGGTCCTTGCGGGCATAGGCGGTGGAGAAGGCGCGCAGGGGGAACTCGTCGGGGACGATCGCCTTCATGCCGTGGTTGCGCAGCGCGAAGCTGTCGGCCGACCCCTTGGAGAGCACCTCGAACAGGAGTTCGGCGGGCACGCCGGCGCGCTCGCCGATCGCCCTGGCTTCGGACAGCGCCATCACCGTCTCGAACAGCACCATGTTGTTCATGATCTTGACGACCTGCCCGCAGCCCACCGGGCCGCACAGGCTGATGTCGGTGGCGAAGGTGGCGATGTACTCGCGTACCTGCTCGAAGACCTGGGCTTCCGCGCCCACCATCACCGACAGCGCTCCCGCTTCGGCGGCCGCCCGGGTGCGCGCGACCGGCGCATCGATGAAGGTCACGCCGCGCTCGCCGAAGCGCTCGGCGAGTTCGCGGGTCGAGCCGACCGGCGAGGTGCTGGTGTCGACGATCACCTGCCCCCGGCTCGTGCAATCGAGCAGGCCGCCCTCGGCGAGGGCGAGTTCGCGCACCACCTCGCCCGAGGGCAGCGACAGGAAGATCACGCTCGAGCCCTCGACCGCTTCGCGCAGCTGGGCGCATGCCTGGGCGCCATGCTCGCGGATGCGCTCGAGCGGCGCCCGGTCGCGATCGTAGGCCATGACCCGGGCGCCGGACTTCTGTACCAGGTTGCGACACATCGGCTCGCCCATCACGCCGAGTCCGATGAAGCCGAGTTGGATCGTGTCCGCCGCCATGGTATTGCCCTCCTGGAACTGGTTTTCAGCGTGTCGCGATGTAGATCGACTTGGCCTGCTGGTACAGGCGCAGTCCGCCGATCCCCTTCTCGCGTCCGAGCCCGCTGTCCTTGAAGCCGCCGAACGGCGTCGAGATCGACAGCTGCTTGTAGGTGTTGATCCAGACCGTGCCTGCGGCAAGCGCGCGCGCAAGCCGCCAGGCCCGACCGAAGTCGCGGGTCCAGATGCCGGCGGCCAGCCCGTAGACGCTGTCGTTGGCCTGGGCGACGAGGTCGGCCTCGTCCTCGAAGGCAAGCGCGCAAAGCACCGGCCCGAAGATCTCCTCGCGCACGATCGGATCGGCCCCGTCGGCCGGCGCGAGCACGGTGGGCCGGTAGAAGGCGCCGGCCGCCAGGTGCGCATCGGCCGGCCGCTCGCCGCCGCAGAGCACCTCGACGCCACGAGAGCGCGCGCCATCGACCATCGATTCGATGCGCTCGCGGTGCCCGAAGGAGGCGATCGGCCCCATCTGCGCACCGGGCGCATCGGGCAGATCGATCTTCAGCGAGCGCGCCCGCTCGACGACGCGCCCGACGAATTCGTCGCGGATCGAACGCTCGACGAACAGCCGCGAGCCGGCCACGCAGGACTGGCCGCTGCCTTCGAAGATGCCGCCGATGATCGCGTCGACCGCCGCATCGAGGTCGGCGTCGGCGAACACGATGTGCGGCGACTTGCCGCCGAGCTCGAGCGCGACTGGCATCAGCTTGCGGGCCGCGACCTCCGCGATCCGCCGGCCGCTTGCGGTACCGCCGGTGAACGAAACCATGTCGACCCCGGGATGCGCGACCAGCGGCCCGCCGACCTCGGCCCCGAATCCCGGCAACACATTGAGCAGGCCGGGCGCGAGGCCCGCCTCGAGGGCGATCCGGCCGAGTTCGAGCGCCGGGGTCGGGGTGACTTCGGAAGGCTTGAGGATCACCGCGTTGCCGGCCGCGAGCGCCGGGGCGACCTTCTGCGCCTCCATGGTGAGCGGCGAATTCCACGGGGTGATCGCGGCGACCACGCCATGGGGCTCATGGATCGACATCGACAGGTAGGCGCCGCGCGAGGGCGTGATCTCCTCGCCCAGGGTCTCGCAGACGGCGGCGTAGTAGCGAAATGTGGCCGCCGCGCTGGCGACCTGGCTGCGGCATTCGGCGACGACCTTGCCGTTCTCGAGCCGCTGCGCGTCGGCGAGCCGGTCGGCATTGGCTTCCATGCCGTCGGCGATCCGCATCAGCAGCGCGGCGCGCCGATGCGGCAGCATGTCCCGCCAGGACGGCTCGGCCTGCGCCTGGCGCGCCGCCGCGACCGCCTGGTCGACCTGCCCGGCGCCAGCGCCCGCGATGCGGTAGTTGCGCTCGCCGGTGGCCGGATTCACCGAGTCGAAGACGGTCGCGTCGGCGCTCGTCCATTGGCCGCCGATCAGCATCGGCCGGGGGTCGTCGTGCGGCGTTGCGCTCATATGCCTGGGCCTGTCCTGTTCATACTCTCGAGTTCTGCCAAACAGAACATTAGTTCTGCAATAAAGAGTATGGCACGCACCCCCGAGAAGCGTCCATCGGCCGCCCCAATGCCGCCCCAACGCGGTCATGCCTCGAGAGCGAACAATCCGGCTTCGGCATCGGGTGCAGGGCAAGGCGGGGCGCCGAAGACAGTACGGTTGTACGGCAAGGCGCCCCAA
>CAYZBJ010000119.1:0-7571 GCA_964476625.1 uncultured Burkholderiaceae bacterium | reverse complement strand
CTCAACATCGACGAGGTGATCCGGATCATCCGCGAATCCGACGAGCCCAAGCCCGCCCTCATCGAGCGCTTCGCGCTGTCGGATCGGCAGGCCGAGGACATCCTCGAGATCCGGCTGCGCCAGCTCGCCCGGCTCGAGGCGATCCGGATCGAACAGGAACTGGCGAAACTCGGCGCCGAGAAGAGCGAGCTGCAGAAGCTGCTCGACAGCCCGGCGGCCCTCAAGCGGGCGGTGATCCGGGAGATCGAGGCCGATGCCAAGGCCTATGGCGACGATCGACGCACGCTCGTCGAGGCGGCCGAGCGCACCACCGTCGAGGTCCGGGTATCGGATGATCCGGTCACGGTGATCGTCTCCGACAAGGGCTGGGTGCGGTCGCGCCAGGGCCATGGCCATGACTGGAGCCAGTTCGGATTCAAGTCGGGGGATCGCTTCGACGATGCCTTCGAGGTGCGCGAGAGCGACAACCTCTTCGTGGTGGCCACCAACGGCCGGGTCCATACCTGCGGGGTGTCGCAGTTGCCGTCGGCGCGCGGCGATGGCGCACCGCTGACCAGCCTGGTCGAACTCGAGCCGGGCAGCCGCATCGCCTATGCGTTCGCCGCCAGCGCCGAGGATGGCGTGCTGCTCGCGACCCGCGGTGGCAACGGCCTGATCTGCCAGGCGGGCGACCTCGTCGGCCGTACCCGCCAGGGCAAGGCCTTCCTCGCGCTCGGCCCCGACGACGAGCCGACCCGCCCGGCGGTGTTCCGGCCCGGCCACGACCGGGTGCTGTGCGTCTCGGGCGAGGGCAAGGCGCTGGTCATCGGGCTCGATGAAGTCAAGGTCCTGCGCAAGGGCGGGCGCGGCGTCATCCTGATGGGGCTGGAGGCGCGCGACGTGTTCACCCAGGCCATCGTCTTCGGCCGGGATGGCGTCATCGCCAGCGGTACCGGTCGGGGCGGCAAGCCGCTCGAGCGTGCGTTCGGCGCGATTGCCCTCGACGCCTGGCGTGGCAACCGTGCCCGCAAGGGACGTTTTCTCGAACCGAGGATCAAGGACGCCCGGCTGACGTTGCCGCGTGGCGATGCCTAGGGGTTCTCGCCGACCCATCATCGCCACGGCGTTCGCGATGGCCGTGGCGGCGAGCCTGGCCCTCGCGCTGGGCGGCTGCAGCTGGCGCAACCCGGATTTCGATCCGGCGCAGGCCCACCATCGCCTCGAGGGCTTCGTCAATTCCGACGGCAGCCGCAACGACAAGCCGTTCTCGGCGCTGCTGTCATGGGCCTGGCAGCGCTGGCGCGACGGCCTGCCCAGGCCCCCGTCACGCCTGGTCGACGGCTATGCGGGGTTCCGGCTGGCCACGCCGGAGCCGGCGCGTCCGCGCGCCGAACCGGGAGATCCGAGGGTGACCTGGATCGGGCATGCCACCGTGCTGCTGCAGATGGGCGGCAAGAACATCCTCACCGATCCACAGTTCTCGAAGCGCGCCTTTGCCGTGCAATGGCTTGGCCCGAAACGGAAAGTCCCCTTGCCGATGACGGTCGAGCAGTTGCCGCCGATCGACATCGTGGTGATCTCCCACAGCCACTACGACCACCTCGATCGTGGCAGCGTGCTGGCGCTCGCCGCGCGCACCGACAACCCGCCGGAGTTCCTCGTGCCGCTGGGGCTGCTGCCCTGGTTCCGGGATCTCGGCATCGAGCGGGTGCGCGCCTTCGACTGGTGGCAGTCGACCACGATCGGCGCGGTCGAGGCCAGCTTCGTTCCCGCCCACCACTGGAGCGCGCGGACCGCCTTCGACCGGAACCGGACCCTGTGGGGCGGCTGGGTTTTTCGTGCCCCGGAGTTCTCCGCCTATTTCGCGGGCGATACCGGCTATTCACAGGATTTCGCGGAGATCGGCCGGCGTTTCGGTGGATTCGACCTCGCCCTGATCCCGGTCGGCGCCTACGAGCCCCGCTGGTTCATGGCCGACTATCATGTCGATCCCGCCGAGGCGGTGCAGATCCATCGCGACGTCGCCTCGCGCTACTCGATCGGCATCCACTGGGGCTCGTTCGAGCTGACCGACGAGTCGCTCGATGCCCCGATCGATGCGCTCGCGAGGGCGCTCGATGCGCAAGACATCGCGCGCAGCGAGTTCGAGTTGCTGCGCCACGGCGAAACCCGACGACTGAAACCACGCAAGGAGCCCGAACAATGAGTACGCGCGAGTCCAACGCCAACCCCGCCACCATGGGCGAGCCGCCGATGCGCTACGAACTGCGCGAAGCGCGCAACGGACGGCGCATCGGCCTCGCCATCCTGAACCGGCCGCGCCAGGTCAATGCGCTCAATCTCGCGATGTGCGAATCCATGCTCGCCCAGCTGCGCGCCTGGGCGTCGGACGAATCGATTGCCGCGGTCGTGCTCACCGGCGCCGGTGACAAGGGCTTCTGCGCAGGTGGCGATGTGGCCGAGGTCGTCCGCCAGGTGCGCGGCGGCCAGCCGGATCGCTTCGTCTATGGCGATGCCTTCTTCACGGTCGAATACGAGCTCGATCACCTGCTCCATACCTATCCGAAGCCACTGGTGTCGTACTCGCACGGCATCAACATGGGTGGCGGCGTCGGCCTGTCGGTGGGCGCGAGCCACCGGGTGGTCGCGGAAAGCTCGCGGATCGCGATGCCCGAGATCCACATCGGCCTGTTCCCCGACGTCGGCGGTGGCTGGTTCCTCAATCGCACGCCGGGCGGCACCGGCGCCCTGATGGCCCTGACCGGCCTGACGATCAACGAGGCCGATGCGATCTTCGCCGGCCTGGCCGATTTCTTCGTGCCGCTCGAGGCGCGCGATGCGCTCTTCGACGCGTTGGCCGACGTCGACTGGCAGGGCGGGGCGGGGGACTTTGCAGCGGTCACCCGGCTGCTGATGTCCTTGCACCAGCGTCACCATGCGGGGCTGCCCACATCGAGCCTGCTGCAGTATTTCGACGCAATCCGCTTCATCGGCGCCCAGCCCGACGTGATTGCGGCGCGCGACGCGCTGCTCGCGGCCGCGAAGGAGGATGCCTTCTTCTCCCGATCGGCCGACAGCCTGGCGGGCGGATCGCCGACGGCGGCGCATGTCACCTGGGCCTACCTGCAGCGGTGCCGGCACCTGTCGCTGCGCGAAGTGCTCGATCTCGACCTGGTGCTGGCGCACCAGTACCAGCGCCATCACGATTTCCCGGAAGGGGTGCGGGCCTTGCTGATCGACAAGGATCGCAGGCCCGCGTGGTCGCCGGATCGCTTCGAGGCGGTCGAGCCGGGCCTTGTCGAGGCCCATTTCCAGCCGCTGCGCTGACCCATCGCGCCGGCCCGTCCCCCGGGGAGGGCCGCTGTACGGGCGCCGGTCTTGAAATCCCGGGGCCGCGCCCACATCTGCGCGCCACCGGGCGCGTCTGGCCATGCGCCCGGTGTTCGCCACCCTGAATGATTCGAGGTATTCCAGTCGATGAGTGACACTCCGAAGCCGGACGGGCAATCGAACCCGCCCGAGAAGCAGACCCTCGGTTTCCAGACCGAAGTGCGGCAACTGCTGCAACTGATGATCCACTCGCTGTACGGCAATCGCGAGATCTTCCTGCGCGAGCTGATATCCAACGCGTCCGACGCCTGCGACAAGCTGCGCTTCGAGGCGCTCGATTCGCCCGGGCTGCTCGAGGACGATGCCGAACTCGCGATCCGCATCGAATTCGACCGCGAGGCGCGCACGATTCGCGTCGTCGACAACGGCATCGGCATGAGTCGCGACGATGCGGTCTCGAACCTCGGCACCATCGCGCGCTCGGGCACCCGCGAGTTCTTCGGGCAGCTCTCCGGCGACCAGGCGCGCGACGCCCAGCTGATCGGCCAGTTCGGCGTCGGTTTCTATTCGGCCTTCATCGTCGCCGAACGGGTCGTCGTACTGAGCCGGCGGGCCGGCGCGCCGGCCGGGGAAGGCGTGCGCTGGGAGTCCGACGGCAGTGGCGAGTTCACCGTCGAACCGGCCGAGCGGCCGCAACGGGGCACCGAGGTCGTCCTGCACCTGCGGCCGGCCGAGTCCGATACCGACGCCGAATCCACCGACACGCTCCTGAACGGATGGCGATTGCGTTCGATCATCCGGAAATACTCCGACCATGTATCGCTGCCGATCCTGATGCGCAAGGAAGCGGCAGGGGGCGACGAGAAGGCTGGGGCCGAAGCCGATGCCGATCCGTGGGAGACGGTCAACCAGGCGAGCGCGCTCTGGTCGCGGCCGAAGTCGGAGCTGGCCGACGAGGACTACAAGGCCTTCTATCGCAACCTCGGCCAGGATGGCGCCGATCCGCTTGCCTGGACCCACAACCGGGTCGAGGGCCGCACCGAGTACACCCAGCTGCTTTTCGTGCCGGCCCGGGCGCCCTACGACATCTGGGACCGCGAGCACCGCCACGGCATCAAGCTCTATGTGCGGCGGGTGTTCATCATGGATGACGCCCAGCAACTACTGCCCGCCTACCTGCGCTTCGTGCGCGGCGTGATCGATTCGGCCGACCTGCCGCTCAACGTCTCCCGCGAGATCCTCCAGGAGTCGCGCGACGTCAAGGCGATCCGCGAGGGCAATACCCGCCGGGTCCTCGGCATGCTGGACGACCTTGCCAGCGGCAAGCCCGAAGCCTACGCGGAGTTCTGGTCCGAGTTCGGCCAGGTCCTCAAGGAAGGCGTCGGCGAGGACTTCGGCAACCGCGATCGTCTCCTGCCGTTGCTGCGCTTCGCCAGCACGACGTCCGAAGGCGACACGCAGTCCGTCTCGCTGGCCGACTATGTCGGGCGCATGAAGGAGGGGCAGGACAAGATCTACTACCTGACCGCGGAATCGCTCGCGGCCGCCCGCAACAGCCCCCATCTCGAGCTGTTCCGGCGCAAGGGCGTCGAGGTGCTGCTGCTGGTCGACCGGGTCGACGAGTGGATGCTCGGCTTCATGGGCGACTTCGACGGCAAGCCGCTCGCCTCGGTTGCCCGCGGCGACCTCGAACTCGGTGGTCTGGCCGACGAGGAAGAGCGCGCCGAGGCCGATCGCAGCGCCGAGGAGCACAAGGAGCTCGTCGGCAAGCTCGGCGAGGCGCTCGGTGAGCGGGTCAAGGAGGTGCGGGTCACGCGCCGGCTGACCGAGTCGGCGTCCTGCCTGGTCTCCGACGAGGGCGACATCAGCGCCCACCTCGAGCGGCTGCTCAAGCAGGCGGGGCAGAACGCGCCCGCACGCAAGCCGATCCTCGAGATCAATCCGGACCATGCCCTGGTCGAGCGGATCCGGGCCGACGAGGCCGGGATCGAGGACTGGGCCATGCTGCTCTTCGAACAGGCCTTGCTCGCCGAGGGCGGCCAGCTCGAGGATCCCGCCGGTTTCGTTCGCCGGGTCAATCGCATGCTGCTCGGGCACCCATGAGTCGCGGCGGCGGGGGTCGGGGCCGGGCCGCCCCGGGCCCGCAGATCGCGGTTTCCGACGAGCGCGGCGTCCGCTACCTGCATTTCGGGACCGTCTGGGTGCAGGGCGCGATGCGCCTGCGCCGGCCCTGGGACATCGAGCTCGACTACCTGCGCCACATGATGGCCTGGCAGCTGTTCGTCGAGCCGGCCGGCGAGATCCTGCAGATCGGCCTCGGCGCGGCGACATTGGCGAAGTACGCCTGGCGCCGGCTGCCACAGGCGCGGGTGGTGGTGGTCGAGATCGATCCGGCGGTACTCGCGGTTGCTCGCCAGCAATTCGGCCTGCCGCCCGAGGACGACCGGCTCGAGATCGTGATCGGCGACGGCGCCGACTATGTGGCCCATCCACACAACCGGGGCCGGTTCCAGGTCATCCAGGTCGATGCCTACGACGCCGAGGCCAATGGCCCGGTGCTCGGCGGGCCCGACTTCTATACTGCCTGTCGGCGGGCCCTCGCGCAGCCCGGGGTGCTGGTCGTCAACCTGTTCGGCATGCATGCCTCGCTCGACCCCCACTTGGCCGAGCTCGAGGCGGTTTTCGAGGGGCGGGTGAAGCTGCTGCCGCCGGTCGATGCCGGCAATGTCATCGCGCTCGCCTTCACCGGGCCCGGGCATGAACTACCCTGGCCGACGCTCTACGAGCGTGCCATGGCGATCGACGCCAGCCAGCCCCTGCGGGCGACCGGCTGGGTCAACGCGCTGCGCGACCTCAACCGCGGCGAGGCCCTGGCCGTCTGAGGACGACCAGCAGCCACGGAGCGCTGGTCAGCGAAGCCGGCCCTCGACCGGCGACCGGTAGGCGGTGGGGCGCCGTTCGTCCGCCGCCCGGTGTCTCCTCGCCGGCCCCCTGCTAGCCTGACCCGATGAAATCCGGCCAGCTCGAAACGATTCCGCGCCATGCGTCGCGGGACGACGGCGCCGCCGTGGGCGCCATCGGCCGCCCCGGCCAGCGCCTGCAGTTGCGCGACCTGGTCCCCGCGCTGGTCGCCGACGGCCTGCTGGCCGAGGACGATGCCGGCGCGATCCTGCGCTACGACGGCATCTCCAGCGTCGAGCAGCCGGCCCTGGCCTCGCTCGCGCAGCGCCGGCTGCGCACGCCGGCCGGCGCCGCGCTCGACATCGATGCGCTCGGCAAATGGCTGGCCTCGCGCCTCGACCTGGAATACGTCCACATCGATCCGCTCAAGGTCGACGTCTCGCGGGTATCCGAGGTGATGTCGAGCCAGTACGCCACCCGCTTCCGGATCCTGCCGATCGGCGTCGACGGCAGCACGGTCACGATCGCGACCGCCGAGCCCTTCATCACCGACTGGGTCGCGGAGCTCGGCCAGGTGCTGCGCAAGCAGATCCGGGTCGTGCTGGCCGATCCGATCGGGCTCAAGCGCTACATTGCCGAGTTCTTCACCCTGGCGCGCTCGGTGCGCGACGCGGGTCGCAACGGGCGGGCGGCCAGCCAGAACAACTTCGAGCAACTCGTCGAGCTCGGCCGCTCGGGCCGCAACGTCGATGCCAACGACCAGCATATCGTCACCATCGTCGACTGGCTCTGGCAGTACGCCTTCGAGCAGCGGGCGAGCGACATCCACCTCGAGCCGCGTCGCGAGCTCGGCGTGATCCGCTTCCGGATCGACGGCGTGATGCACAACGTCTACCAGGTGCCGGCCGCCGTGCTGGCCGCGATGACGAGCCGGATCAAGCTGCTCGGGCGCATGGACGTGATCGAGAAGCGCCGCCCGCAGGACGGACGGATCAAGACCCGGGCGGCCGACGGCAAGGAGATCGAGTTGCGGCTGGCGACGATGCCCACCGCATTCGGCGAGAAGCTGGTGATGCGGATCTTCGATCCGGAAGTCCTCGTCCTCGATTTCGATGCGCTCGGCTTCCTGCCCGAGGAACTTGGCGCCTGGCAGGCGATGGCGTCGCGCCCCAACGGCATCATTCTCGTCACTGGTCCCACGGGATCGGGCAAGACGACGACGCTCTATACGACGCTCAAGCAGCTCGCCACCGACGAGGTGAACGTCTGCACCGTCGAGGACCCGATCGAGATGGTCGAGCCGAGCTTCAACCAGATGCAGGTGCAGTCCGCGATCGGCGTCGACTTCGCCTCCGGCATCC
>CAYZBJ010000118.1:0-7758 GCA_964476625.1 uncultured Burkholderiaceae bacterium | reverse complement strand
ATCGACCGGGCACGACTCCTCGCAGAAACCACAGAAGATGCACTTGGTGAGGTCGATGTCATAGCGGGTGGTGCGCCGGGTGCCGTCGTCGCGCTCGGTCGACTCGATGGTGATGGCCAGCGCGGGGCAGACCGCCTCGCACAGCTTGCAGGCGATGCAGCGCTCCTCGCCGTTCGGATAGCGACGCAGGGCGTGCAGGCCGCGAAAGCGCGGCGACATCGGCGTCTTCTCCTCGGGGAACTGCACGGTGATCTTGCGCGCGAAGAAATACCGCCCCGTGAGCTTCATGCCCTTGAGCATCTCCAGCAGCATGAAGCTGGAGAAAAAATCCTTGACCGCTTGCATGAACGTGTCGACCCCGTTACTGCCAGATGTTCAGTGGCGTCTGCATCCAGATCGCGACCACGACCAGCCAGATCAGCGTCACCGGAATGAATATCTTCCAGCCGAGCCGCATGATCTGGTCGTAGCGATAGCGCGGGAACGTGGCCCGGAACCAGACGAACATCGAGACCACGCAGAAGGTCTTGATGAACAGCCAGCACCAGCCCACGAGCCAGGACGGCAGGAAAGTGAGTTCGAGGAAAGCGAACGGCGCCTGCCAGCCACCGAGGAACATGACCGACGCGAGCGCCGACAGCAGGATCATGTTCGCGTATTCGGCGAGGAAGAAGATCGCGAAGCCCATGCCGGAATACTCGACCATGTGGCCGGCGACGATCTCGGACTCGCCTTCGACGACGTCGAAGGGATGGCGGGCGGTCTCGGCCACCGACGAGATGACGTAGACCACGAAGACGGGCAGGAGCGGCAGCCAGTTCCAGGACAGGAAATTGATGCCCCGGTCGGCGAACCAGCCCCGGGTCTGGCCCATGACGATCTCGGTCAGGTTGAGGCTGCCCGAGACCATCAGCACGACGACCAGCGCGAAGCCGATCGCGAGCTCGTAGGAAACCATCTGGGCGGCCGCCCGCATCGCGCCGAGGAAGGCGTACTTCGAGTTGGATGCCCAGCCGGCGATGATGACGCCGTAGACCTCCACCGAGGTGATCGCCAGCAGCAGGAGCAGGCCGGCGTTGATGTTGGCGAGCGCCGCGTCCGGGCCAAAAGGGATGACGACCCAGGCCGCCATCGCCGGCATGATGGTCATCACCGGCCCGAGCAGGTACAGCCCGCGGCTGGCCGCGCTCGGCACGATGATTTCCTTGAACATCATCTTGAGGGCGTCGGCGATCGGCTGCAGCAGCCCGCCCGGACCGACCCGGTTCGGGCCGATGCGCTGGTGCATGTAGCCGATGAGCTTGCGCTCCCAGAGCGTCAGGTAGGCCACGAACCCGAGCAGGGGCAGCATCACGCAGAGGATCTTGACGACGTTCCAGACGACCGGCCAGGCGCCGCCGAGGATGCCGGAGCCGGTTTCGTTGATCGAGGTGATCCAGTCCATTGCGATCGTCCGTTTAGCTGGCGCTGGCGGCCCGGGTGACGGTGACGGGCCCGACCAGCGCGCCCAGCGCGGCGGTCAGGGGATGGGCCGCCGGCACCCGCACGACGCGTTCGGCGACGCTGGCGTCGATCCGCGCCGGCAGTTCGATCCGGTCCGCACCCATCGCCACGGTCACGACGTCGCCGTCGGCCAACCCGAGCCGTTCGGCGGTGGCCGGATGCAGGCTCGCGACCGGCGGCCTGGCATCGGCGGTGCGCTGCAGGCTCTCGGCCCGGCGCACCAGGGAATCGGTCCAGTAGATCGGCACGTCGGCGACGCGCAGCAGTTCGGTCGAGGGGTTCTCGCCGCCCGCCGATGCGCCGTGGGTCGCGTTGCCGAGGCGGCTGGCGATGTCGCCGGCCAGCGCTTCCTTGCGAACTTCCTCGGCCGACGCCTGTTCGAAGCCTTCGAGCTCGAGCCGGTTGGCCAGCACCCGCAGCACCTTCCAGGCCGGCCGCGTCTCGCCGGCGGGCCGGACCACGCCGTTGAAGGATTGCGGGCGCCCCTCGAGATTGACGAAGCAGCCGGCGGTCTCGGTGAAGGGACTCACCGGCAGCAGGCAGTCGGCGACCTCGAGCAGTTCGGGGGATTCGTAGCAGGTGAGCGCGACCACCGTATCGGCGCCGGCCAGCGCGCGCAGCGCGCCCGCGCCGGCGGCGGTATCGAGCGAGGGCTCGATGTTGAGCAGGAGATAGCCGGCAAGCGGTTCGGCCAGCATCGCGGCCGCGGTCAGGCCGGCGCTGCCGACGGGCGCGGCGGCCAGCGCGCCGGTCGCCGATGGCGTGGCGCCCGCGAGATAACCGCCGACCGCGCTGGCGCCGTCGCCCAGCACCCCGACCACGCCGTCGCAGGCCTGGGCGATCTCGCCGGCGATCCGCAGCAGGTCGGCCGCGCGCGGATGCGCGAGCGCACCCATGCCGAGCCAGATCGCCGCGCGGCCTTCGGCCACCAGCGAAGCCGCGATCCGCCGCGCATCGGTATCGAGCGTTGCCGGGGCCGCCGGGCCACGGGCTTCGCGGACCGCGGCGAGGATCTCGCGCAGCCGGTCGATCCATTCGTCGGGCGCGGCAACGAGTTGCGCGTGGGTCGGCATCAGGAGGTCCTGGGAGAACCCGTGCAGGCTCGAGACCGCGGCGCCGCCCTTGGCGATCTGGCGCACCCGCGCCGACAGCAGCGGCTGCTCCTTGCGCAGGACCATGCCGACCATGAGCAGGGACTTGAGCTTGTCGACCTCGACCACCGGCATGCCGAGCCAGGGCGTCGCGTCGATGGCGGCGTCGAAGCCGGCATCGGACTGGCGCAGGCGGAAGTCGATGTTGTCCGAACCGAGCCGGCGCACCAGTTTCTGCAGCAGGTAGAGCTCCTCGACCGTTGCGTTGGGCGAGGCGAGCGCACCGATGCGGCGGGCGCCGTGGCGCGATACCACGCTGCCCAGCGCATGGCCGGCGTAGGCGAGCGCGGTCTCCCAGTCGACCGTGTGCCAGTGGCCGTCCTGCTTGATCTTCGGCGCGAGCAGGCGGTCGGGCGCGTTCAGGCCCTCGTAGGAGAAGCGGTCACGGTCGGAGATCCAGCACTCGTTGACGTCCTCGTTCTCGAGCGGCAGCACGCGGCGAACCTCGTCGAGCTTGACCTGGACCACGAGGTTCGAGCCCAGCGCATCGTGCGCGGCGACCGAGCGACGGCGGGTCAGCTCCCAGCCCCGCGCCGAGAAGCGGAAGGGCTTGCTCGTCAGTGCGCCCACCGGGCAGAGGTCGATCATGTTGCCGGAGAGCTCGGAGTCGACCGAGCGACCGATGAAGCTCATGATCTCGGAGTTCTCGCCACGGTTGACCATGCCGAGTTCCATGATCCCGCCGATCTCCTGGCCGAAGCGCACGCAGCGGGTGCAATGGATGCAGCGGGTCATGCCCTCCGCGGAGATCAGCGGGCCCATCGACTTGTGGAAGACGACGCGCTTGGCCTCCCGGTAGCTCGAGGCCGAGCCGCCGTAGCCGACCGCGAGGTCCTGGAGCTGGCATTCGCCCCCCTGGTCGCAGATCGGGCAGTCGAGCGGGTGATTGATGAGCAGGAACTCCATCACCGACTTCTGGGCGTCGATCGCCTTCTGCGAGCGGGTGAAGACCTTCATCCCGGCGGTGACCGGCGTAGCGCAGGCCGGCAGCGGCTTGGGCGCCTTCTCGACCTCGACCAGGCACATCCGGCAGTTGGCCGCGATCGACAGCTTCTTGTGGTAGCAGAAGTGCGGAATGTAGAGCCCGAGCTCATTGGCGGCATGCATCACCATGCTGCCGGGAGGCACCTCGACCTTCTTGCCGTCGATTTCGAGTTCAACCATGTGTCAGCCAGGCTCTAGCGTTGTTCGGTGTCGGTCAGACGTAGTCCGGGACGATGCAATGCTTGTGTTCGACGTGGTAGGCGAACTCGTCACGGTAGTGCTTGAGGAAGGCCCGCACCGGCATCGCCGCGGCATCGCCGAGCGCGCAGATCGTCCTGCCCATGATGTTCTGTGCGATGCGGTCGAGCTCGTCGAGATCTTCCATCGTTCCCTTGCCCGTCTCGATGCGGTTGACGATGCGCCAAAGCCAGCCGGTGCCCTCGCGACAGGGCGTGCACTGGCCGCAGCTCTCGTGCATGTAGAAATGCGAGAGATTGCGCAGCGACCGGACCGCGCAACGGGTTTCATCCATCACGATGACCGCGCCCGAGCCGAGCATCGAGCCCGACTTGGCGATGGAATCGTAGTCCATGTCGGTTTCCATCATGATGTCGGCGGGCAGCACCGGCATCGAGGACCCGCCCGGGATGACCATCTTGAGCCGACGCCCGTCGCGCACCCCGCCGGCGAGCTCGAGCAGCTTGGCGAAGGGCGTCCCCATGGGGATCTCGTAGTTGCCGGGCAGTTCGACGTCGCCGGAGATCGAGAAGATCTTGGTGCCGCCGTTGTTGGGCCGGCCGCACTCGAGGTACTTCTGGCCGCCGTTGCGGATGATCCAGGGCACCGCCGCGAAGGTCTCGGTGTTGTTGATCGTGGTCGGCTTGCCGTACAGGCCGAAGCTCGCCGGGAACGGCGGCTTGAAACGCGGCTGGCCCTTCTTGCCTTCGAGCGACTCGAGCAGCGCGGTTTCCTCGCCACAGATGTAGGCGCCGTAGCCGTGGAAGGCATGCAGCTGGAAGGAGAACTCCGAGCCGAGAATGCGCTCGCCGAGCCAGCCCGCCGCGCGAGCTTCCTCGATGGCTTCCTCGAAGCGGGTGTAGGTATCCCAGATCTCGCCGTGGATGTAGTTGTACCCGACGCTGATGCCCATCGCATAGGCCGCGATCGCCATGCCCTCGATGACGATGTGCGGGTTGTAGCGCAGGATGTCGCGATCCTTGAAGGTGCCAGGCTCGCCCTCGTCGGAGTTGCACACCAGGTACTTCTGGCCCGGGAACTGGCGCGGCATGAAGCTCCACTTCAGGCCGGTCGGGAAACCCGCCCCGCCCCGGCCACGCAGCCCGGATGCCTTCATCTCGGCGATGACGTCGTCGGGCGTCATGCCGGTCTCGAGGATCTTGCGCAGGGCCTCGTAGCCCTCGCGCTCGCGGTAGTTCCCGAGGTGCCAGCCATCGGGGGAATCGAGCCCGGCATAGATCTGCGGCTCGATGTGGCGACCATGGAAGCAGGTTTCCATGGCCCGTACGCGGGCCAGGTCCTTGCGGAAGTCGTTCGCGCCCATGTCAGGCCCCGGAGCGGAGTTCGTCGATGAGCGCATCGAGTTTCTCGGCGCTCATGAAACTGCACTGCCGCTTGTTGTTGACGATCAGGACCGGCGCATCGCCGCAGGCCCCCTGGCACTCGCTCTCCTGGAGGGTGAACAGGCCGTCGGCGGTGGTCTCGTTGTAGTCGATGCCGAGCTTTTCCTTGAGGTACTCGCCCGCCTTGGCGCCATCGCGCAGGGCGCAGGGCAGGCAGGTGCAGACCGCCAGCTTGAAGCGGCCGAGCTTCTCGCGACTGAACATGTTGTAGAAGGTGGCCACTTCCGCGACCGCGATCGGCTCGATGCCGATGACGCGGGCGATATCCTCGATCACCTCGGTCGAGACCCAACCGGTCTCCTCCTGGGCGATCGCGAGCGACGCCATGATGGCCGACTTGCGCTGGTCGGGCGGGAACTTCGTGAGCTCGCGCTCGATCCGCGCATAGGCGTCATCGGAGAGCAGACGCCGGGACTGGGGAACCGCACTCATCGCCGTGTCTCGATCCTTATCTGTCGATCTCGCCGAACACGATGTCCTGCGTACCGATGATGGTCACCACGTCGGCCAGCATGTGGCCGCGCGACATTTCGTCGAGCCCCTGCAGGTGCGCGAAGCCCGGCGCCCGGATCTTGAGCCGGTAAGGCTTGTTCGCGCCGTCGGCCACGAGATAGATGCCGAACTCGCCCTTGGGATGCTCGATGGCGGCGTAGCACTCCCCCTCGGGAACGTGCATGCCTTCGGTGAAGAGCTTGAAGTGGTGGATCAGCTCTTCCATGTTGGACTTCATGTCGACCCGCGACGGCGGCGCCACCTTGAAGTTGTCGACGATGACCGGCCCCGGGTTGGTCCGCAGCCAGTCGATGCACTGGCGGATGATCCGCGTCGACTGGCGCATTTCCTCAACGCGCACGAGGTAGCGATCGTAGCAATCGCCTTCCTTGCCGACCGGGATGTCGAAATCCATCCGGTCGTAGACTTCGTAGGGCTGGTGCTTGCGCAGGTCCCAGACGACGCCCGAGCCACGCAGCATCGCGCCGGTGAAGCCGAGCGCCTTGGCCCGTTCCGGGCCGACCACCCCGATCCCGACCAGGCGCTGCTTCCAGATCCGGTTGTCGGTGAGCAGGTTCTCGTATTCGTCGACATAGCCCGGGAAGCGGTCGGTGAACGCCTCGACGTAGTCGAGCAGCGAGCCCTGGCGATCCGCGTTCATGCGCTGGATGCGCGACTCGTTGTGGATCTTCGAGGCGCGGTATTTCGGCATCGCCTCGGGCAGGTCGCGGTAGACGCCGCCGGGCCGGTAGTACGCCGCGTGCATGCGGGCGCCCGATACCGCCTCGTAGACGTCCATCAGGTCCTCGCGCTCGCGAAACGCGTACAGGAACACCGCCATCGCGCCGACGTCGAGCGCATGGGCGCCGATCCAGAGCAGGTGGTTCAGGATCCGGGTGATCTCGTCGAACATCACGCGGATGTACTGGGCGCGAACCGGCACCTCGACGCCGAGCAGCCGCTCGATCGCCATGCAGTAGGCGTGCTCGTTGCACATCATGGACACGTAGTCGAGCCGGTCCATGTAGGGCACTGTCTGCAGGTAGGTGCGCGTCTCGGCGAGCTTCTCGGTGGCGCGATGCAGCAGCCCGATGTGCGGATCGGCGCGCTGCACCACTTCGCCGTCGAGCTCGAGCACCAGCCGCAGCACGCCATGCGCCGCCGGATGCTGGGGTCCGAAGTTAAGGGTGTAGTTCTTGATGTCGGCCATGCTCAGCGCCCCGCCCCGTAGCCTTCTTCGCGGATGATTCGCGGCACGATCTCGCGCGGCTCGATCGTCACCGGCTGGTAGATCACCCGCCCCTGGGCCGGGTCGTAGCGCATCTCGACGTAGCCGGAAACCGGGAAGTCCTTGCGGAACGGATGCCCGACGAAGCCGTAGTCGGTGAGGATGCGGCGCAGGTCGGTGTGCCCTTCGAAGACGATGCCGAAGAGGTCGAAGGCCTCGCGCTCGTACCAGTTCGCCGCCGGCCAGATGTCGGTGACCGAGGCGACGACCGGAAGGTCGTCGTCGGGGCAGAACACCCGCACCCGCAGCCGCCAGTTGTGGACGACCGAGAGCAGGTGCGAGACCGCCGCGAAACGCGGACCGTCCCATTCGACGTCGCGATAGTTGCGGTAGTCGACGCCGCAGAGGTCGACCAGCATGTCGAAGCCGAGCAGCGCATCGTCGCGCAGGATGCGCATCGACTCGGCGTAGGCATCGGCGGCGACCACGAGGGTCAGTTCACCGAAGCCCTGCGCGCGCGTCTTGACGCGCGCGCCGAGCGAAGCCTCGATTCGGGCCCGGAGTTCCTGGAGATTGCTCATCGGATTGGCCGACTCAGCGCGCGATCGTGGAGGTACGGCGGATCTTGGACTGCAGCTGCATCAGGCCGTAGATCAGGGCTTCGGCGGTCGGCGGGCAGCCGGGCACGTAGACGTCGACCGGGACGATCCGGTCGCAGCCGCGCACCACCGAGTAGGAATAGTGATAGTAGCCGCCGCCA
>CAYZBJ010000117.1:0-7805 GCA_964476625.1 uncultured Burkholderiaceae bacterium | reverse complement strand
CGCCCGCGCCGACGGCGCGGGCGTCGTCGCCAAGGTCATCGAGTAAGTCCAGGCGATCAAGTCCAGGGGAACCGCGGGTGCGGATCCCCTGGGTGAAAGACGGAATCCATTGTGGGTAGCAGCAGGGGCATAGCTCAATTGGCAGAGCGTCGGTCTCCAAAACCGAAGGTTGGGGGTTCGATTCCCTCTGCCCCTGCCAACGACCCACGACAACGGCGAAGTGATGGCTAACCAGAACGTCGATACGGTAACGAGCCTGGCGGACCGCGCGAAATTCGTGGTCGCGCTCGCGGTGGCGATCGCCGGCCTGGTCGGTTTCTACATGCTCGAAGGGCAGCCGACCATCGTGCGCTTCGGGTCGGTTCTCGGGGGGCTGCTGGTCGGCGCCGCGATCGCTGCATTCTCCGAGCCGGGGCGCCGGTTCTTCGGTTTTTCCCGCGACGCCTGGAACGAAACCAAGCGGGTCGTCTGGCCGACTCGCAAGGAAACGATCCAGATGACGATCACGGTGTTCATCTTCGTGGTCATCATGGCCATCTTCCTGTGGCTGGTCGACAAGACGTTGCAAATTGCGCTCTACGACTGGTTCCTGGGCTGGAGGAATTAGCAATGGCCAAGCGCTGGTATGTCGTCCACGCCTATTCCGGCATGGAAAAGAGCGTCGGACGCGCGATCCAGGAGCGGGTCGACCGTGCCGGGATGCAGGACAAGTTCGGCAAGATCCTGGTGCCGACCGAAGAGGTCGTCGAGATGAAGAACGGCCAGCGCACGCTCACGCAGCGTCGTTTCTTCCCCGGCTATGTGCTCGTCGAGATGGAGATGGACGACGACACCTGGCATCTGGTCAAGCACACCAACAAGGTCACCGGCTTCGTCGGTGGCGCCGGCAATCGGCCCAGTCCGATTACCGAGAAAGAGGTCCAGGCGATCCTCGACCAGATGCAGGAGGGCGTCGAGAAGCCGCGTCCGAAGGTCCTGTTCGAGGTCGGCGAGATGGTCCGGGTCAAGGATGGTCCGTTCAACGACTTCAACGGCAACGTCGAGGAAGTGAACTACGAGAAAAGCCGCCTGCGGGTATCGGTGACGATCTTCGGGCGGGCCACGCCGGTCGAGCTTGAGTTCGGCCAGGTCGAGAAACTTTGAGTCGGCTCCGCATTCGGCCGCCCTGTCCTGCGACCGAATGCGAAGCCGAATGGGTGAATCTGTTCCGGGTGCGGAAGATGCACCGGGAGCCGACGCGGCGAATCCGCCGCAACGGCGCGCAAGCGCCTTCCGAGGAGCTCGGGTCGTTCTGGAACGAATCGAGCGTTAGCACTCACTGTCAGGAGTAAACCATGGCCAAGAAGATCATTGGCTACATCAAGCTGCAGGTACCTGCAGGCAAGGCGAATCCTTCGCCCCCGATCGGTCCGGCGCTGGGCCAGCGCGGCCTGAACATCATGGAGTTCTGCAAGGCGTTCAACGCTCAGACCCAGGGTGTCGAGCCCGGCCTGCCGATCCCGGTGGTGATCACCGCGTTCGCCGACAAGAGCTTCACCTTCATCATGAAGACGCCGCCGGCGACGATTCTTCTGAAGAAGGCGGCCAAGATCACCAAGGGCTCCCCCAAGCCGCATACCGACAAGGTCGGTACCGTGACCCGGGAGCAGCTCGAAGAGATCGCCAAGACCAAGATGCCCGACCTGACCGCTGCCGACATGGATGCGGCGGTCCGCACCCTGGCGGGCTCGGCGCAGAGCATGGGCCTGAACGTGGAGGGCGTATAAATGGCCGGTATGTCCAAGCGCGTCAAGGCGATCCGCGCGAAAGTCGATCGCCAGAAGATCTACCCGATCGGCGATGCGCTGAACCTCGTGAAGGAATGCGCCAAGGCGAAGTTCGATGAATCGATCGACGTCGCGGTCCAGCTCGGCGTGGATCCCAAGAAATCCGACCAGGTCGTCCGCGGTGCGGTGGTGATGCCCGCCGGCACCGGCAAGGACGTCCGGGTGGCGGTGTTCACCCAGGGTGACAAGGCCGCCGAGGCCAAGGCTGCCGGGGCCGACATCGTCGGCATGGAAGACCTCGCCGAGACCATCAAGGGCGGCACGATCGATTTCGACATCGTGATCGCTTCTCCCGATGCGATGCGGGTGGTCGGCCAGCTCGGCCAGATCCTCGGTCCGCGCGGCCTGATGCCGAATCCGAAGGTCGGTACCGTGACCCCGGACGTGGTCACCGCGGTGAAGAACGCCAAGGCGGGCCAGGTGCAGTACCGGACCGACAAGGCGGGGATCATCCACGCGACCATCGGACGCGCCTCGTTCGAGAACGAGGCGCTCGAGTCGAACGTGCGGGCGCTGATCGAGGCGCTCAATCGCGCCCGGCCGGCGAGCGCGAAAGGTATCTACCTGCGCAAGGTGGCGGTTTCCTCCACGATGGGGGTCGGTGTCAAGGTCGACACCGCCAGCGTCGCCGCCGGCGCATAGAACTTTGGGCCGTCGCGGTCCATGTTCCGGCCAGCATGGCCGGATCGTGTATCGCGGCGGGTTGTCAAAGACCGCAGGGAGATCGATGGTCCGGGGGACCATCGGCCGGGGCGGCAGGATTCACCCGCCGGGTGAACGAAGCCGCAGCGGCCCGATCTTCAAACCGTCCCGTCCGTACACGGGAAGGCCCCGCGCAGATGGCGGTCCCGAAGCAAGGGTTTGAGTGGCAATCATGCTGATGCTCCAAGAACGCTTTCTCGGTCGCCGAATCCCCGGGGGTGATGTTGCCCCCGGACGGGCGCAAGCCCTTTTCTGGAGATAGACCGTGGCTCTCAATCGACAGGCGAAAGCGGCTGTCGTCGAGGAAGTCGCCGCCCAGGTGGCGAAGTCCGAGGCGATCGTCATCGCCGAGTACCGTGGTCTGGAAGTGGAAGCGATCACCCGACTGCGCAAGCAGGCCCGCGAAAGCGGCGTTTACCTCCGTGTCCTGAAAAACACGCTGGTGCGCCGTGCGGTCGCCGGCACGCCCTACGAGAAGCTGACCGACCAACTCGTCGGCCCGCTGATCTACGGCATGTCCGAAGACCCGGTCGCGTGTGCCAAGGTGCTCGACGGCTTCGCGAAGCAGAGCGACAAGCTGGTCATCAAGGGCGGCGCGATGCCCAACGTCCCGATGGACGTTGCCGGTGTCAAGGCCCTTGCCGACCTGCCCAGTCGCGACGAACTGCTCGCCAGGCTGCTCGGCACCATGCAGGCGCCGGTCGCGAAGTTCGTGCAGACGCTCAATGAAGTCCCGACGAAGTTCGCCCGCGGTCTCGCGGCGGTGCGGGACCAGAAAGCCGAAGCCTGACGCGATCACCGACACTTTCAGCAACCGAAAACGTATCCGTATTCCTGGAGCATCAAATGGCACTTAGCAAAGAAGAGATCCTCGACGCCGTCGCCGGCATGACGGTCCTGGACCTGTCCGAACTGATCAAGCTGATGGAAGAGAAGTTCGGCGTCTCGGCCGCTGCCGCGGCTGTCGCCGTTGCCGCCCCGGCCGCCGGTGGCGCTGCCCCGGCCGCCGAAGAGCAGACCGAGTTCACCGTCGTCCTCGCGGCGATCGGCGACAAGAAGGTCGAGGTCATCAAGGTGGTCCGCGCCGCTACCGGCCTGGGCCTGAAGGAAGCAAAGGACCTGGTCGACGGCGCGCCGAAGCCGGTCAAGGAAGGCATCTCGAAGGCCGATGCCGAAGCGCTCAAGAAACAGCTCGAAGACGCTGGCGCGAAAGCAGAGCTCAAGTAACTTGGCGATTCTGCCTTCCGTACCCGGCCGCCACCCCCTGGTGGGGTGGCGTCGCCGGGTTTTCGCGTCCCGCAAGGCGGGAACCGACATCGCTGCGTTCGCCCCTGCCGCCGGCACCGTGAGCGCCTCGATCTCAGTTTCTGCATGACACCGGAGTGTTCATGACCCAGCCGACTCCCTACTCGTACACCGAGAAAAAACGCATCCGCAAGAGCTTCGCCAAGCGCCAGGTGGTGCTCGACGTGCCGTTCCTGCTGACGACCCAGATCGAATCCTACGATCAGTTCCTGCAGTCGGGGGTCCCGGTCGCGCAGCGGCGCGACGACGGCCTGCAGGCTGCGTTCAGCTCGATCTTCCCGATCAGCTCGCACAACGAGATGGCGCGGCTCGAGTTCGTCCAGTACGCGCTGGGCAACCCGGCCTTCGACGTCAAGGAATGCCAGCAGCGCGGCCTTACCTTCTGCGCCCCGCTGCGCGCCAAGGTCCGTCTCGTCATCATGGACCGCGAGGCGGCCAAGCCGACGGTCAAGGAAGTGAAGGAGCAGGAGGTCTACATGGGCGAGATCCCGCTCATGACCTCCAACGGCTCGTTCGTCATCAACGGCACCGAGCGGGTGATCGTCTCCCAGCTGCACCGCTCGCCGGGCGTGTTCTTCGAGCACGATCGCGGCAAGACGCACAGCTCGGGCAAGCTGCTGTTCTCGGCGCGGATCATCCCGTACCGCGGCTCCTGGCTCGACTTCGAGTTCGATCCCAAGGACGTCCTCTACTTCCGGATCGACCGCCGCCGCAAGATGCCGGTCACGATCCTGCTCAAGGCGATCGGCCTCAATCCGGAGCAGATCCTCGCGAACTTCTTCGAGTTCGACCACTTCCAGCTGATGGCCGAAGGCGCCCAGCTCGAGTTCGTGGCCGACCGCCTGCGCGGCGAAGTCGCCCGCTTCGACATCACCGACCGCGAAGGCAAGGTGATCGTCGCCAAGGACAAGCGGATCAACGCCCGCCACATCCGTGACCTCGAGGCCGCCGATACCAAGCGGATCTCGGTGCCCGAGGACTTCCTCGTCGGCCGCATCCTCGCGCATGACGTCGTCGACGGCGAGACCGGCGAGATCGCCGCCCGCGCCAACACGGAGCTCACCGAGGAGCTGCTGGCCACCCTGCGCGATGCCGGCGTTCGCGAACTGCGCGCGATCTACACCAACGACCTCGACCACGGTCCGTACATCTCCCAGACCCTGGCGCTGGACGACACCGCCGACCAGACCGCGGCGCGTGTCGCGATCTACCGCATGATGCGGCCCGGCGAGCCGCCGACCGAGGATGCGGTCGAGGCGCTGTTCAACCGGCTCTTCTACAACGAGGATGCCTACGACCTCTCGAAGGTCGGCCGGATGAAGTTCAACCGCCGGGTCGGCCGCGACGACTCCGTCGGGCCCATGACCCTGACCAACGAGGACATCCTCGCGGTCATCAAGATCCTCGTCGACCTGCGCAACGGTCGCGGCGAGATCGACGACATCGACCACCTCGGCAACCGCCGCGTGCGTTGCGTCGGCGAACTGGCCGAGAACCAGTTCCGCGCGGGTCTCGCGCGGGTCGAGCGGGCGGTCAAGGAACGGCTCGGCCAGGCCGAGACCGAGAACCTGATGCCGCATGACCTGATCAACAGCAAGCCGATCTCGGCGGCGATCCGCGAGTTCTTCGGGTCGAGCCAGCTGTCGCAGTTCATGGACCAGACCAACCCGCTGTCCGAGATCACCCACAAGCGGCGGGTCTCGGCCCTCGGCCCGGGCGGCCTGACCCGCGAGCGCGCCGGCTTCGAAGTCCGCGACGTGCACCCGACGCACTACGGCCGGGTCTGCCCGATCGAGACGCCGGAAGGCCCGAACATCGGCCTGATCAATTCGCTCGCGCTGTACGCGCGCCTGAACGAGTACGGGTTCCTCGAGACCCCGTACCGCAAGGTCGACGATTGCCAGGTCACCGACGAGATCCACTATCTCTCGGCGATCGAGGAAGGTCGCTACGTCATCGCGCAGGCCAACGCGGCGGTCGACGAGAACCGCCGGATCACCGGCGACCTCGTCTCGGTGCGCAAGGCCGGTGAATCCGAGCTGACCTCGCCGACCAACGTCGAGTACATGGACGTCGCGCCGAGCCAGATCGTGTCGGTGGCCGCTTCCCTGATCCCGTTCCTCGAGCACGATGACGCGAACCGGGCCCTGATGGGCTCCAACATGCAGCGCCAGGCGGTTCCCTGCCTGCGCCCCGAGAAGCCGCTGGTCGGCACCGGCATCGAGCGCACCTGCGCGGTCGACTCGGGCACCGTCGTGACCGCCGAGCGCGGCGGGATCGTCGACTACGTCGACGCCAACCGGATCGTGGTGCGGGTCAACGACGACGAGGCGAGCGCGGGCGAGGTCGGCGTCGACATCTACAACCTGATCAAGTACACCCGCAGCAACCAGAACACGAACATCAACCAGCGGCCGATCGTCAAGCGCGGCGACGTCATCGCGCGCGGCGACGTGATCGCCGATGGCGCCTCGACCGACCTCGGCGAGCTGGCGCTGGGCCAGAACATGATGGTCGCGTTCATGCCCTGGAACGGCTACAACTTCGAGGATTCGATCCTGATCTCCGAGCGCGTCGTGTCCGACGACCGCTACACCTCGATCCACATCGAGGAACTCTCGGTGCTCGCGCGCGATACCAAGCTCGGGCCCGAGGAGATCACCCGCGACATCTCGAACCTGTCCGAGAACCAGCTCGCGCGGCTCGACGAGTCCGGCATCGTCTACATCGGCGCCGAGGTGCTGGCGGGCGATACCCTGGTCGGCAAGGTCACGCCCAAGGGCGAGACCCAGCTCACCCCCGAAGAGAAGCTCCTGCGGGCGATCTTCGGCGAGAAGGCGAGCGACGTGAAGGACACCTCGCTGCGCGTGCCCTCGGGCATGACCGGCACCGTCATCGACGTGCAGGTGTTCACCCGCGAGGGCATTCCCCGCGACAAGCGGGCGCAGTCGATCATCGATGACGAGCTCAAGCGCTACCGCCTCGACCTGAACGACCAGCTGCGCATCGTCGAGAACGATGCCTTCGCCCGGATCGAGCGCCTGCTCGTCGGCAAGCCGGTCAATGGCGGGCCGAAGCGGCTCGCCAAGGGTTCGCCGGTCACGAAGGAGTACCTCGACGACCTCGATCGCTTCCACTGGTTCGAGATCCGGATGGCCGACGAGACCGTGGCTGCCCAGCTCGAGGCCCTGAAGGACTCGATCGAGCAGAAGCGCCACCAGTTCGACCTCGCCTTCGAGGAAAAGCGCAAGAAGCTCACCCAGGGCGACGAACTGCCCCCGGGCGTGCTGAAGATGGTCAAGGTGTACCTGGCCGTCAAGCGCCGGCTGCAGCCGGGCGACAAGATGGCCGGCCGCCACGGCAACAAGGGCGTCGTCTCGCGCATCGTTCCCGTCGAGGACATGCCCTACATGGCCGACGGCACCCCGGTCGACATCGTCCTCAACCCGCTCGGCGTGCCGTCGCGGATGAACGTCGGCCAGATCCTCGAGACCCACCTCGGTTGGGCGGCCAAGGGCATCGGCGAGCGGCTCGGCGAGATGCTGCGCAAGCAGGCCAGCGTCGAGACGGTGCGTTCCTTCATCACCCGCATCTACAACGAGCAGGGCGAGAAGGCCGACGTCGCTTCGCTGACCAACGACGAGATCGTCGAGCTCGCCCGCAACCTCAGCCGGGGCGTGCCCTTCGCGACCCCGGTGTTCGATGGCGCGTCCGAGCAGGAGATCTTCGCGATGCTCGCGCTGGCCTACCCGGACGACGAGGAGCGCACCGCCCGCATCGGCTTCAACCAGAGCAAGACCCAGGTCACGCTCTACGACGGCCGCAATGGCGATGCCTTCGACCGCTCGGTGACCGTCGGCTACATGCACATGCTGAAGCTGCACCATCTCGTCGACGACAAGATGCACGCCCGCTCGACCGGCCCGTACTCGCTGGTCACCCAGCAGCCGCTGGGCGGCAAGGCGCAGTTCG
>CAYZBJ010000116.1:0-7831 GCA_964476625.1 uncultured Burkholderiaceae bacterium | reverse complement strand
GCCGGCGGCATGGGCGTGATCCTCTCGCAGTGGGCGCGCGCCCTCGGCGCCACGGTCATCGGCACCGTCGGCAGCGCGGAGAAGATCGAGGTCGCCCTTGCCCACGGCTGCCACCACGTCATCGACTATCGCCGCGAGGACTTCGTCGAGCGCACCCTGGAGCTGACCGGCGGCGCGGGCGTGCCCGTGGTGTTCGATGCGGTCGGCAAGGATGTCTTCCTGCCTTCGCTGGAATGCCTGCGCCCCCTCGGCCTGGCCATCAACTACGGCACCGCCTCGGGCGATGTGGAAGGGCTGGACCTGAACCTGCTGCACGCGAAGTCCCTGAGCGTCTGCCGGCCGACCTTGCGCACCTTCATCGCGACGACGGCCGACATGCAGCGCGGCGCCGACTCCCTGTTCGAGGCGGTGCAGGCCGGCCACGTACGGCTCGAGGTCGGCCACCGCTACCCGCTCGCCGAGGCGCGGCGCGCGCACGACGACCTCGAGAATCGCCGCACCACGGGCGCCATCGCGCTGATCCCCTGAAACCCGCCACCGGAACGAACCCGCGATGAAACTCTTCCATGGCTGGCTGTCCAGCGCGTCGCGCCGGGTGCGCCTGTGCCTCGCCGAAAAAGGCATCGACTACGAAGGCGTCGCGATCGACCTGGGCAGGCAGCAGCAGCACTCGCCCGAATACCTCGCGATGAATCCCAACGGGGTCGTGCCGGCCCTGCAGCTCGCCGATGGCCGCCCGCTGCACGAAAGCTCGACGATCTGCGAATACCTCGACGACATCAGGCCGGAACCGCCGCTGCGGCCGGCCGATCCCTACCGTCTGGCCACGATGCGCAACTTCATTCGCTGGACCGACGAGAAGTCGCTGCCGAACCTGCTGATCCTCAACTGGAGCATCGCCCTGCAACCGGGCGCGAGCCGGTGGACTGACGACGAACTCGAGGCGAAGCTCGCCCGGGTGCCGACGGCCGAGCGCCGCGAAGCCTGGGTGCGCATCGCGCGCAAGCCGTACACCGAGGAGGAGAAGGCCGCGGCGCTGGACAAGCTGCTGCAACTCGTCAGCCGGATGGACGACATGCTTGCGCAAGACGGCGGCGACTGGCTGATGGGCCGGCAATACACGCTGGCCGACATCGCCGCGGTGCCGTTCATCGCGCGCATCGCCGAGCTCGCGCCCGACGCCATCGCCGCGGCGAACTGCCCGCGAGTGGCCGCCTGGTGGACTGGCGTGCAGCAGCGCCCCGCCTTCGGGCAGGCCGGGATCGAGCGCTTCGATACGGTACTCGCGCGTCGGGCCGGGCAGCCCCCGGGCGTTGCCTGAAGCGAAACTGCCCCCACGCTCGCTTCGGCCTCGCCCTGGGCCGCATGACCGCGCCGGGACGCCTCAGCCAGGCGCTCGCCTGCCCCCCGTCCGCGCCTTTGCCCGGTGCGGCGCCGGCGCCGGCGCTGGCGCCACGCCGCCGGCGCGCATCGCCAGCATCGCGTTGTCGATCTGCTCGCGAGTGTGCTCGACCAGGTAGTCGATGAACGCCCGCGTCCGTTGCGGGATGAACTTGCGGCTCGGCATCGCGGCATACATCGCCAGCCGCCCGGTGATCCACGGATCCAGCACGCGGACCAGTTCGCCGCGGGTCAGGTAGGGCGCGACCAGGTCGATCGACACCGAGGTGATGCCGGCCCCGTCGAGCGCGGCGCGCAGCAAGGTGTCGGTATGGTTGGCCGACACCACCGGCACGACCTGCACTTCGACGGCTTCGTCGGCCTGCTCCGGCCGCCAGCAGCGCAGGGTGCGCATGCGCGCGCCCGGCACGACCAGCCGCAGGCAGTCGTGCCCGGGCAGGTCCTGCGGCATCACAGGTGCGCCGCGGCGCCGCACATAGTCTGGCGAAGCCACCAGGATCGCTTCGGTCTCGATCACGGTTCGGGCCACCACGTCCGCGTCGAAACTGACGTCGGTGCCGAACAGGGTGACGTCGAACTCCTCGATCGGCGGATCACGCGGCGAATCGACGTCGAGCTCGATCAGGATGTTCGGGTGCAGCGCGCGAAAGCCGGCCAGCGCCGGCGCGACCACGTAGCTGGCGAGGATCGGCGGCGCGTGCACCCGCAGGACGCCGGCGAGTGCGCGAGTATGGGCGCTCGCGAGCGCATCGGCCTCGTCGATTTCCTGCAGGATGCCCCGCACCCGGGAGAGATAAGCCTGGCCGGCATCGGTGAGCGACTGGCGCCGCGTCGTCCGCTGCAACAGCCGGGTGCCGAGATGATCCTCGAGGTCGGCGACCAGGCGCGTGACCACCGGTGGCGACATGTCGAGCGCCCTCGCCGCCGCCGCGAACCCGCCCTCGTCGACCACCCGCTCGAACACGCGCATCGACAGCAGGCGATCCATCGTGACCAAACCCCATTGGTTCCGTTACCGAAATTATATATTGCCGTGACGGCTGATTATCTTTTGTCCGAGAAACTCTACATTGAACGCATCGACGAACGACACACATCGCAAGTCGAAGCGGCCGAGACCGGGAACCCACGCCCGGCCGCCCTTTCACCAACCGACACGACACAGAAGGACCGACATCATGAAACGCACTGCTGCTTCCCTCATCGCCCTCGCCGTTGCGCTCTCGGCCGGCTCGGCCATCGCCGCCGAACAGGTCATCGTCAACAATGCCACCGGCGAAGGCCTGTTCGGCCCCGCCACCGCGGTCGCCAGCAAGTCACGCGACCAGGTCCGTTCCGAACTGGCCGAGGCAGTGCGCAGCGGCGCGGTGATCGCCAACAACGCCACCGGCGAAACGGTGCGCACGGCGGGCCGGTCACCCTTCGCCGCGGGCTTCGAAGCCCGGGTCACCCGTGACCAGGTCAAGGCCGAACTGGCCGAGGCTGCACGCAATGGCGAGCTGATCGCCAACAACGCCACCGGCGAGACCTTCGGCCAGGGCCACCCGAATCGCCACGTGCGCGCCACGTCGCCCGCCGACGCCAGCTGATCGGCGCCTCTCGCGCCAGCCCACGGCGCGGCACCCGCGAAAGCGGGGCCGCGCCTTTTCCTTCAGATCCGGAGAATGTCCTTGGCGAGGATGTCGCGCTGGACCTGGGAGCTGCCCCCGAAGATCGTGTTGGCGCGCGAGTTCAGGTAGGTCGGCACGATCGGCACGATCTCCTGGGCGAGGCCGCCGGCCAGGTCCTCGATCGCATGGAGCGGGCGACGCGGTTCGCGCACCAGGGCCGCCGAACCGATGAGGTCGACGCCCAGCAGGGTGATCTCCTGGCGCAGCTCGCTCGCCCGCAGCTTGATCTGCGAGGACACCGGCCCCGGGGTTTCGCCGGTCTGGAGCGCCGACATGATCTGCAGTTCGATCATCTCGAGCGCATCGATGTCGTTCTCGAGCGCCACGAAGCGGGCCTGGATGTCGTCGCGCTCGATCGCCCCCTGCCCGCCGCGTGCGGCGACCCGCCCGGCCTCGTCCATGCGGGCGAGGTCGCGGCGCAGGCGATTCGCGAACTGCGCCCCGCCGCGTTCGAACTGCAGCAGGTACTTGCCATAGGACCAGCCCCGCCCTTCGTCGCCAACACGGTTGGCGACCGGCACCCGCACGTCGTCGAAGAACACCTGGTTGACCTCGTGGTCCCCGCCCATCGTCCGGATCGGCCGGGTCGTGATGCCGGGCGACTTCATGTCGATCAGCACGAAGCTGATGCCGTCCTGCTTGCGGGGGCCATCGCCGGTGCGCACCAGCGCGAACATCCAGTCGGCGTGGTGGGCATGGGTGGTCCAGATCTTGGTGCCGTTGACGATGTAGTGGTCGCCATCGCGAACCGCACGCGTCTTGAGCGATGCGAGATCGGAACCGGACCCCGGCTCGGAGTAGCCCTGGCACCAGGCGACCTCGCCCGAGAGCATGCCGGGCAGGAAGCGTGCTCGCTGCTCGTCGGTGCCGAAGCCGATCAGCACCGGGCCGACCATCTTCAGGCCGAAGGGCGACAGCGGCGGTGCGTCGGCGCGCGCGCACTCGGCATCGAAGATGTAGCGCTGGGCCGGCGTCCAGCCGGTGCCGCCATGCTCGACCGGCCAGCCGGGCGCCGACCAGCCCCGCGCGTGCAGCGCCTTGTGCCAGGGCACCGACTGGTCCGGTTCGGCCACGACACTCGGGTTCATGCGCTGGCCGCGCGCGACCGCCGCCGGCAACTGCTCGGCGATGAAGGCGCGCACTTCGTCGCGAAACGCGAGATCCTCGGGCCCGAGATCGAGCTCCATGCCGGTCGCAACGCCATCGCGGCGCAGGGCCACGCAGCGCGCGAGATGCTCGGCCGGCGTTCCCCAGCTCGTGTCGATGCACAGCAACCGCCGGAAGTAGGCGCCGATGTTCAGTTCGTCGGTCACGCCCATCGCGCCATGCAGTTGCACCGCCGACTGCGCGACGAAGCGCGAGGCTTCGCCGATCTTCAGGCGCGCGCCCGATACAGCGCGGGCCCGCGCGGCCGGATCCTCGGGCTGCGCATCGCAGGCGCGCGCGGCGCGCAACGCGAGCGCCCGCGCCTCCTCGCACTGCACCGCCATGTCGACCATCCGGTGGCGCAGCACCTGGTTCTCCGACAGCGCACGGCCGAACTGCTGGCGGGTCTTCGTGTGCTCGATCGTCGCCTCGAGCAGCACCTGCATGCAGGCGACCGCCTCGGCGCAGCTGGCGGCAACCGCCCGGTCGAGCGCCCGGTCGATCACCGCACGCGCATCGGCCGTCCCGCCGAGCAGGGCGTCGCCGGGCACTGCGACCCCGTCGAGGACGATCGTCGCGGCGAGCCGATCGTCCCAGGTCTCGACCGCCTCGGCCCGCAATCCCGGCGTATCGGCTCCGAGGACGAAGACGCCGATGTCCGGCGAATCATCCAGGCGGGCCGACACCAGCAACAGGTCCGCCCCTGGCGCATCGGGCACGAAGGGCTTGGCGCCGTCGATGCGCCAGCCGGCCGCGGTCTTCGCGGCGCGGGTCGCGGGCGGGCCACGCCAGGGATCGACCCCTGGCTCCCCATGGGCGAAGGCGGCGCGCTGGCTGCCGTCGGCGAGGCCGGGCAGCCAGCGCGCACGCTGCTCCTCGCTGCCCTGGCCGGCGACCAGGACCGCCGACAGCACCGCGGAACTCAGCACCGGCTCGAGCACCAGGCCACGGCCGAGTCCGAGCATCAGGATGCCGACATCGACCGCGCTGCCGCCGAGGCCGCCATCAGCTTCGGGCAACGGCAATGCGAGCCAGCCGAAATCGGCCATCGCCCGCCAGACCGATGCGCTCATCCGGGTCGGGGACTCCGCGATCGCGCGTCGCTCGGTGAAACCATAGGCCTGCGCGACGAAGCGATCGACGCTGTCGCGCAGCATGTGCTGCTCTTGGGAGAATTCCAGGTTCATGTCGATCCTCGGGGGCGAGCGGAGGACGGGTCCGGGGCACGGGATTCCCGTGGCCCGGATTGTCTCCAGGCTGGCCGGCGCTCGCATCGGCGCCGATCCGTCGGCCGACTATACGACAAACCGGCCAGCGCCCGCCTGTCAGGCGGGTTCGCATTCGATCGCAGGGCAAGACGGCCCAACACCGTCACGCGATCGAAGGCGAAGCCATATCAGTCGGCGCGCGCCGATGCGTGTGGCGGCAGCGCCTGCGGCCAGCCGCCAGCCAGCGCCTCGTACAGTTCGACAGCGCCGATCGCGCTGCGGGCGCGGCTGTCGGCGAACGCGTCCTGCGCCTGCAATTGCGTGCGTTCGGCGTCGAGCACCTCAAGCAGGTCGGCCGCACCGGCATCGAAGCGCACCCGCGAGAGCCGCGCCGCATCGGTGCTCTCGGCCGCGGCCCGTTCGAGATGGGCGTCCTCGCCGCGCGCCCGGGCAAAGCGCAGCAAGGCGTTCTCGGTATCCTCGAGCGCGACGAGCACCGTCTGCTCGTAGTGGGCCAGCGCCGCGCCGGCGCGCGCATCGGCGGCCGCCATTCGCGCCCGCACCCGGCCGGAGTCGAGGAACGACCAGTCGATGCCGAGCGCGATGAGCCGGGTGCCGCTGCCGCGCTCGAACAACGCACCCGCATCGACCGCCTCGCTGCCGACCAGCCCGGCCAGGGTGAAGCGCGGGAAGAGATCCGCCGTCGCCACGCCGATGCGCGCGGTCGCGCCGTGCAGGCGACGCTCGGCGGCGGCGACATCGGGCCGGCGGCGCAACAGCTCCCCGGGCGTGCCGGGATCGAGCCGCTCGGGCAGCGAGGGCAGCGGCGCCGGCTCGCGCAGCGAGGCCGCCAGGGCGTCGGGTGGCCGGCCCGCGAGCACCGCCAGGCGGTGCATGGCGAAGCCGACCTGCGCCTCGAGCGCGGGGATCCGCGCCGAGGTCGTCTCGAGTTGCGCCCGCGCGCGCGCCATGTCGAAGTCGGTGCCACGGCCGGCTCGCCACCGCGCATCGACCAGCGCCAGCGTCTCGCGCTGGTTCGCGGCGTTCTCCCGGGCGACCCGCAGGCGTTCCTGCAGTCCGCGCAGGCCGAAGTAGGTGCGCGCCACCTCGCCGACGATCGCCACCTGGACGGCCGCGATGTCGGCCGCGCTCGCCGCGGCCTCCGCGCGCTGCGCCTCGATCGCGCGGCGCACCCGGCCGAAGGCGTCGAGCTCCCAGCTCGCGTCGAGCCCGATCCGATAGGCCTCGATGTCGCGGGAGCCGCCCGGCACCACGCCGGGCGCGCTTTCGCTGGCCCGGCCGGTGCTGGCCTGCGCGCCGGCGGTGACGCTCGGGTACCGATCGAAGCCGGCGCCGCGCAGCAGGGCGTTTGCTTCGTCGTAGCGCGCCACCGCCACCCGCAGGTCGTGGTTGGCGCCCAGCGCCTCTTCGACGAGCGCGGTCAGCCGCGGATCGCCGAAGCCGCGCCAGAAGGCCGGGTCGCCGGCCACAGCGAGCGGCGCGGCCGACCCATCGACGACGGCCTCGGCGCCGGTGAATCGCGCGGGCACGGGGACATCGGGTCGCGCATAGTCGGGCCCGACGCTGCAACCCGCCAGCATGGCCGCCAGCGCGACGGCCACCAGCCGCGGTGGCCAGGGGCGAAGAAGCTCAGGCATCGGAAACCTCCATGGCAACTGCGCGAGGCTGCGCCCCGGCGCGCGAGACCAGCTTGCGAAGCGCGACGTAGAAGACCGGGGTCAGGAACAGGCCGAACAGGGTCACGCCGATCATGCCGGCGAACACGGTGATGCCCGTCGCGGCGCGAACCTCCGCCCCGGCGCCGGCCGAGTACACCAGCGGCACCGTGCCGGCGATGAAGGCGATGGAGGTCATCAGGATGGGCCGCAGGCGCAGCCGGCAGGCCTCGAGGGCGGCCTCGACGATGCTGCGGCCCTGCAGCTCCAGCTCGCGGGCGAACTCGACGATCAGGATCGCGTTCTTGCAGGCGAGCCCCATCAGCACCACCATCCCGACCTGCACGAACACGTTGTTGTCGCCGCCCGTCAGGCGCACGCCGAGCAGCGCCGAGAGCAGGCACATCGGCACGATCAGGATCACCGCCAGCGGCAAGGTCCAGCTCTCGTAGAGCGCGGCCAGCACCAGGAAGGCGAGCAGCACGGCGACCGGGAACATCACCAGCGCCGCATTGCCCTGGGTCGACTGCTGGTAGCTGAGGTCGGTCCATTCGATCGCCATGCCGTTGGGCAGCACCTGCCCGGCGATTCCGGCAACCGCCGCCATCGCCTGCGACGACGACAGCACGCGGGGATCGGCCTCGCCGGCGAGATCGGCGGCCGGATAGCCGTTGTAGCGCAGCACCGGATCGGGGCCGTAGGCCTGCTCGATGGTGAGGATCGAGCAGGC
>CAYZBJ010000115.1:7160-7855 GCA_964476625.1 uncultured Burkholderiaceae bacterium | reverse complement strand
TCGTGCTGTTCCTCGTCATCGGTTTCGTCCCCGATGTAGCCAGCGGCGCCCGAGAGGATCGCGCCGATCGCGAAGCCGATGGCGGTGGGCCAGGCCAGGCCGGGGACGAAACCGATGACGAGGAACAGCACGACGCCGACCAGCCCGATGGTCCGGTACTGCCGGTTGAGATAGGCTTTCGCCCCCTGCTGGATCGCCCCGGCGATCTCCTGCATGCGCGCATTGCCGGCATCGAGCGAGAAAATCCATCGGCTCGAAACGATGCCGTAAATCACCGCGGCGAGGCCGCAAGCCAAGGCGAGCCAAAGGCCCGCCGACACGGCTCCTGTCATTTATTTGCCCTCCGAATCAATCATTATCAGTCGAGAGATCATTGTCACGATCGCCCGCAATATTACGCGCTCCGCCCGCCGGCTGCGTATCGGCGGGGCTCGGGAGTTCCGATGATTCGTGCTTGCCGCGACGCCCGCAGGACGGCGCGAGGGCCGGCGAGCGCCCCGAAGGGCGGCAGGATCAGGGCTTTTGCAGGGCCTCGAGCGCCCGGGCGGTGATCTCGTCGACGCTGCCGGTGCCGGAAATGCTGTGGTACCGGGGGGCCGCCGGGTCGTCGCTGGCGGCCCACCTGGAGTAATAGTCGACCAGGGGCCGGGTCTGCGCGTGGTAGACCTCGAGACGCTTGCGCACGGTGTCTTCGC
>CAYZBJ010000115.1:0-7150 GCA_964476625.1 uncultured Burkholderiaceae bacterium | reverse complement strand
TCGTCGTCGCGCTGGATGAGGGCTTCGCCGGTCTCGTCGTCCCGGCCTTCGACCTTCGGGGGGTTGAAGCGGACATGGTAGGTGCGGCCACTGGGGGCATGGACCCGCCGGCCGGTGATCCGCTCGATGATCGCTGAATCCGGAACGTCGATCTCGAGCACATGGTCGAGCGCGACCGCCGCCTGCTTCATGGCGTCGGCCTGGGGAATCGTGCGGGGGAAGCCGTCGAACAGGTAGCCGCTGGCGCAATCGGGCTGCTGCAGGCGGTCGCGGACCAGGCCGATGATGATGTCATCGGAAACCAGGCCACCGGATTCCATGACCTTCTTCGCCTCGAGGCCGAGGGGCGTGCCGGCCTTGACGGCGGCTCGCAGCATGTCGCCGGTCGAGATCTGCGGAATGCCGAAGCGCTTGCAGATGAAGGCCGCCTGGGTGCCTTTTCCGGCGCCCGGGGCGCCCAGCAGGATCAATCGCATGAGGTGTTCCGTCCAGAATGGGGGCTGAGGTTATCCGCAATGCACCGGACGGTCAATTTTGCCGGTCGACGCCGAATGCCGCCCTGACACGGGCCAGGTCGGCGGGGGTATCGACCCCCGCGGGCGGAGCCTGGTCGGCCTGGTGGACCACGATCCGGTAGCCGTGCCAGATGGCCCGCAGCTGCTCGAGCGATTCGAGCGCTTCGAGCGGCGAGCGCTCGAGCCGGGGGTAGGCGCGCAGGAAGTCGCAGCGGTAGGCGTACAGGCCGACATGGCGCAGCGGCGCCGGCGCCTCGCCGGCGAGGGCGCCAGGCAGGCGGTGGGGGAACCCGCCCATGCGGTCGCGATCGAAAGGGATCGGCGCCCGCGAGAAGTAGATCGCCCGCATCCGCCGGTCGCAGACGATCTTGACGACATTGGGGTCGAGGAAATCGTCGATCGACGAGATCGGATGGCCGGCGGTGGCGATCGCGGCTTCGGCGTCGGCGGCCAGGCGCGCGGCGACCGCGGCGACCAGTTGCGGCGGCACTTCGGGTTCGTCACCCTGGACGTTGACGACGATGGTGTCGTCGGCCAGGCCGAGGATCGCGGCGGCTTCGGCGAGGCGATCGGTGCCGGTGGCATGGTCGGCGCGGGTCATGATCGCTTCGTAGCCGGCCGCCCGGGCCGCTTGCACGATGCGGTCGTCGTCGGTGGCGATGGCGACCCTCGTGGCGCCCGCCGCCCGGGCGCGCGCGGCGACCCGGACCACCATCGGCTGGCCGGCGATGTCGGCCAGCGCCTTGCCCGGCAACCGGGTCGAGGCCATCCGGGCCGGTACCAGCGCGACGAAGCCCGGGGCGGGGGCCGGCGCCGGAGCGTCAGGCGCCATCGGCAGGGTCGAGGCGCCGCGCTTCGTCGGCCAGCATCACCGGGATGTCGTCGCGGATCGGGTAGGCGAGCCGGTCGTGGCTGCAGACCAGTTCGGCGTCGACCGCCGGCGCGCCGGGCGGGTCGCGGCGCAAGCGCAGCGGGCCCTTGCAGAGCGGGCAGACGAGGATGTCAAGCAGTCGTTTGTCCACGGGCGGTGGCCTCCAGCCAGTCGATCAGGGAAGGATCGCAACGCGCGACGGACCGCAGTGCCCACAGGCCCTGCGCGGCGCGATCGTCGCATTTTACGGCGTCCTTCATGGTCATCACGACGAGCTCCTCGGCGCGAGTCTCCAGCAGCACCGGATCGATGCGGGCATGATCGCCGAGCGCGACGTTGCGGCTGTCGAGGCCGAGCCCGTCGAGGACGTCGAAGAATCGCTGTGGCGACGCGATCCCGGCGATCGCGAGCAGTTCGCGGCCGGCAACGAAGCTGGCGAAGCGGTGCGCCGGAATCCGGTGCGAAGGATCGTCGAGGGCAACGAACTCGACCGGCACCAGCCGCGAGGCGAAGATCCGGGGGTGTGCGACCGGCGAGGGGCCGCCGCCGTTGACCACCACGGCGTCCATGCCGCGCACATGCGCGAGCGGCTCGCGCAGCGGGCCGGCCGGCAGCAGGCGGCGATTGCCGGCGCCGCGCGAGTCGAAGACCGCGATCTCGACATCCCGGGGCAGGGCGGTGTGCTGCAGGCCGTCGTCCGAGATCACGATCGCGATGTCGGGATTGGCGTCGCGCATCAGGGCGAGCGCCGCCTGCCGGTCGACGCCGACGGCAACCGGCAGGCCGGTCTCGCGGGCGAGCATCAGGGGTTCGTCGCCGGCCTCGTCGGCATCGTCGCCCGGAGCGACCAGCGCCGGTTCGGGGGATCGGCGCCGGTAGCCCCGGCACAGGATGCCGCAGCGCCAGCCGCGCGCGCTGAGTTCGGTCGCGATCGCGGCGACCAGGGGCGTCTTGCCGGCGCCGCCGACCACCAGGTTGCCGACCACGACGACCAGCGGCGGGCCATGGGGGCGGGCGCGGGCGGCCACGATGCGCCGGCGCCGCGAGCGCGAGACCGCGGCGGTGAGGGCCGCCAGGGGCTGCAAGGCCAGTCCGGCAAGGGTGTCGGCCATGCCGCTCGAAGGCCGGAACCAGAATCGCGCGAGCGCGGCTTCGACGCGCTCACGTAGGGCCTCGGGCATCCTCAGTGGCGCCCGGCCGCCCGAAGCGAGCAGAGCGAGCGTGGGGGCAGTTTCACTTCAGCGCGCGCCGCTGTCGGCGGCGAAGGTGACCCGTTCGAGGCCGGCCCGGCGCGCCGAGTCGAGGACCGCGATGACCGACTGGTGCGGGGCGCCGGCATCGGCATAGATCACGAGCACCGGCGGCTTCGGGCCCTGCGCCTCGCGGCGCAGTTCGCCCACCAGGGCGACCGGCGAGAGCGCGGTGCCCGAGCCGGCGATGCGGTACTGGCCGTCGGCCGACACCGCGACCACGACTTCCTTGGGCCGATCGGCCACCGGCGCGGCGCTCGCGTCGGGCAGGTCGACCTTGAGCTCGGTGAACTTCGAGTAGGTCGTGGTGACCATCAGGAAGATCAGGATGACGAGCAGGACGTCGATCAGGGGGATGAAGTTGATCTCCGGATCCTCGCGCCGCATGCCGCGCCGGAAGTTCATTTGCGTTCGCCCATCAGGACGTCGACGAGCCGCAGCGACTGCTGTTCCATCTCGACCAGGTAGCTGTCGACCCGGGCCCGGAAGTGCCGATAGGCAATCAGCGCCGGAATGGCGACGAGGATGCCGAAGGCGGTGTTGTAGAGGGCGATCGAGATGCCGTGCGCGAGCTGCGCGGGATCGCTGCCGGTCGGCCCCTGGGACCCGAATATCTCGATCATGCCGATGACGGTGCCGAACAGCCCGAGCAGCGGGGCGGTCGAGGCGATGGTCCCGAGCGCGCTCAGGTAGCGCTCGAGATCGACCGACACCGCCCGGCCGCTTTCTTCCATGGCCTCCTTCATCAGGTCGCGCGAGCCGCCGCGGTGCCGGATGCCGCTCGCCAGCACCCGCCCGAGCGGCGAACTGAGCGCCAGGCGCTGCGCCATTTCACCGGTGATCTGCGAGTTCCGGCAGACGGTGAGGACTTCCTCGAGGACACCGGGTGGAATGACCTTGTCGCGTCGCAGGGATATCGATCGTTCGACGATCAGGGCGACTGCGACGATCGAGGCGACGATCAGGAACCAGATCGGCCAGCCGGCGGCTTGGATCAACGAGAACAAATCAGGACTCTCCGTATGCCCGGCCGCGAAACACGAATCGCCTCGTTCACGCGATGGCCCTCGCGAGGCGTCCCGGGGATGAGCGCGAATTGTCGGTGTTTTTTACCCGTGCGGGCAAGCACGGCTGCCGGACGGCCGGATGGGGCCGTCCGGGACCGGGCCAGGCCGGGCTCCGGCATACAATCTGCCGGTCCAGACCGCCTGCGGCGAGCCATGCCGCGACCGAGCGCGTGCCATCCATTCCACAATCCGTGCCTTCGGCCGTCCGCGGCCGCGAGATCCTGAGCGTCTCCGAACTCAACGGGCGGGTCGCCGGCCTGATCGAGTCGACCCTCGGCCCGCTCTGGGTGGCGGGCGAGATCTCGAACTTCGCGCGCGCGGCCAGCGGCCACTGCTATTTCACCCTCAAGGACGCCGGCGCCCAGGTGCGTTGCGTGATGTTCCGCTCGCGAGTCCGGGGGCTCGGGTTCGATCCGCGCGAAGGCGACCGGGTCGAGGTGCTCGCCCAGGCTTCCCTCTACCAGGCGCGAGGCGACTTCCAGCTCGGGGTGGAACAGATGCGCCAGGCGGGCGCCGGCGACCTGTTTCGCGAATTCATGCGCCTGCGCGCCCGCCTCGAGGCCGAAGGGCTCTTCGACGAGGAGCGCAAGCGTCCGATCGACCCGCTGCCGCGCGCGATCGGCGTGGTTACCTCACCGGCCGCCGCGGCCCTGCGCGACGTGCTCTCGACGCTCGCGCGCCGGGCCGCCCATGTGCCGGTCATCCTGTATCCGACGCCGGTCCAGGGCGTCGATGCGCCGGCGGCGATCGTCGCGGCGCTTATGGCGGCCAACCGCCGGCGCGAGGTCGATGTCCTGTTGCTGGTGCGCGGCGGCGGCTCGATCGAGGACCTTTGGGCCTTCAACGACGAACGGGTCGCGCGGGCGATCCATGCCTCGGCGTTGCCGGTGATTGCCGGCGTGGGCCATGAAACCGACGTCACGATCGCTGATTTCGTCGCCGATGCCCGGGCGCCCACCCCGACCGGCGCGGCGGTACTCGCGGCAACCGACCGGCGCGAACTGGCGCTGGCGCTCGAGCGCAAGGCCGGCGAACTGGTCCGCGCCGTGCGTCGCTGGCTGCGCCAGCGCGAGCAACGCCTCGACATGGCTACCCGCCTGCTGCGCCCGCCTTCGGAATCGCAGGCGCGGCGGGCACATCGCTTGCGGGACCTGGCGAGGTCCCTGGCGAACCGGCAATCCTTGCGGCTCACCGCGGCGGCGACCCGCCTCGAGCGGGCTGAATCCCGCCTGGTGGCGCCGCCGGCCGCGGCGGCGGGGGCCCGCATCGAGTGGCTGGCCGGGCGGCTCGCCCGGGCAGGCGCCCAGGCGCTGGCCGATGGCGACCGAAGGGCCGGGGCGCTGGCGGCTCAGCTCGAACTGGTCAGCCCCGAGGCCGTGCTCGAGCGGGGCTACGCCATCGTCCGGCGCGCCGATGGCAAGGTCGTGCACGCCGCCGCCGATGCTCCGGCGGGCACCGGCTTGTCGATTCGCCTTGGACGCGGCGAATTGCGGGCCCGGGTCGAGGAAGAACCGACGTCGCGGCCCGGCTCGTGATGGGTTCCTGCGGGTATCGGGCAGGTTCCCGGTACCCGTCATAAAATCGGTGCATCATTGATCGTAGTTACCAGAGCCAGAGGACACCAGCCATGGAACACAAGCAACCCGAACTCCCCTACGCGATGGACGCACTCGCGCCGCATGTTTCCAAGGAAACGCTCGAGTTCCACTATGGCAAGCACCACGCGAGCTACGTCACCAACCTGAACAACCTGATCAAGGGCACCGAGTTCGCCGATGCCTCGCTCGAGGACATCGTGCGCAAATCCTCGGGCGGGATCTTCAACAACGCCGCCCAGATCTGGAACCACACCTTCCTGTGGAACTCGATGTCGCCCAAGGGCGGCGGCGCCCCGAGCGGCGCGCTGGCCGCCGCGATCGACAAGAAATGGGGTTCCCTCGACGCGTTCAAGGAGGCCTTCACCAAGTCGGCCGCCGGCAACTTCGGTTCCGGCTGGACCTGGCTGGTCAAGAAGCCCGATGGGTCGGTCGACATCGTCAACACCAGCAACGCGGGCACGCCCCTGACCACCGACGACAAGCCGCTGCTGACCTGCGACGTCTGGGAACACGCCTACTACATCGACTACCGCAATCGCCGGCCGGACTATCTCGCGGCGTTCTGGAACGTCGTCAACTGGGATTTCGCCAGCAAGAACTTCGGCTGATACCGGCAGCGCGATTCACCGACCGCCGGGCCGCGCCCGGTCCAACCTGGGGAGAACGGATCCATGTCGATTATCTGGATGATCATCGTCGGCCTGATCGTGGGCGCAGTCGCCAAGCTCATCATGCCGGGCGACCAGGGCGGCGGCATCATCGTCACCGCGCTGCTCGGCATCATCGGCTCGGTGGTGGCGGGTTATCTCGGTGGCGCGGTGGGCTGGTACCAGCCCGGCCAGGGGCCCGGCTTCATCGGCTCGGTGGTCGGCGCCCTGATCGTCCTGTTCGTCTACGGCCTGATCAAGAAGAAAAAGGCCTGATCGGTTCCGGATTCGGGCGCTTATCGCGTGGCGCCGGCGGGCGCGCCGAATAGGGCGCCCGCTCGCAAGCGGACGCCTTCACCGATACCACGCTGGGCGAACCAGCCTCGGGACATTTCCAGCGCGAAGCGCACCGGCCGCGCCGGACAATGGTTGCTGTCCTCGTCGAGCGGTTCCATGTCCGCGATATTGACGATCCGGCCCTCGTCGTCGATGAAGGCGATCGACAGCGGGATCAGGGTGTTGCGCATCCAGAAGCAGTGCACCCCGGCCTCTTCGAAAACGAACAGCATGCCGGCGTTGGCTTCGAGCGACTTGCGGTTCATCAGGCCGAGGCTGCGCTCGCCCGGGGTAGCGGCGACTTCCGCCTGGATGACGTGCATGCCGGCGTTGATCCGCTGCGTCGGCAGGGGCGGGTTGGACCGGCCCTGCGCCTGCGCGCCGAGCCCGATCGCGGCGAGCAGGGCGCCGATCGCGATGCGCCGATGCCATCGGCGGATAGTCGTTGGTTCCATCCTTGCCCGTGTGGATTGCGAAATGTTCGCGAACTGTACCCCGGGTTCGATGCGGCATAATGCTCGGCTGGTGGCCACAAGCCGCATCCGACCCTACTCCAGCGGAGCCCCTGAATGTATCAACACGTGAAGATCCCCGAGAAAGGCGAGAAGATAACCGTCAATGCGGACTTTTCGCTGAATGTCCCCGATCAGCCGATCATTCCCTACATCGAGGGCGACGGCACCGGCATGGACATCACCCCGGTCATGCTGAAGGTCGTCGATGCGGCGGTCGCGAAGGCGTACGGCGGCAAGCGCCAGATCCAGTGGATGGAGATCTACGCCGGCGAGAAGTCGACCAAGGTCTATGGTCCGGATGTCTGGCTGCCCGACGAAACCCTCGAGATCCTCAAGGACTACGTGGTCTCG
>CAYZBJ010000114.1:0-7995 GCA_964476625.1 uncultured Burkholderiaceae bacterium | reverse complement strand
GTCAGCTTGGCGTTGATCGGGCCCTTGCCGTCGATCGGCTGGCCGAGGGAGTTGACCACTCGGCCCTTGAGCTCGGGGCCGATCGGCACTTCGAGGATGCGGCCGGTCGCCTTGACCGTGTCGCCTTCCGAGATGTGGGTGTACTCGCCCAGCACCACCGCGCCGACCGAATCACGCTCGAGGTTGAGCGCGAGGCCGAAGGTATCGCCGGGGAACTCGATCATCTCGCCCTGCATCACGTGCGAGAGCCCGTGGATGCGGCAGATGCCGTCGGTCACCGAAACGACGGTGCCCTGGTTGCGGGTGTCCGCGGACACCTCGAGATTCTGGATCTTGCTTTTCAGCAGTTCGCTGATCTCGGCCGGATTCAGTTGCATGAAATATTCTCCTGCCCTTGCGGACTCAAACCTTGAGCGCGCCGGCGAGCTTCGCGAGCTTGCCGCGCACCGATGCATCCATGACTTCGTCGCCGATCCGGATCGAGACGCCACCGATCAGCTCGGGTTCGACCGTGACCGTGGCCTGGACCTTGCGACCGAAGCGGCTCTCGAGCGTGGCGACGATCTCGCCGAGCTGTTCGTCGGTCAGCGGATAGGCCGACCCGACATGGGCGTCGAGCACCCCTTCGTGAGCGTGGCGCAAGGCCTCGAACTGCGAGGCGATCTCGCCCATGACGGGGAATCGCTCGTTCGACGCGAGCACCTGCACGAAGTTGCGCTGTTCGGCGCTGAGCTCGCCGGCGACGTCGCCCAGCAGGGTCGCGAGGCGATCGTCCGACACGCCCGGATTGCCGATCAGTTCGCGAGCCACGTCGGTGCCGACCACGGTGGCCAGGCGCGACAGCGCATCGGACCACGCCGGCAGCTGGCCGAGTTCGCGGGCGAGCTTGAACGCCGCTTCGGCGTAGGGACGCGCAATGGTGAGCGACTCTGCCATGGGCTTACCTGAGCTCGCTCTTCAGGTTGTCGAGCAGCGCGGCGTGGCGCTGTGCGTCGATCTCGGTGCGCAGGATCCGCTCCGCGCCCACGACCGCCAGCGCGGCAACCTGGTCGCGTAGGGCATCCCTGGCGCGTTGCGCCGCGAGTCCGGCTTCTTCCTCGGCTGCCTTCTGGGCGGCGGCGACGATGCGGGCAGCCTCGGCACGAGCTTCCTCGACGATCTGCCCGGCCTGCCTCTCGGCGGCGGCGCGGGTGTCGGCGGCGCCCTGGCGGGCAGTCTTCAGCTCGTCCTGGACCCGGCGCTCGGCGACCGCGAGATCGGCCTTGGCCTTGTCGGCGGCAGCAAGGCCGTCGGCGATACGTTTCGAGCGGTCATCCAGCGCCTGGGTGATCGGCGGCCATACGAACCTGGCCACGAACCACCATAGCGCCAGAAAGACCACGATCTGGACGATCAATGTCGCGTTCAGATTCACGGCAGTCTTCCTGTGAGCTTACGGGAGAGTTCGGTCGCGACCAGGATCACTGGAACGGGTTGGCGAACGCAAACATCATGGCGATACCGACGCCGATCAGGAACGCCGCGTCGATCAGGCCGACGAGGAGGAACATCTTGACCTGCAGCTTGTCCATCAACTCGGGCTGGCGGGCAGCGCCTTCGAGGTACTTACCGCCCATCACGCCGATGCCGATACAGGCGCCCAGCGCACCCAGACCAATGATCAGACCGCAGGCAATCGCAACAAGAGCAACGTTGGTCATGAATGACTCCTAGTGAATTAACTCGATTGGTTGGTGAATTCGTGATTCGAAATCAATGCGCTTCGTGGGCCTGCCCGATGTACACGAGGGAGAGCATCATGAAGATGAAGGCCTGCAGCGTGATGATCAGGATGTGGAACGCCGCCCAGATGAAGCCGGAGAAGATGTGCAGGCCGATGCCCCACCAGGTGACGGTGGCGCCGAGCAGCGCGATCAGCATGAAGATCAGCTCGCCGGCGAACATGTTGCCGAACAACCGCATGCCGAGCGAAACGGTCTTGGAGAGGTACTCGACGATCTGCAGCATCAGGTTGAAGGGCGCGATGAGGATGCCCTTGCCGAACGGCGCGGAGAAGAGTTCGCCCACGAAGCCGCTGGGCTTCTTGATCTTGATGCCGTAGTAGATGGAAGCGCCGAACACGACGAGCGACATCGCCATCGGGGCGTTGATGTCGGCGGTGGGGACCGCACGCATGTAGGCATGGTGCGGGTCGCCGCCGAAAGCGGCGTAGACGTGGGTCCAGATCCAGGGGAAGAGGTCGACCGGGATCAGGTCGATCGCGTTCATCATGAAGATCCAGACGAAGCAGACCAGCGCCATCGGGGCGATCATGCGGATGTCGCCGTGGACGATCGAGCGGGCCTGCTCGTGGACGAACTCGACGATGCTCTCGATCGCACCGACGAAGCGCCCCGGCACGCCGGTGGTGACCTTCCTGGCGGCGGCGCGCAGCAACCACGCGGTCAGGAGCGCCGTGAGCACCGACCAGAAGACGGTGTCCCAGTTGATGTACGAGAAATCGATGATGCTCGACTGCGGCTCACGGGCGAAGCTCATGTGGCCGAGGTGATGAACGATGTACTCGGAGGGACTGGGACCCTGGGCGCCGGTTGCCATTGTTTCGATCGATTCCGTCGTCAGTTGTTCGATGCCTTTCGCTCCGCCGGCCAGCTGGCCGCGCGGGCTCCCTCTTTCTTCGTTCCTGCCCAGCGATCGAACCTGTCCACGTTCCGGAAGGCGAATGCGAATACCGTCGCCGTCAGGGCCGCGATGAAGCCGATCAGCAATGCGAGCCAGCGCACATCCTCTCCGTACTTGATGACCAGGCCGAGAAGGCCCAGCGTCATGCCGATCTTGAGGAATTCGCCAAGGAAGAAGACAACCGGATAGGACTCCGGGGGTCGACCCCTGTGCAACGCCAGCCGCAACGCGAACAGGCCATTCGGCACGATCGCTACTGCTCCACCGAGCGCCAGGTACCTGGCGCTGTCCCAGTCCACCACCAGTCCCGCCACGAGGGCGAGTACCGTAACGATGGCGATCTGGAGGCCGACTGCGATGAACACGTTACTTCCCTCACGTATCGCAGGCGAAATGAGCAGCGGGCAAAACCATTCGAGTATAGCGTCCGGCCGATTCCGAGGTCAAGAAATGCGGCAGCGCAACTTCAGGTTCCGCAGGGCTTCTCCGGGACGGCGAGGCGGGCCCCGCCATGTCGCCGCAGCCCTGCCTGCGCTGCAGCGCTTCGCGACGCATCAGTCTTCGCGCATTGCGTCGGCGAGGTTGAGCGCCTCGACCAGCCCCTCGAATTGCTCCATGCTCGAGAAGGCGATCGTCAGCCGCCCGGCGCCGCGCGGGTTGGCCGAGAGACTCACCCGGGTGCCGAGTCGCTCGGCGATCCGGGTCTCGAGACGCTCGAGATCGCGGTCGCGCCCGGCGTCGCGTCGGCGCGACACCGAGCGTCGCCCGGCGAGCTCGCTTTGCTGGGCAACCCGTTTTTCCGTCTCCCGGACCGAGAGGCCCCGCTCGACGATTTCCTGCGCGAGCATGATCTGCGTCGCCCGGTCGACGGCCAGCAGGGCGCGGGCATGGCCCATGTCGAGATCGCCGGACATGAGCATCGCCTGCACCGGCTCGGCGAGATTGAGCAATCGCAGCAGGTTGCTGGTCGCACTGCGCGATCGACCGATGGCTTCGGCGGCTTTCTCGTGCGAATAGCCGAACTCGTCGATGAGCCGCCGGATGCCCTGCGCTTCCTCGAGCGGGTTGAGGTCCTCGCGCTGGATGTTCTCGATCAGCGCGAGCGAGAGCGCCGCCTCGTCATCGGCTTCGCGCACGATGACGGGAACCTCGTCGAGCTCGGCCACGCCGGCGGCGCGAAAGCGGCGCTCGCCCGCGATGATCTCGTAGCGGCGCGGCCGCCCGTCGCCCGGCTCGACCGGCAGCGCCCGCACCACGATCGGCTGCATCAGCCCGTGCTGGCGAATCGAGGCGGCGAGCTCCTGGATCGAGCCCTCGTCCATGCGGGTGCGAGGCTGGTAGCGCCCGGGCTGCAGGCGCGCGAGCGGCAACTGGTGGGGCGTGGCATCGCCGCTCGCTTCGGCGAGGGTGGCGGACTCGGGGTTGCCGAGCAGGGCGTCGAGGCCGCGACCGAGGCCCTTGGCTTTCGGTTTGATCATGGCGTGAAGAGGGTGTCGATGCGTTCGATGAGTTCGGCGCCGAATGCCATGTAGGCCTTGGCGCCGCGCGATCCGGGGTCGTAGACGACCCCGGGCTTGCCATGGCTCGGCGCTTCGGCGAGCCGGACGTTACGGGGAATGACGGTGCGAAACACCTTGGCGCCGAAATGCTGCTCGAGCTGCGCCGAAACCTGCTGGGCCAGCATGATCCGCGGGTCGAACATCACGCGCAGCAGTCCGATCACCTGCAGGTTGGTATTGAAGTTGGCGTAGACCCGCTTGATCGTGTTGACGAGGTCGGACAAGCCCTCGAGCGCGAAATACTCGCACTGCATCGGGATGATCACCCCGTGGGCCGCGCAGAAGCCGTTCAAGGTCAGCAGCGAGAGCGAAGGCGGGCAGTCGATGAGGATGATGTCGTAGCGCGATTCGACCTGCGCCAATGCGTCCTTCAGGCGGGTCTCGCGCTCTTCGAACTCGACCAGGTCGAGCTCGGCGCCGGCCAGGTCGCGGTTGGCGGGCAGGACGTCGTAGCCACCGGTCGGGGACTTGCGGGTTGCTTCCTCGACATCGGACAACCCTATCAATACGTGGTAAACAGAACGAGTGAGCGCTCGCTTATCGACTCCGCTGCCCATCGTGGCATTGCCCTGGGGGTCGAGATCGACGAGCAGGGTGCGCTGGCCGTGGCGCGCGAGCGCGGCCGAGAGATTGACCGTGGTGGTCGTCTTGCCGACGCCCCCCTTCTGGTTTGCGATGACAAAGATTCGGGCCAAGGCTCAGGGCTCCGCAGGATTCGGTGCAGGGGAAATCGGCCGGGGTTCGAGCACGACGACGCAGCGCTGCGCATCGAGCCCGGGGACATCGAGGGTTTCGACGGCAATCACCGCCCAGGGCAGCGCGCGGTCGGCGAGCTCGTCGATCTCGGCATCGGGCCGCGCGCCCTTCATCGCGAGCAGCCGGGTACCGGCGCCGGCGATGCTCGCGACCGACTCTGCGAAATCCGCGAGCGAGGCGAAGGCGCGGCTGGTGATCACGGCCGGCTCGGCCTCGAGCGACAGTTGCTCGATGCGAGCCTCGTGCACGCGGAGGTTCTCGAGGCCCAGCTCCGCGCGGCACTGGCGCAGGAAGGCGGCCTTCTTGCCGACCGGCTCGACCAGGTCGACCCGCAGGTCGGTCCGGGCGATCCCGACCGGGATGCCGGGCAGGCCGGCGCCGCTGCCGACGTCGACCAGCAGCGCGCCGGCGGGTAGCGTGGCAAGGAGCGGCACGAGTGACAGGCTGTCGGCCAGGTGCGCCGCCACCATCGCCCGCGGGTCGCGGATCGCGGTCAGGTTGAAGCTGCGGTTCCAGCGGACGATGAGATCGAGATAGTCGAGCAGCAGTTCCCGGGCGGGCGCGGCGAGTGCCAGTCCGAGGCCGTCGACGCTGGCGGCCAGTTGCGCGCCGAGTTCCGGGCGCGACGCCTCGGCAGGCCCTCGCCGGGGTACGCCGGAATTTCGCGGCGCACCGGCAGCGGCGGCCCCTTGCCGGGGAGCATCACCGGTTGCCGCCTGCCGCGGCGCACCCCTGGGGCCGGCCCTGCCCCCGGCCGGGGGCCTCAAGCCGCTTCGCGGCGGCCGCCGCGCTTCTTCAGGTAGACGAGCAGGATCGAGATCGCCGCCGGGGTCACCCCCGAGATCCGGCTCGCCTGCCCGATCGTCTCGGGGCGCTGGTTCGCGAGGATCTGGCGCACCTCGAAGGAAAGCCCGGGCACCGCCGCATAGTCGAAGTCGGGTGGCAGGGGCAACCCGATGTTGTGCTTCTGGCGTTCGACCTCGACCCGCTGGCGCTCGATATAGCCACTGTACTTCGCGCGAATCTCGACCTGCTCGACCACCTGGGCGATACGCAGCTCGTCGAGGCCACTGGCCGCTTCGGCCTCGCGCAGGTGTGGTGGCGCCAGTTCGACGAGCCGGTCATAGCGGGTATCGGGGCGGCGCAGCAGGTCGGCCAACGAATACTCGCGCTCGATCGGCTGGCCGAGCGCCGCCTCGACGAGGGCCGGATCCGCGCTGGCGGGCCGGATCCAGGTCCGGGCAAGACGGCTCGCCTCGCGCTCGATCGCATCGCGCTTGCGGCAGAAAGCGTCCCATTGCCGGTCGCCGACGAGGCCGAGCCGGCGACCGGTCTCGGTCAGGCGCAGGTCGGCGTTGTCTTCCCGAAGGTTGAGGCGATACTCGGCCCGGCTGGTGAACATGCGGTAGGGCTCGCTGACCCCCCGGGTGATCAGATCGTCGACCAGCACGCCAAGATAGGCCTCGTCGCGTGCCGGCGTCCAGGCCTCCTCGCCGCGAACCTGGCGGGCCGCATTGGCCCCGGCCAGCAAGCCCTGGGCGGCGGCCTCCTCGTAGCCGGTCGTGCCGTTGATCTGACCGGCGAAGAACAGGCCGGCGATCGACTTGGTCTCGAGACTGGCCTTGAGGGCCCGCGGATCGAAATAGTCATACTCGATCGCATAGCCAGGGCGCAACAGATGTGCGCCCTCCAAGCCTGGAATCGCACGAACCATTCGGATCTGGATATCGAAAGGCAGGCTGGTGGAGATGCCGTTCGGATAGATCTCATGCGTATCGAGCCCTTCGGGCTCGAGGAAGATCTGGTGCGAGCCCTTGTCGGCGAAACGAAAGATCTTGTCCTCGACCGAAGGACAGTAGCGCGGCCCGACGCCTTCGATCACGCCGGTGAACATCGGCGAACGGTCGATCCCCTCACGGATGATGTCGTGCACGGCCGGTGTCGTGTGGGTGATCCAGCACGGCACCTGGCGCGGATGCTGCTCCCGGTGGCCGAGGAAGGAGAAGACCGGCACCGGATCGAGGTCGCCGGGCTGCTCCTCGCATCGGCCGAAGTCGATCGTCCGGCCATCGATGCGCGGCGGCGTACCGGTCTTGAGCCGGCCCTGCGGCAGCGCGAGATCCTTCAGCCGTTCGGCGAGCGTGACCGAAGCGGGGTCGCCGGCCCGGCCGGCGCGATAGTTGTCGAGCCCGACATGAACCTTGCCGTTGAGGAAAGTGCCCGCGGTCAGGACGACGGCCCGAGCCCGGAACTCGATACCGGTCTGGGTGCGCGCGCCAAGCACCCGATCGCCCTGGCCGTCGGATTCGACCAGCAGATCGTCGACCGCTTGCTGGAAGATCCAGAGATTCGGCTGGTTCTCGAGGCGGCTGCGCATGGCGGCCCGATAGAGAACCCGGTCGGCCTGCGCCCGAGTGGCCCGGACGGCAGGCCCCTTGCTCGAATTGAGGATGCGGAACTGGATTCCCGCGTCATCGGTCGCGGAGGCCATCGCCCCACCGAGCGCATCGACCTCCTTCACCAGATGGCCCTTGCCGATGCCGCCGATCGAGGGATTGCACGACATCTGGCCCAGGGTCTCGATCGAATGGGTCAGCAACAGGGTCCGGCAACCGATCCGGGCGGAAGCGAGCGCCGCCTCGGAGCCGGCGTGGCCGCCGCCAACGACGATGACATCGAATTGATCGGGATGCTGCATGGTTATGGCTGGGCTCGACCGATAGCTTTCGGATCGGCGCGAAGTCGTGGACTGGTCTGGCCGGGATTCGGGTACCGGCGGGTTTGTCGCCCGGGCCAGCGCGCGCCGGCCCGATTCATGGCGACTCGGGGATGTGATTATACGGCGCGAGGAGTGCTTCCGACACCTTGCACCTCGTGTTACGGGGGCATCAGCCCCTCGGATGCCACGAATGGATGAAGTTTCACGTGAAACATCGCGGCAAAGAAGCACCCTGGCCGGGTGGGCGTGGGGCGTGGGGGGTGGGGTGTGGGGTGTGGG
>CAYZBJ010000113.1:0-8010 GCA_964476625.1 uncultured Burkholderiaceae bacterium | reverse complement strand
GTCGACGAAACCGAGGCTCACCCCGTCGCCGATCCGGCCCGCGACCGCCCCGAGCACGAAGGCGCCGGCATACCAGAGCGGATTGAGCAGGGAAGTCCGGTCGCCGAGTTCCTCGAGCCGCTCCCGGGTCCAGGCGAGATGGTCGGTCTCCTCGCGGGCCGCGGCGCGCAGGTGCGAGCGCACCGACTCGGTGCGGCAGGTCAGGGCCTGCCCTTCATAGAGGGCCTGGGCGCAGACCTCCCCGACATGATCCACCCGCAGCAGTTCGCCGACCCGGCGCGCCTCCCCGTGCGAGAGCTCGACCTCGCCGGCGGTCGGCCCCGGCGTGGGGCGGGACGCCGGGGTCCGGGCCGCGAGGGTGCGCAGGGCCGAATCCATCGCGCAGCACAGCCGCTCGAGCGCGGCGGCCGGACGGCGCAGCTCGCCCCGGCCAACAGAGATATTGGTTCGCATACAGGCTCCTGCCGGCCATTGTCTCGCATCTTGCCTCCCGGGCGACAGCAAGCCTGCTCCCGGCGGCGGGCTTGCCCGCGGACCGGCCCTCGCCGAGGCTTGTTGTTGGCAAACGACATGTTTTGCCGATTTTGGCCCGCCGGGTCGCGCGCTGCTTTGAGTCCCCCTCGATTTTGGCGAGAATGACTTTGACTTCAAACCGGGGATGGGCAACAGCCAGGCTCGGGGAGTTGCGACAGCGTGGAGGCTGTCGATTGATTCCAGAAACTTAGGAGATTGATCCATGAAGAAATCGCTAATTGCAGCGGCCGTCGTTGCGACGCTGCCGGCGTTTGCCCAGGCACAAACCAATGTCACGATGTACGGGATCGTCGACGCGTCGGTCAACGTCATCGACCTCGGCGCGAACAGCCGTAACGCCCTGGTCGTCGGCAACGGCACCCAGTCCACCAGCCGTTGGGGCGTCCGTGGTTCGGAAGACCTCGGTGGCGGCCTGAAGGCCGTGTTCCAGCTCGAAGCCGGCGTCATCAACGACACCGGCGGCAGCGATGCCGCATTCTTCCAGCGGACCGCGCAAGTCGGCCTGTCGGGCGGCTTCGGTACGGTCAAACTGGGTCGCGGCTACACCCCGGCGTTCCGCATGGTCGGCACCTGGGACGCGCTGAGCTACGGTCTGTTCAACAACATGCTGACCTCGACCGTGCCCCTCGGTGCCGGCGGCGCAGACATCGCGACCACCCGGTTCTCCAACGGTATCTACTACGATTCCCCGTCGTTCGGCGGCATCACCGTCAACGCGGCCTACCAGGCTGGCGAAGCGACGTCGGACGCAGTCGATCGTAGCGCCGGCGAAGGCTGGGATATCGCGGTCGGCTACAAGGGCGGTCCGCTCAATGTCGGCGCCTTCTACCAGCAGACCAAGGATGGTGCGGCCAACGAAACCGAGCGCTTCGGTATCGGTGGTGGCTACCAGTTCGGCGCCTTCAAGCTGGTCGCCGGCTACGCGGAGCGTGAGGAAGACGGCTTCGACAAGTACTCGTCCGCGCATATCGGCGGCGTCATGAAGCTCGGCACGGGCAGCATCCACGCCCAGGTCATCAAGCTGAGCAACGACAACCTTGCCGACGCCGACGCCACCGCCTTCGCGCTGGCCTATGTGCACCCGCTGTCCAAGCGTACCAACCTGTACGCTCACTTCGGTACCACGCGCAACGACGACAACGGTACCTTCGGCATGCGGACTGGTGCTGAAAGCTTCCTGCCCGACGCTGCGGGTTCGGACATCAAAGGTCTTGGTGTGGGTATCCGCCACGTCTTCTGATCGGGCGCCGGCCTAGGCCGGTACTCGCAAGAGACGAAAGCGCCGGGGGCAACCCCGGCGCTTTTTTTGTCGTTCTGGGGCCGCCGCCCGTCGGGCATGCGTCGGCAAGGGCCAGCCGCCAGCATAGGCTGCGGAGATCCCCCGCAACCCGAGGGCCTGGCATGCCCATCGACCGAAACGAGCCCATCGATGACCGGGGCGGCGACTACTTCCCCTACGTCGCGTCGGCGCTGGCCGGCTTCGTCGTCTGCGTCGCGCTCACGATCACCTCGGGCGGACGCGAGGCAATCGATACCGCGGCCTACTTCCCGCTCGGGGTGCCGCTGATGGTCGCGTCCGTGTTCGTGATCAGTTATGTCTTCCCGGTACGCGCCTGGCGCTGGACCCTGAGCATGGCTGCCGGCCAGCTCCTGGCGATGCTGCTGGCCGGTTCGTCACTGAACCTGTGGCCGCTCGCGATCATCGCCATGCTGGTCTACTCCACCCCGCAGTTCCTGGCGGGCCTGGCGGGCTCCAGGCTCGGCAGGCGACGCGCCTCCAACTGAACCAGGGATGATGGCCCTGCTCCAGATAGCGCTCGGCTTCGGAATCCTCGTGATCGCCTACCAGGGATACAGGTCCGGCGAAGTGCCCGCCGGCGCGGGCTGGCGGGCCGGCAAGGATGACAGCCCGCTTGCCTTCCACTGCTTCCTCACGCTGTACATCTGTGGCGGCCTCGCCCTGCTGGTGTGGGGCGTCTTCGCGCTTGCCGGCCTGGCGGAGCCGATGCCGCTTTCCTAGACCACCTTGCGAGTCTCCGCGTCGCGCAGTTCGCGGCGCAGGATCTTGCCGACGTTGGTCTTGGGCAGCTCGCTGCGGAACTCGATGTATCGCGGCCGCTTGTAGCCGGTGAGCTGGTCGTGGAGGTAGTCCTTCAGCTCGCCCTCGGTCAGCGACTCGTCCTTCCTGACCACGAAGAGCTTGACCGCCTCGCCGGATTTCTCGTCGGGCACGCCGACCGCGGCGGCCTCGAGCACGCCGGGATGCGAACTGGCGACTTCCTCGACCTCGTTCGGATAGACGTTGAAGCCAGAGACGAGAATCATGTCCTTCTTGCGATCGACGATCTTGATGTAGCCACGCTCGTCCATGATGCCGATGTCGCCGCTCTTGAAGAAGTTGTCGGCCGTCATCACCTTGGCCGTCTCGTCGGGCCGCTGCCAGTAGCCGGCCATCACCTGCGGGCCGCGAATCGCGATTTCGCCGGGCTGTCCGTAGGGCACCGGGTTGCCGTCGTCGTCGAGGATCACGACCTCGGTCGAGGGCAGCGGAATCCCGATGGTGCCGCTGAACTCGGTGGCGTCACCGGGGTTGCAGGTCACGCTGGGCGAGGTCTCGGACAGGCCGTAGCCCTCGATGATCGGGCAGCCGGTCTTCTCGAGCCATGCCTTGGCGGTCGCGCTGGTCACCGCCATGCCGCCACCGTTGGACACCCGCAGCTGGGAAAAGTCGAGCTTGCCGAAATCCGGGTGATGGGCGAGCGCGGTATAGAGCGTGTTGACCGCGGGAAAGGCGGTGAACTTGTAGGGCTGGACTTCCTTGATGAGCGCCGGCAGGTCGCGTGGGTTGGGGATGAGGATGACCATCGAGCCCTGGCGCATGCCGAGCAGGCAGCAGACCGTCAGCGCGAAGATGTGGTAGAGCGGCAGCGCGCAGACGGCGATGGACTGCTCGGGCGGCCCGCCGCGCGCCGGATTGTTCATCGCCGGCTCGCTCCAGGCCTCGGACTGCAGCACGTTGGCGAGCACATTCTTGTGCAGGAGGGTAGCTCCCTTCGAGACGCCGGTGGTGCCACCGGTGTACTGCAGGAAAGCAACGTCGTCCTGGGTGATCTCGACCGGCTTGAAGCCCGCCCGCGCGCCTTCGGCGATCATCGCGTTGAAGCGGATCGCCCCCGGCAGCTGGAACTCCGGCACCATCTTCTTGACGTGGCGGACCACGAAATTGACCACGGCTCCCTTGAGCCCGAGCGTGTCGCCCATCGCCGCGACCACGATGTGGCGCACCTGGCTGCGCGACACGACCTGGGCCAGGGTGTGGCCGAAATTCTCGAGGACGATCATCGCCTTGGCGCCCGAATCCTTGAGCTGGTGCTCGAGCTCGCGCGGCGTGTAGAGCGGATTGACGTTGACCACCACCATGCCGGCGCGCAGGACCCCGGCGATCGCCGCCGGGTACTGGACCACGTTGGGCATCATGAGGGCGACGCGGTCGCCCTTGACGAGGCCCTTCGACTGCAGCCAGCCGGCGATCGCGGTCGACATCCGGTCGAGTTCGCCGAAGGTCGTCGCCTTGCCGAAGCCGACATAGGCCTTGCGATCACGGTACTTGGTGAAGGCTTCCTCGATCAGCGCCGTCAGCGACGAGTAGAGCGACAGGTCGATCTCGTGGGGCACGCCCGCAGGATAGTGCGCATACCAGGGGTGATTCATCTCTCCTCTCCTTGTCATTGACCGCGCGCGGCTTGGGCTTTGTCCGATAGTCTCTCATGGCCGGTGCCTGCTGCCCATGGCGGCGCATCGACTTCGGCTGGACGGGCCAGGCCGGTCGCATGGGTCGGCCCGGCCCTGGCCGCCCGTACCAGGGCGCCATTGCCGAGGGCCTCGTGGCGCGCAGTCGCCGGTAGCTCGGCGAGCCGGCGAACCTCGGCGTGGAAGGCGACCAGGTCGCCGCCCTGCTCGGCCAGCAGCCGCCGGAAGCCGGGCAACAGGTCGGTATAGGCCCCGATCGAGGCGAGATGGGCATTGCCGAGCGGCCGCTCGAACCAGCGGTCATAGCCCGCGAAGCCGTCCCACTGCTGGCGCAGGTGCCGGTAGTCGGCGCGCATGCGATCGAGGGCCTCGGCCTTCGCGGCCAGATTGTGTTCGTCGGATTCGTCGCTGCGATAGATCGCCGCGAGCCGCTCGCGGGCCTGTCGCACCAGGCCGAGGAAGCCCTCGCGCCGGCGGCGGTGCTCGGCCCAGGTCGCGGCGGGTGCGGGATCGCCGTCGATCGCCTGGCGGTGCAGCAGCCAGCGTTCGACACCGACCTCCTCGACCGCGGTGGCGAAGGATTCGTTGAAGGTCGTGTCGCCGGCAACGTAGACGACCTGGTGGGCGAGTTCATGGAAGATCAGTCGCGCGATCTCGACATCCGGCAGGCGCAGCACGCTGCTCGGCATCGGGTCGTCGAACCAGCCGAGGGTGGAATAGGCCGGTACGCCGGTGACCTGGGTGTCATAGCCTTCGGCCGCCAGGCGCTCGGCGAAGCGCTCGGCATCGGCCTTGTGGTAGTAGCCGCGGTAGCCGACGCAGCCCGCGAACGGAAAGCACCAGCGGCGCAGCTCGATCGACAATGGTGGCGCGGCGAAGACGTTCCACAGGACGAAGGGCTGGTCGAGGGCGGCATAGCGGGTATAGCTGCCGTTGTCGGGCAGCCCGAGCGCCGAGGACGCGAAGGCGCGCGCTTCGCGCACCAGCAGGAGCTTGCGCCTCAGCGCCTCGTCGGTCGTCGGGTCGTCGAGCACCTCGGCGATCGGGCGTGCCCGCCACACCAGGCTGAGGTGGCCATCGATCGACTGCCAGAGATAGCCGGGGCCTTCGAGCGCCGAGCAGGCCGCGAAGGACAGGCTGGCCAGGGCGATCGACAGCGCTCGCAGGAACGGGTGGCCGGCCGCGCCGCGGACCCGGTGTCCGAAGCTAGCCGACGGCATCGACCTCCACCAGGCAATCGTAGAAGGTCGCGCCGCCGCCCATGTCGGTGAGCGCCTGGCTGGTGGTCGCATTGACGTTGCGCCCGCCCGTGCTCATTTTCTGCCACCAGATCCCGCGCGCGGCGACCACGCCGGCCCGGACACGGTCGCCGACCCGGGCGACGAGTTCGACCGCGCCGCGGTCGTTGTATACCCGCACCCGGCCCCCGTCGACGATGCCGCGGGCCGCCGCATCGGCGGCGTTGATGTCGCAGAAGGGCTCGCCCTCGGTGCGCGACAGGCTGGCGATGTTGACGAAGGTCGAGTTGAGGAAGTTGCGATGCGGCGGCGAGATCAGCGCGAGCGGATAGCGCGCGGCGAGCTCCGGCGTCATCTCGGGGGATTCGTGGGGCGGCAGCCAGTCGGCCACCGGGTCGAGCCCCTGGGCAGCGAGCCGCTCGCTGGCGAACTCGAAGCGGCCCGAGGGCGTGGGAAAGCCGCCCTTCGCATAGGTGGCCGCCTCGATATCGACCTTGACCCAGCCCTGGCGGCGAATGTCCTCGAGGCTGGCGCCGCCGAGCGCCGGCGCATCCCAGCGCACCGCATCGGCCGCGATCGATTCATCGCTCGCGGCGAGCGCCTCGTCCTCGAAGCCGATCCCCCGGGCGATGCGGCGGAAGATCTCGGAGTTCGGCAGGCACTGGCCGATCGGCGCGATGGCGGGATTGTTCGCGACCAGGTAGCGGTGGCCGTAGGTCTTGTGCAGGTCGAAGTGCTCGAGCTGGGTAGTCGCCGGCAGGAGGATGTCGGCGTAGTCGGCCGTATCGGTACGAAAGTGCTCGAGGACCACAGTGAAGAGATCCTCGCGGGAGAAACCCGCGATCACCCGGTTCGAGTCGGGCGCGACCGCGACCGGGTTCGAGTTGTAGACGACGATCGCCTCGACCGGCGGATCGGCCTCGAGCAACGCGTCGCCGATCGCCGACATGTTGATGATGCGCGGCAGCCGGTCCGGCCAGCCCGGCATGAGATCGGGCCGCACGAGGCGGTTCATGTCGGTCGGGACATGGTCGCTCGAGGACAGCAGGAAACCGCCGGCGGCTTCGCGCCAGGCGCCGGTGAGCGCCGGCAGGCAGGCGATCGCGCGCACCGCGTTCGCGCCGCCGCGCACCCGTTGCATGCCGTAGTTGAGGCGGATCGCGGCCGGGCGGACCGTGGCGAAGGCGCGGGCCAGTTCGACGATGCGCTGCGCATCGATGCCGGTGATCGCGGCGGCGCGCTCGGGCGGGTACTCGGCGGCCCGGGCGGCGAAGGCGGCGAAGCCGACGGTGTAGCGCTCGATGTAGTCGCGATCGAGCAGGCCGTCGGCGATGAGCGCCTGCGCCATCGAGAGCGCCAGCGCCGCATCGGTGCCGGGACGCACCGCGATGTGATCGTCGCACTTCGCGGCGGTGTCCGAACGCAGGGGATCGATGGCGACCAGGCGCGCACCGCGCCGCTTCGCCTCCTGGGCGATCGCCCAGAAATGCAGGTTCGAGGTGATCGAGTTCGAGCCCCAGATGATGATCAGCCGCGAATCGGCGAAGGACTCGACGTCCATGCCGACGGACGCACCCATCGAGTACTGCAGTCCGGCGGTACCGGCCGAGGAACAGATGCCGCGCTCGAGCCGCGATGCGCCGAGGCGATGGAACAGGCGCGAGGCCATGCCTTCGCGCTGCACCCAGCCCATGGTGCCGGCGAAGCTGTAGGGCAGGATGGATTCCGGTCGGCGACGATGGATCTCGCCGAGCCGCGTGGCAATCTCGTCGATCGCCTCGTCCCAGCCGATCGGCTCGAACCGGCCCGCCCCCTTGGGCCCGCGCCGGCGCATCGGCGTGGTCAGGCGATCCGGGTGATAGGTACGCTCGAGGTAGCGGGCGACCTTCGCGCAGAGCGCGCCGCGGGTCGTCGGATGGTCCGGGTCGCCCGACACCCGGACGGCGCGGCCATCGCGCACATGGACGTGCAGCGCGCAGGTATCGGGACAGTCGTGCGGGCAGGCGGCTCGAACCAGGACGTCATCGGTGTCCGCCCGGCGGCGGACGGTTTCGGCTTGCCTCGTCACCCTTGCCCTCGTCGAATCGACCCGCATTGGTCACTCCCGCCGATGATAAGCTACCGTGCGCAACCATGCCGCGCATGCGGCCCGAGGGGGAGACTGCGATGAAACTGATCGAGGAGATCGCCGGATTCGCGCCCGAGATCGCGCTGATCCGCCGGGACATCCATGCCCATCCGGAGCTCGCCTACGCCGAGACCCGCACCGCGGCCCTGATCGCCGAGCAGCTCGCCGCCTGGGGGCTCGAAGTCCACACCGGCATCGGCGGCACCGGCGTGGTCGCCAGCCTGCGCGGCGACGGGCCCGCCACCGTCGGCCTGCGCGCCGACATGGATGCCCTGCCGCTGCAGGAGCTCAACGAATTCGGCCATCGCTCCACCCATGCCGGGCGGATGCACTCCTGCGGCCACGATGGCCATGTCGCGA
>CAYZBJ010000112.1:0-8026 GCA_964476625.1 uncultured Burkholderiaceae bacterium | reverse complement strand
TCTGGGACCCGGACACGGCTGCCCAGGCCCACGCCGCCGGGACCGGGGCGACGATCTCCGTCAGGCTGGGCGGCTTCACCGACGACTTGCACGGGGCGCCGATCGAGACCGAGGCCTACGTGAAGGTCCTCAGCGACGGCAAGTTCCACCTGACCAACCCGATGGGAGCCGGGTCGCTGGTCGACCTCGGCCCGATGGCGCGGCTGGTGATCGGCAATGTCGATGTGATCCTCGGCTCCAACCGCGCCCAGACGCTCGACGCCCAGCTCTTCCTATTGCACGGAATCGACGTGACGAAGATGCGGGTGGTGGCGTTGAAGTCACACCAGCATTTCCGGGGCGGCTTCCAGGACCTGGCCGGCACCATTGTCCGCACCGACACGCCGGGCTTCACTACCAGCAACCTCTGGAACCTGCCGTACGAGCGGATCGAACGCCCGATCTGGCCGCTCGACCCGCTGCCAGAGGGGGTCCGCGAGATCATCACCGTCGGGCCAGCGTAGACATGCCGACGCTACCCTGCCAGGTTCGAGATTCTGGCAGGGTAGCGTAAGATCGAGGCACACGATTGCGTCGTGCAGACGGCGTTCGGTTCCACGCGAGGTCGCAAAAAAAGGAACTGGCCATGCTCAAGGACAATCCGACCGAATCCGAACTGCTCGACCAGGCCGAACGGCTGACGGGTATGAGCCAGCGCAAGGATCTCATCCGGGAGGCGCTGACCGCCCTGATCGAGCGCGAGAGTGCACGTCAGCTGGCCCGCCTGGGTGGGACCGAACCTCAACTGCAGGACATTTCTCGCCGCCGCCTGAAACCGGCATGATCCTCGCTGATACGTCAGTCTGGATCGATCACTTTCGCGCCGGAGACAGTGTGCTTGCCGACTTGCTTGAACGAGGGCAGGCACGTTGCTACGTCTCGATACCCAGCATCTCGTCCAGCGCACTACCGTACCGGTAGACAGCACGCGCCGCGACCTCACGTCGTATAGGACTCCGAGCCATCATTTCGATCCCTCGCCAATACTCCTGACGATCGGTGACGGCCTCAACTGCCGAGTGCTCTGGCAGGAGCCGTCGCCCGGGATCGGTATCGTAGAGGCCAAACAGCACGCGCAGTTCTCCAGCTTCTGGGAAGAGATCCTCACGATCCTCAACCTCCTGCAATGCTTCATGGTCGGCATTGTGCTCCTCCAGCGCCCAGAAGAGTTCCGCCAGATCGCGATCGATCGCTTCGATGGTGTCGTCCGGGGACGCCGTGCCGAGGTGCTCCCGGACGAACGACGCCAGTTCCGCCGCAGTATCGGGATTGCCGTTCGCGCCATCGATGAAGGCGAGGAAGCGCTCACGGTGAGAGGCATCCTGCCGGGCCTGGTGGTGCAGTGCCGGCAGGTGGGACCGGCGGATCTCGGCCACGATCGCGCGGGCGTTGGTGACGATCCTGTAGGTACGCAGGAAGCGGCCCCGGCGCAGGAAGCGGCGGTCGAGCACAGTCCGGAGCGTCTCGAATCCGGCGATCTCGCCCAGCCGCTCGACCGCCATCTCGGCGGTGACAGAGGTGGCGAGCGTGGATACGATGATCGTGAAGACGGTCCACGGAAGAGTGCCAAGCATCTCCGTCCGCTCGTCGGTGGTGAGTGGGCAGTCCGGGTGATCCAGATCGGTCCAGAATTCCTCGCTGGCCAGGAGCTTGGCCAGGAGGCCTGACGGCATCGAGGCGATCGCAGCCTGGAGCCGGGTAATTCCCGCACCATCATCGGCCAACAGGGTGTCAAGCGCACGACGGAGACCGGCCGAAACGGGCATGACGATGGTGAGGCTGGCGCCGAGTTGCTTCTCCAGCCTGGCGGTCAGGGCCCACCGGTTGGCGACGATCTCGGGGTCGATGTCGATCTTGGCCAGGACGCCGATCGCGGTGAGTGCGCTGGTCTGGCCGGTGGTGACGCGCCGGAATTCGTCGAGCATCGCCTGGTCGCCGGTGTTGGCGATCTGCCCGGTCAGGTAGATGACGGCGTCGGCCTCACTCGCCAGGCGGCGCGTCTCCTGATCGTGGCGTTCGCGCAGGCGCATGAAGGCCTCCGTGCGCTCGCCATGTTCCTCGACCGCGGCGCCGACACCAGGGGTATCGACAAGCGTGATCTGCTCCAGATAGGGATTCGGTAGCCGGTATTCGAGGTGGTCGATGTTCTCCGCCCGGCGCAGCGTTGCGTCATCGTTCCCCTGGAGGCTATCGAGAAAGGCACGCGTTTCGTCGGTGACCTGGCCGTCGTGCCAGTGGCAGCGGACCGGCCGGTCCGGGTTGGCGTGACCGTGGCGGAAGGCGTTGACGGTGGCGGTAGTCTCTTCGACGCCGGTCTTGGCCAGGTCTTCACCGAGCAAGGCGTTGATGAAGGTGCTCTTGCCGGCCTTGACCCGGCCGACGACGGCGACCACACACGGGTCGTGGACCTGGGCGGCCAGGCGCTCTATCTGGGCGACGTACAAATCAGAAACACCGGTGTCGCGGAGCCGTGCGGCGGCCTGCTGCAGCACCGGTCCAGCCTGATCGAGCGCAGCCGCGCCATTGACATCACTCACGATTACCTCTCCGTACGATCTTGTTCCGGCTCGCGCGGTCGATTGACCAGGCCCCCTTACCATTCTCGCGGAGATCATTGTCGATGATGGTGCCGCCGCCTGGCTCCCGTATTCGAATCCCGACATCGGCATTCCGGTTGATCCGGTTTCCGCGAACCGTTGCATTCCCACCGGAATCAATCGCCACCCCTTGCAAGGTGTTCTCGTAGATGGTGTTGCTCTCGATCGTACCCTTGCCGTGCTCGTAGACCCAGATCCCTGAATGACTATTCATGTAAATCTGATTATCACGGACAATGGGGTTGCTGCCGGCACGAATCTCGACCCCATTCACGAGGTTCCGGAAGATGTCGTTGCCTTCGATCGTGCCGTTGCCTTGGTCAAGTGACCAGACGCCCGTCTGCTGGTTCTTGTAAATGCGGTTCTTTCGCACCGTTGGATTGCTGCCGAGTTCAATCGCCACGCCCTGCAACACGTTCCCGAAAATGTCGTTGTCCTCGATCGTGCCGTTGCCGCACTCGTAGGCCCACACACCCGAATGGGCGTTCTCATGGACCTGGTTGTTCCGGATCACGGGTTGGCTGCCGGTGTGGATTGCTATGCCATTCAGCGTGTTTTCGAAGATGTCGTTGTGTTCAAATGTGCCTCGAGCTTCCTCGTACAGAGACACCCCACACGTCTCATTGCCGTGGATTCGATTCCTGCGCACCACCGGGTCGCCGCCGGAGCTAGTGGCGACGCCGCTGTGCCTGTTGCCGGCAATGTCGTTGTCCTCGATCATGCCCTTGCCATGGTCGGGAACCCAGACGCCCGAATGGTGGTTCTCGTGAATCCGGTTTTTACGCACCACCGGGTCGCCGCCATCGTAGATCTCGATGCCGTTGAACGTGTTCCCGAAGATGTCGTTGTTGTCGAACGTGCCCCTGCCCTGATGGATGACGGTAGCGCCGCAGAACGCGTTTTCGCGAATCCGATTGTTCCGGAGTACGGGATCGCCGCTGGAATGGATCGCGACGCCGCTGTGCTTGTTGCCGAAGATGTCGCTATCCTCGATGTTGCCCTTGCCCTGCTCGAAGACCCAGACGCCCGAATGGCTGTTCGCCATGATGCGATTGCTCCGGAGTGCGGGAGTACTGCCGTTCGCGATCGCCACGCCATTCAGCCCATTCTCGAAGATGTCGTTGTCCTCGATTGTGCTCCTGCCCTGATCGGTGACCCAGATACCGGAATGGTCATTCCCGTGGATCTGGTTGCCTCGCACGACCGGGTCGCTACCGGACTGGATTGCCATACCGTCCATATTGTCGAAGATCTCATTGCCCTCGATCGTGCTGATGCCTTGCTCCTGGACGGAGATACCGGCACCCTGATGGTCGTGAATGTGGTTTTTGCGTACGATCGGATCGCCGCCCCAAATCTCGATACCTGTTTGGGCATTGGCTCTGATTTCGTTGCCTTCGATTGTGCCCCGACCGTCCTTGAAGATGTTGACGCCGCAAGCCTGATTGTCGTAAATGCGGTTCCTGAGGACGATTGGATCACTGTCAAGGCCGATCTCAACGCCCACATAGTCATTGGCGAAGATGTCGTTGTCCTCGATCGTACCCTTGCCCTGCTCTACGATATGGATGCCCGCAAGCGTGCTCCTGGAAATGCGGTTTTGGCGTACGACCGGGTCGGCACCTTCGGCGATCTCGATTCCATACCCAGCGTTTTCAGCAATGTCGTTGTTCTCAATCGTACCGCTACCCTGTTTGGTGATGAGAATGCCACCACCCTGTCCGTTGTAAATGCGGTTGGCACGAACGGTCGGATTCGCACCTCTGAAGATACCGATACCCGCTTCAGCCTGACTGGTGATATCGCATGCCTCCACCACCAGATCGCCTGCCGCGATATCGATACCAAAGCCCTGCTCACCACCGGTCTGGCGAACCGTCAGGTTTCGCAGCAATCCCGTTTCGGCGGTCGATGTGATGACCGTCTCGTCCTGAGCCTCAAGCACGGCATCGCCCAGATCACCGTCGCCGATGATCTGCAGAGGTTTGTCGAGGACGATTGGTCCGGCATACGTGCCCTTGCGGACCAGGATGGTGTCGCCAGGCGTTGCCACCGCGATTGCCGCGGGGAGGTCGATGAAATCGCCGTTGCCGCTTGTGTCAACCACAAACTGTCCGGGAGCCGGGCTGGGTTCGATGACAATCGCCGGCAGCGGTTCGGTGGGATCACCGTTGCTCTTTGCCTCAGTCATGGCCTGCCCGGATGAAACCGGAACTGGCATAGGGTGCTGCGCCCACGCCATATGCCCGTGCCAGGCGGCCCCGAGGGCGACAGCGAGGTCTCGCTGGTCCCAGGCATGCGGGGTGACCGGCAACGCCTCCCGGAGGCGCCGTTCGACCAGCGGCACCCGGGTCGCCCCACCAATCAGGACCAGCTTCACCTTCGCCGAGTCCCCCGCCAGGGCGACCGCTCGCTCCCAGGTGGATTTGGTCAGCCGGATCGTCGGCTCGATGAACTCGGCGTCGATCCGCTCCTCGAACTCGTCGCGGTCGAGTTGGTAGGTGAATCGCACCGCTGGCGCTTCGCCTTCCGGCGGCAACCAAGCCGAGACCGGTACGCGCGGTGCGGCCGTCAATCGCTCTTTCCATTCGCGGCTGAGCCGGAGCGTCGGCAGGTGCAGGGTATTGCTGTCGCCGAACCCGCGCTGATGCTGTGCCAGCGCCTGCTGCTCCAGATAGTCGTAGAGTGCCTCATCGAGATCGTCGCCGCCGCGCTGGAAGAGCCCCTTCGGCGCGAACGCTTCCCGGAACGAGCCGTCCTCGTCGCGCACCAGCACCGCGAGGTCGAAGGTACCACCGCCGAAGTCGTAGACGAGGATGTAGTCACCTACGTTGAGCGGTGATCCGGTCCTGGCGAGCCAGCGCTCGTAGGCGAGTGCTGCCGCGACGGGCTCGGGCAGTAGGACCACCTCGGTGAACCCGGCGACGGCAGCGGCCTCTCGCAGTTTGTCGCGTTGTGTCACGTCGAAGGTGGCCGGCTGGGTGCTGACGGCGCGCGTGAGCGGCTGGTCGCGGAAGATCCCGCGCTGGGCGTCATCGCGGAGTTTGGCGAGGATCGCGGCGGCGGCCTCGACCGGCTGGATGCGCTGGCCGCCGATGCGGAGAGCAGCGGCTCGCAGCAGGTCGCGCTTGATCCCCTTCACCACGCGGGGCCATTTGGCCTCGTCCTCGGCCATGCCGGCGGCGAACTTCCCGATGAGAGGCTCAGGATCGCCACCGTAGTACAGAACCGATGGCGTCGTCGGGTCGCCTTCGGCGTTGTGAATGATCTCGGCCATGTCACGTCCGGGCGGGACCCAGGCCATGACACATTTTGTGGTGCCGAAATCGATCCCGATGAAGTTCGTCATGCCCTCGCTCCGTGATACGTCGTGGGTTCCTCGCGAACTGGTTGGGAGCGTCACTCACGATTTCCACTCTGCTTGACCTTGCCGCGGTTGAACATGGCGATGTTCAAGGCTTCGTGCCGGTTATCTCGCAGATCGTTGTTCTCAATGACGCCGCCGGCATTCCGCTCGACATTGATACCGTAGAAGTTGCGATTGATCCGATTGGCACGAACATTCAATTTGCTTTTATTGCTGATGGAAACGCCATAACTGGAATTGGCGAAGATGTCGTTGTCCTCGATCGTGCCTTTGCTCTCGTAGACGGTGATGCCACTCCGCTGATTGTCATGGATGCGGTTCTTCCGAACGACCGAATCACTCCCGGACCACATCGACACGCCGCAACCAACATTGGCATAGATATCGTTGTCCTCGATCGTGCCCTTGCCGTTGTAGACGGAGATGCCATCGTCTGCGCCGCCGTGGATCCGGTTGTTGCGGATGGTCGGATGTGCGTCCTCGGCAATGGAGATACACGGCCCGCTCAAACTGACAATGTCGCACTGCTCGACCACCAGCTCGCCCGTGCGAATGTAGATTCCTCTGTCGTGGACGCCGCCGGTCTGCCGGACGTAGAGGTTGCGGAGCAGGCCGGACGCGGCGGTCGATATAATCACATCGCCGCCGTGGCGCTCCAGGACGACCTCCCCGGGTTCGCTCTCGCCGATGATCCGCAGCGGTTTGTCAAGTTTGATTCCACCGGTGTACGTGCCTTCGCGGATCAGGATCGTGTCTCCGGGCGCTGCTGCGGCGATCGCCTCCTGGATGTCCGTGAAGTCACCGTCGCCGCTCTCGTCGACGACGATGTCCCCGTCGCTACTGGCCGGTGGCGTGGGATCAGCGACTGAGGCGGTTCTGGATGGGGGAGCGGGACCATTGGTGATGTTCCCTCGTTGTCTGATTCGATCTCGACTCGTCTCGTCGACAGACCACGCGCCGTTGCTGTTGCCGGTCAGGTCGTTGTCGACGAAGGTCCCGCCAGATTCCTGCACGAGAAGGCCATAGTCACCGTTGCGATTGATCCGGTTTGCGCGGACGGCTGGATCGCCGTCGGATCTGATCAACACACCGGAAAAGCCATTGGCGAAGATGTCGTTGTCCTCGATCGTGCCCGTGCTTCCTTCACCCTCTACAGAGACGCCGAAACCCTGATTCTCATGGATGCGATTCCTCTGGACGGTCGGATTCTCGCTCGAGGAAATCCAGATGCCGTCCTCGTCATTCCCGAAGATGTCATTGTCTTCGAGAATACCCGTGCCCTCGTCGTATACCCATATGCCCGCTGCTGCGCCGCCGTGGATCCGGTTGCTACGGATAGTTGGATTCGCATCCCCACCGACGAAGACACACGCCTCGCTCAAGCTGACAATGTCGCACTGCTCGACCACCAGGTCGCCTGCCGCGATGTCGATCCCGTGTCCCTCCTCGCCGCCGGTCTGTTGGATGTGGAGGTTGCGGAGCAGGCCGGACGCGGCAGTCGATGTCACCACCGTCCCCCCATGGTGCTCCAGGACGACATCTCCAGGTTTGCCGTCGCCGATGATCTGGACCGGCTTGTCAAGTTTGATTCCTCCGGTGTAGGTCCCTTTCCGGACCAGGATCGTGCTTTCGGAAGCCGCTGCCGCGATCGCCGCCGGAATCGTCGTGAAGTCACCGTTTCCGCTCGGATCGACGACGATGTCCCACGCGACCTGCGCCGGTATGGGATCAGCCACTGGCATCCGCGACGGCTCAATGGTGGGTGAAGGCGTGGGATCAGGTGGGGACGAAACTGGTTCGGTCTCAGGCTCGATAGCGGGGGCCAATGTCAGTTCAGCCGCTGGCTCGGGCGGTGCCGCCGATCCCTGCCGATCCGCCTCAGGTGTAGGTGTTGGGGTCGGTGGAGAGGGTACGATCGGAGCCGGTGGGGGTGTCTCTGCCGCTCGCTCGTTTCCCCAGACCGAGCGTCCGTGCCAGGCGGCCCCGAGGGCGACAGCGAGGTCTCGCTGGTCCCAGGCATGCG
>CAYZBJ010000111.1:0-8065 GCA_964476625.1 uncultured Burkholderiaceae bacterium | reverse complement strand
TGACGGTCTTTCGCGACCAGGAGTTCTCGGCCGACCGGCTCGCCAGCCAGGCCGACAGCGCACAGGCGGCGGCCAGCGCACGGGCCGTCAAGCGCATCGAGGACGTGCGCGTGCTGCGCACCGCGCAGTTCGCGGAAGATGCCGGCCCGATGTCCCATCCGATCCGGCCGGACGCCTACCACGAGATCAACAACTTCTACACCCTGACCATCTACGAGAAAGGCGCCGAAGTGATCCGGATGCTCCACACCCTGGTGGGCGAGGCCGGGTTTCGCAAGGGCATGGACCTCTATTTCGAGCGCCATGACGGCCAGGCCGTGACCTGCGACGACTTCGTCGCGGCCATCGCCGACGCCAATGGCCGTGACCTCGCGCATTTCGGTCGCTGGTACTCGCAGTCCGGCACTCCGCGCCTGCGGGTGCAGACCAGCCACGACCCGCGCAAGCGTCGCCTCGTCGTCACCGTGCGCCAGTCGGTGCCAGCCCAGGCCGACGGCCGGCCCGGCGAACCGATGCACATCCCGTTCGCCGTCGGCCTGCTCGGCGCCGACGGCGCCGACCTGCCCCTGCCCGCGCCCGCGGAGCTTCCCGACGACGGCCGGGCGCCGACGACCCGGGTGCTGGAGCTGACCGAGGCCGAGCATCGCTTCACCTTCGAAGGCATCGACGAATCCGCGGTGATATCGCTCGGTCGCGGCTTCAGCGCGCCGGTCATCATCGAGGCCACCTATTTCGCCGAGGAACTCGCCCGGATCGCCCGCCACGACCCCGACCACTTCAATCGCTGGGACGCGCTGCAGCGGCTGGGCATGCGCGCGATCCTCGCGGTGCTCGATGGCGCCGCCGACGAACGGCTCGGCCTGCTCGTCGAGGTATTCGCCAGCCAGCTGGATGACCAGCGGCTCGACCCGGCCTTCAAGCAGCTCATCCTGACCCTGCCCGCCGAGGGCTTCGTGATCGAGCAGCTCGAGCTCGTCGACCCGGTGGCGGTACGCGCCGCGCTGCGCACGGTTCGCGTCGCGATCGCCACCGACCTGCAATCGCGCTGGCAGCAGGCCGCGGCCGGGACCGACGAGCCCTGGACGCCCGACCGCGCAGCCGCCGGACGGCGCGCCCTGGCCAACCTCGCGCTCGGCTACTGGGCCGACGCCGGCGACCCGGCAGCGCTCGAGGCCGCCCGCGAGCGTTTCGAGCGGGCCGACAACATGACCGATCGCAGCGCTGCGCTGGCCATCCTCGTCAACAGCAGCTCGCCGCACCGCGAGGCCGCGCTCGCGGCCTTCGAGACGCGCTTTGCCGACGACCCGCTGGTCATGGACAAATGGTTCAGCCTGCAAGCCATCATGCACCGCCAGCCCGACGATCCGCCGGTGCTCGAGCGAGTGCTCGAGCTGATGAACCACCCAGGCTTCTCGATCCGCAATCCCAACAAGGTGCGGGCGCTGGTCGGCGCCTTCTGCAACGGCAATCCGGCTGAGTTCCACGCCGCCGACGGCAGCGGCTATGCGTTCTGGGCCGAGATGGTCGCGAGCATCGACGCACTCAATCCCCAGCTCGCCGCCCGCCTCGCCCGGGCCATGGACCGCTGGCGCAAATTCGACCCGGCCCGCCAGTCGGCCATGGTCGCGGCGGTTCGCAGGCTGTCGGCGTCGACCGACCTGTCGCCCGACGTCGCCGAGATTCTCGGCAGGACCCTCGGCGACGCCGAGTCCGAATACCGGTCAACGGAGATCACCTGAATGTCCAGAATCAGCCTGACCCAGTACCTGGTCGAGAAGCAGCGCGAGAAGGAGCTGATCCCGGCCGAACTGCGCCTGCTGCTCGAAGTCGTGGCCCGGGCCTGCAAGCGGATCAGCTTCTCCGTCCGCAAGGGCGAGCTCGCCGGCGTGCTCGGCGACGCCGGCACCGGCAACGTCCAGGGCGAGCAGCAGAAGAAGCTCGACGTGATCGCCAACGAGGTGCTGCTCGAAGCCAACGAATGGGGCGGCAGTCTCGCGGCAATGGCCTCCGAGGAAATGGACCACTCCTACCCGATCCCGAACCGTTATCCGCGCGGCGAGTTCCTGCTGCTGTTCGATCCGCTCGATGGCTCGTCGAACATCGACGTCAACGTCTCGGTCGGCACGATCTTCTCGGTGCTGCGCATGCCCGACGGCGTGACCGACCCGGCCGACGAGCACTTCCTGCAGCCTGGCAGTCGCCAGCTCGCCGCCGGCTATGCGGTCTACGGTCCGTCGACCCAGCTGGTGCTCACCGTCGGTGACGGTGTGGCGGAGTTCACCCTCGATAGCGACATCGGCAGCTGGTGGCTCACCGGCGACCACCTCACGATCCCCGCCGACACCCGCGAGTACGCGATCAACGCATCCAACCGGCGGCACTGGCTGCCGCCGGTGAGTCGCTACGTCGAGGAACTCGAGGCCGGCAGCCCGGGACCGCGCGGCAAGGATTTCAACATGCGCTGGGTGGCCTCGATGGTTGCCGACATCCACCGGATCATCAGCCGCGGCGGCATCTTCATGTATCCGCGCGATCAGCGCGAACCCGACAAGCCGGGCAAGCTGCGCCTCATGTACGAAGCCAACCCGATGGGCTGGCTGATCGAGCAGGCCGGCGGCGCGGCCACCGACGGCACCCGGCGCATCCTCGACATACAGCCCGACCAGCTCCACCAGCGGGTCGCGGTGTTCATGGGCTCGAAGAACGAGGTCGAGCGGGTCACCTCGTACCACCGCGAACCCTAGCCGCTTCGTCGCGGCCTAATTCAGGTCGTGGTGGACCCGACGCATGGTCGGGTCGTCGGGGTCCATCGCAATCGTGAAGCCGACCGACTTCATCAGACGCAGCATGCCGCGGTTCTCGCCGAGCACGAAGCCCTCGACCCGACGCAGGCCCTTGGCCCGGGCCGCCTCGATGATCGCCTGCATCAACTGGGTGCCGAGGCGCCGGCCCTGGAAGGCATCGTCGATCGCGATCGCGAACTCGCAGGTCTCGCCGTCGGGATTGAGCAGGTAGCGCACCACCCCGATGATGCGTTCGACGGCAGGCGCCTCGCCGTCGGCCGGCGCGTCCTGGGGCCGCAGCACCGCGAGCAGCGCGAGCTCCCGGTGGTAGTCGACCTGGGTGTAGCGCGCGAGCATTCGCGGCGTGAGTTCGTTCATCGTCGAGATGAACCGGAAGTACCGCGACCGATCCGACAGCCCCCGCACGAAATGCTGGAGGGCGGTGCCGTCCTCGGGGCGAATCGGCCGCAACTCGTATTGCTGGCCGTCGGCCAGCGACTGCACACGGACCAGGTGCCCCGGGTAAGGCAGGATCGCCATGTGCGAATAGCTGCCCGGCCGGGCCACCGGCCGCGGGTCGAGCACGATCCGGGCATCGACCGCCACCGCCCCGGTGGCATCGATGATGATGGGGTTGATGTCCATCTCGAGCACCTGCGGCAACTCGCAGACCATCTCGGAGACCCGCACCAGGATTCGCTCGATGGCGAGCATCGCCGCCGGCCAGGTATCGCGACGGCGGGCAATCTCCGCGCCGATGCGTGTGCGGGCGATGACCCGGTCGGCGAGGAAGCGGTTGAGCGGTGCGAAGCCGATCGTCGAATCGCGCACCCGTTCGATGGCGGTGCCGCCGGACCCGAAGGCGATGGCCGGACCGAACACCGCATCATGGACCACGCCGACATGGACTTCGAGGCCGTCGGGCGAAGTGACCATGCGCTGCACCGAGATCCCGTCGATGACCGCGTCGGGACGAATCGACCCGACCCGCTCGAGCATGCCGGCGAAGCGCTGGCGCAGGTCGGCCTCGTTGCGGACGTCGAGCACCACACCGCCGACCTCGCTCTTGTGCGTGATGTCGGGCGAGCAGATCTTGAGGACGACCGGATAGCCGAGTCGGGCGGCCTGCGCGGCGGCCTCGTCCGCGTCGGCCGCCAGCATCGTCGGCGTCAGTGGAACATGGAAGGCTTCGAGCAGCGCCTTGGACTCGATCTCGGTGAGCACCTCGCGCCCTCCCGCGACCGCGGCGGCGACGAGCGCCCGCGCCCCCTCGAGATCCGGGGCCTCGAGACCGGACAGTGATCGCGCGACTTCCTGGAGCAGGAGCTGGTTCTGGTAGAAGGCCGCGACGGTCGCGAACGCATCGACCGCCGATTCGGGCGTGCTGAACGAAGGCAGGCCGGCATCGTCGAGGGTGTCGCGATGGGGCACGACCGCCGCACCACCGAGCCAGCAGGTGAACACGGGCTTGCGCGCCCTGGCGCCGGCCGCGCCCACCGCCGCGGCAACGCTGGCGGAATCGACGCCGAGCGCCGGCGAGTGCACCACGAGGATGCCGTCGATGGCCGGATCGGCCGCGACGATGCCGATCGCCTGCTCATGGTCGTGCGGCGTCGCATCGATGCCGAGCACCAGCGGATTGCTGGCCGCCAGCCGGGGCAGCTGCTCGCCGAGGGCCCGGATGGTGTCCGCGGAAAGGGCCGCCATCCCGAGGTCCTGGAAGTGGACCTGGTCGGCGGTGACCAGGGCCGGGCCGCTGCCGTTGGCGACGATGGCGATCCGCCTGCCGAGCGGCCATCGCGCCGAGGCGAGATAGCGTGCCGAGGTGAACATCTGGGTGAACAGCTGCAGCTCGACGGCGCCGGAACGGCGCAAGGCGGCCGAATAGATGGCGTCGGCGCCGACGATCGCGCCCGAATGGGTACGGACCCGACGCTCCGGTGGCGCGCCGCGTCCGCCGCGCAGGACCACCACCGGCTTGACGGTGGCGAGCGCGCGCATCGCGCTCATGAACTTGCGGGCATCGTGCACCGCTTCGAGATAGAGGACCACCGACTTGGTGCGGGTATCGTTGGCGAGGAAATCGAGCACGTCCGGCAGGTCGACGTCGGCTTCGGCGCCCAGCGAAGCAACCAGCGAAAAGCCGATCAGGGTCCCCGCCGACCAGTCCATGATCGATGCCGCCAGCGCACCCGACTGCGATACCAGGGCCACGTTGCCGGCATTGGGCAGGGGCCCGAGCCGGCCAGCGTTGAGGCCTGCCGCCGGCCGGATGAAGCCCAGGGTCGCCGGCCCGAGCAGGCGCAGGCCCCTGGCGCGGGCGATCTCCCGCCAGCGCGCACGTTGCCCGGGATCACAACTTCCCTCGAGGGCCACCGCAGCAGTCGCGCCACGGGCAGCGGCAAGCTCGATCGCCTCCCCCACCCGGGCGGGGTCGTCGACCCGGATCACCGCGAGCAGGCCACCCCGGCGGCCTGGCGAAGCCGCCGGGTGTTCCGGCGGCGCCGAACCCGGGCGAAGCGCCGGGCCGGCGGACCCGGTGCCTTGCGCTGCCGCGGCGCTGGCGCGAGTCGATCCACGCCAGCGCCGCGACAGGCGATGGACGGGCACCTCGCCGAAGGCCGCCCGCAGGTCGGCGACCAGGGATGCGAACCAGGAGTCGCGAGCCGGGTCCGCCTCGCTGACGACGCACACCGCGACCGGCTCGAACAGGGGGGTCAGGTAGTGACGGTTGTCGAGCATGGCATTCGACTCAATCCAGTCCGGCGAGGACCCGCACATGGGTTTCGACGCAGCGGGCCAGCGCGGCGATCGCATAGCCGCCTTCGAGCATCGAGACCACCCGTCCCTCGCAACAGGCCTCGGCGATCCCGACGATGCGCCGGGCGAGCCACTCGTAATCCTCGTCGGTCCAGCCCATCTGGCTCATGTCGTCCTCGCGATGCGCATCGAACCCGGCCGACACCACGATGAGCTGCGGATCGAACGCAAGCAAGGCCGGAATCCAGCGCTCCTGCACCGCCTCGCGCAACTCCCGGCCACCCGAGTAGGCCGGCAGCGGCACATTGCACATGTTGGGGCCCTTCGCGATCTCGCCGTTGAAGGGATACAGGCCGCTCTGGAAGCACGACACCATCAGTACCCGCCCGTCCCCGGCGAGGATGTCCTCGGTGCCGTTGCCATGGTGGACATCGAAATCGACCACCGCGACACGATCGAGTCCCAGCACGTCGAGGGCATGACGGACCGCGATCGCGACATTGTTCAGGAAACAGAAGCCCATCGCCTGGGCGCGCTCGGCATGATGGCCCGGCGGGCGGACATTGCAGAACGCGCGACCGACCTCGCCGCGCACCACCAGTTCGACCGCGAGCACTCCGGCGCCGGCCGCATGCAGGGCCGCGCTCATCGTGCGCGGGTTCATGGCGGTATCCGGATCGACCTGGTGCAGGCCGCTGGCCGGCGCCGCCGCCCGCAGCTCGGCGAGGTAGCGGGCGCTGTGGGCCCGGATGATCTGTTCGTCGCTCGCGGGCGGCGCGTCGAAGGCACGCACGAAATCGAGCACGCCGCGCATCAGCAGGCGGTCGGCGATCGCTGCGCTGCGCTGCGGGCATTCCGGATGATGCGCTCCCATGTCGTGCTCGAGCGAACTCGGATGGCTGATGTAGGCGGCCTTCACGTCTCCTCCTTCGGCGCCCCGGCGGCGGTCGGCCCGGGTCGGCTAAACTGCCCGCTTTTCCGCGGGAATCCGCAGCAGATCCCATGGATCATCCCAGACTTTCGAAGCGAATGAGCGAACTCGGCCTGTGTTCCCGGCGCGAGGCCGACGCCTGGATCGCCAATGGCTGGGTGCGCGTCGATGGCGAGGTGGTCGATGTCCTCGGCACCCGGGTCGCCCCCGATGCGCGCATCGAGATCGATGCAGCGGCGCGGCACGAGCAGACCGCCAGGGTCACGATCCTGCTGCACAAGCCGATCGGCATCGTCTCGGGCCAGCCCGAACCGGGGTACCGGCCGGCCATCGAACTCGTCGACGGCCCCAATCGCTGGTCGGGCGACCGCTCCCCGACCCGTTTCGCCGCCGGCCAGCGGCGCGGGCTCGCCCCCGCGGGCCGGCTCGACATCGATTCGACCGGCCTGCTCGTCCTGACCCAGGACGGACGCATCGCCCGCCTGCTGGTGGGCGGCGATGGCGCGATCGAGAAGGAATACCTGGTCCGGGTACAGGGCCGCATCGCCCCCGACGGCCTGCAGCGGCTGCGCCATGGCCTGCGCCTCGACGGCGTCGATCTGCGGCCGGCCAAGGTGTCCTGGCAGAACGAGGACCAGCTGCGCTTCGTCCTGCGCGAAGGCCGCAAGCGCCAGATCCGGCGCATGTGCGAACTGGTCGGCCTGGATGTCGTCGGCCTCAAGCGGGTGCGGATCGGCCGCATCGCCCTCGGCGCCCTGCCGGTGGGGCAATGGCGCTACCTCGGCCCGGGCGAGCGCTTCTGAAATGTGCTCTTCGTCGCCATCGGCCTTTCCACAGGCTTCCCGCTTCGATCTCGCCGACCTCTCGCCCGCCTGGTTCGGCATGGTCATGGCCACCGGCATCATCGCCATCGCAGCCTTGCAACTCGGCTGGCCGCTGCTCGCCGGCGCGCTGTTCACCTTGAACGTCGGCACCTATGCGCTGCTGTGGCTGCTCTACCTCGTCCGGCTGGCGCGACACCCCGCGCGCTTTGCCGGTGACCTTGCCGACCCCATGCGCGGCCCCGGCTTCTTCACCGCGGTCGCCGCCTCCGGCGTCCTCGGCAGCGAGGTCCTGCTGATTACCGGCAACGAGTTCGCCGCACAGCTCCTGTGGCTGGTCGCGATCCTGCTGTGGCTGGCCCTCACCTACGGCATCCTGGCCATGTTCACGACCAGGAAAAACAAGCCCACGCTCGAGCGCGGAATCCACGGCGGCTGGCTGCTGGTGGTGGTCGCGACCCAATCGATCGCGGTGCTCAGTGCGCTGCTGGCCGCCCGCTCGGGAACGCCGTACCGGCTGGAGCTTCACTTCCTCGCGCTGTCGATGTGGCTGTGCGGCGGCATGCTCTACATCTGGACGACGACGCTGATCGTCTACCGCTGGCTTTTCTTCCCGGTCGGCCCGGCCGACCTGACGCCACCGTACTGGATCAACATGGGCGCCATGGCGATCTCGACGCTTGCCGGGGCGCTGCTCGGCATCAATGCGATCGATGCGCCCTTCCTGCAGTCGCTGCTGCCCTTCATCAAGGGCTTCACCCTCTTCTACT
>CAYZBJ010000110.1:885-8543 GCA_964476625.1 uncultured Burkholderiaceae bacterium | reverse complement strand
CACGCCAGTGGCATTGCTGGGTAGCTAAGTGTGGAAGAGATAACCGCTGAAAGCATCTAAGCGGGAAACTTGCCTGAAGATGAGATCTCCCGGGGACTTGATCCCCCTGTAGGGTCGTCCGAGACCAGGACGTTGATAGGCTGGGTGTGGAAGCGCAGTAATGCGTTAAGCTAACCAGTACTAATTGCCCGTGAGGCTTGACCCTATAACTTTGCCAGGGCTTATGCCCTGCAAGTCAGCTTGACCGCAGGCTTGTGTTTGCATCACATACCCTCGCGGCCGGATTGCGATCCCGCCGCTGACAAGGACGAGTCGATATCTCTTGTGAATTGGCTTTCCTGCCTTTGGCAGGGAGGCAACCAGTCATGCCTGATGACCATAGCGCGGCGGAACCACTCCTTCCCATCCCGAACAGGACCGTGAAACGCCGTAGCGCCGATGATAGTGAGCAGCTCGCTTGTGAAAGTAGGACATCGTCAGGCAGTTTCCTGAAAAGGGCCACCCTCGGGTGGCCCTTTTTTTTCGTGCATGAATCGACTCTGGCAATTGAACTTGATATCGGTCACTGACCGCCGGCTCTCCCGGCCCTACCATGACCGAGTTGTTCACCCGCTGCAGATTTTGCCGCCCTTGTGTCGGCTTCGGTCGCGCCCGTGCGTTGATTGGCGCTCGGGAAGTAAGGGGGCGTCGACCTCATCCAGCGGTTCGCGGGTCGGCATTCGGGCGTGTTTCCCCTCGGGGGACGCCGTTCGGCGCGCCGGAAATTCCGCTTGCACCTTGGGGAGTGCGCCTTGGCGATGTGCTCCCCTACGATGATTCTGATTCGACCTGTCCAGGTCGTCGTTCGGGTTCGGGGGAAGGGGTGATGGCACGCGAGGGCAGGAGGGATCCGGGGCAATTGCCCGAGGTTGGTCGGGACATGCCTGCCCGGGTGGATCTCCGTCGCGCCCTGGTGATCTCCCCTACCCCCATTGCGCCCCTTCTTGGCGGCGCGAGCGCTCGCATCAAGACGCTCCTCGGGGCATTGGAGGCCATCGGCTTCGAGACGCACCTCGCGTTCATCGAACGCGATCCGGGCGACAAGCCGACCATGCGTGCAATGCTCGGCGAGCGATTCCATCCGATTCCGTATCGACCCCAGCCGTCCGAGACTTCGCTCGCCGTGCGCCTGCGGCGTCGCCTGCAGCAGGCAGTCGGCCTGGACGCCGGCTGGCTGTGGGGTATCGACGACATCTACGATCCCGGGGTCGAAGCGCCGCTCGCGCAGCTGCAGGCGCGTTTCGCCTTCGATGTCGTGATCGCGGAGTACATTTTCTTCTCGCGCGCGCTGTCGGTCTTTGGACCCGACGTGCGCAAGCTGATCGACATGCATGATGTCTTCGGCAATCGGCACCGGATGTATGTGGCGGCCGGCCACGATCCCCGCTGGATGTCGGTGCGTCCGGCAGACGAGATCCGGGCGCTGCGACGGGCCGACCATGTCCTGGCGATCCAGCCCGATGAAGCGCGACTGATGCGCGAGCGCGGGATCGACGAGGTGGATGCGGTGTCGCACCTGGTCACGCTTGCCGCTGGCCCGGGCGCGGTCCCCACGGCGCCGACCGTGATGTTCGTGGGCGCGGCCAATGAGTCCAACGCGCATGGCCTGCAATGGTTCGTGACGCGGGTCTGGCCGCTCGTTCTGGCGCGTTGTCCCGACGCCCGGTTCCATGTCGCCGGCGCGGTGGCAGCGGGTTGTCCGGTGGCTCCCGGGGTCCGGATCGAGGGTCGCGTCTCCAGCGAACGGCTCGAAGCGCTTTATGGCGCGGCGCGGGTTGCGGTCAATCCTGTGTTTACCGGCAGTGGCCAGAGTATCAAGGTGCTCGAAGCTACTGGTTATGGGGTGCCGGTGGTCGCCTCGGCGGTCGGCCTGCGCGGCATCGTCGGCGCCAGCGAGCCTGGAATCCATCTCGCGGACGATCCCGCGAGTTTTGCTCGCGCGCTGGTCCGCCTGCTCAACGACGACGACCATGCGGCGCGGGCCCGCGAGTCCGCCTACTCGTTCGCCCGGGCGTCGAATGCCGAGCAACTCGAGTTGCTGCGGCACGCCTGCTCAGGGGCGCCGGCGCCGGCCATTGCGATGCCCGAGCCCGCGGCTGCGACGCTCGAGCCCGTCATCGCGATGAACGAGCCCGTCATTGCGATGAACGAGCCGATCATCGAGAGAATCGCGCCGGTGGCGGCTGCGACCGGAACCGGGGCCGGCCCTGCGACCGCTTCGGCACTCGCTTCCGAAGCCGAGGCGGGGGAAGCGGTCGACGAACCCCGGATCATCGAACTGCCTCGCCACGTCGCCCGGTAGCGCCGGATCCGCGCGAGGTGTCGGCGAACGGATTCGGCACGGCAGCGAGCAATTCCGCGGTGTACGCCTGCCTGGGCTGCGCGAAGATAGCCCCGGTTGGGCCTGTCTCGACGATTCGACCTGCCTTCATGACCGCGACCCGATCGCTGATCTGACGAACCACGGCCAGATCGTGCGAGACGAAGAGCATCGTCAATCCTCGCTCGCGACGCAGCGCATCCAGCAGGGCGAGGATCTGTGCCTGGACCGAGACGTCGAGCGCCGAGGTCGGCTCGTCGCAGATCAGCAGCGCCGGTTGCGCCGCCAGCGCCCGGGCGATCGAGATCCGCTGGCGCTGGCCACCCGAGAACTGGTGCGGATAGCGGCTGGCGTCGGCCGGGTCCATGCCTACTTGCTGCAACAGCATCCGGATTCGCTCGTCGATGGCGGTGCGTCCCCGCGCAAGCCCGCCGAGCCGGATCGGTTCGGCCAGGGTCCGGGCCACCGACCAGCGCGGATTCAGGCTCGCATGGGGATCCTGGAAAACCATCTGTGGAGCCAGCCCGCGATTCGTGGGCGCCGGGCAGGGAGCCGGCCCGGGCGTCGGCGAGAGTTCGATCGTTCCCGAGTCCGGTCGGTCCAGCCCGGCGACCAGCCGGGCTACCGTGGTCTTGCCGGAACCGGATTCGCCGACCAGGGCGAAGCATTCGCCCCGATGGATGTCGAGGTCGATGCCGTCGACCGCAATCAGGCGCTGGCGACGCGAAGCCAGCCGCCAGTCGAGGCGTCCGAATGCGCCCGGCAGCGCGAAGGTCTTGCGCAGTGCACGGATGCGCACCAGCGGAGCACCGGCCGATCCGGGCTCGCCGGCTGCTGCCGGGAGGACATCGGCCGTCGTGGGCTCGCAGGCTACCGGGCCGATGTCGGTCGTGGCGTGCTGGCCGGTCGTCATGGGTTTGCCGGTGTTCATGGGCTCGCATCCGGTGCGTCTTGCGGATGCAGCCAGCAGGCGATGTCGCGATCGGCCTGGCGCGCGAGCGGGGGTCGTTCGCTCGCGCAACGGTCGATCCGGTCCGGGCAGCGGGGATGGAAGGCGCAGCCGGCGGGCAGTGCGCCCGGATGGGGCGGGCTGCCTGGAATCGGCGCGAGCAGTGCCTTGGGGCCATGTGCCGAGGGGACCGAGTCGATCAGCCCCCGGGTGTAGGGATGCCGCGGCGTGCGTACCAGCGCAGCGGTCGGCCCGGATTCGACGATGCGCCCGGCGTAGAGGACGGCGGTCCGGTCGGCGATGCTCGCGATGACGCCGAGGTCGTGCGACACGATGAGGATGGCGGCGCCCTCGTCGTCGGCAAGCCGCCGCAGCAGGGCGAGGATCCTGGCCTGGGTCCGGACGTCGAGTGCGGTGGTCGGCTCGTCCGCGACCAGGACCCGGGGGGCGGGCGCCGTGGCCAGCGCGATCACCACCCGCTGGCGCATGCCGCCCGAGAGCTGGTGGGGATAGCGCAGCATCTGCATCCCGGGATCCGGCAAGCCGGTCGAGGCGAGCAGTTCGACCGCGAGCGAGCGGGCCTCCCGGGGCGCCAGTCCCCGCGCATGGCGGATCGTCTCGACGAGCTGGTCGCCGATTCGCATCAGGGGGTCGAGCGCGGCAAGCGGATCCTGGAAGATCATCGAGACGGTCGTCCCGCGCAGGCTCGACAGCTGGCCGGCGTCGCGCATGTCGATGCGCCGGCCCGCGATCGTCGTCGTGCCGGCCAGTATCCGGCCGGGCGCCGGCACCAGCCCGGCGAGGGCGGCGCCGGTGAGCGACTTGCCGGCGCCCGATTCGCCGACCAGGCCAAGTACCTCGCCGGCCTCGAGCGACAGCGCGACGTCGTCGACCGGGAACACGTCGCCATGGGGAGACGGAAAGCCCACCGAAAGACCTTCGATCGCCAGTAGCGGGGCCGGCATCGATGTTCAGCGCAGGCGCGGATCGAACCTGTCGCGCAGCCAGTCGGCGAGCAGGTTCAGCGATACGCACAGGGCAACCAGGGCCAGGCTCGGCAGCAGCACCAGCCACCATTCACCGGAGAACAGGAAGTCGTAGCCGGTGGCGACCATGGTGCCGAGCGAAGGCGACGTCGGCGGCAGGCCGACCCCGAGGAAGGACAGGGTTGCCTCGGTCATGATGGCGGTGGCGATATTGATGCTGGCCAGCACCAGGGTGGCCCCGATCACGTTGGGCAGGACATGGGCGAACATGATCCGGCCTGCGCCGGCGCCAGCGAGCCGGGCTGCCGCGACGTAGTCCTTGCGCAGCTCGACGCCGGCGCTCGCGCGCAGCACCCTCGCATAGGCGACCCAGTTCGCCAGCGCGATCGCGGCGATGACCACCATCCCCGCGAGCAGGCCGTCCTCGGCGGCGCCGGGCAGCAGCGAGCGGGCCACGCCGTCGATCAGCATGGCCACGAGGATCGCCGGGAACGACAGCTGGATGTCGCCCAGGCGCATGAAGAGCGCATCGATGAAGCCGCCGAAGCGGGCTGCCGCCAGGCCGATGGCAGTGCCGACGACGAGTGCGATCGCGACGGCGGCCAGCGCGACGACGAGCGAGGTGCGGATGCCGTAGAGCAGGCTCGAGAAGACATCGCGGCCCTGCTCGTCGGTGCCCAGCGGATAGCGCCAGTCGCTGCCGGATGCGCCGATCGGCGGGCGCAGCGACTGGGCGAGGTCGAGGCTGGCGAGGTCATGCGGGTGATGGGGGGCGATCCAGGGCGCCAGGATCGCGCCGGCGACGCACAGGGCCAGCACACTCCACGCCGCGACCAGGGGCGCCGTCGGTCGCATTCGGCGCGAGCGAAGCGCGCCAGCGGATGGCGCGCCGCCCGCCGTCTCGATGCCTAGTCGATCGAGATCCACTTGAAGTCGTTGAAGTTGTCGGCACGCAGGATCATGTGGACATTGCCGCGCATTCCCCAGGCCAGGTTCTGCTGGTGCAGCGGCAGGTGCCCGATGTCGTCGTGGTGCAGGCGCAGGGCCTGCGCGATCAGGTCGAGGCGGCGCCGCTCGTCGCCTTCGGAAGCGATGGCGTGCGTGAGCTCGTCGACCCGGGGATTGCTGTAGCCGCCGATGTTGAACTGGCCCTGTCCGGTGCCATCGGGCGTGGCGATCAGGTTGTAGAGTGCGTTGTGCGCGTCGTAGGTGGCGGGCGTCCAGCCGAACATGAAGAGCGAGGTATTGCGCGCGAGGATCTTCGGGAAGTAGACGCCCTTGGTCTGCGCGTCGAGCCGGGCTCGCACGCCGATCCTGGCGAACATCGCGGCGATCGCCTGGCAGACCTCGGCATCGTTCACATAGCGGTCGTTGGGGCAGTCCATCCGGACTTCGAAGCCATCGGGATAACCCGCTTCGGCGAGCAGGGCTCGCGCGGCCTCGGGATCGTGCGGATAGCGACGGTCGAGCGCTTCCGGGTAGCCATGCACGCCCGGGCCGATCAGCAGCCCGGCCGGCCGCGCGGCGCCACGCATGATGCGCCGGACGATGGCGTCGATGTCGATCGCCTGGTACATCGCGAGGCGGACGCGCCGGTCGCGAAACGGGTTGCGGCCGACGACATTCGAGAAGCGCAATTCCTCGCTCGCGATGTCCATGCCGAGGAAAATGGTCCGCAGCTCCGCGCCCTGGCGCACCCGCAGCCGGGAATCCGCCTCGAGGCGCGGAATGTCGCGCACCGGCACCGGCTGCATCAGGTCGATCTCACCGGAGATCAGCGCCGCGACCCGGGTGGCGTCGTTGCCGATCGGGGTGAACTCGACCCGGTCGACATTGCCTTCGATCGTGCCCCAGTAGTCGTCGTTGCGCCCGAACTCCGTTCGTACGCCCGGATCGCGCGCGAGCAGGCGGTATGGCCCGGTGCCGTTAGCCTTGTAGGAGGCTGCGTTCTCGACACCCTTGCGCTTGTCGACCGGCTGCTCGGCGCCCTGGGCCTCGCACCAGCGCCGGTTCATCATGTAGACCATCGAGAGCATCTCGGGCAGGATCGGCGCCGGCTGGCGCGTCTCGATGTCGATGGTCAGTTCGTCGACCCGCCGGACTTCCGCGATCAGGCCGACGTAGGCCCGCATGTCGGATCCCGGGGCAGCGGCCCGCGCCAGCGAGAACACGGCGTCGTCGGCGGTGAACGGCGCCCCGTCATGGAAACGCACTCCGCTCCTGAGTTCGAAGCGCCACGTCGTCGGGCCGAGGCTGCGCCAGCTGCGGGCGAGCCCGGGGACCAGCTCGAGCTTCGGCCCGCGCGCAGTGAGCCCCTCGTAGACGTTGCCGGTCAGGCTCAGCTGGAGTCCGTCGTTGAGCGAGTGGGGGTCCATCGACACCGCATCGCCCTGGTCGGCGATGCGCAGGGTCTTCGCCTGCGCGTCGTCCATGCCGACGAGCCCGAGGGACAGGAGGATGGCGAACGACACCGCTACGGGCCGAGCCGAATCGCGCAGGCGCGGATCGATCGCGAGGCAGGCCAGGTCGACGGCGAGGTTGATCGCCACGAACATCGCACCCACCAGGCAGAGATATGCCGCCATCACCGGGATATCGGACGACTGGATCGCCTGCAGGAACAGCAGGCCGAGTCCGGGCCACTGGAACACCGACTCGGTGATGATCGCGAAGGCCATCAGCGAGCCGAACTGCAGGCCGGTGATCGTGACGACCGGTATCAGGGTGTTCGGCAGGGCGTGCCGGAACAGCACCCGGCGCTCGGGCAGGCCGCGGGCGCGGGCGAAGCGGACATGGTCGCTGCGCAGGGCCTCGATCATCTCGGCGCGCACCAGGCGGATCACCAGCGCCAGCTGGAACACCGCGAGGGTGGCGGCAGGCAGCACGATATGGCGCCAGCCATCGACTCCGAGCAGGCCCGTCCGCCACCCGCCGAAAGCCTGCGTCTGGCCGCGGCCATGCGAGGGCAGCCAGCCGAGGATCACCGAGAACAGGAGGATCAGGCCGATGCCGATCACGAAGGTCGGCAGGGATACCCCCAGCAGCGACCCCGCCATCACGGCGCCGGCGCGTCGCGTGCCCTCGCGCACCGCCGTCCAGACGCCGATGGGCACGCCGACGAGCAGTGCGACGACGCTCGCGACCAGCGCGAGTTCGAGCGTGGCCGGCAGGCGTTCGAGGACCAGTCCGGCGACCGGCCGGCCATGCTGCAGGGACATGCCGAAATCGCCTCGCGCCGCGCGTGCGGCAAAGCGGCCGAACTGGCTGGCAAGCGGATCGTCGAGGCCGAGCGCGCCGCGCAGTTCGGCCCGCTCGGCCGGGCTGGCATCCTGGCCGACCATGGCGATCCGGTCCTCGCCATGGT
>CAYZBJ010000110.1:0-875 GCA_964476625.1 uncultured Burkholderiaceae bacterium | reverse complement strand
GAGGACCGGATCGCCGACGAAGCGAAACATCGAGAACGCGATCAGGCCCACTGCCACGATCACCAGGGCCGCCTGGCCGCAGCGTCGAAGCAGGAAGCCGATCATGCAGGACGACTCGGCCCGTCGCCAGCCAATGTCGCGCGCGCGATCCCGACCCAGTAGCTCGCGCCCAGGGGGATGATCTCGTCGTTGAAGTCGTAGCTCGGGTTGTGGAGCACACAGGCGCCGGCGCCGTGGCCGGCTTCGCGGTGCCCGCCTTCGCCATTGCCGATGCCGATGTAGCAGCCGGGTCGGGCGAGCAGCATGTAGGCGAAGTCCTCGGAGCCCATCGTCGGCTCGAACTCGATGACCCGGTCGGCGCCCACCAGCCCGGCCGCGATGCCGCGGGCGAACTCGGTCTCGGCGGGGTGGTTAACCAGCGGCGGGTAGGTGCGCTCGAACACCACCTTGCCACGCGCGCCGAAGGCGGTGGGCAGGGTTTGCGTGATCTCGGTGATCCGCCGTTCGAAGAGATCGGTGACCCGGGTATCGAAGGTGCGCACCGTGCCGCGGATCACCGCCTGGTCGGGCACGATGTTGAAGGCGTCGCCGGCGTGGATCTGGGTGACCGACAGCACGGCCGCGTCGATCGGTTTCTTCTCGCGGCTGACGATGCCCTGGAGCGCGATCACCAGCTGGCACGCGATCCAGATCGGATCGCGCCCGGTGTGGGGCAGGGCGGCGTGGGCTCCCTGGCCCTGGATGGTGAGCTCGAACTCGTTGGCCGAGGCGAGCATCGGTCCGGCGCACAGCCCGAAGGTGCCGACCGGCATGCCCGGCCAGTTGTGCATGCCGTAGACCGTGTCGCAGGGGAAGCGCTCGAACAGCCCGGCGTC
>CAYZBJ010000109.1:0-8664 GCA_964476625.1 uncultured Burkholderiaceae bacterium | reverse complement strand
GTGAAGCCCTGCTCGTAGAGCAGGGCTTCACGATCAGCGGCGCGCGCAATCGCCTGGGCGAGCTCGCCCCCAATGCGAGGGGCCGCGACGCCGAGAACCTGCCGCCGGTCGACCCCATCCATACCGTCGCAGAAACCGATGTCCGGGCCACGCGCGCCGACCTGATGGCGGCGATCGAATTGTTGCGCGAGGAGTGACTGGGGCGAGGTCCGGGTGCATCGGAGCGCCGGGCCGGATGCTATAATCACCGGCTTCGGGGCGTAGCGCAGCCTGGTAGCGCACTTGCATGGGGTGCAAGGGGTCGAGTGTTCGAATCACTCCGTCCCGACCAAGAAAATCAACGGGTTGGCTCTCACGAGGAGCCAACCCGTTGTGCTTTTCGGGCTCGTTGCGGGCCTTGTTTCGGGCCTTGTTTCCGGGCCGGTCCTGGCCGGACTGCTGCGGGCCACGACGTGCCGTCAGCGCGCGTCTAGTACGCGCTCGATGAGCCAGAGCATCGCCGATCGTGTTTCGTCGCTGCCGCGACCGCTGTCGATCTCCAGCGCGGCCCGGTCGAATGCGGCCGAGAGCAGGCGGGCCAGGGCGGCGATCTCCACCCGCGTATCGGCGATTGCTTCCCCTAGTCCTTCCACGAGGGTCGCGGTCGTGTGCTTTGCATCGAGGGCGCCGATTTCCTCGGCGCCGAGCACCGTCGGGCCCTCGATGAGCAGCAATCGGGTCCGGCCCGGCCGGCGCATCGCGTCCAGGTAGGCGAGGCTGCCGGCGACCAGCGATTCGCGATCGTCGAGCGTCGGCGGCGCCGCGCCGCGGATGTCGGCCGCCACTGCCTGTGCCTCGCGATCGAGTACTGCCCGGAACAGGTCCCGCTTGTCGGCGAAATGATGGTACAGGGCGCCCCGCGTGATGCCGGCGAGGGCGCAGATGTCGGGAGTCGAGGTCTCGGCGTAGCCCCGGTCGGCGAACAGGCCGCGCGCGGCGTCCAGCAGGGCGCTGCGGGTGGCTTCGGCGCGGGCTTGCCTTTCCTTCTTCATTCGTTTCTTGCCAAAACATGCAGTCTGCATGTTACAGTTCAAAAACATGCAATGTGTATGTTTTGTGTGCCTGTTGTCCAGCTGACTCGAGGGGAAACGCCATGAAGACCACCAGCTACTATCCGGTCCTGATGACGAACGACGTTGCCGGGACCAGTGCCTTCTACTGCAGGCATCTCCGCTTCAAGCCCTTGTTCACCGCCGACTGGTATGTCCATCTGCAATCGACGGAAGACGAGGCCGTGAACCTCGCGGTTCTCGATGCGAGCCACGAGACCTTGCCGGCATCGGCGCGCGGGCGCCTCGTGAGTGGGCTGCTCCTGAATTTCGAAGTGGAGGATGCGGATGCAGTCTACGAGCGCTTCCAGGCAGCCGGCCTGCCCATCGTCCTGGAGCTGCGTGACGAGGCCTTTGGCCAGCGTCACTTCATTTCACGCGATCCCAACGGTGTGCTGCTCGACGTGATCAAGCCGATCCCGCCCAGTGGGGAGTTCGTGGCGCAGTACGAGCCAGGGGCACTGCCGGTCTGAATCCCGAGCGGCGACGAGCCGCACGAGGCCGTCAGGCGTCGCTCGGCTCGTCCTCGCGATCGATGCTGGCGCGACGCGCGGGCACCAGGAAGGGCGCATGCGCGAAAAGCTCGTCCAGCGGCTGGGCCACGCCGATCAGTTCGCCCTGGATATGCCCGACTCCGAGTTCGACGAGGCGATCGAACACTGCCCGGTTGTGGACATGCTCGGCCACGGTGCGCACATTGAGCCGGCGGGCGACCCGCACGGTCGACATCACGATTTCCTCGTCGATCGGGCTGTTGGCGAGATTGCGGATGAACGAGCCGTCGATCTTGAGGTAGTCGAGCGGGAAGCGCTTGAGGTACTCGAAGGTCGCCAGCCCGGTGCCGAAGTCGTCGAGCGCGATGCCGAAGCCCTGGGCCTTGAGCTCGTCGACCAGGCGCGAAGCGGCGCCGGGCGAACGAATGGCCTCGCTCTCGGTGATCTCGAAGACGATCTTGTCGGCCGGGATCGCGTACTGCGCCCGTTGCTCGCGGATGTAGCCGGCGATCGTCCCCTCGCTCATCGTCAGCCCCGAGAGGTTGATCGAGCATTTCCAGGTGCGGGCCAGGGCTTCCGGATGATCGGCGAGCCAGGCGAATATCTCGCTGATCACGCCGCGATCCATCGCCGGCGTCATCTGCGCCTGCACCGCGAGCGAGAGGAACTCGGGCGGCCGGATCAGGGTGCCGTCGCGATCGAGCAGGCGGATCAGGATCTCGTAGGACATCATGCCCTGGGGGGCATCGGGATCGATGATCGGTTGGGCATGCAGGGCGAAGCGTCGCTCGCGGATCGATTCGCGGATGTGCTCGATCTTGCCCTGGTGGGCGCGGCGCGCGTCGATCATGGTCTGCGACAGCGGCTCGACGAAGAGCTGCGGGTCGCGCACGCTGGCGGCGATCGCGAGTGCATCCGAGAGCGACAGCAGGCAGTCCTCGCTGTTGATCAGTGCATGGCGATCGATCAGCAGACCGCCGACGCAGGCCTGCAGCCGGACGCTGCCGTGCGCGGTCCGGTAGACCTGGCCGTTCAACTGGGCGTAGATCTCGCGTGCGACGCTGCGGACGTCGGCGACGGTCGCTGCCTCGACGAGCAGGGAATAGCGCCCCGAGGAGATCCGCGCCGCGGCCCGGGTGTCGGGCTGGCGCGTCAGCAGGGCGGCGATGCTCTGCTCGAGCTGCAGAGCCTCGATTGCGCCGCAGAGGTCGTTGAGGGCGTCGAAGTTCGAGATGTGCAGGCCGATGAGCCCGTAGTCGGGCCGGTTGCGCGCCGCCAGCCGCTCGCCGACCTCGGCCAGCAGCCCGCGATCGTTGAGCAGGCCGGTCGTCATGTCCTGGCGCGCCAGGCGCGCGACCCGGACCAGCGCGTGGCGGCGATCGGTGGCGATGGCCTGGAGCATGTTGGCGACGAGAACTGCCGCGAAGACGAGCACCGAGGCCTCCAGGCCGCGGAAGGAATCGTCGGCGGCGCTGGTCGTCTGCCAGGCGCGCGTCATGAGGATGGCCGCCGCGGTCGCCAGCAGGGTCAGCGCGGTTGCGCGTTCACCGCAGCGGATCGCCGTCCAGGACACGATCGGGATATAGAAGAACGCGAGCGCGTAGGCGTAGGGCAGCGGGCCGATGCTGCCGACCAGCAGGCTGGTGACGACCACCATCGCGGTCAGGGTCAGGGCGCCGGGGTCGAGCACCGATTCGATCTCGGGCTGGCGCGGCGGCGTGGCGTCGGCGGCAGCGGGCTGGGCGCAGGCCGGCACCACCAGCAACATGCCGAGCGAGTCGATCAGCCACCAGTAGGTGAAGACGTGGGCCGGATGGACGTCGCTGGCCAGGTTGCCGGCCGATGCGCCGATCGATGCTATGACCGCGTCGATCGGGGCGGCGACGAGCACGATCGCGACGATGTGACGAATGGCCGATTCGAGCCGATACTCGGCGGGCTTCCATCGCTCGAGGCGGTCCATCAGCCCGAGCGCGACCAGCGGGCCGGCGATCGTGACGATGCCGGCGAGCAGGGGCAGGAGCGGACCTTCGAAGTAGAGCGCCGACCAGATCGCGGCGCCGGCGGCGGCCGGCAAGGTCCAGTGCGCGCCCCAGCGCTGGCCGGCCGCGAAGGCCACGCCCGAGGCCGGCCAGACGAGGAGGGCATGCGGCTGCTGCATCGAGACCAGCTGCGCCAGCATGCAGGCGATGAACGCTCCGCCGGCGATCAGGATCGCGCGCGGTAGCGGACCGATGCGGGTCGGGGGTTTCGGGTCGTCTGAGAACAAGTGGATGTCGTGATCCGGATCTTCTGCCGGCAGTGTACTGGATCGGGCATCGGCTGCGTTCAGGGTGGCAGGCAAATGACACGTCGGCCCGACGATGAAAAAGGGCCGCTTGCGCGGCCCTTCGGCTTCGCGGGGCGGGCCGCGCAGGCGGCCCCCCGCGAAGGTCTGCCCTCGTCGATCAGGCTGCGAGCAACTCCCGCAGCACGTAGGGCAGGATGCCGCCGTGCAGGAAGTAGTCGACTTCCACCGGGGTGTCGATCCGCGAGAGCAGGCTCACGTTGGTCCGCGAGCCGTCGGGGCGATGGATGACCAGGATGATCTCCTGCTGCGGCTTGAGCGTCGACGGGATCTGGATGTCGAAGGTCTCGTTGCCGGTGATGCCCAGCGACTCCCAGCTGTCGGCCCCCTTGAACTGCAGGGGCAGTACGCCCATGCCGACCAGGTTCGAGCGGTGGATGCGCTCGAAGCTGCGGGCGATGACCGCCTTGGCGCCGAGCAGCTGGGTGCCCTTGGCGGCCCAGTCGCGCGACGAGCCGGTGCCGTACTCCTCGCCGCCGAAGACGACGGTGGGGACGCCGTCGGCGATGTAGCGCATGGCTGCATCGTAGATCGACATCTTGTCGCCGCTGGGCTGGTGAAGGGTGACGCCTCCTTCCTCGCGCGAGCCGTCGGGCGACGCCGGGATCATCAGGGTCTTGATCCGGACGTTCGCGAAGGTGCCCCGCATCATCACCTCATGGTTGCCGCGGCGTGATCCGTAGCTGTTGAAGTCGGCGCGCTCGACGCCGTTCTCCTTCAGGTAGCGCCCGGCCGGGGAGTCTTCCTTGATGGATCCGGCCGGCGAGATGTGGTCGGTGGTGATCGAGTCGCCGAACAGCCCCAGGGCGCGGGCGCCGACGATGGCGTTGGCCGAGTCGGCCGGCGTCATCTGGAAGCCCTGGAAGAACGGCGGCTCGGCGATGTAGGTCGAATCGGGCCAGTCGTAGACCTGTCCCGTCGTGCCCTTGATACCCTGCCACAGCTTGCCCGGATTCTCGCGGACCTGGGCGTAGTTCTCCCGGAAGACCTTCGGGTTCATCGCATGCTTCATCAGCGCGTAGATCTCGTCGCTCGTCGGCCAGATGTCGCCGAGGTAGACCGCACGGCCGCCCTTGCCGATACCGACCGGCTCGGTCATCAGGTCGACGCGGACGTTGCCCGCAAGCGCATAGGCGACGACCAGCGGCGGGGAGGCCAGGAAGTTCGCCTTGATGTTGGGATGGATCCGCGCCTCGAAGTTGCGGTTGCCCGAGAGCACCGCGGCGCAGACCAGGTCATGGTCGGCGATCGCCTGGTTGAACTCCGGCGTGAGATCGCCCGCGTTGCCGATGCAGGTGGTGCAGCCATAGGCCGCGACGTCGAAGCCGAGCTTCTCGAGGTAGGGCAGCAGGCCGGCCTTCTCGAGGTAGTTGGTGACGACGCGCGATCCCGGCGCGAGCGACGTCTTGATGTGCTTGCGCACCTTGAGGCCGGCCTCGACCGCCTTCTTCGCGAGCAAGCCGGCGGCGAGCAGCACGCCCGGGTTCGACGTGTTGGTACACGAGGTGATCGCGGCGATCAGGATGTCGCCATTGCGCAGTTCTAGGCCGTCGCTCGTCTTGAAGGCCTGGTCGAGGCGGGTGGCGGGCTGGTTGAAGCCGTTCTCCGCGGGCGGCTTCGAGAACAGCTCGGCGAAGTTGGTCTTGACGTTGCCCAGCTCGATCCGGTCCTGCGGCCGCTTGGGGCCGGCCAGCGACGGCGTCACCGTGCCCAGGTCGAGCTTGACGACCTTGGTGTAGTCGAGCTCGTCGACCCCAGGCATGCCGAACAGGCCCTGCGCCTTGAAATAGCGCTCGAACGCGTCGATCTCGGCGGGCGTGCGGCCGGTGCCGCGGAAATACTCGATCGTCTTCTCGTCGACCGGGAAGAAGCCCATCGTGGCGCCGTACTCGGGCGCCATGTTGCCGATGGTGGCGCGATCGGGCAGGGCGAGCGTCGCGGCGCCGGGGCCGAAGTACTCGACGAACTTGCCGACGACCTTCTCGCGACGCAGCATCTCGGTGATGGTCAGCACCAGGTCGGTGGCGGTCACGCCTTCGCGCAACTGGCCGGTGAGCTCGACGCCGATGACGTCCGGCGTCAGCAGGTAGACGGGCTGCCCGAGCATGGCGGCTTCGGCTTCGATGCCGCCCACGCCCCAGCCGACCACGCCGATGCCGTTGATCATGGTGGTGTGGCTGTCGGTGCCGACCAGGGTGTCGGGGTAGTAGACGCCATCGGCGGACTTGTGCACGCCCCGGGCGAGATATTCGAGGTTGACCTGGTGGACGATGCCGAAGCCGGGGGGGACGACGCCGAAGGTGTCGAAGGCCTGCATGCCCCATTTCATGAACTGGTAGCGCTCGTTGTTGCGCTGGAACTCCAGCTTCATGTTCTGCCCGAGCGCGCGGGGCGTGCCGAAATGGTCGATCATCACCGAGTGATCGACGACGAGGTCGACCGGCACCAGCGGCTCGATCACCTTGGGATTGGCGCCCGTGTTGGCGGCCACCGACCGCATGGCCGCGAGGTCGGCGAGCAGCGGTACGCCGGTGAAGTCCTGCAGGACCACCCGGGCGACGACGAAGGGGATCTCGTCGACCCGGTTGGCGTTGGGCCGCCAGTTGGCGAGCTGCTCGACGTGCGTCTCGGTGACCTTGAGGCCGTCGCAGTTGCGCAGGACCGACTCGAGGACGATGCGAATCGAGACCGGCAGCCGGCGGACATTGGGGAACTTCCGTGCGAGCGTCGGCAGCGAGTGGAACCTGGCTGCCTTGCCCGACTTCAGTTTGAATTCCTTGAGGGTTTTGAATGCGTTGTTGCCCATGGCAGACCTCGGATGAGAGAGACCGGTGGATGAGTGGAAACTGGGGTTACGGCGGGTTGCGCTGGAATCGCTTGGTTGGGTGGCTTTCGGCTTCCGGTGGCGGGGCGGGAACTCTAGGGTTTAGAGGCCCGGCGCAGCGTGCCGTCGTCCAGGTTCAGGATGCCCATGCCCGGCATCACCATGTCGCCCGGACGCATGCCGGGTTCGCAGGGGCCGAGGTACTTCGCCTCGAGCGCATCCTTGTCTTCCTCGCGCACACCGGCCAGCGGTGGTTCGTAGCGCACGACCGTGTCGATCCGGTACTGGCTGCGGAAGTCGCCGACGGCGACCTTGCGGCTCGAGACGACGGTCTTGCCTTCCCGGCAGACCGACTCGGCGACCCAGGCATCACCGGCGCGCACGAAGGGGCCGAGGCGGCATACGCCCCGTATCCCTGGCGTGCGGCCGAGATGATGCGCGGCCGTGTCGGTATGTTCACCGACGCAATGCAGGGTGGCCGGCAGGCCGGCGGCGTCGGCCCCGACGCCGCGTACTTCCCACAGGCCCGGCCGGCGCTGCGGAAAGCCGCTGGCCGCTGCCTGCGCGAGCATCGTCGCCAGCAGCAGGCCCACGGCCATCCGGGGCGCCGCCGAACGGCGGACCCGGGAGAGGCGGACAGCGGCCGGCGGCAGGCGCATCAGATGACGTAGAGGTCGACGTACTCGTGGACCGGCATCGCCTCGAGCGCCTTCTGGTCGAGGGACACGTCGAGGATGGCCTGCTGTTGCTTGACCGGGAAGCGGCGCGCGAGGTTGGTGCGGAACTTGTCCTCGAGCAGGGGGATGCCCTCCTTGCGGCGACGCTTGTGGCCGATCGGATATTCGCAAACGACCTCGTCGAGCACCTTGCCGTCCTTGAGTTCGACGGTCAGGGCGTTGGCGATCGAGCGTTTCTCGGGATCGTGGTAATCCTTGGTGAAGGCCGGATCCTCGACGCAGACGATCTTGTCGCGCAGCTTGTCGATGCGGGGATCCTTCGCGATCGCGTCCTCGTAGTCGCCGGCGGTCAGGCGGCCGAAGATGATCGGCACCGCCACCATGTACTGGATGCAGTGGTCGCGGTCGGCCGGATTGTTCAGCGGGCCCTTCTTGTCGATGATCCGGATGCACGCTTCGTGGGTGCGGATCGTGACCTTCTTGATGTCGGCTTCCGACTTGCCGAGCTTGGCGAGCTTCTGGTGCAAGGTCATGGCGCACTCGACCGCGGTCTGCGAGTGGAACTCGGCCGGGAAGGAGATCTTGAACAGCACGTTCTCCATCACGTAGCTGCCGTAGGGGCGCTGGAACTCGAACGGCTTGCCCTTGAAGAGCACGTCGTAGAAGCCCCAGGTCTTCGCCGAGAGCACCGACGGATAGCCCATCTCACCGGTCTTGGCGATCAGGGCCAGGCGCACCGCGCGGCTGGTGGCGTCGCCGGCGGCCCAGCTCTTGCGGCTGCCGGTATTGGGTGTGTGCCGATAGGTCCGCAGCGACTGGCCGTCGACCCAGGCCAGCGAAACCGCGTTGATGATCTCGTCGCGCGACAGGCCGAGCATCTCGGCGACCACGGCAGTGGAGGCGACCTTGACCAGCACCACGTGGTCGAGCCCGACCTTGTTGAAGGAGTTCTCGAGCGCGATGCAGCCCTGGATCTCGTGGGCCTTGATCATGCCGGTGAGCACGTCGCGCATCGTCAGCGGCTTCTTGCCGGCAGCGACGGCGTTGCGGCTGAGCCAGTCGGCGGTCGCGAGGATGCCGCCGAGGTTGTCCGAGGGGTGGCCCCATTCGGCGGCCAGCCAGGTGTCGTTGAAGTCGAGCCAGCGGATCATGGCGCCGATGTTGAACGCCGCCTGCACCGGGTCGAGCTGGAACTGGGTGCTGGGAACCTTGGCGCCGTTGGGCACCACCGTGC
>CAYZBJ010000108.1:0-8696 GCA_964476625.1 uncultured Burkholderiaceae bacterium | reverse complement strand
CGACTCGCACACCACCGGCAGCTCGATCATGCCGCAGAAGAAGAACCCCGACGTGCCCGAGCTGGTGCGCGGCAAGACCGGCCGGGTCTACGGCGACCTGATGGCCCTGCTGACCCTGATGAAGGGCCAGCCGCTCGCCTACAACAAGGACAACCAGGAAGACAAGGAACCGGTCTTCGATGCCGCCGACACCCTCGAGGACACCCTGCGGATCTTCGCCGACATGATCGGCGGGATCCAGGTCCGCGCCGACCGGATGCGCCAGGCTGCGGCCGAAGGCTTCTCGACCGCGACCGACCTCGCCGACTATCTCGTCAAGCGCGGCGTCGCGTTCCGCGATGCCCACGAAGCGGTCGCCCTGGCGGTGCGCGAGGCGGCGCAACGCGGCGTCGACCTCGCCGATCTCGGGATCGAGACCCTGCGCGGGTTCAGCCCGGCGATCGGCGACGATGCGCTCGACGCCCTGACCCTCGAAGGCTCGGTCGCCGCCCGCGACCATGTCGGCGGCACCGCGCCCACCCGGGTGCGCGCCGCGGCGCAGGCGGCCCGCCTGCGCCTGCGGCCGACTACTGGTAGATGACCTTCGGCAGCCAGGTGGCGAGCGCCGGGAAGGTGATGATGATCGCCATCGCCACCATCTGCAGGGCCACGAACGGCACCACCCCCCGATAGATCATGCTCGTCGAAACGCTTCCCGGCGCCACCCCGCGCAGGTAGAAGAGCGAGAACCCGAAGGGTGGCGTCAGGAAGCTCGTCTGGAGGTTCACCCCGACGATGACGCCGAGGAACACCGGGTCGATTCCGAGGGCAAGCAGCACCGGCGCGGTGATCGGGATCACGATGAAGATGATCTCGAAAGTGTCGAGGATGAAGCCCAGCAGGAACATCACCAGCAATACGACGATCAGCGCCCCGGTCGCGCCGCCGGGCAGGTCGGTGAGGAGCTCGTGGACGAGGTCGTCGCCGCCCATCATCCGGAACACGATCGAGAAGACCGAGGCGCCGAGCAGGATCACGAACACCATCGAGGTTACGGTCGCGGTGGCGATCGCCGTCTCGCGCAGCATCGCCCACCTGAAGCGCCCCTTGACGATGGTGAGCAGGATCGCGCCGATCGCGCCGACCGACGCCGATTCGGTCGGCGTCGCGATGCCGCCGAGGATCGATCCGAGCACCGCCACGATCAGCAGCAGCGGGGGTATCAGCGCCGTCAGGATGTCGCGTCCCATGCGGGCGCGCTGGGCGTCGGTGATCTCCATCGCCGGGCAGCTCTTCGGGTCGAAGATCGCCTTCCAGGTCGTATAGAGGAAGTACAGCAGCACTAGCAGCAGGCCGGGGATCATCGCGCCGGCGAACAGGTCGCCGACCGAGACCGGCGACGGCGCGAAGTTCCCCTTGGACATCTGTACCTGGGCATTGATGCCGGCGAGCATGTCGCCCATGAAGATCAGCACCGTCGATGGCGGGATGATCTGCCCGAGGGTGCCCGACGCGCAGATGACGCCGCTGGCGAGCTTCGGGTCGTAGCCGGCGCGCATCATCGCCGGCAGGCTGATCAACCCCATGGTGACCACGGTGGCGCCGACCACGCCGGTCGAGGCCGCTAGCAGCGCGCCGACCGTGATCACGGAGAAGGCGAGGCCGCCGCGTACCCGCCCGAACAGGCGGCCCATGGTGGTCAGGAGTTCCTCGGCAATGTTCGAGCGCTCCAGGACCGTGCCCATGAAGATGAACAAGGGCACCGCCACCAGGACCTCGTTGGTCATGAAGCCGATGTAGCGCGAGGCGAGCGCCCCGAAGTTCGACGGGTCGAACACGCCCAGCAGCCAGCCGACCAGCGCGAACAGGAGCGACGTACCGGCGAGCGAGAACGCGACCGGGAAGCCGATCAGCAGTGTAAGGATGATGCCGAAGAAAAGGCCGACGGCGAGGATCTCGCCGAGCAAGACGGAGTCCAAGCGGGCTTACTCCTGCTGGTAGCGAAAACGCTCGGGGATCAATTCCTGCCTGCCGGTGAGCACCAGGATGCTGCGTGACAGCATCGAAATCCCCTGCAGGCCGACCAGGGTCACGAATACCAGGATGAAGGTCTTGAGGATGTACAGGCCGGGCATGCCCCCCGGATTGGACGATCCCTCTCGCAACGCCCACGAGCGAAAGACGTACTCACTGCCCCAGATCCAGATCACGGCGCAGAACGGCAGCAGGAACAGCACCACCCCGATCAGGTCGAGCAGGGCCTTGCGCCGGACGCTGGCCGGACGATAGAAGATGTCGACCCGGACATGGGCATCGACCAGCAATGCATAGCCGGCCACCCCCATGAACATCGCCCCGTTGACCCAGACATAGAGGTCCTGCATCCAGAGTTGCGTGGTCGAGAACACATAGCGCTGCACGACGACGGTAAAGCACAGGACCACGCCGGCCAGGGTCAGCCATGCCAGGGCTCGGCCGACGAAGGCATTGAGCCGGCCGACGGCAACGATGAGCAGCGCGAGCGATTTCATGGGCGATGCGACGGGGGGCGGGATGAATCGGAAACCGCCGGGCGCCTGCCGCATCGCATCGGCGGGGCCCGGCGGGTGGCCTTGGTACCGCGCCTCAGATCTTGAAGTACTTCTCGCGAGCCACGATGTACGGACTGTCGGTGCTCTCGGAGCGCGTACGCAACAGCTTGAGCGCTTCGATGAAGCTCTCGGCCGTCTTCCTGGCCAGCGCATTGTCGCCGTCGCGCACCGCGGTGATCACCTCGACCGACGCCTTGGCGCCGGCCTCGAGGATCGAGTCCGGGAACTGGTGGGTCTTGACGCCGTGCTTCTCGACCAGCGTCTTCAGGGCACGCGGGTCGTTGGCGAACATGTCCGAGGACACGTTGTCGTACTCGGCCTGGGCAGCGGTGCGCACGATTTCCTGCAGGTCCGCCGGCAGCGCCTTGTACTTCGACTTGTTGACGGTCAGCTCGGTCGCCAGGCCCGGCTCGATGAAGCTCGGGAAGTAATAGTTCTTGGCGATCTGGTAGAAGCCCAGCGCAAGGTCGTTGTACGGGCCGACGAATTCGGCCGCATCGAGCGTGCCGGTCTGGAGCGCCTGGAAGATCTCGCCGGCGGCCAGGTTGGTCACCGAGGCGCCGAGCTTCTGCCAGACCTGGCCACCAAGTCCCGGCGTACGGAAGCGCAGCCCCTTGATGTCTTCGATGCCCTTGAGTTCATTGCGGAACCAGCCGCCGGCCTGGGTGCCGGTGTCGCCCGAGAGGAAGCCCTGGACACCGAACTGGTCGTAGATCTCGTCCCAGATCTGCTGGCCACCGAGGAAGCGCACCCAGGCGGTGAACTCGCGCGAGGTCATGCCGTAGGGCACGCCGGTGAAGAACGACAGGCCGGGGTTCTTGTTCTGCCAGTAGTAGGCGGCGCTGTGGCACATCTCGGCGGTGCCGTTGATGACCGCATCGAGCGACTGCAGCGGCGGCACCATCTCGCCGGCGGAGTAGACCTTGACGGTCAGGCGGCCACCCGACATGGTGGTGATGCGCTTGGCGAGGTTCTCGGCGCCGACGCCGAGACCCGGGAAGTTCTTGGGCCAGGCGGTGACCATGCGCCATTCCATCTTGCCTTGCGAGATGGCCGGAGCAGCGATCGTGGCGGCGCCGGCGGCAGCCCCGGCGGTAAGCGTCTTCTTGAGGACGGAACGGCGATCCATCGGATGAGTCTCCTTGGGGCAAGTGGAAACCGACGATCCCGGCCACGCTCGCAGGTGGCTGTAATCCGGGATCCCCGGCGTTGCGAATTGTAAACCCGCGATCTGTCGCACCGTCAATGCGGGCAAGCCACGAGCGTCCGGAATGACGCGCTGCGCCTAGCGCTTGCGGGCGGGCGGAAGGTCGGTGCAGGTCCCTTCGAAGAGTTCGGCGGCCATTCCGATGGACTCGCCAAGCGTCGGGTGCGGATGGATGGTCGCCCCGATGTCGGTTGCATCGGCGCCCATCTCGATCGCGAGGGCAAGCTCGCCGATCATGTCGCCCGCATGGGTGCCGACGATCGCTCCGCCGATCACCCGGCGGGTCGCCTCGTCGAAGATCAGCTTGGTGAAACCCTCGTCTCGCCCATTGGCGATCGCCCTGCCCGAGGCCGCCCAGGGGAATACCGCGCGGCCGATCGGGATGGACTCGGCCTTCGCCTGGGTTTCGGTCACCCCGACCCAGGCGACTTCCGGATCGGTATAGGCAACCGAGGGAATCACGCGGGCATCGAAGTGCGATTTCTGCCCGGCCGCGACTTCGGCGGCCACATGGCCCTCGTGGGCCGCCTTGTGGGCGAGCATCGGATCGCCGACGATGTCGCCGATCGCGAAGACATGCGCGAGGTTCGTGCGCATCTGGGCGTCGACCGGGATGAAGCCGCGTTCGTCGAGCGCGACGCCGGCGGCCTCCGCCCCGATCTCCCGGCCATTGGGGCGACGCCCCACCGCGCACAGGACGAGGTCGTAGAGCTCCGGCTTGTCGGGCGCCTGCCTGCCCTCGAAGCTGACTTCGATGCCCTCGGGCGTGGCCCGCGCGTCCGTCGTGCGGGTGCCGAGCATGATGCGCGCGAAGCGGTCGGCGTTGTGCTTCTGCCAGACTCGCACGAGGTCGGGATCGGCCCCCGCCATCAGGCCGTCGAGCATCTCGACGATCTCGACCTGGGCGCCGAGGCTGGCGTAGACGGTGCCCATCTCGAGGCCGATGATGCCCCCGCCGATGACCAGCATCCGCCGGGGTATCGCCGCGAGCGCCAGCGCGCCGGTGGAGTCGACCACCCGCGGGTCGTCCGGCAGGAAGGGCAGCCGGACCGCCTGCGAGCCGGCCGCGACGATGGCCTGCTCGAAGCGCAGCAGGCAGGTCTCTCCCGTCGGCTCGCGGCCGGGCCCGTCGGTGAGTTCGATCTCGAGATGATGCGGATCGGCGAAGCGCCCTGTCCCGCGGATCACCTCGACCTTGCGACCCTTGGCCATTCCGGCCAGGCCACCCGTGAGCTTGCCCACCACCTGCGACTTCCAGCCCCGCAGGCGGTCGAGGTCGATCTTCGGCTCGCCGAAATCGATGCCGTGGGCCGCGAGCGAACGGGCCTCGTCCATGGCGGCCGCCGCATGCAGCAAGGCCTTGGACGGGATGCAGCCGACGTTGAGGCAGACGCCACCGAGGGTCGGATAGCGCTCGACCAGCACCACCTCGAGCCCGAGGTCGGCCGCCCGGAAGGCCGCCGCATAACCACCGGGCCCGCCGCCGAGCACCACCAGGGCACAGCTGCGATCGGCCTTGCGCGAGCCGATCGACGCGGTCGCCGGGGATGACGCTGCGCTGCGCGTGGGAGCGGGCTCGGCCGCTGCCTTCGGCGCTGGCGCCGGCGCCGGTGACTTCGCCGCGGGCGCCTCGGCCGCCGGCTTCGCCGCCGCTTCCCCAGCCTCCTCGAGCACCAGCAGGACACTGCCCTCCGAAACCTTGTCCCCCACCTTCACCCGCAACTCGGCCACCCGACCCGACGCCGACGACGGTATCTCCATCGACGCCTTGTCGCTCTCCACCGTCACCAGGCTCTGCTCGGCGCTCACCTCGTCGCCCGCAGACACCATCACCTCGATCACCTCGACCTCGTCGAAATCACCGATGTCCGGTACCCGTACCTCGATCGTCGCGCTCATATCCGTCGTCTCCGACTCTCGGAAGCCGCGGAGGGACCGGACGGCGTCCGGGCCCTTCGCAGGTTCTCTACAACATGGAGCGGCGGAAGTCCGCCAGCAACTGGGCCAGGTAGGCGTTGAAGCGGGCCGCGGCCGCCCCGTCGATCACGCGGTGGTCATAGGACAGCGACAGCGGCACCACCAGGCGAGGAGCGAACTTCTCACCATCCCAGACCGGTCGGCGGGCGGAGCGGCAGACCCCGAGGATGGCCACCTCGGGCGCATTGATGATCGGGGTGAAGTAGGTGCCGCCGATTCCGCCAAGGCTCGAGATCGAGAAGGTTCCCCCCTGCATGTCCTTGGGCGAGAGCTTGCCCTCGCGCGCCTTGGCCGCGAGCGTCGCCGTCTCCGAGGCGATCTCGATCAGGCCCTTCTTGTCGGCGTCGCGAATGACCGGCACCACCAGCCCGTTGGGCGTGTCGGCGGCGAAACCGATGTGGTAGTACTGCTTGAGCACCAGTTCATCATCCTCGAGCGAGGAATTGAACTCGGGAAAGCGCCGCAGGGCCGCCACGCAGGCCTTGATCAGGAACCCGAGCATCGTGAGCTTGACGCCGGACTTGTCCTTGGCCGCCTCTTCGTTGAGCTGCAGGCGGAAGGCCTCGAGTTCGGTGACGTCCGCATCGTCGTGGTTGGTGACATGCGGGATCATCACCCAGTTGCGATGCAGGTTGGCCGCCGACAGCTTGCGGATTCGGGCGAGCGGCTTCTTCTCGATCGGGCCGAAGCGGGCAAAGTCGACCTTCGGCCAGGCGATGAGCCCGAGGCCCGCACCTTCGGCCGGCGCGCTCGCCGGCTTCGCCACGAGGGACTTCACGAAGGCGAGTACGTCGTCGCGCGTGATCCGCTGCTTCGGGCCGGTGCCGGCAACCCGCGCCAGGTCGACCCCGAGCTCACGGGCGAAGTGGCGCACCGAAGGCGATGCATGCGGCTTGGCCACGGCGATGCCATCGCGCATCTCGACGGGAACCGGATGACTGCGCTCGACACTGCCTGGCGCCGGCGGTGAATCGTCCGGATCCTGGGCCGGGCCCGGCGCATCCGGATCGACCGCCGACTGCGGTGGCCGCGGCGCGGGGGGCGGCGCCGGCGCGCGGGCCGCTTCCGCCGATCGCGGCGCTGGCGCCGGCGCCGGTGACTTCGCCGCGGGCGCCTCGGCCGCCGGCTTCGCCGCCGCTTCCCCAGCCTCCTCGAGCACCAGCAGGACACTGCCCTCCGAAACCTTGTCCCCCACCTTCACCCGCAACTCGGCCACCCGACCCGACGCCGACGACGGTATCTCCATCGACGCCTTGTCGCTCTCCACCGTCACCAGGCTCTGCTCGGCGCTCACCTCGTCGCCCGCAGACACCATCACCTCGATCACCTCGACCTCGTCGAAATCACCGATGTCCGGTACCCGTACCTCGATCGTCGCGCTCATATCCGTCGTCTCCGACTTAGGCGTGGGCCGGATCGACCTTGTCCGGGTCGATGCCGTATTTCTCGATGACCGCCGCTACCGTGCCGGCTGGCAGCGCCCCCTCGTCGACGAGCTCGCGCACCGCGGCAAGCACCACGAAATGGCGGTCGACCTCGAAGTGCCGGCGCAAGCGGTAACGGAAGTCCGAGCGGCCGAAGCCGTCGGTACCCAGCACCCGGTAGCTGCGCCCCTTCGGGACGAACGGGCGGATCTGGTCGGCAAAGAGCTTGGTGTAGTCGGTCGATGCGACGATCGGGCCTTCGGTCTGCCCGAGCAGCTGCGTGACGTAGGGAACCTGCTGCTCGTCGTCGGGATGCAGCAGGTTGTGGCGCTCGCACGCCAGGCCGTCGCGACGCAGCTCGGTGAAGCTGGTGGCGCTCCAGACGTCGGCCGCCACCTTCCAGTCGGCCTCGAGGAGCTCGGCCGCCGCGATCACCTCGCGCAGGATCGTGCCCGAGCCGAGCAACTGCACCCGCGGGCGCTTGCCCTTGCGCGCGCCGGACTTGCCGTCGCCGGGCGCGCCGCGCAGCCGGTACATGCCGCGGATGATGCCTTCCTCGTCACCCACGACCAGCCCCGGCTGGGCGTAGTTCTCGTTCATGACGGTGAGGTAGAAGTAGACGTTCTCCTGGTTGCCGATCATCCGCTCGAGGCCATGCTGGATGATGACCGCCACCTCGTGGGCGAAGGTCGGATCGTAGGAGACGCAATTCGGTATCTGGCTCGAGAGGATGTGGCTGTGGCCGTCCTGGTGTTGCAGGCCTTCGCCGTTGAGGGTGGTCCGCCCGGCCGTGCCGCCCAACAGGAAGCCGCGCGCCTGCATGTCGCCGGCGGCCCAGGCGAAGTCGCCGATCCGCTGGAAGCCGAACATCGAGTAGTAGATGTAGAACGGGATCATGATGCGGTTGTTCGTCGAATACGACGTCGCCGCAGCCAGCCACGAGCAGAACGCGCCCGCCTCGTTGATGCCCTCCTGCAGGACCTGCCCCTTGGCGTCCTCCTTGTAGTACATGACCTGGTCACGATCGACGGGCTCGTACTTCTGCCCTTCCGGCGCATAGATCCCGAGTTGCCGGAACATGCCCTCCATCCCGAAAGTGCGCGCCTCGTCGGGCACGATGGGGACGACCCGCTTGCCCAGTTCCTTGTCGCGCAGCAGCAGGGTCAGCATCCGGACGAAAGCCTGGGTGGTGGAGATCTCGCGCCCTTCCGCAGTGGGCTCGAGCACCGACTTGAAGGTATCGAGCGGCGGGATCGCGAACTCCTCGTCCGACTTGCGGCGACGCTGCGGCAGGTAGCCGCCGAGGGCCTGGCGCCGCTCGTGGAGATACTGCATCTCCGGCGAGGACTCGTCGGGCCGGAAGAACGGCAGTTCGTCGAGCTGCTCGTCGGGGATCGGAATGTTGAAGCGGTCGCGGAACTCGCGAATGCTGTCGGTCTCGAGCTTCTTGAGCTGGTGGGTCGGGTTCTTGGCTTCGCCGGCCCGGCCATCCCGTAGCCCTTGACGGTCTTGGCGAGG
>CAYZBJ010000107.1:0-8881 GCA_964476625.1 uncultured Burkholderiaceae bacterium | reverse complement strand
GGCGACCTGATCCAGGAAGGCAACATCGGCCTGATGAAGGCGGTCAAGCGCTTCGACCCCGAACGCGGGGTGCGGCTGGTGTCGTTCGCCATGCACTGGATCAAGGCCGAGATCCACGAGTACGTCCTGCGCAACTGGCGACTCGTGCGGATCGCGACCACCAAGGCGCAGCGCAAGCTCTTCTTCAATCTGCGCTCGATGAAGCCGGGTGCGCAAGCCCTGTCGCCCGACGAGATCGGCGACATCGCCGAGCGGCTCAAGGTCCGCGAAGGCGACGTCCTCGAAATGGAAACCCGCCTGGGCGGCGGCGACATCGCGCTCGATTCGCAGGTCGACGACGGCGAGGAAAGCTATTCGCCGAGCGCCTGGCTCGCAGCGCCCGACGCCCAGCCCGAGCAGATCATCGCGGCCCGCCAGCACGACCGGCTGCAGTCCGAAGGCATCGAGCAGGCGCTGGCCGCGCTCGACGAGCGCAGCCGCCGGATCATCGAGACGCGCTGGCTGCGAGATGCCGACGACGGCGGTACGCTGACCCTGCACCAGCTCGCCGACGAGTTCGGCGTGTCGGCCGAGCGCATCCGCCAGATCGAAACCAAGGCCCTGCAGAAAATGCGCGGAGCGCTGGCCGAATACGCCTGATCTCCGCGCGCGCAAGGCCGGCACCGCCTCGCGCACCTTCACCGGCCCGGTCATGCACCGGGCCTTCTTGTTGTCCGGATCCGGTGCGACCGTCGCCGGCGAAGCCCCGCCCGAGGCGATGAATCCACTTGCCCCCTTCGCCGGCCTGATGCTGAGCTCCCTCGTCTGGGGGCTGTCCTGGTGGCCGATCCGCTGGCTCGATGCCCACGGCCTGCATGTGCTCTGGGCGACGGCGGCCCTGTACCTCGTGCCCACCCTGGTGGTGCTCGCGCGGTACCGGCGCCAGGTCGCGCCCTGGCTGCGCGAGCCGATGTTCTGGCTGCTGGTGGCGGCAGCCGGCCTGACGAACGTGGCCTTCAACTGGGGCGTGCTGGTCGGCGAGGTGATCCGCGTCGTCCTGCTGTTCTACCTGATGCCGGTCTGGGCGGTCGGCTTCGCCCGGCTCCTGCTCGGCGAGCGGCCCGACCGGGGCACCTTCGGGCGGATCCTGCTCGCGCTCGCCGGGGCGATGACGATCCTCTGGCAGGCGGAGATCGGGCTGCCGGTGCCGCGCTCGGCCGGCGACTGGCTCGGCCTCGCGGGTGGCGTGTTCTTCGCCCTCAACAACGTCATGCTGCGCCGCCTCGCAACGGCGCCGACGTCGGTGCGCAGCCTCGGCATCTTCGCCGGTGGCCTGCTGCTGCCGGCGGGCTTCGCGCTCGTCTTCACCGGCACCGGCATCGTCGCCGCGCCGCCGGCGCTCGCGCCCGACTGGCTGCTCGGCGTGGCGGGACTGGCCGCCGCGGTGGTCGCCGGCAACCTCGCCCTGCAATACGGCGCTTCCCGGCTGCCGGCCGAGGTCACCGCCGTGGTCCTGCTCGGCGAAGTGCTCGTCGCCGCGGTATCGGCGGTGCTCATCGGTGGCGAAACCCTCGACCTGCGCACCCTGGCCGGTGGCGGCCTGATCATGGCGGCAGCGCTGGCCGCCGGGCTCGGCCCGGCGCGCCGGGCGCGGGCGCCGGCCTGACGGGTCGGCCGCGGGGCTTCATGCAGGCCCCGGTGCAGCGGGGCCCTCGCCGCAAGCCCGCGCGGCGCTCAGGACTTCGGCGTCGCTGCGAGAAGCCGCCGGATGTCCTCGGCGAAAGCCTCGGCGCCCTCGCCATGCTTGACGAACAGCCGGATCTCCCCCTGCGGATCGATCACATAGCTCGCCGCGGTATGGTTGATCTGGTAGTTGTCGGGCGTCGATCCCGGGACCTTCTCGTAGAACACCCGGTAGCCCCTGGCGACCTTCGCAATCTCGGCTTCGTCGCCGTACAGGCCGAGGAAGCGCGGGTCGAAGGCCGGCACGTAGGCGCCGAGCACCTCTGGCGTGTCGCGGGCCGGATCGACCGTTATGAACAGCGCCTGCACCCGCTCGGCGTCATCGCCGAGCAGCGCCATCACTTCCTTCATCTCGATCAGGGTGGTCGGACAGACGTCCGGGCATTGGGTGAACCCGAAGAAGACGGTCACCACCTTGCCGCGGAAATCGGCGAGGCTGCGCTTCGCGCCGGTATGGTCGGTCAGCTCGAAGGCCGGGTCGAAGGAGCCGCCGGTGATGTCGGTGGCGTTGAACGAGACGGGCTTGGGGGAACAGCCGGCGAGTATCGCTGCGGCGAGGAACAGCAAAAGTCGTTTCATTTCCGTCGGGGTCCCGGGCGGGCCGCCGCGGTGCGATCAGAGATAGTGATCGACCAGCAGCGCCCCGAACAGGGCCGCCAGGTAGAAGATGGAGTAACCAAAGGCACGGCGCGCCAGGGCGTCGCTGTAGTTGCGCCACAGGCGCCATGCGTATCCGAGGAAGATCCCGCCGAGCACCAGCGCGGCGACGAGGTACGGCAAGCCGCTCATCTCGATCAGGTAGGGCAGCAGGGTCGTGACGACCAGCAGCACCGTGTAGAGCAGGATCTGCAGGCGGGTGAAGGCCGAGCCATGGGTGATCGGCAGCATCGGCAGGCCCGACTTGCGATAGTCGTCGACCCGGTAGAGCGCCAGCGACCAGAAGTGCGGCGGCGTCCAGACGAAGATGATCAGGAACAGCACCAGCGCGCCCGCGCTGACCTCGTTGGCGACCGCGGCCCAGCCGAGCAGCGGCGGCATCGCGCCCGAGGCGCCACCGATGACGATGTTCTGCGGGGTGGCCGGCTTGAGCAGCACGGTGTAGACCACCGCATAGCCGACGAAGGTGGCCAGGGTGAGCCACATCGTGAGCGGATTGACCTGGGTGTAGAGCAGCAGCGAACCGATGCCGCCCAGCACGCCGGCGAAGACGACGGTGCCGGTCGTGCTGACCGAGCCACGGGCGAGCGGCCGGCGCCGGGTGCGCGCCATGCGGGCATCGAGGTGGCGCTCGAACAGGCAGTTGAAGGCGAACCCCGCCCCGGCGAGCAGGGAAATGCCGACCGTGCCATAAAGGAGCACCCGCCAGGACACCGGCCCGTTCGACGCGAGCAGCATCCCGATCAGCGCGCAGAAGGCCGCGAGCATGACGATGCGCGGCTTGGTCAGCGCGAGGTAGCGGGCCGCCAGGCTGCGCAGCCCCTCGGTATGGGTTTGGGTCAGGTGCATCGGATGCGCGCGAAGGGGCGCCGGATCAGATGCGATAACCGGCGCGTACAGCCCGATAGTTTAGCACCGTGAGCAGGCCCAGCAGCAGCGCGGCCCCGCCGTTGTGAGCGACCGCCAGCGCGATCGGCAGGCTGAAGGCCACGTTCGCGAGGCCGAGGCCGAACTGCACCACCAGCATCAGCAGGATCGCCTGGCCGAGCCGCTGCGCGCCGCCGGTGCGCATCGCCCGCAGCCCGAGCCACAACACATAGAGGGCGACCACCACGGCGGCGATGCGGTGGCTCAGGTGGATCGCCGTCAGGGCCTGCATCGACAAGGCCTCGCCGCTGGCGGTCTGGCCGAGCTCCCGGAACATGTGGAAGGCATTGCCGAAATCGACCTCGGGCCACCACCGGCCCTGGCAGGTCGGCAGGTCGGAACAGGCGAGCGCGGCGTAGTTGGTGCTGGTCCAGCCGCCGAGGAAGATCTGGATCGCCACCAGGCCGAGGCCGATGATCGCCGCGACGCGCAGGTTCGCCAGCGGCTCGGCGTCGACCGGCGCCGGATCGGGCTGCTGGCGCTGCCAGAGCCAGACGAGCAACGCGAACAGCAGCATGCCGCCGATCAGGTGGCCGGTGACGATGGCCGGCTTGAGCAGCAGGGTCACGGTCCACTTGCCGAACAGGCCTTGCAGGATCACCAGGCCAACGAGCGCCCAGGGCAGGACCGGCGACTGGCGCAGCGCGACCCGCCAGCGGGTCGCGAGCACCGCGATGGCGATGATCAGCAGCCCCAGCCCCGAGGCGAGGTAGCGGTGGACCATCTCGCGCCAGGCCTTGCCCATCGACACCGGGCCGTGCTCACCCCCCTGCTCGGCGACCGCCTGCGCGATCTGATCGCTCGCGTGGACCGGACTGAGCTTGCCGTAGCAGCCCGGCCAGTCCGGGCAGCCGAGACCGGCATCGGTGAGCCGGACCCAGGCGCCGAGCATCACCAGGCACAGAGTCAGGACGACGGCGACGGTGGCGAGGCGTCGAAACACGAGGCGCCGGCGTACGCCGGCCGGGTCCGTGACATGGCCTTGGGAGTCTGGATTCATGATTCAGCCGATACGAGAGGCTTTCAGGAGACGCGCAATGTCCTTCTTCATCCGGCTCGGATCCGCATCGACCGGAAACCGCATCATGAGGTGGCCGAGGGGATCGACGAGATAGATGTGCGCACTCGGGTCGCCGGTTTCGCCGGCCGGGAAACTGGCCGCGAAGGTCTGCGGATCGGCCCGCCCGAGCCACAGGCCCTCGTGCTCGGCGAGCAGTTCGGCGGCCGGGTCCCGTTCGTCGGTCACGATCCAGAGGCGCTCGATGCGATCGCGCTCGTTGCCGGTGGTCAGACGCACCTGGCGGATGTTGTAGAGCTGCTCCCGGCAGCGCGCCTCGCAGGCGGCCGGGCCGGCAACGACGAAGACCCAGCGGCCCGCCAGGGTGCCCATCGTGGCGTCGGCCGGAACGCTGCCGGCGGCAGCCGCGAGCGGCGTCAGCGTGAAATCGGCGACATCGCGCTGCGGATCGACGAGTTCGCCGTAGTTGGTCCGCCCGTCGGGCGGGAACAGGAAATAGGCAAGGTAGGCGGCGACGACGGGTAGCAGGAACAGCAGCCCGAGGATCACCAACTGGCGCCGGCCCGACCGAACCCGCCGGGGATCGCCGCTACCGGCGCCTTGCGCCGGTCGTTCGTGTTCTGGGGCCGCCATCGCGCTCGCTCGAATCGCCGCAGGGAAACGGGCATTTTACCTGCTGGCGACCCGCCTATTGCGCCAGGCGTAGAATCCGGGCGCATGAAGCAGCGCCCCTCGACGCCGCCGCACCGGGAACCGCCGTGAACTGGATCATCCTCGTCGCCTTCGTGTTCATCATCGGCAGCCTGGTGTCCGCGGGCATCTTCCTGGTGCGCGACAAGGGCAAGACCCGCAACGTCGCCCGCGCGCTCACGGTGCGCATCAGCCTGTCGGTAGCGCTCTTCCTGATGATCCTCGTCGCGTACAAGCTGGGCTGGATCCAGGCGCACGGCATCGTGGTGGCGCCGCGCTGATCGGCCGCGCTGGTCGCGCCCGCCTCGCGAGTCGCCGCCGGAAAGCAGACCGGCGCCCGCAGGCGCCGGTCGGTCGGGTCGGACCCGCCGCGATCAGAAGATGCTTTCGCGAACGAAGATCAGGTCATCGGGGCTGATCGGATCGTCGAGCTTCGGCTCGACCACCTGCACCGTGCGATTGCCATAGCGACGATGCACCCGCACACCCTTGTCGGTACCGCGCAGGGTGAGGCCGCCGCCCTTGGCGATGGCCTGCGCGACGGTCATGCCGCGCTCCATCGTGTACATGCCCGGGCGGTTGACCTGGCCGTAGACATAGAAGATCGACGAGCGGTTGACATAGATGACATCGCCCGCGGTCAGCGCAAGATCCTTGGTCAGGTCGCCCGAGGCGAACATGTCGACGAGGTCGATCTCGACCCGCTCGACCTGGCCGCTGCGCCGGGTCATCACGACGATCTGGTCGGCACCGGTCTCGGTCACGCCGCCGGCCATCGAGAGGATCTCGGACAGGCGCATGCCGGTGGTCTCGAGGGCATACCGGCCGGGCGTGCGCACGTGGCCGAGCACCGAGACCTGCTGGCTGCGGAACTGCAGCACGTTGAGGGTGACCTGCGGGTTCTGCAGGAAACTGCCTTCCTTGAGCCGGCGCGCGATCAGGCGCTCGGCGTCGGTCGGCGACAGGCCGCCGATCTTGATGACCCCGAGCAGCGGGTAGGAGATGACCCCGCTTTCGGAGACCCTGGCCTCGACGGTCAGGTCGTTGTTCTGGAACACCTGGATACGGACCACGTCGCCGGGCCCGAGCAGGTAGTCGACCTGCCGGTCGCTGGAGAAACCCTGCGCGAAGGCAGCGGTCGATGCGGAGGCAACGAGGCCCGCGAATAGGACGAGTCGGAGCAGGAACTTCATCATGGGGTGTTCTCGATCTTGGCGTCAGTCCGGGTGAATCTTATTCGGCCGCCAGGGACAGCCGCGTGAAGGAATGCTCACCGCTCGCCGAATCGGCCATCGGCGTCCTGCCTGGCGCAAGACAAAACGAAAGCGGCGGTGAGCGAGCATCATCGCACACCGCCGCCCGCTGGAGTGACCGCTCAGAAGCTCGCAAGCACCGACAGGGTGAGCCGGGTGTCGTCGAAGTCGTACTGGCTGATGTTCGAGTCGCGCTTGACGTACTGGATACCGGCCCGGCCGGTAATGGTGCGGGAATACCCGTAGATCGCATCGAGGCCGATGATGGAGACATCGTCCTTGCGGGTCCCGATGCCGACCGTCGGGTCGCCGTCGTAGTCGCGGGTGGTGTACTGGGCCAGGCCTTCGAGGCCGATCCGGCCGGTCACCTGGAACAGGGGCCGCAGCACCAGCGAGGTGGCGGTGACGTGGTTGGCGGTAAGCAGGTCCTCGGGCTGGATCTCGTGGATCAGCGAAGTGCGCATCTGGAAGGCGCCGGTAGGCGCCCAGTCGAGGTCCAGGCCGGCGACCATGCCGCTGAAGTCGCGGTCGGACTGGTTGTCGTACTTGCGGCTGGTGTAGCCGATGTGCCCGGCGATCCGGCTGTCGTTCGAGGGCCGGTACTGCAGGCGCAACAGCAGGGCATCCTGGGAGAACTGGTTGTCGATGGAAGTCGGCAGCACGTTGCCCGCGGAGTCGAGCAGCTGGCGGTTGGGGTAGTCGCCGTCGGTATGGCGCCAGACGAACTCGAACTCGGATTGGCGACCCCGGGTGTAGCGCGCGCCCAGCTCGTAGCTGAGGAAGTCGTAGTCGTAGTATTCGAGCGCCGAAGCCGAGTTGCTGGTGGTTTCGAGGTCGATTCCCGAGACGATCGCCCAGTCGGGCGTCAAGCGCAGGCCAGCGGTGGCGTAGTACCGGTTGCGGGTTTCCTCGTTCTTGTCGGAGATCTGAATCGAGTCGAAGCCCGAGAGCCGCTGGCTCAGGCGCAGCCCCAGGGTGCCGAACCAGGGACGGCCGACCGCCCAGTCCCAGTTGGCGCCGAGATCGTAGGCCACGTGGTCGAAGCGCGAGAACTCCATGAACTTGACCGGCTCGAGCTGGCCGAAGAGCTGGAAGCGCTGCAGGCTGACCTGCTTGTCGAAGTTGGCGCCGAACAGGCCCCTTAGTTGCATGTCCGACCGGCCAGATCCACCGTACGTCGCCTCCGTCGGTTCGACGCCGTCCGGAAGGTTGAAGATGTTGCTGTGGTGCTCGAGCGAAACACCGGCCCGGAAAGTGAGGACATCGGGGTTGACGTCGGCCAGGCCCTGGGTCGCGACGACCTGGTCCTGCTGGCCGATCGCCTGGCTCTGGGCCTGTGCCATGAGGGGCACCAGGGACGCCAGGATGATGGCCAGTCGGCCGGAGGGGTTCGCGCGCATGTTGTTTCCTCTGAGAAATCGTGCCTATGGCGATCGGGGACCTGGCGTGAACATGTGGCCTGACCGGTCCGTGGCCACCGCCGACCTTGGCCTGAATCGGCAATAACTTACCAGCTTTTCACGCTGTTGCGAACAAACGACATGGCAGATTCAAGACACGGCACTCTTTCCCAGCTCCAGGCGAAGATCGGGACCGGCAACAGCAGCCTGGTTGCGCTCATCAAGGCCCTGGTCGACCCCGCCATCGCGGTCGGCTGCCTGTTCCTCGCGAGCCTTGCCTGGGGCCATCCGATAGGCGCCCCCGAGATGATCCTCGGCGTGCTCACTTTCTCGCTGATGTATCCGTCGACGGTGCCGTTCCGGCACCACCAGCACGGGCTGGTGCGCCAGCTGGCGAGCAACTGGGCGATCGTGCTCGGCCTGCTGGTGATGTTCGGGCTGGCGATCGACGTGGTCCGGGTGTTCGACCAGAACGTGCTCGCGACCTGGGCGATCGGCACCCCGGTGGCCCAGACCATCGCCCACATCGTCTCGCCGTACGTCCTGCCGCGCCTGATCGCGCTGCGCGGCGAGACCACCGCCATCGTGATCGGCGCGAGCGGCCTTGGCCGGGCGCTGGCCCGCTCGATCTCGGACGATCCCTACAACAAGACCCGGGTCACCGCCTTCTTCGACGACCGCGAACTGGAGCGGCTCGGCGAGGTCACCGAAGCGCCGATCGCCGGACGGGTGGCGGAAGTGGCCAACTTCGTGCGGGCCAACAAGATCGACCAGATCTTCGTCGCACTGCCGATGGCTTCGCAGCCGCGCATCCTCAAACTGCTCGACGACCTGCGCGACACCACCGCCTCGATCTACTTCGTGCCCGACATCTTCATGTACGACATCATCCAGGCGCGGATCGACACCTTCGCGGGCATGCCGGTGGTGGCGGTGTGCGAGACCCCCTTCCACGGCACCATGGGCCTGATGAAACGGCTCTCGGACCTGCTCATCGCGAGCACCGCGATCCTGCTCACCGCACCGGTGATGCTGGCCGTCGCCATCGCGATCAAGCTCACCATGCCCGGGCCGGTGCTCTTCAAGCAGCGTCGCTACGGCCTGGACGGACGCGAGATCATCGTCTGGAAATTCCGCTCGATGAAGGTCGCCGAGGATGGCGCCCAGGTGAAACAGGCGACCAAGGACGACGACCGCATCACCCCCCTGGGCGG
>CAYZBJ010000106.1:0-8970 GCA_964476625.1 uncultured Burkholderiaceae bacterium | reverse complement strand
GAAGTATCGGTACCCGATACTTCGCCGACCTGCTCGGCTTCAATGCGAGCACCTGGGGTGCGTGGGGAATCGCCTACCTCGACGGCCAGTTGCCGCGCGCGCTGATCGCACGCTCGCTGGGGCCGCTCGCCGTCGGCCTGTACTCGCTCGCGATGCGGCTCTACGAACAGGTCGTCACCTTGCTGATCAGGCCTGCCTACCAGGTGGTGCAGACGGGGGTTGCCAGGGCGCAGGACGACCAGGATGCGGCGCGGTCGATCGCGCTGGGCACCATGCGCGCCAGCGCGGTGCTGTCCTGCCCGCTGTTCCTCGGCCTCGGGGCGCTCGCGCCGGTGCTGGTGCCGACCCTGTTCGGCGAGGAATGGTCGGGCGCGGTGCCCGTCATCCAGGTCATGATGCTCTTTGCGATCCGCTCGCCGGTGGCGATGGTCCAGATGGCGATCGTCCGCGGCATGGGCAAGGCGCACTGGCATCTCGCGGTCTCGGCGCTCGGCGTCTGCCTGACCGTGGCGCTGCTGCTGCTCGCGCTGCCCTGGGGCATCGTCGCGGTGGCCGCCGCCATGGGCCTGCGCGGCATGCTGCTCTTTCCGGTCAATGCGCTGCTGGTTCGCCGCCTGACCGGCCTCGCGGTGCGGGCGCAGGCGGGGGCGGGGGTCGGCGCCTTCGTATCGGCGCTCCTGATGGCCGTTGCGACCTGGGCCTGTCTCGGCTGGCTGGCCGGGCGGATGCCGGCGGTGCCGGCAATGGCGATCGCCGCGCTCGGCGGCGCGCTGGCCTACTGGGCGATGCTGCGGATCTTCTCGCCGCAGGCGGCCGCGATCGTCGATGCGGTGCTCGCGGGGCTCGCGCGTCGCGACATGGCTGCAGTGCGCGCGGCGCTCGGCGGCGGCGAACCCACTTCGCCGTAACCTCGCGTCCTCAGTCGGCCGATGCCGGTCGGCGGGAAGTGCCAGGCGGCAGGGTCGGCGCCACCGCAGGCAGGTCGATCAGTCGTGCCCCGGAATCGCCCGCACTGCCGGGCGGCGTGCCGAGGAACTCGAGCAGGATGTCGGCGAGTTCGCGCACATGCGCGGGCCGCAGCATGGCCATGTGATCGGCGCCCTGCTGGCGCACCTGGATGTCGCCGCGGACCACGTGGCCCCAGCCGAGTCGGGGATCGTCGTCGATGACGCTCGCGCGAAGCGGTCGCCGCGCCCGGATCACGAGCAGGTCGCCATCGTAGGTGCCGGGATCGTGTGATTCCCACAGCTCGAACATTGCTTCGGCGGTCGCGTTCATCGCCTGCGCGATATCGCTGTCGGCCAGTTCGCGCGCGTTCTCGAACAGGTCCCGCTTGCGCAACCGTGACGCGATGAGCCACCGGAGATGATCGCGGATGTGGCGGACGTTCTCGCCGAAGCCCTGGCCGAGAATCCGGCGCAGGTTCAGGGCTATCCGGCCGGACAGGGGGCGACGCGCCGGATAGCCCGGGGCGTCGCAGTCGAGCAGCGCGAGCAGCGCCACCGATTCGCCGGCCGCGCGCAACTGGCGCGCCATCTCGTAGACGTACTTGCCACCGAGCGAGTAGCCGCTCAGGTGGTATGGCCCATGCGGCTGGATCCGGCGCATGTCGATGATCATCCGGGTGGCGACATCGGGCAGCGCGAGGCCGGCAATCTCCTGGGCGGTGAATGCCGTCGTGTCGAGCACCACCAGCGGCTGGGACTGGCCGAGTTCCCTGGCAAGGTCGCGGAACATCACGATCTCGCCGCCGTAGCCCGAGACGAAGAAAAGCGGGGCGGCCGGGCCGCCGGCCTGGATCGTCACCGCGCAACCGGCAGGCGGCGTCGCGTGCTCGTCCCGCAGCAGCCGCGCGAACTCGCGCGCGGTCGGCGATTCGAGCAGGGCGGCGACCCGGAGCACCTTGCCGAACTCGCGTTCGACCTGGCCGAGCATGCGCAGGGCGAGCAGGGAATGGCCGCCCGAATCGAAGAAATTGTCGTCCGCCTGCAGCATCGGCTGGTCGACCAGCCGGCGCCAGATGGACAGGACCCTGGCCACGGTCTCGTCGTACGGCATGGACTCCGCCTGCGGGGTCGGGCCGCCGCTGCGCAAGTCGAGGGTCGCCGCCGTCTTCAAGGCGCGCAGGATCGCCTGCCGGTCCAGCTTGCCGCTGGGAGTCACCGGCAGGTCGTCGACGCGATGGATCACCGCCGGCACCATGTAGCCGGGCAGCCGGGCGGACAACCTGGAGCGCAGGCTCGCCAGGTCGATGTCGGCGGGTGTCACGCAGGCTGCGATGCGCAGCATGCCGATCGAGTCGGGGAGGGTCACCGTGGCGGCATGGCGGGCGCCGCAGGCGAGCAGGGCCGCTTCGACGTCGCCCAGTTCGATGCGAAAGCCGCGCACCTTGACCTGGCGGTCGATGCGTCCGATGTACTCGACGGTGCCGTCGGCTCGCAGGCGACCGAGGTCGCCACTGCGGTACATGCGAGCGCCGGGCGTACTGGCGTGCGGATCGGGCACGAAGCGATCGGCGTCGAGATCCGGACGGCCGAGATAGCCGCGGGCGACGCCGTCACCGCCGATGCAGATCTCGCCGGGCGCTCCCAGCGGGACCGGCCGCAGCAGGGCGTCGAGGATCCGTATGCGGGTGTTCCCGACCGGGCGTCCGATGGGAATCGGCCCATCGTCGGCATCGGGCGTCCAGCGATGGAACGAGGCGTCGATGGTGCATTCGGTCGGGCCGTACATGTTGACTAGGCCGATGCCGGTGCGTCGATACCATTGGCGGGCGTCCTGCGGCGAGAGGACGTCCCCCCCGACGAAGACCGCGCGCAGCGATGGCGTCGGCGGTGCGGTATCGCGCTCGAGTTCGTCGACGAGTACGCCGATCTGACCCGGCACCGCCTGCATGACCGTGATGCCTTCGGCCTGGATGAGTTCGAGCAGGGCGCGGGGATCGCGTGCCTGTTCTTCGTCGGCGATCACCAGCCGGGCGCCGACCATCAGGGTCGGCCAGATCTCGACGCCCGCCGCGTCGAAGGCGAGGGTCGTGCGCTGGAGCGAGACGTCGGCCGCGGACAGGCCGAACTCGGCCGCGAACCAGCGGGCATGGTTGAGCAGCCCGCGGTGCTCGATCATCACGCCCTTGGGGCGCCCGGTCGACCCGGATGTGTACAGGACGTAGGCGAGCCACGATGGCTGCGCATCGATCGCCCGTCCCAGCGCGTTGTCGCCTTCGTCTTCGCCTTCGGCCTCGAGGGAGTCGAGCACCACCACGCCGGTCCCGGCGGGAATCGCCAGGCCCTGGAGGTGCGACGCATGCGCGACGACGGCCTTTGGTTTGGCGTCCTCGATGACCGCATTGCGGCGTGCGTCGGGCAGGGCGCCATCGATCGGCAGGTAGGCCCCCCCGGCCTTGAGGATCGCCAGCATCGCGACGATGGCCTCGGGACTGCGGTCGACGCACAGGGCGACCCGCTCGTCGATGCCCACGCCGAGCGCCTGCAGTCTTCGTGCGAGCCGGTTGGCCGTCTCGTCGAGCTGGCGATAGCTCAGGCGTCGATCGCCCTGGGCCAGCGCGGGCGCGTCCGGACGGCGGGCCGCCTGGGCCTCGAACTCGGACACGATGGTCGCCTGCCGCTCGGGCGGCAACGGAGTCGGGCGACCTTCGAGCCGGACGCGTCGCAACTCGTCCTCGCCGAGCATCGGCAGGTCGCCGATGCCACGATCCGGATTCCTGCCGACCTCGGCAAGCAGGCGTTGCAGGTGGCCGGCGATGCGTTCGACGCGATCCCGGTCGAGAAGTTCGGCATCGAAGGTCAGGACCGCATCGAGTCCGCCGCCCGCTTCGGTCATCGCCAGGAAGAGTTCATAGCGCGAGATGTGCGGATCGCGTCGCAGCGTGATCCGGTCGGTGCCGGCCAGGCGCATGCCCTCGCCCGGATGGCGCAGTTCGAAGCCGACCGGCATCAGGGGATGGACGCCGCTCTCGCGGGCCGGGGCGAGCTCGGCCAGTACCCGCTCGAAAGGCAGGTCCTGGTCGCGCATGGCGTCGCGCACGCTTTCCCGAACCCTTCGCAACAGGCCGCGGAAATCCGGCTCGCCGGACAGGTCGGCATGCATCACCAGGTTGTTGGTGAAGTTGCCCACCAGCGCTTCGCCGTCGACCGGGCCGCGAGTGGCGACGCCGGTGCCGACGGCGATCTCGCTGCGGCCGGTGTGGCGCATCAGCAGGGTCTGGAAGCAGGCGAGGAGTACGGTATGGAGGTCGGTATCCTCGGCGCGGGCGAGCGCGTCGAGCGCCTCCGTCGTTTCCTGGTCGATGCGCAGGCTCACCCGGTCGCTGGTGCACGAGGCGCGTGCTCGCGCCGTCCGCTCGTTCGTCAGCGCCAGCGGTTCGAGGGCGCCCAGGCGCTCGCGCCAGTGGGTCATGGCCGCATGGGTGGCCGGGGCGTCGAATCGCTCGAGTCGCTCGCGGGCAAACCTGGCGTACGACGCCGACAGCGGCGGCAGGTCCACCGGACGGGACTCGAATGCCGCCGAATAGAACTCGCCGATATCGCGCGCGATGATGCCCAGCGATTCCCGGTCGGCGACGATGGGATGGGCGACGATGGTCAGCTCGTGCCGACGCTCGTCGAAGCGGATCAGCTGTGCCCGCAGCAGCGGGAACCGGTCGAGATCGAAGCTGCCCTCGATGAAGGATCGCTGCAACTCGTCGGCGCGGCTGCGTCGCATCGTATCCACATGGAATGGCTCGAGCCGTTCGACGCGCAGCGAGGGCTTCGCCGATGGGCTGACCTGCATGCGCAGCTTGTCATCGACGATCTCCGGCAGGGCGCGCAAGGCTTCGTGCCGATCGACGAGCGACTGCAGCGCCTGTTCGAGCAGGCCCAGGTCGAGCGCGCCGGCGATGCGAAAGGTCTGGGCGATCGGGTGCTGCGGGCCGTGTTCGAGCATCCGTCGCGGCATCCAGCTCGCCATGTCCGACGACTCGTGGTCGCGGATCGAAGATCGGGGTGGAACGGTCTCGGTCCTGGAGGCAGGCATGGCGTCGGCAAGGTCGGATGGATGGTCTGGGCGGCCGGTCGCGAATCGCGGACGACCAGCCCTCGAGTTGGCTCCTGCAAGCCGTTTTTCGGTTGTCGACGAGTGGCTTCCCGTCCTGGTATGAGCTGACTTTGCATGGCTCGGCCGGGAATGGCTGCAATCGATTCGCCAACGGGACGACAAGGCCGACGAGCGGCTTTTGCAATGGGCGGGCAATGTCACCGAATTCGTCCGACCGGCCGTCCGTCGCCCAATTCGGTGCAACTGCGGAATCGGTCGTCGACGCCTGCGAGGGGGGCGGCGATGATGCGAACCAACATGTCCGAATTCGATCGCCTGGCCGGCGGGGCCGCCTGGAACATCGCGGGGAAAGTCGTCCAGATGGGCGTCACCCTGGGTGCGCTCGTCATCATTGCCCGCATCGTCGGGCCGCAGGCCTATGGGGTATTCACCCTGACCTGGATCTGCGTCGGCCTGATCGAGATCTTCGCGACGATGGCGCCGATCGACACCCTGGTGCAGCGGCGCGAACTGCGCCCCGGCCATCTCAATGTCACGCTCTGGTTCTCGGTCGTGGTGGGTCTGGTCGGTTGGGCCGGGCTGAGCCTTGGCGCGACCCAGGTGGCGGCGTTCTTCGAGGGCGGGACGATGCTCGCCGAGATCCTGCCCGCGCGCGCGGCGACCCTGCCGCTGGGCGCGCTTGCGGTCGTGCCGATCGCATTGCTGATGCGAACCGCCCGCTTCAAGGAGCTTGCCGCCGTCGAGTCCGGGGCGAGCGTCGTGGCCAGTGCGGTGGGCCTGGCGATGGCCTGGTCGGGCTACGGCGTCTGGAGCCTGGTCGGCATGGAGATCGCCCGTGCGCTGGTGACCATCGTGTTTGCCGCCGGGATCGTCGGCTGGCGCCCGGGCGTCACGATGCGGGCATCGGACTTCACCGACCTGCTCGGCTTCAATGCGAGCACCTGGGGCGCCTGGGGCATCGATTACCTCGACGAGCAACTGCCGCGGGCGATGATCGCCCGCTCACTCGGGCCGACCGCGGTCGGGCTCTACTCGCTGGCGATGCGCCTGCAGGACCAGATCGTGACCCTGCTCATCCGGCCCGCCTACCAGGTCGTGCAGACCGGCGTCGCGCGCGCGCAGGACGATCCGGCTGCGGTGACCCGGCTGGCGCTGGGTACGATGCAGGCGAGTTCCGTACTTGCCTGTCCGCTGTTCCTCGGGATAGGCGCGCTGGCGCCGGTGCTCGTCCCCTTGCTGTTCGGCGCCGAATGGGCCGGCGCGGTGCCGGTGCTGCAGGCGATGATGGTGCTGGCCTTTCGATCGCCGGTGACGATGATCCAGACCGCGATCGTGCGCGGCATGGGCAAGGCGCACTGGCAGATGGGCGTTACCGCGATCGCGTTGTGCATCACCTTCTGCCTGCTGCTCGTCTCGCTGCCCTTCGGCATCGCGGCGGTGGCGATCGCGATGGGCATGCGCGGCTTCCTGATCTTCCCCTTCTATGCCTGGCTGGTGCGACGGCTTACCGGCATGTCGATCCGGGAGCAGGCCAGTGCCGGCCTGGGGGCCTTCTTCACCGCGCTCCTGATGGCCGTCGGCGTCTGGAGCGCGCAGGGCTGGCTGCTCGGCTGGATGAGCGACGTGCCGGCCATGGGCATCGCCGCCGCCGGTGGCGCGGTGTTCTACTGGGCCGCGCTGCGGCTGTTCTCGCCGCAGGCGGCCGGAATCGTCGACGCGGTCCTGGTGGCGCTGCTGCGCAGGGACATGGCGGGGGTGCGCATTGCATTGCGCGGGACCGCGGACAAGGCCACGGCAGCCGGGGCCTGATCGGGCCGGCGTTGGCGCAGGATGAAAAAAGCCCCGCGCATGGCGGGGCCTTCCAGCCTGACCGGTGTTCGAACGACCCCGCCATGCGAGGTCGTGGCGATCACTTGATCTTGGCTTCCTTGTAGATCACGTGCTTGCGGGCGACCGGATCGAACTTCTTGATCTGCATCTTTTCCGGCATGTTCCGCTTGTTCTTGTCGGTCGTGTAGAAGTGGCCGGTTCCGGCCGTCGACTCGAGCTTGATCTTGTCGCGCATGGTGTTTCTCCGCGTCGTGGATGTTGGGCGGGCGGGGTGGGCTCGCGGGTGCTCAGGCGGCTTCGCCGCGCTGGCGCAACTCGTCGAGCACGACCTCGATGCCTTTCTTGTCGATCAGGCGCAGCCCGGCGCTCGAGACCCGCAGGCGCACCCAGCGGCGCTCGGTTTCGAGCCAGAAGCGACGATAGTGCAGGTTCGGCAGGAAGCGGCGCTTGGTCTTGTTGTTCGCGTGCGAAACATTGTTCCCGACCATCGGGCCCTTGCCGGTGATCTGGCAAACGCGTGACATCTCGAACTCCTTGGCCAGGCCCCACTCGATTTGATTCGACTCGGGCTCCGGCGGCTTCAATAGGGGGCATGCGCCAAGCGCAGCAAAGCCCGCAATGTTAACCCGAGCGCAAGTGCCAAGGCAAGGGGGCTTACACCAGGCCCTGCTCGGCGAAGGACAGCACCCGGTTGCCGGCGACGATGAGGTGGTCGAGCACGCGGACCTCGAGCGGCTCGAGCGCCCGGCGCAGGGCTTCGGTCAGGGCGCGGTCGGCATGGCTGGGCTCGGCGACCCCGGAAGGGTGGTTGTGGGCGAATACCACCGCCCCGGCGTTGAGTTCGATGGCCCGGCGGACGATCTCGCGGGGATAGACCGCGGTCTGGGTGAGGGTGCCGCGAAACAGTTCGTCGGCGGCGAGCAGCCGGTTGCGGCAGTCGAGGAACAGGCCGACGAAGGCTTCATGGGGTCGGTCGCGCAGCCAGAGGGTCAGGAAGGCGCGCACCGCCGCCGGCGACTGCAGGGCGTCGCCGCGGTGGAGTTCCTCGCGCAGGGTGCGCCGGGCGAGCTCGATCGCCGCCTGCAGGCTGGCCCAGCTGGCGAAACCGACCCCGGGCGCATCGCAGAAGGACCGGCTGCCGCTGGCGACGAGCGCCTGCAGGCTGCCGAAACGGCCGATCAGGTCGTGGGCCAGCGCCACCGCGCTGCGGCCGCGACGCCCGCTGCGCAGCACGATCGCGAGCAGTTCGGCATCGGACAGGGTGTCGGCGCCCTGGGCCACGAGGCGCTCCCGGGGCCGGGTGTCGGCGGGCCAATCGGTGATGGGCATCGGTGATACCTTAAAATCGGGGTTTGGCGACCAGGCGCATGTGCGCGGGATGAGCGATCGACGTGTCGGAACCCAACAAGATGGCGGCGGGCGATCCAGCCCGTGTCGGCCCGGATTCTTTCCTGACCCTGCATTACCGGCTCAGTCTCGCCGATGGCGGCGGCGACGTCATTAGCACCTTCGGCGGAAAGCCGGCGACCTTCCAGCTCGGCCATGGGCAGCTTGCCGAACCGCTCGAGCGGCTGCTCCACGGCCTGGCCGACGGCGCCCATGCGGTCTTCGACGTGTCGCCCGAGCAGGCCTGGGGCGAGCGCAACCCGGACCTCGTGCAGCGCCTGTCGCGCGCGGCCTTCGACGCCAACGCCGATCCGGATGCCAGCTACGAGCCGGGCGACCTGATCGATTTCGCCCGTCCCGACGGTGGGCGTTTTGCGGGGGTCCTGAAGGCGATCGACGACAATGGCGTCCTCGTCGACTTCAATCACCCGCTCGCCGGCCAGTCGGTCCGGTTCGAAGTGCGGATCCTCGGAGTGCTCTGATGGAAGCCCTGCTCGCCCAGCCACGCGGGTTCTGCGCCGGCGTCGACCGCGCGATCGAGATCGTCGAGCGCGCGCTCGAGCGCTTCGGCGCGCCGATCTACGTGCGCCACGAGATCGTCCACAACGAGCACGTCGTCGGCGACCTGCGGGCCAAGGGCGCGATCTTCGTCGAGGAGCTCGACGAGGTGCCCGACGGCGCCACGGTGATCTTCTCGGC
>CAYZBJ010000105.1:0-9323 GCA_964476625.1 uncultured Burkholderiaceae bacterium | reverse complement strand
TGCTGCTCGACGAACCCTCGAACGACCTCGACGTCGAGACCCTGCGGGCGCTCGAGGATGCGCTGCTCGAATTCCCCGGCAGCGCCCTGGTGATCTCCCACGATCGCTGGTTCCTCGACCGGATCGCCACCCACATCCTGGCGGCCGAGGGCGATTCGCAATGGAACTTCTTCGCGGGCAACTACCGCGAGTACGAGGACGACAAGCGCCAGCGCCTCGGCGACGAAGCTGCCCAGCCGCACCGCCTGCGCTTCAAGCCCCTCGCACGCTGATAAGCCGGCTTCGGATTCGGGCGCAGGGCAAGGCGCCCCAACGCAGCCATGCGCCCGAAGACGAAGCCGCCTAGAAAACGATGACGCCGCGGGCGTTGCGCCCCTGGGCGAGGTCCTCGAAGGCCTGCGGGGCTTCGTCGATCGAGTAGGTCTTCGTGACCAGTTCGTCGAGCTTCAGGCGGCCGCCCTTGTAGAGCGAGATCAGGCGGGGGAAGTCCTGGCGGGGACGGGCCGAGCCGAAGTAGCTGCCGGTGAGGGTCTTTTCCTCGAAGGTCAGCGAAGCGGTGCGCACCGAGGTCTTGTGCGAGATCGGCGCGACGCCGACGATCACGGCGGTGCCGCCCTTGGCGAGGCTGCCGTAGGCCTGCTCGGCGATCTCGCCGTGGCCGACGCACTCGAACGCATAGTCCACGCCGCCGTCGGTGATCTTGCGCAGGGCCTTGACGACGTTCTCTTCCTTCGATGCGTCGATCGTGTGCGTGGCGCCCATCTGGCGCGCGAACTCGAGCTTCGCAGCGCTGGTGTCGACCGCCACCACCTGGGCCGCACCGCAGATCGCGCAGCCCTGGACCGCCGACAGGCCGACGCCGCCGGCGCCGAACACGACGGTGCGCGAGCCGGGCTCGACCCGGGCGGTGTTGGCGGCCGCGCCGAAGCCGGTCATGACCCCGCAGCCGATCAGGGCGGCCCGGTCGAGCGGGACTTCGGGGTCGATCTTGACGAGGTTGTCCTGGTGCAGGGTCTGGAACTGCGACATCGAACCGCAGCCCGAGAAGATGTTGAGCGCCCGGCCCGCCGAATCCTGGGTGCGCAGCGCGCCGCCGGGCAGGGTCACGAGGGTCTTGGCACCCTGGTCGCACAACTGCGGACGGCCGGTCTGGCAGAAGCGGCAGCGCCCGCACATGCTGACGAAGGAGGTCAGCACGTGGTCGCCGGGGGCGAGCCCACTGACGCCTTCGCCGATCTCGACGACGATGCCGGCGCCCTCGTGGCCGAGGATCAGGGGCAGGGGAAAGCCGATCGTGCCGTTGGTGGCCGAGAGATCGCTGTGGCACACGCCGCAGGCCTTCATCTCGACCAGGACTTCACCGGCCTGGGGCTTCTCGACGCTGATCGTCTCGACGACGACCGGCGCGTTCAGTTCGCGACAGACGACGGCTTTGGACTGGATGCTCATGGGACTTCGTCTCCGGTTCGGGAATTCGTTGGTTCAGTCGGGCTCGGCGGCGATGAAGCGCAGGGCGAGCCCGTTGTTGCAAAAGCGCAGGCCGGTCGGCGCCGGGCCGTCGCCGAATATGTGGCCCTGGTGGCCGCCGCAGCGCCGGCAATGATATTCGGTGCGCGGGACCGCCAGGTGGTGGTCGGTCTTCGAGTCCACCGCGCCATCGATCGCGGCATAGAAGCTCGGCCAGCCCGAACCGCTCTCGTATTTGGTGGCCGACGTGAACAGCGGCGCGCCACAGCCGGCGCACACGAACAGGCCGCGCCGCTTCTCGTGGTTCAGTTCGCTGCTGCCGGGCCTCTCGGTGGCTTCCTCGCGCAGGACCCGGTAGGTATCGGGGGGCAGGGCCTGCGCCCATTCCTGCGGGCTGCGTTCGACGCGCTCGCCGGGGTCGGGGAGCTCCGCGCCCGGGGGGAGGAATTCATGCAGGTCCCGGGGGCTCGCTGTTTCGTTGCTCATGGCTACCTCGCTGCCGTCACTGCCATTGCCCATGGTAACGCTGCCGCGCCCCCTTCATACGGGTTCGCATTCAGTGGGTGATGCCGGTGGCGACGAGAAACCGCGAAACCATGTTGTAGGCGGCGATCGTGGCGATCAGCTCGACCAGTTCGCGGTGCCCGAGCAGGGCCTCGATGCGGGCGAAGGTGGCGTCGCCGACCTTCACGTTGCGGGTCATCTCGACGGTCAGGGCGATCGTGGCCGCTTCGAGCGGCTCGAACAGCGCCGTGTTGCCGGCGGCGGCATCCGGGTCGGCGGCGATCGCGTCGAGCTGTGCCTGGGTACCTCCCTCGGCGAGGTAGATCGGCGCGTGCGCCGCGAACTCGTAGCTCGCGTCGTTGAGGACGGCGACGGTGCACATCGCGAGTTCGCGCAGCTTCTGGGCCACCACGAACTGGTTGCGCACGTTGCCCATCATCGCGTTCCAGCCGGCCGCCAGCGGTGCGCTGTGCAGCAGCATCCGGTCGAGTTCGAGCAGCTCGCCACCGCGGCGACGGCGGATCGCGTCGACGATCTCGGCCGGCTCGGCGAGGTCCGCGGGCTGGTACGGGATACGGGGGGGCATCGACATGTCTCCTGGTTCGCCTCGCCTGCGCCGATCGCGGCGAGGGCCCGCCATGTTATCAAGACGCCGGCCGGGCCCGGGGCCCGATGGTTTATGCTGGCGGACCATCCTCTGGCACGACCTGGCGCCCGCGCGCCGGCCCGACCGACTTGAACTTCCTCCTGCTCTCGCTTCGACTGGCGTGGCGCGACTGGCGCGCCGGCGAACTGAACCTGCTGCTGGGCTCGCTGCTCATCGCCGTGGCGGCGATCGCCTCGGTGGGCTTCTTCGTCGACCGCATGGAACTCGCGCTCGAGCGCCAGGCCTCGCACCTGCTCGGCGCCGACCTCGTGCTCCAGTCCGATCGCCCGATCGATGCCGGGCTCGTCGCGCGGGCCGCCGCGGGCGGGCTGGCGACCGCGCGGACCGTCGTCTTCCCGAGCATGGCCGGCGGCGCCGATGGCGTGCAGCTCGCCTCGGTCAAGGCGGTCGGCGAGGGCTATCCCCTGCGGGGCCGGCTTCGGGTTCGCGACAGCCGCGACGCACCGGCCGATACCGAGGCCGCCGGCATCCCGGCCCCGGGCGAAGCCTGGGCCGATCCGCAACTCGCGGTCGCGTTGGGCCTGGACGTCGGCGACGAGGTCGAACTGGGCGAGCGCATGTTCCGGGTCGGCCGGATCATCAGCGTCGAATCCGACCGGGGCACCGGCTTCGTGAACTTCGCGCCGCGCCTGATGATCGCCGAGTCCGATCTCGAATCCACCGGCCTGCTCGGCCCGGCGAGCCGCGCCAGCTGGAGCCTGCTGGTCGCGGGCGAGCCGGCGGCGATCGCCGCGGCGCACGCCCGCCTCGAAACCGCTCTGGAACCCGGCCAGCGGCTGCAGACGGTCGCGAACGGTCGGCCCGAGCTGTCCTCCACCCTGGAGCGCGCCCGGCAGTTCCTCTCGCTGGTGGCGCTGCTCACCGCGCTGATCGCCGCGGTCGCGGTCGCGCTCGGCGCCCGGCGCTTCGCGCAGCGCCATATCGACGGCTGCGCGGTGATGAAGGCCATCGGCCTGCCGCAGGACCGGCTGCTGCGAACCCTCGGCGCCGAGCTGCTCTGGATCGCGCTGGCCGGCGGGCTGGCGGGCGCCGCCATCGGCTGGGCGCTGCATTTCCTGCTGGTCTCGGCGGTCGCTTCCATGGTCGCGGTGCCCTTGCCGCCGGCGTCAGCCGGCCCGGCCCTGCGGGCGATCGCGGCCTCGGTGGTCCTGCTGCTCGGGTTCGGCGCCTGGCCCTTCGTGCGCCTTGCCGGGGTGCCGCCGATGCGGGTCCTGCGCCGGGAGTTCGGCCCGGTCGGCGGGCGCGCCTGGGTCGGCGCCGCGCTGGCGCTCGCCTGCTTCGCCGCGCTGATGCTCTGGTTCGCCGACGACCGCCGCCTCGCCGTCTGGGCGCTGGCGGGTTTTGCCGCCGGCGGCCTCGTCTTCGTGCTGGCGGGGCTTGCGACCGTGCACCTGGTGGGCCGGCTGCGCGGCCTGGCCGGGGTCATGCGCTCGCCGGCCTGGCGGCTCGCCTTCGCTTCCTGGTCGCGTCGGCGCGAGGCTTCGGTGGCGCAGGTAGTGGCGCTGGCGATCGGCCTGATGGCGTTGATGCTGCTCACCGTGACCCGCACCGACCTGATCGAGGGCTGGCAACGGGCCAGCCCGCCCGATGCGCCGAACCGCTTCGTCATCAACATCCAGCCCGACCAGCGCGCCAGGGTCGATGAACGACTCGCCGCCGCCGGCATCGACGACGCGACCCTGTTCCCGATGATCCGTGGCCGGCTGGTGAGCGTCAACGGTGCGCCGGTCGACGTCGACGACTATGACGACGACCGGGCGCAGCGCCTGGTGCAGCGGGAGTTCAATCTCTCGTACATGGCCGAGCCGCCGTCGCACAACAAGGTCGTGGCCGGTCGCTGGTTCGATCCGCAGGCCAGCGAGGTGTCCTTCGAGGAAGGGATCATGGCGACCCTCGGATTGAAACTCGGCGACCGGGTGGGCTTCGACATCGCCGGGCGGATCATCGATGCCGACCTCACCAGCGTGCGCTCGGTCGCCTGGGATTCGATGCAGGTGAACTTCTTCGCGATCCTGTCGCCGGCACTGCTCGCGCCGATGCCGCAGACCTGGATCACCGCCTATCACCAGGCCGACCAGGCCGGGACGGGCGGGCGCCTCGACCGCGAACTGGTGCGCGAGATGCCGAACCTGACCGTCTTCGACATCGGCAACATCCTGCGCCAGGTCCAGGACATGCTCGCGCAGGTGATCCGTGCGGTGCAGGTCCTGTTCGTGCTCACCCTGGTCGCGGGCATCGCGGTCCTCTATGGCGCGCTCGCCATCTCGCGCGACGAGCGCCTGCGCGAGGCCGCGCTGATGCGCGCGCTCGGCGCATCGCGCCGCCAGCTGGCATCGGCCCAGCTGATCGAGATCGCCATCTCGGGGGCGCTCGCCGGCTTCCTGGCCGCGATCGGCGCGCTGGTGGTCGGCGCGGTCCTGGCCGAGCGGATATTCGACTTCGAGCTGACCCTGCGCCTGTCGCTCCTGCCGCTCGGCGCCCTCGCGGGCGCCGTGCTGTCCTTGCTGGCGGGCTGGCTCGGCCTGCGCCATGTACTCGACTCGCCGCCGATGGGGGTGCTTCGCGATGCCTGAAACCGACGACGACACGATGGATGCCGATGCGCCCTTCACGCGGCTGGGCGGCGAAGCCGGCGTACGCGCGCTGGTCGACCGCTTCTACGACCTGATGGACGAGGATGCGCGTTTCACGCGCCTGCGCGCCCTGCATCCGCCGGCGCTCGACGGCTCGCGCGACAAGCTCCACTGGTACCTGTGCGGCTGGCTCGGCGGGCCGGCCCACTACGTGGAGCGCTTCGGCCATCCGCGCCTGCGGGCGCGCCACCTGCCGTTCGCGATCGGCACGGTCGAGCGCGACCAGTGGCTGCTGTGCATGGCCGAGGCGATGGTGCAGCAGGGTATCGAGGGCGAGTTCTTCGACCGCCTGCTGGGCTCGTTCTACAAGACCGCCGACTGGATGCGCAACCGGCAGGGCTGACGGGCGCGACCGGACTGAAGCGACCAGCCGCAGGCTCCTGACCGGGCGGCCGCGCCTGTGAGCGCGGCCGAAGCGAACGACGGCGAGCGCGGGGGCTGTTTCGGTTCTTCAGTCGTCGCTGCGGGTCCAGGACTGGGTGCCGCCCGGCGGCAGGCGACAGACCCGTGCGGCGAGATCGAAGTCGCCGCCGCGCGCCTTGCAGTCGACGAAGGGATCGACACGGCCCGTGGGCAGGAGCGGTTCGAGCGGCGGCTGGTTGGCCGCCAGCGGGGCGCCCTGTGCCGGTCCGGTGCGCTCGATGCCCTTGCCGGCCGGCGCCGGTACCCAGGGGCTCGCCTTCACCGTGCCGGCGGGGCAGTTGTCGTTGGTGAACAGGACCTTGCCGTCGGCGCCGGTGCAGCGCCAGGTGCCCTTGTCGGCGTCCTGGCCGCTGGCTGCGGCCGGCAGGGACAGGGCGGCCAGCATCGCTCCGAGGCCGATGGCAACGGCGATCGAACGGGATTGGCGGGTCATCGTCGTACTCCTTCTGGCTTGTCGCCCGATCCTGACCGTCCGGAGCGCCGAAGGCAAGCAGGCAGGGGGCCGCCGCTCGCGGGAATCACCCGACTTCGTGACATCGTTCCGGCTGCGGGCTTCACAGGCCCCCTGAACCCGCCATGGGCCGGGCGTGCCGCCCGGTGTTTCCGGCCCAGGCCCAAGCCCTACAATTGGCGCTTTCCATGCACGGACCCGGCGTCGATTGCCCGACTGGATCGCCATGCTCGCCCAGGCCTGGTGGCTCTCGCCGCTGCTCGGCCTGGTGGCCATCGCCCTGCTGCTGGCGTTGCTCCTGCGCCGGCCGGCCGACCCCCGCGCCGGCCTCGAGGAACTCGCCCGCCTGCTGGCCGCGCGCAATGCGCAGGACCGCGAAGCGCGCGAGGAATCGGCCGAGCGGGCGCGTGCCGATCGCGCCGAGCTGGCCGAATCGACCAACCGGATGTCGCGCCTGCTGGCGCAGCAGATGGCGAGCTTCGCGGATGCGCAGCATGGCCAGATCGATCGCTTCTCGACGCGCCTGGCGCAGCTCGCCGAATCCAATGACAAGCGCCTGGGCGAGATCCGCGACACCCTCGAGCGACAGCTCGCGGCGCTGACCCGCGACAACGCGGCGCGGCTCGAGCAGATGCGCGAGACGGTCGACGAGAAACTGCAGTCGACCCTGCAGCGCCGCCTCGGCGAGACCTTCGACATGGTCGCCGCGCGGCTCGAGCAGGTCCACAAGGGAATGGGCGAGATGAATGCGCTGGCGGCCGACGTCGGCGATCTCAAGCGGGTGCTGGCGAACGTGCGCACCCGCGGCACCTGGGGCGAGATCCAGCTCGGCGCCCTGCTCGAGCAGATCCTGGTGCCCGAACAGTACGCCCGCAACGTCGAGGTGGTCGCCGGCAGCGGCGAGCGGGTGGAGTTCGCGATCCGCCTGCCGGGGCGCGATCCCGCCAGCCCGGTCTGGTTGCCGATCGATGCGAAGTTCCCGCGCGAGGACTACGAGCGGCTCGGCATGGCGCGCGAAGAGGGCGACGCCGCGGCGGCCGCCGTCGCCGAGCGCCAGCTCGACGCGCGCCTGCGCCAGGAAGCGAAGACGATCCGCGGCAAGTACGTCGCGCCGCCCGCGACCACCGACTTCGCCCTGCTGTTCCTGCCGACCGAGGGCCTCTATGCGGAGGCGCTCCGTCGTCCCGGCCTGCTCGATGAACTGCAGCGTACCCACCGGGTGGTGGTGGCCGGTCCGAGCACCCTGGCGGCGATTCTCTCGAGCCTGCAGATGGGCTTTCGCACCCTGGCGATCGAGCAGCGCTCGAGCGAGGTCTGGCAACTGCTGGGGGCGGTCAAGACGGAATTCGGCCGCTTCGGCGACGTGCTCGCGAAAACCCGCGAGCAGATCGAGCGGGCGGCCAGCACGATCGGCGGCGCCGAGACCCGGAGCCGGGCGATCGAGCGCCGGCTGCGCGAGGTGGAGTCCCTGCCCGATGCCGATTCGCGCCGCCTGCTGGGCCCGGACGAGACCTCCGGGGACCGTTGAGCCGGCGAGACCGACCGCGCCCGTGAGCGCGGCCGAAGCGAGCGACAGCGAGCGTGGGGGCAGTTTCAGTTTAGAAACTGAGGGACGCGGCACCCCGCAGGAGGCGCTCGTGGATCGCACTCGCGCCGGCGATCGTCACGCCTTCGATGAAATCGTCCTGCGTATAGCCACGGGCCTTCACGCAGGGCGGGCACGCGATCAGCGTGCCGCCGCGCGCCATGAAATCATCGATCAGCGCCTTGAGCGGATCGAGCGGCGGGACGTGCGTGAGGTCGATCGAGCGCTTGCGCACGAGATCGACCGCAGCGCTCGTCAGGAACACGCAGACCTCGAGTCCCGAGGTGATGCCGCCGCACGCGATCGTGAAGGCGACCGATGACAGTTCATGGTCCGCGCCGCGCGTCATCAGCACGACGAGCTCTCGGGTCTCCTGAGTCATGGTGGGCTCCTTTTCGGGTGGCATGAGAGGGCAAGTCGCCATCATCGACCCGTTGGCGGCCGGCCGCCATACCCGAAGGTCCCGCGCCGAAGGTTCCGCGATCCATGCCGGAGGTTCCACGATCCAGGCCAGAAGCGCCGGAGGCCACTCGACGGTGCCGTGTTCGGGCAAGGCGGCATGGCGATTGCAGGGGCGGTCAAGGCCGGATTCGGTCGCTTCGGCCGAGCCGGCGAGACGATTTTCGCGAGCAGGAATTGCATTCCATCATGTGGAAAATGATGGGGGCGGCGCACCAACTTCGTTTTTCATCGTGGTGTATTGCATATCACAATGCAAAAATATCTTCGTAAGATATTGATATATATATAAATACTCGTGTGTTGGAAATGTGATCAATTACTGTTGCCGCGCAACACCGAGGCGTAAGATTAGCCCCTATGCCGCGCCTGGCTGCGCACCGAATTCCGCAGGACCCCATTCCAACCCATCCCCTCAACTGTCTTGGAGATCCCCTGATGTCGACACGCGAACAGGAAGCCCAGAAGCTTCAGAAAGAATGGTCCGAAAGCGCCCGCTGGCGCGGGGTCAAGCGCGGCTACACCGCCGAGGATGTGGTCCGGCTGCGCGGCTCGCTGCAGGTCGAGCACACCCTGGCGCGGCGCGGCTCCGAGAAGCTCTGGAAGCTGCTCCACGAAGAGCCCTTCGTGAACTCGCTCGGCGCCCTGACCGGCAACCAGGCGATGCAGCAGGTCAAGGCCGGCCTCAAGGCCATCTACCTGTCGGGCTGGCAGGTGGCGGGCGATGCCAACATCGCCGGCGAGATGTACCCCGACCAGTCGCTTTACCCGGCCAACTCGGTGCCCCAGGTCGTACGCCGCATCAATGGCGCGCTGACCCGTTCCGACCAGATCCAGTGGGTCGAAGGCAAGAACCCGGGTGACGACGGCTACATCGACTACTTCGCCCCGATCGTGGCCGATGCCGAAGCCGGCTTCGGTGGCGTGCTCAATGCCTTCGAACTGATGAAGGCGATGATCGACGCCGGCGCCGCGGGCGTGCACTTCGAGGACCAGCTCGCCTCGGTCAAGAAATGCGGCCACATGGGCGGCAAGGTGCTGGTTCCCACCCGCGAGAACGTTGCCAAGCTCATCGCCGCGCGCCTTGCGGCCGACGTCATGGGCGTGCCGACCATCCTGCTCGCGCGCACCGAC
>CAYZBJ010000104.1:0-9433 GCA_964476625.1 uncultured Burkholderiaceae bacterium | reverse complement strand
GACTTTGCCACGGAAAAGCGTCGGAGCGGCGCGGCGTGGTCGCAGGCGGCTCTGAAACGGGAAGACGACGGCAACGACGAAGCGGCCGCGCACCCAAGATCCCGACCGCCGCGCCGCTAGCGCGAGCCGGCCCGCAACAACTCGATGCGCTCCCCCGTCATGGGATGGGTGCGCAGGTAACGCTGCCAGCCGGCCGGCATGCCCGTCGTGGTCGCATCGGCATCCTCCTCGCCGAGCAGCTGGAAGAGCGCGATCAGGGGTTCCACCGACAGGTCGGCGGCGGCGAGCAGCCGGGCCGCCTCGCGATCGGCGTCGCGCTCGAGTTCGCGGGTGTAGTCGAGCCCGCCGAGCACCGTCGGCACCACCGCTGCCAATGTGCCGATATCGCCCCAGATCGCCGAGGCGGTGACCGCCAGCACCGACACCTTCAGAAGTCGACGGGCCAGGTGGTGCCCGCGCAGGTGACCGTATTCGTGGGCGAGAACGCCGAGCAGGGCCTCGTCGGGCGCCGCGGATTCAACTTCGCCGGCCGCCTCGACGATCTCGTCGGTGACCAGGATCATGCCGCCCGGCAGCGCGAAGGCATTCGCGCCGATTCCCGGCCCCGAGCGAAACAGCAGCGTATCGGGCCGCGCCTCCTCGCCGGCCCGCTCGATCATGCGCTCGAAGCGGGCGCGTATCTGCGCCTGCCGCGCCGCCGGCAGGCGGGTCGGTCCGGTGACGCCATCGTCGAGCCAGTCGACCGCCTCCCGCCCGAGCGAGCGCTCGATCGCCGCCGGCAGCAGCGGCGCCACCGCGCCGGCCGCCCACGGCAACACCCAGCGATAGCCGGCGAACAGGCATGCAACGGCCAGCAGCAACGCGAGCAGGCTGAGCGACCAGCGTTGCGACACCAGCGACGCCGGCGACTCGCGCAGGCCCGCCTCGCGCGCCGCGCGCCAGAGCGCGCCGACGTCGTCGGCCTCGACCTGGCCGCCACCGCGCAGGTGGATGATCGGCTGGCCATGGTGGGTACGCTCGGGCAGCCGATAGTGGCCGCGTCCGGCCTGGCGCTCGAAGTCGGGCGCGACGACGACGAGGGCATCGGCATCGAAGCGCATCGCGACCGGCACCGGCGTGCTGATGCGGCCATCGAAGTAGCGACCGAAGAAGACCGTCGGCGTCGTCATATGCCGATGTCCAGGTCGAAGAGCTCCGCGGCCTCCTCGCCGAGGGCCGCGATCCGCTCGCGCTCGCCGCCGACGATGCGATCGAGGTCGCCCAGCACCGCCACATCGACCGACTGCAGCCGATAGCGAGCCATGCGCACCGTGGCGAAGGGCAGGAACAGGCCGAGCGATGCCATGACCAGCACCAGGTTGCTCATCCGGATCGCCCAGAGCCGCCGAACCTTGACCCGCGAAACGAAGCGATGCGGGCCGATGCGCGTCCGGTTCCAGGCGAGGTTCTGCATCCGCGCCTGGAAGTACGGCCGGACCATCGTCCAGGCCAGCCAGAAGGCGGCGGCGCCGAGCAGTCCGAGACCCGCCGCGGCCGGCGCGCCGCCAGGCGCCGAGGCGACCACCTCGATCGCGTTGCCGATGCCGCCGATCGCCACGACCGCGATCGCCAGCAGCAGGGCGAAGCCGAACAGCACCACGAGCGCGAGCGCGATGCTGCGCAGGTAGACGCCATGGAACTGCCGCGCCTGGGCGGAAAACCGCGCGGGCAACATGCCGAGGCAGGCGTTGCCGTGGTGATAGCGCTTGAGCCGATAGTGCAGCCAGGGCAGCAGCGCGTAGCTGCCGATGCCCACAACCGGCAGCAGTACGGCGAGCATCGTGTCGGATTCACGCCAGAACGCGGCCGCAAGGCCGAGGGCGAGCGCGAGGACCCAGGCCAGCACCGGCAGCATCAGCGCCCGATAGGCCTGGCCGACGGTGCCGAGGAATCCGAAGCGGATGCCGCGCCAGCTGGTGTTGGCATGCCGGAAGCGCAGGGCGCGGTGGACGATCCAGGGCAATGCCAGCAGGTAGGCGAGGAGCAGCGCAAGCGCGGCGAATGGCTCGAGTTCGGTCGCGACGATGAAGACGACCAGGCCGGCGATGGCCACGATGCGCCCGACCAGGATCGGCAACGGCCGCGCGTGGTAGTCGAAGGCCGAACCGGCGAGATGGGTGTTGCGGTGGAAGTAGCGCTGCCGGCGCACCTTGGCCCAGGCCGAATAGATGCCGAGGGTGAGGATCGACAGCAGCAGGTTGACGATCCAGATGCGGAAGTACTCCCCGCCGCTGCCGGTGAACACCAGCGGGCGCAGCCGCCCCCCGGCGCCAGGCGGTGCGCCCCCCGGCGGGGGCCCGCCCGACACCGAAGCCATCCCGATCGCCCTGACCCGGTCAGGCGAGGCCGGTGAGGACCTTGCGGGTGGTTTCGACGATGCGGTCGATGTGCCCGCCCTCGAGGATGAGCGGTGGCGACATCGCCAGCGTATCGCCGGTGACCCGCATCAGGACGCCGGCCTCGAAGGTGGCGACCATCGCCTCGTAGGCGCGCGATCCCGCCGCGCCGGTGCGCGGCGCGAGTTCGATCGCGCCGATGATCCCGACATTGCGGATGTCGACCACGTTCGGGCAATCCCGCAGGGAGTGCATCGCGTCGGCCCATTGCTGTTCGAGTTCGGCGCCCCGGGTGAGCAGTTTCTCGCGCGCATAGATGTCGAGCGTGGCCAGGCCGGCCGCGCAGGCGACCGGATGCCCCGAGTAGGTATAGCCGTGGAACAGCTCGATCATCGGCTCGGGGCCGCTCATGAGGGCGTCGTGGATCGCGCCCTTCATGAAGACCGCGCCCAGCGGGACCGCCCCGTTGGTAATGCCCTTGGCGGTGGTGAAGAGATCCGGGGCGACACCGAAGTAGTTCGAGGCGAAGGGGGTGCCGAGCCGCCCGAAGCCGGTGATGACCTCGTCGAAGATGAGCAGGATGCCGTGCTTGTCGCACAGGCTGCGCAGGCGCTCGAGATAGCCCTTGGGCGGCACCAGCACGCCGGTCGAGCAGGCCACCGGCTCGACGATCACGGCGGCGATGGTGTCGCCCCCATGCAGCGTGACCAGGCGCTCGAGTTCATCCGCGAACTCGGCGCCGCCGTGCTCGGGCAGGCCGCGCGCGAAGGCGTTGCGCTTGATGTCGTGGGTGTGCGGCAGGTGGTCGGAGTTGGGCAGCAGCGAGTTGGCGAACATGCGCCGGTTGGTGCCGATGCCGCCGACCGACATGCCGCCGAAGCCGACGCCATGGTAGCCGCGCTCACGGCCGACCAGGCGGGTGCGATGGCCTTCGCCGCGGGCGCGATGGTAGGCGAGCGCGATCTTCAGGGCGGTGTCGACCGACTCGGAGCCCGAGTTGGTGAAGAACACCTTGTCGAAGCCGGCCGGCGCGATCTCGACGAGCTTCGAAGCGAACTCGAAGGCGACCGGATGGCCCATCTGGAAACCGGGGGCGTAGTCGAGCGTGCCGAGCTGGGCCGTGACCGCATCGATGATCTCCTGGCGGCCATGGCCGGCGTTGACGCACCACAGCCCGGCGGAGGCGTCGACCACCTCGCGGCCGTCCGGCGTGTAGTAGTACATCCCCTTGGCCCCGGAAATGATCCGCGGCTTCGACTTGAACTGGCGGTTGGCGGTGAACGGCATCCACCAGGAGGACATGTCGATTTCGCTCGCCGAACGAATTCCGGCGCGATCAGGTGCATTCATGGCGATCCCTCCTCGAATGTCCCATGGTGCCATGGGTAGCCCGCCTTGCCCAGTCGGGCTAAACTGGTCGACCCTTCCCGGCCCCGTGAAACGATGCGCGCCACGATCGACATCCTCGCGAAGCTCGTTGCGTTCGACACCGTCAGCAGCCGCCCCAACCTCGCCCTGATCGACTGGGTCGCCGATCGCCTCGCCGGCGAAGGCATCGAAGCCTGGGTCCAGCATGGCGACCAGCCCGGCCATGCGAACCTGTTCGCCACGATCGGGCCGGCCGATGTCCCCGGCGTCATGCTGAGCGGCCATTCCGACGTGGTTCCGGTCGAAGGCCAGCAATGGCGCACCGACCCCTTCGTCCTCACCGAGGCCGATGGCCGCCTCTACGGCCGCGGCGCGGTCGACATGAAGGGCTTCATCGCCTGTGTGCTCGCGCATGCGCCGCGGTTCCGCGACGCCGGCCTGAAGCAACCGATCCATGTCGCCCTGTCGTACAACGAGGAAGCCGACATGCACGGCATGCGCATCCTCGCGCAACACCTCGCCACCGCGCCGCTACGGCCGGCCGCCTGCGTGATCGGCGAACCGACCTCGATGCAGGTCGTGGTGGCGAACAAGGGCGCGGCCATCTACCGGGTGCGGGTGCGCGGCCATTCGGTGCACTCCTCGCTGCGCGACGCCGGCGTGTCGGCGGTGGAAGTCGCCGCCGAGCTGGTCGCGTACATCAACCGGCTCGGCGCCCGCCTGCGCGAGGCCGGCCACGACGCCGCCTTCGAGTTCCCCCACACCAGCGTCCACGTGGGCATGATCAACGGAGGCACCGCGCACAACATCACCGCGCGCGACTGCGAGTTCGTCTTCGAGATCCGGGCGCTGCCCGGGGTCGGCGCCGCAACCCTGCTCGCCGAGGTGCGGGCGCACGCCGAATCCGTCCTGCTGCCGCCGATGCGTGCGATCGCGCCAGACTGCGGCATCTCCTTCGAGGAGATCGTCGATGCGCCGGGCCTCGACGAGGGCGGCAACCGCAGCCTCGCCGAAGCGCTGATGCCGCTGTGCGCCTGCCGGGCGCCGCGGCGGGTGAGCTTCGGCACCGAAGCCGGCTTCCTGGTCGCCGCCGGGGTGCCGACGGTCGTCTGCGGGCCGGGCGACATCGCCATCGCGCACCAGCCGGACGAATACGTCGAGATCGCCCAGCTCGAGGCTTGTTCGCGCTTCCTCGACGCGCTCACCGAGCGCCTGCGCGCATCGCCCCTGACCTGAATCAACGGTTGGACCCCGGCGGCGGGGAAAGGCCGCGTTGCTGTGCGAAAATGGGGTGACTTGACCACCTCCGTCCCGATGACCTTCTGGATCATCGCCGCGCTGCTCGCCTGCGCGGCTACCGCCGCCCTCGTCTGGCCGCTGCTCGGCGCCCGCATCGCCCAGGATCCGGAATCGACCGATTCGGGTCGCCGGCTCGCCGTCTACCGCGATCGCCGCGACGAGATCGAACGCGAGCGCGCCGTCGGCCGGCTCACCGACGCCGAGGCGCAGACCGCCCAGAACGAGCTGCTCGACGAGGTCGCCGTCGGCTTCGACGAAGCGGACGTGACGCCGGCGGCGCCAACCCAGGCCCGGCGGCGCCCGATCATCGCCTTGCTGGTGGCGATCCTGCTGCCGGCGCTGGCCCTGCTCACCTACCAGCAGGTGGGCGCGCCCCATGCGACCGACGCCGAGGCGGTCGCCGGCGCCGGCGCCATGACGGCGACCGAACGCCTGGCGCAGGTGCAGGCGGCCATCGCCGAACTCCAGGCGCGCACCGCGGCCGATCCCGAGGACGGCGAAGCCTGGGCGATGCTCGCCGCGGCCAACAAGATGATCGGCGAGAACGAGAAGGCGATCCCGGCCTTCGAGCGCGCCCTCGCGCTGCTCGGACCCCATCCGCGATTGCTCGCCGATCTCGCCGAGGCGATCGCGATCACCCAGGGCGGGCGCTTCGCCGGACGCCCGACCGAGTTGCTCGGACAGGCGCTGGCGAACGACCCGCGCGATCCCAAGGCCAATGGCCTGATGGGCGCGGCGATGTTCCAGGCCGGCGACATGGGTCGGGCCCGCACGCATCTCGAAGCCCTGCTCGCCCAGCTCGATCCGGCGAGCCAGCAGGCGGCCCAGATCCGCGACGTCCTCGCCGACATCGGCGGCGATCCGGGCGCCGCCGGCGAGACCGGCGACGCGCCGTCGGCCGAAGGCCCGACGCTGGTCGCCGGCCAGGTCGAGATCGACGCCGCCCAGCTCGCCGACCTGCCGCCGAGCGCGACCGTGTTCGTCAGCGCCCGCGCGCCATCGGGTCCGCGCATGCCCTTCGCCGCGGTCCGCCAGCCACTGGCGCATTTCAATGGTGGTTTCGCGCTCGGCGACGCCCAATCGATGCTCGCGCAGCGCAAGTTGTCCGACGCCGGCGAAGTGGTGGTCGAGGTCCGGATCAGCGCCAGCGGCAATGCCGCCCCGGCCGCGGGCGACGTGTTCGGCGTCAGCGCGCCGGTCGCGCCCGGCGCACCCGGGGCCACGGACCTGGTGGTACGCATCGACCAGGTCGTGCCGTGAGCGGCCCGGATGTCGTCGAGCGCAACTGGCTCGAGGTCGAGGACCTCGCCTGCGCCGCCGGCATCCGCACCCTGCTCGACGGCATCGCCTTTACCCTCGGGCCAGGCCAGTGGATTCGGCTCGGCGGCCCCAATGGCTGCGGCAAATCGACCCTGCTGCGCGCGCTCGCGGGGCTGGGGCGACCGCTCGCCGGTTCGATCCGCTGGCGCGGCGCCGAAACCTCGGCTTCGCGCGACGCATGGCACGCCGCGATCGCCTACCAGGGCCACCTGCCGGGCTGCAAGGACAACCTCGATGCCACCGAGAACCTGCGCTGGCAGCTCGCGCTCGACGGCGAGCCGGCCACGCCGGCCCGGCTGCGCGAGCTGCTCGGTCGCGTCGGCCTCGAACGCCAGGCCCGGCTCAGCTACCAGCGCCTGTCGGCCGGGCAGCGACGCCGGCTCGGGCTGGCCCGGCTGGTCGCGATCCATCGACCGCTATGGCTGCTCGACGAGCCGACCACCGCGCTCGATGCCGCCGGCCAGGCGCTGTTCGGCGAGATCCTCGACACCCACCTGCGCGAGGGCGGAATCGCGATCTGCGCGACCCATCTCGACCTGCCGGTCACGAATGCGCCGATCCGCCTCGAGCTCGGCGGCGCGAGCCCGTCATGAACGTCGGCGCCGCGATCGCCTGGGGAGTGCGCCGCGACCTCGCGCTGGCGATGCGCTCGCGCGCCGAGATCGCCATCGTCCTCGTGTTCTTCGTGCTGGTCACCAGCCTCTTCCCGCTCGGGCTCGACCCCGACCCGGCGCTGCTCGCGAAGATCGCGCCGGGCATCGCCTGGGTGGCGGCGCTGCTCGCGGGCCTGCTCGGGCTGCCACGGCTGTTCGCCGCCGATCATGCCGACGGCAGCCTCGAGCAGCTCGTCCTCGCTCCCGCCCCCCTGCCCGCGCTGGTCGCCGGCAAGGTGTTCGCGCACTGGGTCGCCACCAGCCTGCCACTGGTCCTGCTGGCGCCACTGGCAGGGGTCCAGTTCGGCCTCGAGCCGAAACTGATCGCCATACTCGTCGCCACGCTCCTGCTGGGCACACCGGTGCTCGCCTGGCTCGGCGCGATCGGCGCGGCGCTCACCCTCGGCGCCCGTGGCGGCGCCGCGCTGCTTGCCCTGCTGGTGTTGCCGCTGGCGGTGCCGGTGCTGGTCTTCGGGGCCGGCGCGGTCGAATCGAGTCGCGCCGGGCTCGGCGCGCAGGCCCATCTGTCCCTGCTGGGCGCAGGGGCTATCCTGTCGATGGTGTTCGGCCCGTTCATGACCGCGCTGGCGGTTAGAATCTCCTTCGAGTGATATGGCAGGCAGCGGATTCTTCAGGTTTTCCTCCCCGGCGAGCTTCTTTCCCCTTGCCGGCCGGCTCGTTCCGGTGTTCGGATGGCTCGCCGCCCTGCTTGCAGCGGCCGGCCTCTACATCGGTTTCGCCATCGCGCCCACCGACTACCAGCAGGGCGAGTCCTACCGCATCATCTTCATGCACGTGCCGGCCGCCTGGATGGCGATGTTCACCTATCTCGTGATCGCTGGCTGGAGCGCCGCCTCGCTCATCTGGAACACCCGGCTGTCGGCGATGATGGCCCAGGCGCTGACGCCGACCGGCGCGATGTTCGCCTTCGTGTCGCTGTGGTCGGGCGCCTTCTGGGGCCGCCCGACCTGGGGCACCTACTGGGTCTGGGATGCCCGCCTGACCTCGACCCTGATCCTGCTGTTCCTGTACTTCGGGCTGATGGCCCTGCGCTCGGCGATCGAGGATCCGCGCCGGGCCGACCGGGCCTGCGCGGTGCTCGCCCTGGTCGGCTCGGTCAACGTGCCGATCATCTATTTCTCGGTCCAGTGGTGGAACACCCTCCACCAGGGCGCCAGCGTCTCGCTCACCGCCGCGCCGACGATGGCCCAGACCATGCTCGCCGGGATGCTCGTCATGGGCCTCGCGGCATGGGCCTATACCGTAGCGGCCAGCCTGCACCGGGTACGTTCGATCATCCTCGAGCGCGAAGCCCACGCCCGCTGGACCCAGGAGCTCATGAGATGATCGAGTGGCTGTCGATGGGCGGCTACGCCTATTACGTCTGGATGTCCTACGGCATGCTCGCGATCGCGATCATCGCCGAACTGCTCTCGCTGTCGGCACGCCGGCGCCGCGCCCTCGAGCAGGTCGCGCAGTCCGGCGAGGAAGCGGGTTTCGGGGAAGGAGCAAGATGAAACTCAAACCACGTCACCGACGGTTCGCCTGGGTCGCCGCCGGCCTCGCCGCGATCGGCGTCGCCGCCGCGCTGGTGTTCAACGCGCTCGGCAGCAACATGTCCTGGTTCATCACGCCGACCGAGGTGGCCGAAGGCAAGGCGCCGGCCGAGCGCAACTTCCGGATCGGTGGCCTGGTCGAGCCGGGCAGCCTCGAGCGCGCCAGCGACCATGTCGGCGGCACCTTCCGGGTCACCGACGGCAACAACGCCATCCTGGTGAGCTACACCGGCATCCTCCCCGACCTGTTCAAGGAAGGCCGCGGCGTGGTTGCGCAAGGACGCCTGGACAACAGCGGCGGCTTCACCGCCACCGAGGTGCTCGCCAAGCACGACGAGAACTACATGCCACCCGAAGCGGCCGAAGCCCTCGAGCGCGCGGGCCATCCAGTCGGCGCGGGCAGCGGCGCACAGGCGAAGAATCCATGAGCGTCGAAGTCGGCCATTTCGCACTTGCCATCGCCCTTGCCCTCGGGCTCGCGCTGGGCATCCTGCCGCTGGTCGGGGCGCAGCGGCGCGACGCCCGCCTGATGGCGGTGGCGCAGCCCGCCGCGATCGCGCAGTTCGTGACGATCCTGGTCGCCTTCGCCGCCCTGATCGCGGCCTTCGTCGGCAACGACTTCTCGGTGGCGCTGGTCGCCACGCACTCGAACACCGACCTGCCCACCGAATTGCGGGTCGCCGCGAGCTGGGGCTCGCACGAAGGCTCGATGCTGCTGTGGTCGCTGATGCTCTCGGGCTGGACCTGCGCGGTCGCGGCCTTCTCGCGCACCCTCTCGTCGGTGCTGCGGGCCCGTATCCTCGGGGTCCTCGGCCTGGTTTCGGTCGGCTTCCTGCTGTTCCTGCTGTTCACGTCGAACCCC
>CAYZBJ010000103.1:0-9953 GCA_964476625.1 uncultured Burkholderiaceae bacterium | reverse complement strand
GCAGGGTGATCACCGGGTCGAGGTTGCTGATCGCGTCGATCTGGCCCGAGCGCATCGCCGCGACCGCCCCGTTGGAGGCCCCCACGCCGACGATGCTCACGTCCGAGGGCTTGAGCCCCGCCTTGGCGAGCACGAAATTGACCATCACGTTGGTTGAGCTGCCCGGCGCGGTGACCCCGATCTTCTTGCCCTTGAGATCGGCGATCGAACCGAAACCCGCCATCGTCTTCGGATTGATGCCGAGCACGATCTGGGGCGCGGCGCCCTGCAGGGCGAAGGCCCGCATCGGCTGGCCCTTGTAGTGCATGTTGATGGTGTGCTCGAAGGCGCCGGAGACCACGTCGGCGCTGCCGCCGACCACCGCCTGCAGGGCGCGGGAGCCACCGGCGAAGTCGACGATCGAGAGATCGAGCCCCTCGTCCTTGAAGTAGCCCAGCTGCTCGGCGACCGTCAGGGGCAGGTAGTAGAAGAGGTTCTTGCCACCGACCGCGATCGAGACCTTGGGCTTCTCGAGGGACTGGGCCAGGACCGGGAACGGCAGGCTCGCCACCGCCAGCCCGGTGGCGATGAACTCACGTCTTTTCATTGCGGGGTCTCCTTCGCATCCATGCGTGGCGCCCGCCGCAAGCGTGCCGGGGCGCGATCGAACATGAAGGATAGAGGCCCGCCCTCGAGCGGGCAATATCGATGCGGACGACCCGTTGTTCGGCGCCCCTAGCCTGGCGAGCCAGCGCCGGAGGCGTCGTGGCCGTCGTGGATGTGCACGATGCGCAGGGCTTCGGGCTGCCTGACCAGCACGCAGGTCTTCCCCGTGCGCCGGCAGTGATCCTGCACCCGCCAGTACGCCCCGTGGCTCAGGCAGCCCGTCTGGCAGATCACCAGGTCGGCCGCCACCAGGCTCGCCTCGAGGCTGCCGAGCTCGCTCCCGGGTTCGGCAAGGTGTTGCTCCGGCATCCGCCGCGCCGCGCTCGCGACCGGCTGCGGCGGCGTCTCGCGTCGCTGCCAGCGAAGCCGCTCCCGCATCAGGTCCTGGACCCGTGCGAGCAGCGCATCGACCCGCCGGGCCAGGGTGACCCGCCTCGGCAGGCCGGGAATGGCGTCCTCGAGCGCGGCACGATCCTCGCGCGCCCAGGCCAGCGCGGTCTCGCGTGTGATGACCGCCGCGCGCAGGCGCATCGCCTGCGTCCGCAGGCGGGCGATTTCCCCGGCCTGCGCCTGCAACTGCTCGCTGCAGCGGATCTGCGCCTTGCCGTAGTGGCGCATCAGTGTGTGGTGCTCGCCGATCAGCCGCTCGACATCGGGCGTGGCGATCGACGTGCTCGGCTCACCTGTTCTCGTCATCGGTATCGGACTCTGTGGACCGGGGGCATTCGCCGCCCCTTTAGTCACATCATAAATGCGAATGATTCGCATTGTCGAGAAAAATCGACAACCGGGCCACCCGAAGCCGGCACCGGGAAGGCCGATGCCGGCCGCCCCGCCTGCGCATCCGACGCAGTTCAGAAAGGCGTGAGGCCCAGGGCAGACCGGAAGCGATTCTTCACGAACGGGCCGTCGCGCGGCGGCAATCTGCGCGGTGGCTCCGCGGCTTCGATGAAGACCCTGGCAAAGGCCAGGCCGGCACGGGCCTCGATCCGGCGCGCGATCTCCTCGTGGCCGGCCAGCGTGTCGATCGCGAACGCATCGGCGATGCCGAAGCCTTTCGCCACCGCGACCAGGTCGGCGCCGAGGCTCGAATGGCTGCGCTGCATGCCGGTCTCGCCGAAGTGCCCGTTGTCGAGCACGACGATCGTGAGGTTGCGCGGCTGCTTGACGGCGATGGTGCCGAGGCTGCCGATGCCCATGAGCTGCTCGCCGTCGCCGGTAACGACGAGCACGGACCGGTCCGGCTGGGCCAGCGCCAGCCCGAGGCCTAGCGAGGCGGCGCCACCCATCGCGCCCCACAGGTAGTAGTTGGTATCGCGATCGCCGGCGGCGAAGACGTCGTACGTGGCCGAGCCCAGCCCGGTCACCACGAGCGCCTCGGGCACCCGGGCGAGCAGCTTCGCGACGAACTCGCGCCGCTCGACGTTCTTCCCGGTCATTGCTTGCCCGCCCATTGCTTGCGGCCGACCAGGCCCTGGCCCAGCAGCACCGCAACCCGCCCACCCGCCTGGAAGGCGGCGTCGAAGCCCGCGCTGACGACCTCGCCGACTTCATCCGGCCGCGAAGCCCGCAGTACCTGGATGCCCATCAGTTCGAGCGCCGCCTGGGTTGCGCGACCCATGGGACCTTGCCAGGGATTGAACTCGGCGTACTCGCCGCGCATCGTCACCAGGGTGAAGAAGGGGAAGTCCGCCGCCTGCAGTAGCGAGAACATGTTGACGCAGTTGCCCACACCACTGCTCTGCATCAGCAACACGGCGCGCTGGCCACCCAGCCAGGCGCCGCAGGCCAGTGCCACGCCCTCCTCCTCGGTCGTCAGCACGACATCCTCGATGTCGGGATCGGCGATGGCCCGGCGGATGAGATGGGCATGCCCGGCGTCCGGCACGTACGCGATCTGCCGCGTATCGCCCTGCTTGAGCACGTCGAAGATGGTCTCCTGCCAGGCGGGGGCGCTTGCGGGGGAATCGGTCATGGTCGGCCGTCGTGGCGAGTGGTTTCGGACAAGGCGTACGCGATCAGGCAGTCGCCGCGATCAGGCGTCTGCCTGGCGCGAAGTTCTCGTCGCCGGCCAGCGAACAGGCCGACGACGGGCAGGATGACCGCCAACACATACAGCCAGATCCGGCCGACGGCCGATCCGGACGAGGATGGTGAATTCACGCGAACACTTCCCTCTACGACGAGACGGTCGCGTGAAAGCATACTGCGTTCCCGCCGAGAACGCCGGCTACCCCACCGACAAGGCAGGGCCGGCGAATGCGATCAGCCGGCCGCGCGCAACGCCCTGGCGGCCGCCACCATGTTGGTGAGCGCCGCCACCACCTCCGGCCACTGGCGCGTCTTGAGCCCGCAGTCGGGGTTGACCCACAGGCGCTCGGCCGGGATGCGCTCGGCGGCCTTGCGCATCAGTTCCACCATGTGTTCCTGCGTCGGGATGTTGGGCGAGTGGATGTCGTACACGCCGGGCCCGATCTCGTTCGGGTAGCTGAAGTCGTCGAAGGCATCGAGCAGCTCCATGTCGGAGCGGGAAGTCTCGATCGTGATGACGTCGGCATCCATGTCGGCGATCGACGCGATGACGTCGTTGAACTCCGAATAGCACATGTGGGTGTGGACCTGGGTTTCGTCGCGCACGCCGTTGGCCGTGATGCGGAAGCACTCCACCGCCCAGTCGAGGTAGTCCCGCCATTGCGACTTGCGCAGCGGCAGGCCTTCGCGCAGGGCGGCCTCGTCGATCTGGATCACGCGCACGCCCGCCTGTTCCAGGTCCAGTACTTCCTGGCGAATCGCCAGGGCGAGCTGCCGGCACGACACCGAGCGCGGCTGGTCATCACGCACGAAGGACCAGTTGAGGATGGTGACCGGCCCCGTCAGCATGCCCTTCATGGGCTTGCTCGTGAGCGACTGCGCATGGGTGGTCCATTCGACGGTCATCGCCCGGGGCCGGCTGATGTCGCCGAACAGGATGGGCGGCTTGACGCAGCGCGAACCGTAGGACTGCACCCAGCCGAACTGGCTGAATGCGTAGCCGTCGAGCTGTTCGCCGAAGTACTCCACCATGTCGTTGCGTTCGGCCTCGCCATGGACCAGCACGTCGAGGCCCAGCGCCTCCTGTTCGCGCACGCTGCGTTCGATCTCGGCCTTCATGGCGGCCTTGTATGCCGCTTCGTCCAGGCGACCGGCCTTGAATTCGCTGCGGGCGCGACGGATCTCGGCGGTCTGGGGGAAGGAGCCGATGGTGGTGGTCGGGAAGCGCGGCAGGTTCAGCAACTCCGCCTGGCGGGCCGCCCGTTCAGGGTAGGCGCTCTGGCGCCGGCCAAGGCGGGCATCGACCGCGGCCACCGCGGCCTGCACCTGCGGATTGATCACGCGAGGTGAGGACCGGCGCGCCGCCAGGGCGGCCCGGTTGGCGGCCAGGGCCTCCGCGACGGCCGCCCGGCCATGGCGCAAGGCTTGGGCCAGCCACCGCAGTTCGTCGAGCTTCTGGCGGGCGAACGCCAGCCAGGACTTGGTCTCGACATCCAGCGCCGCTTCGGTCTCGAGGTCCACCGGTACATGCAGCAGTGAGCACGAAGGCGCGAGCCACAGGCGATCGCCGAGTCGCCCGGCCAGTGGCTCGAGCCAATCGAGGGTGGCCTCGAGGTCCGTCTTCCAGATGTTTCGGCCATCGATGATGCCCAGCGACAGCACCTTGTGCGGCGGGAGCAGGTTGAGGAGGGGCAGCACGCCGGCGCGGTCGCTGATGGCGTCGACGTGCAGGCCGGCCACCGGCAGGTTGGCCGCGAGGTATGCGTTCTCGCGCAACTCGCCGAAGTAGGTGGCCAGCAGGATCCTGATGCGGCAGGCCTTGAGCTGGTGGTAGGCCATGTTGAAGGCATGGCGCCAGTCCTCGTCGAGGTCGGTCACCAGCAGGGGCTCGTCGACCTGCACCCATTCGAGCCCTGCGGCCGCCAGCCTGTCGAGCAACTGCGCGTAGACCGGCAGCAGGCGCTCGAGCAGGTCGAGCCGGTACGAGCCGTCCTTGGCCTTGCCCAGGGCCAGGTAGCTCACCGGCCCGATGATGACGGGCTTGGCCCGGACACCCTGCTGGCGCGCTTCATCGATCTGGGCGAGCAGGCGCGAGGCATCCAGCGAGAACTCGGTGTCGGCCTGGAACTCGGGCACGATGTAGTGGTAGTTGGTGTCGAACCACTTGGTCATCTCGCCGGCGGCCACGCCGCCACAGCAGGCCGCATGCTCATCGCCCGACTGCGCCGAACGCCCGCGCGCGACGCGGAAGTAGTTGTCGAGGACATCGCCATGGAAGCCGCGCACGCGTTCGGGCAGGTTGCCCAGCGTGAAGCTCATGTCCAGCACCTGGTCGTAGAAGGAGAAGTCCCCCACCGGCACCAGGTCGATGCCGGCCTGCTCGTCCCAGTGGCGCTGGCGCAGCCGGGCGCCGACCGCCTCGAGCTCGTCGCGCGAGGACTGCCCTTTCCAGTACGACTCGAGGGCGAACTTCAGCTCTCGCCTCGCACCGATGCGCGGAAAGCCAAGGTTGTGCGTGGTGATCATGGGAGCCCCGGAATACCTGTCTGCAAACGGGCATCGTAGGGGCGCCTATCGATGAAGTAAAATGGTCTTGTCTCACGCATTCATTAATATTATTCATATCGCCATGCTCGAGCGAATCCACCTGGCCATCGTCCGTGAAGTCGACCGGCAAGGCTCCCTGACCGCCGCCGCGCGTACCTTGCACCTGACCCAATCGGCACTGAGCCACTCCATCAGGAAGCTCGAAGAGAAGCTCGATACCGACGTCTGGGTTCGGGAGGGCCGCAGCCTGCGGCTCACGCAGGCCGGCCAGTACCTGCTGGCCGTGGCCAATCGCGTCCTGCCCCAGCTGGGCCTGGCCGAGGAACGCCTGCAGCAGTTCGCACAGGGCGAGCGCGGCACCTTGCGAATCGGCATGGAATGCCACCCCTGCTACCAGTGGCTGCTCAAGGTGGTATCGCCCTACCTCGCCGCCTGGCCCGATGTCGATGTGGACGTCAAGCAGAAGTTCCAGTTCGGGGGCATCGGCGCCCTGTTCGGCTACGAGATCGACCTGCTGGTGACCCCCGACCCCATGCACAAGCCCGGCCTGCACTTCGAACCGGTGTTCGATTACGAGCAGGTCCTCGTCGTGAGCGGCCAGCACCCGCTGGCAGGGCAAGCCTGGGTCGAGCCGCCGCAACTGGCCGCCGAAACGCTGATCACCTATCCGGTGAGCATCGAACGGCTGGACATCTACACCCGTTTCCTGATGCCGGCCAGCGTCACGCCCGGCCGCCACAAGACGATCGAGACCACCGACATCATGCTGCAGATGGTCGCGAGCGGACGCGGCGTGGCCGCCCTGCCCCGCTGGCTCGCCCAGGAGTACGCCACGAAGATGGACGTGGTGCCGGTCGGTCTCGGGCGGCAGGGCGTCGCCAAGCAGATCCACCTCGGGGTCCGCGAGGGCGACCTGCGCATCGACTACCTGCGTAGCTTCATGGAGATGGCCCGGCCGGACAACGCCCAGGCGTCGATGCCCGGCCGCGCGCCGACGAAGTAATCGGGAATCGGGCGGGTCCGCTTCCAGCCCGAAAGCCGGCGACAGCGCAAGGACCCGGAACTCGCCTCACACGAAGGCATTGACAGATTCATAAGCAGTTTGCCCGGCACCCGCTCGGTGGGGCGGGTGCCGCATGGACGAAGCCATGAGCCCCATCCCTGGCAGGATGAGGCTCGGCACGCCTCACTTCAGCGCAACCTGCGGGAAATCGACCGGAACATCCAGGGCGACGTTGATGTAGTTGGTGAAGAGATTCAGGGCGACATGCGCCATGATCTCGACGATCTGCTCATCGCCGAAGCCGGCCTCGCGCAGGCTGGCGACATCGGCGTCATCGACCTGCCCACGATGCTCGACCACCTTCAGGGCGAAGGCCAGGGCCGCGGCGGTCCTGGCGTCATCGGAGCGACCCGCCTGGGCAGCGGACATCTCGGCCGAGGATGCACCGGCCTTCTGGCCGAGTACGGTATGGGCCGCAAGACAGTATTCGCAGCGATTGCGGTTGGCTATGGCAACGGCGATCTGCTCGCCGAGCCGGGCGCCGAGGGCGCCCTTGCCCAGTGCGCCGAAAGCGGCCCACATGCTCTGCAAGGCGGCCGGCGAATTGGCCACGGCCTTGAACATGTTGGGGGTGGCGCCGAAGGCCTGCTCGATCTGGGCCAGCAGGGGCTGGCTGGCGGCGGGGGCGAGTCGGGCTTCGATGTTGACGCGGGACATGTCGATCTCCTGGAGGTAAAGGAAAGGAAACAAGCGGCGAAGCCGACCACGGACGGAACCAGGCTGGTCGGCAAGGGCAGTATGGGCAGCCTCGATGTATGATTGGACTCAATAAGTTCATGATGAATACCAATTCGTACGGATGCAGGCTCCCGCCACCATCGACCGCCTCTCGGGCATCCTCGAACGCTTCCGGGTGCAGGCCCAGTTGCATTACTCCGGCGCGATTTGCGGGCTCAAGCACTTCGATGCCTGCGAAGGACACGGCTACCTGCATGTGCTGCGCCGCGGCCGACTGGAGGTGAGCCATCCGGGCGCGCGCGATGTGCCCGCGTCGATGCACTTCGACGAGCCGAGCCTGCTGCTGTACCCACGCCCCCTCACCCACCGCTTCCACAACCCGCCTGCCGAGGGCTCCGATTTCACCTGCGCCCGGCTGGCCTTCGACGGTGGTTCGTACAATCCGCTAGCGCGGGCGCTGCCCGCCCTGGTCGCCCTGCCGCTAGCCCGGATCCCGGGGCTGAACCTGGCGCTCGAGTTGCTCTTCTCCGAGACCGATCGAGTCCGCTGCGGCCAGCGCCTGCTGGCCGACCGGCTCTTCGAGGTCGTCGTGATCCAGCTGATACGCTGGCTGCTCGACCATCCGCGGGAAGCGGGTGTACGGCCCGGCTTCATCACCGGGCTGTCGGACCCGCGCCTGGCGCGCGCCCTGGTTGCCATGCACGACGCGCCGGGAGAACCCTGGTCGCTCGAGCGCATGGCCGAACGCGCCGGCATGTCCCGCACGGCGTTTGCCAACACGTTCCGGGAGGTGGTGGGCCAGACGCCGGCAGACTACCTGGGCGACTGGCGCATGGCGCTGGCGCAGAGCCGCTTGCGCGAAGGCCGGCCGATCAAGATTCTGGCGGAGGAACTCGGATACGCGAATCCGTCGGCGCTATCGCGCGCCTTCACGGCCAGGGTGGGCATGTCCCCGCGCGAATGGCTGGCCACATCGACGGAGCGAACACCATGACGCCGGACCACGACCCCGCCCTCGCCGATCGCGCCTTGCGATTCGACCGCGACCATGCGCGCATGCTGCGCGCCCTGGCGTACCGGATGCTCGGTTCGCGGGCCGAGGCCGAGGACATCGTCCAGGAAGCGTGGCTGCGCTGGGCCGAAGTCGATCGACAGCAGGTCCAGAATGACCGTGCCTACCTGTCGCGGCTGGTCACCAACCTGTGCCTGGACAAACTTGGGTCTGCCGCGGCCCGGCGCGAGCACTATGTCGGCGTCTGGCTGCCAGAGCCACTGATCGACGACGAGGCGGACGGCGACCACTCGGCCAGCCCCGAAGCGCGGGCCGAATTTGCCCAGGACGTGTCGGTGGCCTTCATGCTCGCGCTCGAGCGCCTGTCGCCACTGGAGCGGGTGGCCTTCCTCCTGCATGACGTGTTCGACGAGGATTTCGACGAAATCGCCCTGCGCCTCGGACGCAGTCCGGTCGCGTGCCGCCAGCTCGCCAGCCGCGCGCGCCGTCGGGTCCGGGCCGATCATCCGCGCCGCCAGGTCAGCGATGACGAACACCGGCGGCTGTTCGACGCCTTCAGCGACGCCATCCGCAGCCTGGACGTCGACGCCCTGGCCCGGGTGCTGGCCGACGATGCCGTCCTGATGACCGACGGTGGCGGCAAGGTCAGCGCCGTGCCACGACCGCTGCAGGGCAACGACCTGGTGGCCAGGACGCTGATCGGCTTCGCCCGCTTGCCGGCCACCGGCGGATGGCGCCTGCGGCCGGTGCGCATCAACGGCCTGCCGGGCTGCGTGGTCGGCGCCGGCCGAACCGGTGAACTGATCCAGACCATCACCCTGGCGCCGTCGACGAGCCGGCCAGGGCGGATCGGTGCGATCTACATCCAGCGCAATCCGGACAAGTTGCGGATGGTGTGCGCCTGACGGATCGCCGATGTCACGACGGGCCTGCCTGCGTCGTCCTGCAAGGGTGGGCGCAAGCCGCACCCTTCACCTCCCCGACATCAAGGAAGACGACATGACGATCTCCCCAACCCATCCCCGCCTCAATCTCTTCGAACAGGTGCCCGAGTTCATCAACCGGCTCGGCGGGATCAGCCAGTCCATAGTCGCCGGTGGCGAGCTCGACGAAACGCTGGCACTGCTCGTGGACATGCGCGCCTCCCAGTTGAACGCCTGCGCGTTCTGCCTCGACATGCACGCCAAGCAGGCGCGGATCCGTGGTGAACGCGAACTGCGTCTCCATCATGTGGCCGCCTGGCGCGAATCGCCGCTCTTCACGCCACCGGAGCGCGCCGCGCTGGCCTGGACCGAGGCACTGACCCGGCTCGAACCCGGCGGCGTGGCCGACGAACTCTATGCCGCCGTGCGCGAGCAGTTCAGCGATCGGGAACTGGCCCTGCTGACCTTGCGGGTGATGATGATCAACGGCTGGAACCGGCTCAACGTGGCGTTCCGGACCACGCCCGGCAGCCGCGACAAGGCGTTCGGGCTGGACAAGGCGGGGCTGGCCTGAACCGCGCCGGCGGCGCCGTGGATGAATTCGTGCATCGGCTATGGCATCGATAAAGACTATCAAATGTCTTTATCTGGATAGATTTCCTATCATCCAGATACCCGCTCCGCAGCGGGGTCCCTTGACGAACTCGCACCAGCAGGAGCCGCCATGAACAACGATGCCAGGAAGTGTCCCGTTACCCAGCTGACGACCGACTTCGGCGCACCCGTGGTCACCAACCGCGACAGCCTGACCGCCGGCCCGCGCGGCCCGCTGCTCGCCCAGGACGTGTGGCTCCATGAGAAGCTCGCCGGCTTCGTGCGCGAGGTGATTCCCGAGCGCCGCATGCATGCCAAGGGCTCGGGCGCCTTCGGCACCTTCACGGTGACCAGGGACATCACGAAGTACACCCGCGCCAGCATCTTCAGCGAGGTGGGCAAGAAGACCGAGATGTTCGCCCGCTTCACCACCGTAGCCGGCGAGCGTGGCGCAGCCGAC
>CAYZBJ010000102.1:0-10014 GCA_964476625.1 uncultured Burkholderiaceae bacterium | reverse complement strand
CAGCCGACCGCCCCGGCATGAGCCACGACGACGGTCGCCTGACGCGGCGCCCCCGGGAAAACCGCAGGCGATGACGGAGGCCTGACGCGGCGCCTCCGGAAAACCGCAGGCGACGACGCACGCCCACCGCGGCGCCCGGAAACAACTAGCGGCCGGCGGCGGTCCGCCGGTCGCGGCGCATGCGCAGCAACTCGTCGGCGATCAGCAGCACCGCGCCGATGGTGATCGCGCTGTCGGCGACGTTGAAGGCCGGGAAGTACCAGTCGCCCCGGTAGAAGAGCAGGAAGTCCACCACCTTGGCGTGGACGATGCGATCGATGACGTTGCCGATCGCGCCGCCCATGATCAGGGCGAGCGAGGTCGCGAACAGGGGCTGCCCGCCGTGGCGACGCAGCAGGAACAGGATCACCACCGATGCGACGATGGCCAGCGCGGTGAAGAACCAGCGCTGCCAGCCCGCGGCCCCGGCGAGGAAGCTGAACGCCGCGCCGGTGTTGTACACGAGCGTGAAGTCGAACCAGCCGGGGATCAGGTTCAGGCGCTCGCCGTATTCGAAGCGCCCGAGCACCGCCCACTTGCTCGCCTGGTCGAGGATGACGACGACGAGCGCGAGCAGCAGCCAGCGCCCCAGCGGGCTCGCGGGCGCGCCGGCGGCGCCTTCGGCGGAGGAGGCGGCCATCAGGCGAAGCGCCGGATCTCGCCGTCGCCGTACAGGTTGCTCGTGCAGCGGCCGCAGATCGACGGATGCGCCGGATCGGCCCCGACGTCGTCCCGGTAATGCCAGCAGCGCTCGCATTTCGGCTTCGCGCTGGCGGCGACCTCGACGACGGGTTCGGCGCCATCGGCGGCCGGCTCGAGCCGGGCCGCCGAGGTGATCGTCACGAAACGCAGGTCGTCGCCCAGGCTCGCGAGCAGGGCATGGTCGGAGCCAGCCACGCGCAGGACGAGTTCGGCCTGCAGCGAGGAGCCCACCTTGCCGGCGCTGCGCTGCTCTTCGATGGCGCGCATCACCTCCGCGCGCAGGGCCCGGATGCGGGTCCATTTCGCGAGCAGGGCGGTGGCGTCGGCCATCTCGGGGAAGCGATACCAGGTCTGGGTGAAGATTGTCTCGCCCCCTTCGCGCCAGGCGGCGGGCGCGAAGATCGGCCAGGCCTCCTCGGCGGTGAACGAAAGCATCGGCGCCATGATGCGCAGCACCGAATGCGTGATGTGCGCGAGCGCGGTCTGCGCCGAGCGACGCGCATGGCTCGCCGGCGCGGCGGTGTAGAGCCGGTCCTTGAGGATGTCGAGGTAGAAGGCGCCGAGGTCCTCGGAGCAGAAGACCTGCAGCCGGGCGATCACCGGGTGGAACTCGAAGCGCTCCATGTCGGCGGCGCAGGCCTGTTGCCAGGCGGCGGTCATCGCGATCGCGTAGCGGTCGATCTCGAGGAGTTCGTCGACCGGCAGCAGGCCGGCTTCGATGTCGAAGTCCGATACGTTCGCGAGCAGGAAGCGCAGCGTGTTGCGGATCCGGCGATAGGATTCGACCACCCGCTTGAGGATCTCGGGCGACAGCGCGAGTTCGCCGGAATAGTCGGTCGAGGCGACCCACAGGCGCAGGATCTCGGCGCCGAGCTCGTTGTAGATCTCCTGCGGCTCCATGCCGTTGCCGAGCGACTTCGACATCTTGCGGCCGTCGCCCGCGACCACGAAGCCGTGGGTGAGCAGGGCGCGGTAGGGCGGGCAGCCGTTGAGCATCGACGAGGTCAGCAGCGATGAATGGAACCAGCCGCGGTGCTGGTCGCTGCCCTCGAGGTACAGGTCGGCGGGAAAGGCGCTCTTGGCCGCATGCGAGCCGCGCAGCACCGTCTGGTGGGTGGTGCCGGAATCGAACCAGACGTCCAGGGTGTCGCGGTTCTTGACCCAGTCGGCGGGGTTCTCCTCGCCGACTTCGCGCAGCAGCGCTTCGCCGTCGAGCCGTTGCCAGACCTCGATGCCTTCGCGCTCGATGTGGCGGGCGACGAGCTCGATCAGCGCCGGCGTCTTCGGATGGAGCTCGCCGGTCTGCCGGTGCACGAAGAACGCCATCGGCACGCCCCACTGGCGCTGGCGCGACAGGGTCCAGTCGGGCCGGTTGGCGATCATGTTGTGCAGCCGCTGCTTGCCCCAGGCGGGATAGAAGCGGGTCGCCTCGATGCCCGCCAGCGCGGTCTCGCGCAGGCTCGGGCCGCCGTCGCGCGGCGCGACGTCCATGCCCGCGAACCACTGCGAGGAGGCGCGGTAGATGATCGGCGTCTTGTGGCGCCAGCAGTGCATGTAGCTGTGGGCGAACTTCTCGACGTGCAGCAGCACGCCGCGCGCCTTCATGTGCTCGACGATGCGCGGGTTAGCATCCCAGATCGAGAGGCCGCCGAAGTCCGCCAGCGATTCCGCATAGGTGCCGTCGCCGAGCACCGGTTGCAGGATCTCGTCGTCGGCCATGCCGGCGGCCTTGCAGGAGTTGAAATCCTCGATGCCGTAGGCGGGCGAGGAGTGGACCACCCCGGTGCCGGTGTCGAGGGTGACGTAGTCGCCCAGCAGCACCGGTGAGCTGCGCTCGGCGAAGGGATGCGCGAAGCGGATGCCGGCCAGCGCGCTGCCCGGGCAGCGCGCGATGATCTCGCCGGCAAGGCCCCAGCGCTCGAGGCAGGCCGCCACCCGTTCGGCCGCCAGCAGCAGCAGGCAGGGCGCGCCATCGAACTCGGTGCGCACCAGCGCGTACTCGATCTCGGGATGCAGGTTGAGCGCCTGGTTGGAGGGCAGGGTCCAGGGCGTGGTGGTCCAGATGACGCAGAAGCCGCGCTCGAGCGGCAGCGCGTCGAGGCCGAATGCGCCCGCCAGGCGGGCGCTCTCGTCGGCGAGGAAGGGAAAGCCGACATCGACCGCGAGGTCGGTGCGATCGGCGTACTCCACCTCGGCCTCGGCGAGCGCCGAGCCGCAATCGAAGCACCAGTTGACCGGCTTGAGGCCACGGTAGACGTAGCCGAGCTCGAGCACCTTGCCGAGCGCGCGCAGCTCGTCGGCCTCGTTGCCCGGCGCCATGGTGAGGTAGGGATCGTCCCAGTCGCCGAGCACGCCCAGGCGCATGAAGCCGGCCTTCTGGCGGGCGATCTGCTCGGTCGCGTAGGCGCGCGACTTCGCCTGTACCTCGTCGGCCGGCAGGCCGCGGCCGTACTCCTTCTCGATGCGGATCTCGATCGGCATCCCGTGGCAGTCCCAGCCCGGGATGTAGCGCGCGTCGAAGCCCGCCATCTGCCGGCTCTTGACGATGATGTCCTTGAGGATCTTGTTGACCGCATGGCCGTTGTGGATGTCGCCGTTGGCGAACGGCGGGCCATCGTGCAGCTGCCAGAGGGGTCGGCCCACGGAATGGGCCCGGATGCGGCGGTAGATGCCCTTGTCCTGCCATTCCCGGGTCCAGCCCGGCTCACGCCTGGGCAGGTTGCCGCGCATCGGGAACGGCGTGTCGGGCAGGTTCAGCGTATCGCGATAGCCGTTGCTCGCGGTGGCCGCCGTGCTGTCCGGGGATGAGGGTTTGCCGGCTTTTGCCATCGATGGTTCTCTTGTCTGTGGTTCGGCGCCGTCGTTCAGCGCGTTCTGGCGGCTTGCGGCGGATGCTGCTCGTGCCAGGCCCGCGCCTGGCGGACATCGGCGCCGATCTGCCCGGCAAGCGCATCGAGCGATTCGAAGTTCGCTTCGTCGCGCAGCTTGTGGCAGAACTCCACGCCGATCAGCTCGCCATAGACCTCGCGGTCGAAATCGAGCAGGTGGACCTCGAGCAGCGGCTTGCCGTCGGTCTCGACCGCCGGCCGGGTGCCGAGGCTCGCCACGCCGGGCAGCGCCCGGGGCCCGAGCCCGTGGACCCGGACCACGAAGATACCGGCCAGGGCGGGGCGGGGGAAGGCGATCGGCAGGTTGAGCGTCGGGAAGCCGAGATTGCGCCCGAGCTTGCGCCCGTGCATGACGTGGCCCGATATCCGGTAGGGGCGTCCGAGCAATTGGCTGGTCCGCTCGAAGTCGCCGGCGGCGAGCGCGGCGCGCACCGCCGAGCTCGAAATGCGTTCGCCGCCGGTGGTGACGCTGGCGAGCTGCTCGAGCACGAAGCCTGCGCCGGCGGCAGCCGCCGCCAGGGTGTGGACGTCGCCCGCGCGCTTCGCGCCGAAGCGGAAGTCGTCGCCGATCAGCAGGAAGCGGGTGCGCAGTCCCTCGGCGATGACCTCGTCGATGAAGGCCTGCGGGGCAAGCCCCGCCAGCGCCTCGTCGAAGCGGGCGATGCAGACCCGGTCGATGCCGCAGTCGGCCAGTGCGTCGAGCTTGTCGCGTTCGGTGAGGATGCGCGCCGGCGGCTCGCCGCCATGGCGTGCCGCGAAGAATTCCCGCGGATGGGGCTCGAAGGTCAGCACGCAACTGGCCAGCCCGCGTTCGCGGGCCTGCTCGACGAGTCGCGCGAGCACCGCCTGGTGGCCGCGATGGACGCCATCGTAGTTGCCGATCGTCAGCGCGCAGTCGGCGCGCTGGTCGGCGGGCGGCAGGCGGCGGAAGACATCCATGGGCGTGGCGGCGCGAGGTCCGGCAAAACCTTGAATTATAAGGCTTTCGAAGAAGGGTTGGCGCGGACGCGGTGCTAGAATCGCGCGATGCAAAAAATCGCCGTGCTGATCTCGGGTCGAGGCTCGAACATGCTGGGCCTCGCGGCGGCATGCCGCGAGGAGCAATGGCCTGCGCGCATCGTGGCGGTGATCTCCAACCGGCCCGGCGCCCCCGGCCTGCAGGCGGCGGCCGAACTCGGCCTGCCGGTCGAATCGATCGACCACAAGCGGTTCGCCGAGCGCGCCGATTTCGATACCGCGCTGGCCGAGCGCCTCGAGGCGCTCGAGGTCGACTGGATCGTGCTCGCCGGCTTCATGCGGGTGCTCGGCGAGGCCTTCGTGGCGCGTTTCGCCGGCCGCATCGTCAACATCCATCCGTCCCTGCTGCCCGCCTTTCCCGGCCTGCACACCCATCGCCGGGCGCTCGAGGCCGGGGTGCGGATCCATGGCGCGACGGTGCACCTGGTCACGTCCTCGCTCGACCTCGGCCCGATCGTCGCCCAGGCGGCGGTGCCCGTGCTCGATGGCGACGACCCCGACCGGCTCGCCGACCGGGTGCTGGCGGCCGAGCACCGGCTCTACCCGATGGCCGTGCGCTGGCTGGTCGAAGGCCGGATCACCGTCGATGGCCAGTCGTGCCACCTGCGCGATCCGCGCGAAGGAGAGGCGCAATGGCTCGTCGCCCGCCCGCCCGCCTGAGCCTCGCGCAGGCGCTCGAGACCCTGCTTGAGCGAATCCTCGGTTTCGAGCATCCCGCCGACGCCCAGCTCTCGCGCTTCTTTCGGGAGCATCCCGGCATCGGCCGGCGCGACCGTGGCCTGCTCGCCGATACCTGCTTCGACGTCCTGCGCAATCGTCGGCTCTATGCCCACCTCGCGCAGGGAGGCAGCGGCTCGCTGGCGCGCCGCCTGGCCCTGCTGTCGCCGGCGGCCGCGCCGCTTGCGCGCAACGCCGACGAGGCGGCCTGGCTCGCCCGGTCGGCCCACGTCGATCGCGACAGCCTGCCGGGGCCGATCCGACTGTCGCTGCCCGACTGGCTGGCCGGACGCATCGAGCGCGATGCCCCGGCGGGCGAGTTCGAGGCACTCGCCGCGTCGCTGCTCGAACCGGCGCCGCTCGACCTGCGGGTCAACAGCCTGAAATCCGATGTTCCGGCCGTGCTCGCCGCCCTGGCGGCGGCCGGCATCGAGGCGCATGCGCTGGCCGGCGAACCGACCGCCGTGCGCGTCGCCGGCAAGCCCGCGCTCGAGAAGCTCGCCGCCTTCGCCGATGGCTGGTTCGAGGTCCAGGACGTCGGCAGCCAGCGCCTGTGCCGCTTCGCGGCGCCGCGCCGCGGCCAGATCGTGGTCGACTTCTGCGCCGGCGCCGGCGGCAAGACCCTCGCGCTGGCCGCCGCGATGCGCTCGACCGGGCAGATCTACGCCTGTGACGTCGCGCCGCGCCGGCTCGCCCGCATGCGGCCCCGGCTGGCCCGCTCCGGCGCGAGCAACGTGCAGCCGCTGGGCATCGACACCGAGAACGATCGCCGGCTCGACCGCCTCGCGAGCCGCGCCGACCTGGTGCTGGTCGATGCGCCCTGCAGCGGCACCGGGACCCTGCGCCGCAATCCGGATCTCAAGTGGCGCATCGGGCCTGACGACATCGCGCGGCTGGCCGGCCAGCAGTTCGACATCCTCGCGGCGGCCGCGCGTCTCGTGAAACCGGGCGGCGCGCTGGTCTATGCGACCTGCAGCCTGCTCGACGAAGAGAACGCCGCGGTCGCCGCGCGTTTCGACGCCACGGTCGGCGCCGGCTGGTCGCGCGACGATGCCGCGGGCGAGGCCGGCGTGATGCGCCTGTGGCCGCATCGCGACGACAGCGACGGCTTTTTTGCCGTACGCTGGCGCCGCGCGACCTGAACGCGCAGCCGGGGGCGGCGGACCTCGCCCGCAGCCGGCGCCGGGTGCAACGACTCGAACCGACATGGATGGCGAAGGCAGAATGATCGAACCCGCCGGGGCTTTGCTGCAGCAGTTGCGCATCGAGTTCGCGGACGACCGGGTGGGCTGGCAACTGGTGGCGATCGCGGTGTGCCTGGCCATCGCCTGGCTGCTGGCGCGGCGGTTCGCGAACTGGCGCTGGCAGCGGGCCCGGGCCGCCGATGCGCGGGAGGCCGATGCGCGGGAGGCCGGCGCGCCCGTCGAAGCGCCCGTCGTGCTGGCCGAGGTCGCGTCGATGCTCGACGAGGATCCCGCCCGGCTCGGCGAGCTGACGGTGGCGGCCGCCGAGCAGCGCGCCGCCGACGCGGCCCTCGTCGCGCGCGAGCGCCGTGAACCTCCACCGCCGCCCGCGCCGCTCGCCGGGGTGTTCTTCCCCGCCAGCCTGTACCTGCTCCTCGCGCTCGCGACCGGGATCCTCGGCCAGTACCAGTCGACCGGCCTGTTGCGCCTGGTCCTGCTGGTCGCGGGCGCCTGGGCCGCCGTGCGCCTGCTCGGCTTCCTGCTCGGCCGGCTGTCCGCCTCGCCGTCGGTGCGCGCCCTCGAACGCGGTGTCTCGATTGCGGTGGCCGTTGCCGTGGTGCTGCACCTGCTCGGCCATCTCGAGCCGATCGCCGAAGCGCTCGGCGCGATGCGCCTGCCCTTCGGCAGCGGCGAGATGTCCCTGCTGCAGCTGATTCGCAGCGTGTTCTGGCTCGGCCTGACCATCCTCGTCGCTTACTGGCTCGGGTCGCTGCTCGAATCGCGGCTGCTGCGCTTCGATGCGATCGACATCAGCCTGCGCACCGTCCTCGTGCGGGTGGTGCGCGCCTTCCTGCTGGTGGTCGCGGTGCTGCTCGGACTGTCGGTCGTCGGCATCGACATCACCGCGCTGTCGGTCTTCGGCGGCGCGCTCGGGGTCGGCATCGGGCTCGGCCTGCAGCGCATCGCGAGCAACTACGTGAGCGGCCTGATCATCCTGCTGGAGCGCTCGGTGCGTCCGGGCGACTCGATCCGCATCGGCACCCTCGACGGCACCATCACCGCGATCCGCACCCGCTACTCGGTGCTGCGGGCCGGCGACGGCGTGGAGATCATCGTGCCCAACGAGGTCCTGACCAGCCAGACGGTGCACAACGTGACCGCCGGGGGCCGCCTGCGGCGCGCGACCCGGCTGCAGATCGCCTATGGCTGCGATCCGCAGCGGGTCATCGAGATCCTGCTCGGCGCGATCCGGTCGAATCCGCATGTCCTCACCGAGCCCGGGCCGACGGCCCGGGTGGTCGGCTTCGGCGCGGTCGGCCTCGAGTTCGAGTTCGCGTTCCACATCGGCGAACCCTCGCCTGGCGGCGGCAACGTCGCATCCGACGTCAATCGGGCGGTGTATACGGCACTGCTGGGCGCCGGGCTGGAGATCAAGGCCGCCTGAGCCCGGCCGCCTGCCTCCCCCGGCCCGGTTCCGAATCGGGGTTTCCCGCATTTGCCTCCCATTCGCGGCGGAAATCGTCCGCCGGACATCGAGCGCGCGTAAAATCCCTTGGTCAATCAATGAGGTGTCACCCACTGTGGATGCATTCCTGACTTTCCTCGACCAGGGCCTGCTCGATTTCAACGGGTGGCAGATCCTGGCCTATACCCTGGTCGTGACCCACATCACGATCGCCGCGGTCACCATCTACCTGCACCGCTGCCAGGCGCATCGTGCCCTGGCCCTGCATCCGGTCGCGTCGCATTTCTTCCGCGCGTGGCTGTGGCTGACCACCGGCATGGTCACGAAGGAATGGGCGGCGGTCCATCGCAAGCACCACGCCAGGTGCGAGAACGACGGCGACCCGCACAGCCCGAAGGTGTTCGGCCTCAGGACGGTGCTGCTCGAGGGCGCCGAGCTCTATCGGGCGGAAGCCGCCAACCGGGATACCGTCGAGCGCTACGGCCATGGCACGCCAGACGACTGGCTCGAGCGCAATGTCTACACCGGCCGCTCGACCCTGGGCGTGTGGATCACCCTCGCGGTCAACCTGCTGCTGTTCGGCGTGGCCGGCCTGATCGTCTTCGGTATCCAGATGCTCTGGATCCCGATCACCGCAGCCGGCATCATCAACGGCCTCGGCCATGCGCGCGGCTATCGCAATTTCGACTGCCCCGACGCGAGCACCAACCTCGGCCCCCTGGGCATCCTGATCGGCGGCGAGGAACTGCACAACAACCACCATGCCTATGCGAGTTCCGCGAAGCTCTCGGCCAAGTGGTACGAGTTCGACATCGGCTGGCTGTACATCCGGATCCTGTCGATGCTCGGGCTCGCGCGGGTCCATCGGGTGCTGCCGCGGCCGAAGTTCATCGAGGCCAAGGCGGTCGCCGACCACGAGACCCTGCAGGCGGTGATCGTGCATCGCTACGATGTCATGGCGCAGTTCGCCCGCAGCCTGCGCCGTGCCTGCATCGAGGAAGCGGCGCGCCTGCGCGCCCTGAGCAAGCCGGAGTTCCATCTGCTGGAAGGCGCGCGGCGCTGGCTGGTGCTCGATGCGGACAAGTGGACCGAGCAGAATCGCGCCAAGCTGGGCGAGGTGCTCGCCGCCTCGGACCGGGTCAAGATCCTGGTCGAGATGCGCCGGGAGCTCTCCGCGGTCTGGGAACGATCCAACATGAGCCGCGAGCAACTCGTCCAGGTGCTGCAGGACTGGTGCCATCGGGCCGAGAAGAGCGGCGTCGCGGCGCTCGAGGAACTCTCACTGCGCATGCGCCGCTACGCGACGGCCTGATCGAGCGGGCCCGGCGCCGGGCTTCGTCCGCATCATGCCGGGATTCGATCGGCTCGCCAGGGGCGCCGTCTGGAACGTGACGGGCAAGTTCGTCCAGATCGGCGTCACCCTCGCCACGCTCGTGGTCATCGCCCGCCTCGTCGGCCCCCAGGCCTACGGGGTCTTCGCGCTGACCTGGGTCAGCGTGGGGCTGATCGAGATCTTCGCGACGATGGCCCCGATCGACACCCTGGTGCAGCGACGCACGCTGGCCGCCGGGCACCTCGACACCACGCTCTGGACTTCGCTCGCGATCGGCCTGGCCGGCTGGGCCGGCCTGACGCTCGCCGCGGCGCCGCTCGCCGCGATGCTCGAGGGTGGGCCGATGCTCGCAGAGATCCTGCCCGCGCGCGCCGCGACGCTGCCGATCGGCGCGCTTGCCGTGGTGCCGGTGGCCTTGCTGATGCGGGCGGCGCGCTTCAAGGGCCTCGCCGCGGTCGAGGCGAGCGCGAGCGTCGTTTCGAGCGCCGTCGGCCTCGGGCTCGCATGGGGTGGCGCCGGCGTCTGGAGCCTGGTCGCGATGGAGATCGCGCGCGCGATCACGACCGCCGTCGGCGCCTTCGCGCTGGCTCGCTGGCGTCCGGGCCTCGACATCGGGTACCGATACTTCGCCGACCTGCTCGGGTTCAATGCGAGCACCTGGGGTGCGTG
>CAYZBJ010000101.1:0-11136 GCA_964476625.1 uncultured Burkholderiaceae bacterium | reverse complement strand
GCAGCTGCGCCTGCATCTGCTTGACGCGCGGCGAATATTCGAAATCCATATCGGTCTCCTCGTCTGGTGGAGGTCAGGATCCGTGAATCAGGGGTTCCTACCCCTTCTTCATTTGCTCGACGATCCGCCAGCCGGATTCGGCGAGTCCGCGGGCACGGCGGCCCGATTCGAAAGCCTTGTCGCTCGATGCGGTGCCGTCGACCGCCCGCTTCATGATGCCCTGCAGGATGCCGGCGAGCCGGAACATGTTGTAGGCGATGTAGAAGTTCCAGTGCTCGAGCACGTCCCGGGGATCGCGGCCGACGCGCTTGCAGTACATCTCCACGTATTCCATTTCGCTCGGGATGCCGAGCCCGGCGTGGTCGAGGCCCGCGATGCCGCGGAACTTGCCCGGGTCGATGTGCCAGGACATGCAGTGGTACGAGAAATCGGCCAGCGGATGTCCGAGGGTGGAGAGTTCCCAGTCGAGGATCGCGAGGACCCGCGGCTCGGTCGGATGGAACATCAGGTTGTCGAGGCGGTAGTCGCCATGGACGATCGCGGTTTCCTCGCTGTCCGGGATGTTGTCGGGCAGCCAGGCGATGAGGTTGTCCATCGCCTCGATCTTCTCGGTCTCGGAGATCTTGTACTGCTTGGACCAGCGGCTGATCTGCCGGGCGAAGTAATTCCCCGGCCTGCCGAAATCGCCAAGACCGATCGCCTCGGGGTCGACGCTGTGGAGCAGGGCGATGACGCGGTTCATCTCCTCGTAGATCTCGCGACGCCCGGCCGGATCCATGTCGGGCAGCGACTGGTCCCACATCACCCGGCCCTCGACGCATTCCATCACGTAGAAGGCCCGGCCGATCACCGACTCGTCCTCGCACAGTGCGTAGACTTCGGCGACCGGCACATCGGTCTTGCCGAGCGCCTGCAGGACGCGGAACTCGCGTTCGACCGCATGGGCCGAGGGCAACAGCTTCGCCACCGGGCCGGGCTTGGAGCGCATCACGAAGTTGCGCTTGTTGCCGACCAGCTTGTAGGTCGGGTTCGACTGGCCGCCCTTGAACAGTTCGACGCGCAACTGGCCGTCGAAGTCGGGCAGCTTGCCCTTGAGGTATTCGCCAAGTACGCCGACATCGAACTGGTGCCGTTCGGGTACGTCCATCGTGCCCGAGAAGACGGCGTTCGGGTCGGTCGATTCGGTCTGGCTCGATTGTTCAGCCACGTCGCCTCCGTTCGTTCGCTGATGATGTTTCGATTGCGGGATGTTCGGTGCCTGCGCGGCGGCTCAGGCACTGTCCTCGTGCAGGAGCGACAGCCCGAGCTGGGCGCGGCGCTGCAGCCAGAGCGAGGGCCGGCAGCGGGGATCGCCGGTGACCTCGGCCATGCCGCGCAGGATCGCGACCACGGTGGCCGGGCCGAGCCGGTCGCCCATGGTGAGCGGGCCCACCGGATAGCCGAGGCCGATGCGCACTGCTTCGTCGATGTCGGCGGCCGACGCGATGCGCTGTTGCGCGATATCGGCGGCGATCGAGACGATCATGGCCACGACCCGTTGGGCGACGAAGCCGGCGGAATCGCGCAGCACCGACACCCGGGCGCCATCGCGCGCGAAGAGCGCCGCGGCCGCGGCCAGGGTTTCCGGGGCAGTGGCGGGTGTTCCCATCAGGACGCGACGCTTGCAGGCGCGATGGCCGTGGGGAAAGAGGGTGTCGATCGCGACCACCCGGCTGGCATCGAGACCGGCCGCGGCCGTCGTGGCATCCATGCCCACCGGCGCGACCAGGATCAGGGCGTCGCCGGGAGGCGTTGCGCCGGCGACCGTTGCCGCGCCGAGTGCTTCGACGAGTTCGCCCAGCCCTGCGGCGGCAGGCCCCGGCGCGATCCATACCCGCGGCATGCTCGCCGGCTCCGGATGGGGGGCTTCCTCGGGCGTCTGTTGGGTTCCGCCTTCGTGGCTATAGAAACCGATGCCGGTCTTGCGGCCGAACCAGCCGGCGGCGTATTGCTGCGCCGTCAGCACCGACGGGCGATACCTCGGCTCGTCGTAGAACTGGCGGTAGATGGATTCCATCACCGGGTGCGAGACATCGAGCCCCGTCAGGTCGAGCAACTCGAAGGGGCCGAGCTTGAAGCCCTTGCCATCGAAGGAGACCTGTTCGCGCAGGATCCGGTCGATGGTGACCGGATCGGCCACGCCTTCGCTGACCGCGCGGATCGACTCCGGGCCATAGGCTCGGCCCGCATGGTTGACGATGAAGCCCGGGTAGTCCTTCGTGACCACTGCGCGGTGCCCCGCGAGACGGGCAAGCTCGACGAGCCGTTCGATGGGCGCCGTTTCGGTGGCCGCGCCCCGCACGACCTCGACGACCTTCATGAGCGGCACGGGGTTGAAGAAGTGGTAGCCGGTGATCCGCCCGGGGTGCTTGCAGGTGCTGGCGATCGCGGTGACCGAAAGCGACGAGGTGTTGGTCGCGAGCACCGCATCGGCGGCGCAGACGGCCTCGAGCTGGCCGAACAGCGCCTGCTTGACGTCGAGCCGTTCGACGATCGCTTCGATGACGAGGTCGCAATCGGCCAGGCCATTGAGCGAATCGGCGCGGCCCACCCGGGCGAGGCTTGCCTGCGCCTGGTCGGCGGGCATCTTGCCGCGTTCGGCAAGTCGCTCGAAGGTGCTCTTGAGGTAGGCGAGCGCGGCGTCGATCGCCTCGGTACGCGTGTCGTGCACGACGACATCGAAGCCGCTCTGCGCGAATAGCTGGACGATGCCCCGGCCCATCGCACCGGCGCCGACGACCGCGATGCGTCGAAAGGGTCTGTTCATGGTGTTCTGCTCTCGAAGGGTGATGAACCGCGCCGGCATCGATTCGACGAGGAATCGACCGCGCCTGTCTCCATCGCCGATTGTATCGGAGGATGCCGGTCCGGCAGGTCAGCCCGGCAGGTCAATCCCGCTGAAGGCCCGGCGCGAGCCGCGCCAATGGCGCCACTGGTGGCATCGGCCCGGAGCCGACGACGGCGAGTGCCGCGGCCAGGCCAGCGGCCGGGGCGGCGAGCCCGAGGTCGATGTCCGAGACTCGCAGGTGGTCCTCGCGAATGCGGGCCGGCCAGTCGGCGCCCAGTGGCGGGAAGCCGACCGTGACTTTGGCCGGTTCGATCCGCAGCCCCTGGCCGATCGCCTTGAGGCAGGCTTCCTTGCGCACCCACAGGCGCAGGAATTTCTCACGTCGCGTCACCTCGTCGGCCACCACGGAGAAGTCCGCCTGCTCCGCGGGCGAGAGGCAGATCGTCACCAGGGCCTCGACGTCGGCGATCGCCTCGATCCGCTCGATGTCGATGCCCAGTGCGAGGCCGGCCGGGCCGATGGCGAGCAGGGCGTGGTTCGCGGCATGGCTCAGGTTGAAGGCGAGACGGTGGTCGCCCAGCCGGGGCTTGCCGTCGGCATCGTCCTCGATCGGCAGCCGGCCGGGCGTCTCGCCGAGCCTGTCGGCGAGCAGGCGGCGCAGGGTCGCGCGGCCGGCGATGAAGCGATGGCGCAGGGTCGCGGTGGCAAAGCGCATCGCCCGCTCGCGTTCTGCGTCGTTCAGCCAGCCCGGCGCGTCGGGCGGCAAGGCGGCATCGAGGTCGAAGGCGAACAGCTCGATGCGCCTGGACATCAGTCGACCTCCTGCGCACCCGCCAGGATGCGGTCGCGTTCCTCGCTCAGCTCGAGCCAGCGCAACTCGAGGTCGCTGGCGCGCTGGCCGCATTCGCCGCGGCGCCTGGCCGCATCGGCGACACGGATACCGTCGGCGTGGAAATCGGGCCGGGCCATGTCCGCATCGATGGCGGCGATCTCGGTCTCGAGGGCGGCGAGCTGGCGCTCGATCGCCGCGAGCTCACGGTCGAGCGGTCGCAAGTCGACGGCGAGGCGGGCGCGGCGCTCGGCCGCCGCCCGACGCTCGTCGCGGCGCGAGCCCCGCGCCGGCGGTTCGCCTGCGGCGTCGGTGGCACTGGCGCCGGCGGTGCCCGATGTCGAGGACGTCCGGCCCTGCAGCCACGCGGCGTAGTCGTCGAGATCGCCATCGAAGGCATCGACGGCGCCGTCGTGGACCCGCAGGAAGCGATCGACACTGGCGCGCAGCAGGTAGCGGTCATGCGAGACCAGCAGCAGGGCCCCGTCGAATTCCGCCAGCGCTTCGGTAAGGGCGTCGCGGGCGGATGCGTCGAGATGATTGGTCGGTTCATCGAGCACGAGCAGTTGCGGCTTGCCATGGACCAGTTCGGCGAGCAGCACCCGGGCCTTCTCGCCGCCCGACATCGGCCCGATCGGGCGCAGGGCGTCCTCGCCACGGAATCCGAAGCGGCCGAGGAAGCCGCGCAACTCGGCTTCGCGAGCCTGCGGGGCGACTCGCGCCATGTGCGCGAGGGGGCTGTCGTCGGGACGCAGGCGCTCGACGCCTTGTTGCGCGAAATAGCCCACCCGGGCACTGGCGGCGCGCTGGATCGACCCGCCGAGCGCGGGCAGCTCGCCCGTGAGGCTGCGGATCAGGGTCGTCTTGCCGGCGCCGTTGCGTCCGAGCAGGCCGATCCGGGCGCCACGCTCGATCACGAGGTCGACCTCGCGCAGCAGCGCGGTGTCGTAGCCCGCGTCGAGGCCCTCGGCGAGCAGGAGCGGGTCGGGGCACTCCCCCGCATCGGGAAAGCCGAAGTCGAGTCCGCTCGCCGCGCGCAGGGGAGCGGCCAGGCTGAGCCGCTCAAGCGCCTTCACCCGGCTTTGCACCTGGCGCGCCTTGCTCGCCTTGGCGCGGAAGCGGTCGATGAAGCGCTGCAGGTGGGCGGCGCGCTCCGAATCGCGTCGGAAGCTGCGTTCGGCAAGCGCCTGGCGTTCGGCGCGCTGGCGCTCGCACGCCGAGTAGCCGCCGGTATAGCGCACCAGCCGGCAATCCTCGATCGAGAGCGTGGCGCGGACGACGGCGTCGAGGAAGTCGCGGTCGTGCGAGACGATCAGGCAGCTGCCTTCGTAGCGGGCGAGCCAGCGTTCGAGCCAGAGGATGGCGTCGAGATCGAGGTGGTTGGTCGGTTCGTCGAGCAGGAGCAGGTCGCTGGGCACGAAAAGCGCCTGGGCGAGATTGAGCCGCATGCGCCAGCCGCCCGACAGGGTGTGCACCGGCGCATCCGCCTGGGCCGGGTCGAAACCGAGCCCATCGAGGAGGCTGCGGGCGCGCGCCGACGCATCGAGGCCGCCGGCTTCGGCGATGTGCGCATGGGCTTCGCCGATGGCATGGCCATCGTCGGCGGCGAGCGCGGCGTCCAGGGCCGCCTGCGCCTCGCGCAGGGCGGGATCGGAGTCGACCACATGGCGCCAGGCCGGCAACTCCCCGCCGGGCAGGCCCTGCTCGAGCCGCACGATGCGCATCGCCGGGCGATCGATCTCGCCGGCATCGACGACGATCTCCCCTGCGAGCGCCCGCAACAGGCTCGTCTTGCCCGAGCCGTTGGGGCCGATCAGGGCGATCTTCTCGCCCGGTGCGATCGCTGCGTCGGCCGCTTCGAGCAGGGGTTTGCCGCCGCGCGCCAGGCCGAGGCCACGCAGGCGGATCATCGCGCCGCTTCGAGTTGCCGGCGAGTGGCCACCACGAGCATGCGCTCGCCCGCGGCCACCGGCAGCCAGCCGAACTCGAGCCCCGGAAAGGCCGTCTCGAAATGCCCGGCCTCGTGGCCGATCTCGAGCAGCAGCAGGCCATCGACGGTGAGGTGCTCGGGGGCCTTCGCGATGATGCGCCGGACGATGTCCATGCCGTCTTCGCCACCGGCCAGCGCCATGTGGGGCTCGACCAGGAACTCGGCGGGCAGGCGGGCCATCGATGCCGAATTCACATAGGGTGGATTGCACAGGACGAGGTCGAAACGCCGGCGCCCGACGGCGCCGAACAGGTCGCCCTGGTGCAGGCCGATGCGCTGCGACAGCTCGTGCTCGGCGAGGTTCTCGGCGGCGAGCGCGAGCGCGTCCGCGCTGAGGTCGGCGGCGTCGACGCGCGCTTCCGGGAACGCCAGTGCGGCAATGATCGCGATGCTGCCGCCGCCGGTGCACAGATCGAGGATCGAGCGCGGCCAGTGCGCGGGCCGGCCGATGGCATCGAGCCAGTCGGGCAGGGATTCCTCGATGGCTTCGGCGATCAGCGAGCGCGGGACCAGTGCGCGCGGATCGGCCCGAAAGCGCAGGCCGCGCAGCCAGGCTTCGCCGGTCAGGTAGGGCAGGGGCGTGCGGTCGGCGCAGCGGCGCTCGACGAGCTCGACGATCATGTCGATCTCGGCCGGCGTGAGGCGGGCGTCGAGCCAGGGCTCGAGCGGCGCGGGGGGAAGATGCAGCGCCCACAGGATCAGCCAGGCCGCTTCGTCATGAGGATCGTCGACGCCGTGGCCGTGGTGCAGGCCGGCCGCGCCGAAACGGGTGCAGGCATAGCGCAGCAGGTCGCGCACGCTGCGCAGGGCGCGCCGCGCCGCGCCGGGGCGGGCCAGGTGTCGTTCGAAGGGGGTCATCGGCCGACCAGTGCGGTGATGGTGCGCTCGTAGATCGCGGCGAGCCGTGGCAGGCTCGCGATCTCCACGTGCTCGTCGATCTTGTGGATGCTGGCGTTGATCGGGCCGAACTCGATGACCTGCGGGCAGATCCGCGCGATGAAGCGGCCATCGGACGTGCCACCGGTGGTCGAGAGCGCCGCCTCGACGCCGGTTTCGGCAAGGATCGCGGCCGACAGGGCCTGCGACAGTTCGCCCGGCGGCGTCAGGAACGGCAGGCCGGAGAGCGACCATTCGAGGCTGTATTCGAGGCGGTGTGCATCGAGGATCCCGACGACCGAGGCCTTCAGGCCGTCGACGGTGCTCGCGGTCGAGAAGCGGAAGTTGAAGTCGATGACGGCTTCGCCCGGGATCACGTTGCCCGCGCCGGTGCCGGCATGGATGTTCGAGACCTGCCAGGAGGTTGGCGGGAAGAATTCGTTGCCTTCGTCCCAGCGATGGACGGCGAGTTCGGCGAGCGCCGGCGCGAGTTGGTGCACCGGGTTGCGCGCGAGATGGGGATAGGCGATGTGGCCCTGGATGCCGTGCACCACCAGCCGGCCCGACAGCGAGCCCCGGCGACCGTTCTTGAGGGTGTCGCCGAGCCGCTCGACCGATGTCGGTTCGCCGACGATGCAGTAGTCGAGTGTTTCGCCACGGGCGGCGAGGGCCTCGACGACGCGGACCGTGCCGTCGATCGCCGGGCCCTCTTCGTCGGAGGTGATCAGCAGCGCGATGCGGCCCGCGAAACCGTCCGGGCCGGCGCTCGCCAGGAAGCGCTCGCTGGCGACCACGAAGGCCGCGATCGAGGATTTCATGTCCGCCGCGCCGCGTCCGTAGAGCCGTCCGCCACGTTCCTGCGGCTCGAACGGATCGCTCGACCATTCGGCGAGCGGACCGGTCGGCACCACGTCGGTATGACCGGCGAAGACCAGGGTTGGCCCGGGGCGGCCGCCGTCGCGAACCAGCCAGAGATTGGTGACCTCGCCATGGCGCTCGGGCGCGCCGGTGAAGCCGCAGGCGGCGAGCCGGTCGGCGATGAGCTGCTGGCAGCCGGCATCGTCCGGGGTCCCGGACCGGCGCCGGATCAGGTCCTCGCAGAAGGCCCTGACCGGCTCGGGGGCCGGCGTCATGCGGCCTCCGGAGGCTGCAGCAGGCCTTCGTAGAGCTTCGGATTGAAGCCGACCAGGACATGGTCGCCGGCGATCAGCACCGGTCGCTTGATCAGGGTGGGTTCGGCCAGCATCGCTTCGATGGCGCTCGCCTGGTCGACGATCGCGGCGCGTGCCTGGGCGTCGAGCGAGCGCCAGGCAAGCCCGCGCCGGTTGAGAAGGGAATCCCAGGGCACATGCGAAGTCCAGGCGGCGAGCATCGCCGGCTCGATGCCGTCGCGGCGGAAATCATGGAAGCGGTGTTCGATGGCGTGTTCGCGAAGCCAGCGCCGGGCCTTGCGGACCTGGTCGCAGGTATCGATACCGTGGACGACGATCGGGGGCGGTTCAGACATTGAGCAGGAATTCGGAGAACGATGGCGAGTCGCCGTCCCGCGGCTTCGGGCCGCCTGGCTTGTCGGGGCCGTCATCGGGGGTCGGGGGGACCTGGAGGGAGGGCATCATCGCAACCGGCGCCGGATCGTCCTCGGTCTTCTCGGTGGCATTCTCGAGGTTCCACAGCAGGTTGGTCGGCGAGTCCGCATGGGCGAGCGCATCCTCGCGGCCGATCCGGTTCTCGCGAACGAGGCGCGCGAGCGCCTGGTCGAAGGTGATCGAGCCGGGGGCGAGCGACTTCTCCATCGCCTCCTTGATCTCGGTGAGGCGACCGGTCTCGATCAGCTCGGCGACGTGCCGGGTGTTGAGCAGGATCTCCACCGCGGGCAGGCGCTGGTCGGCCCCGCGGGCGCGGATCAGGCGCTGGGAAACGATCCCCTTGAGGGTGGCGGAGAGGTCGGACAGCAGGACCCGCCGGTTGTCCGGCGAATAGAAGCCGATGATGCGGTTCAGGGCGTGGTTGGCGTTGTTGGCGTGCAGGGTCGCGAGCACGAGATGACCCGATTGCGCGTAGGCGAGCGCCATCGTCATGGTGTCGGTATCGCGGATCTCCCCGATCAGGATGCAGTCGGGCGCCTGGCGCATCGCGTTCTTCAGGCCGATCTGCAGCGACTTGGTGTCGGTGCCGATCTGGCGCTGGTTGACGATCGAGCGCTTGTGGCGGAAGGTGAACTCGATCGGGTCTTCCATCGTCAGGATGTGGCCGCTGCGCCGCTCGGCGCGCAGGTCGATCATCGAGGCGAGGGTGGTCGACTTGCCCGATCCGGTCGATCCGACCACCAGCAGCAGGCCGCGCTTTTCCATCACCAGCTCGCCGAGGATGGCCGGCAGCTGCAGGTCCTCGAGGGTCGGGATGTCGCCGGGAATGAAGCGCACCACCGCCGCCGGCGTGCCGCGCTGGCGAAAGACGTTGATCCGGAAGCTGCCGACGTCGCGCACCCCGTAGCCGACGTTTAGTTCGTGGTCGGTCTCGAAGATCTCCCACTGGCGGTCGCCGACCACCTCGCGGATCAGCCCGATGACATGGGGCGGTTCGAGGCGCTGCTGGTTGATCGGGACGGTGATGCCGTTGACCTTGAGCTGTACCGGGCTGCCCGGTGTCAGGAACAGGTCCGATGCCTTTTTCTCCGCCATCAGGCGCAGCAGGCGTTCCATCGTGCTCATCCGATCTCCTCGGTCTCGAAAAGCGGCCCCCTGTTGCCGGCCCGCGGACCGCGGGGTGCTAGTCGCCCCGCAGCAGTTCGTTGATGCTCGTCTTGGCGCGAGTGGCCGCGGTGACCTGCTTGACGATCACCGCGCAGTACAGGCTGTGGCTGCCGTCGGCGGCCGGCAGCGACCCGCTCACCACCACCGAGCCCGGCGGCACCCGCCCATAGCTGGTTTCGCCGGTCATGCGGTTGTAGATCTTCGTGCTCTGGCTGATGTACACCCCCATCGAGACCACCGAGTTCTCACCGACGATGACGCCCTCGACGATCTCGGAGCGCGCGCCGATGAAGCAGTTGTCCTCGATGATGGTCGGGTTGGCCTGCAACGGCTCGAGGACTCCCCCGATGCCCACGCCACCGGACAAATGGACGTTCCTGCCGATCTGCGCGCAGGAGCCGACCGTCGCCCAGGTATCGACCATGGTGCCTTCATCGACATAGGCACCGATATTGACGTAGGACGGCATCAGGACCACGTTGCGGCCGATGAACGCGCCCCGGCGGGCAACGGCCGGCGGCACCACCCGGAATCCGGCCTCGGCGAAACGCTCGGGGGTATAGGAATCGAACTTGGTGGGGACCTTGTCGAAGAACCGCAGCGGCGCCTCGCCCGTCGGGACGTTGTCCTGGAGTCGGAACGACAGGAGCACCGCCTTCTTGATCCACTGGTGCACGACCCAGTCGTCGCCGACCCGGCTGGCGACTCGCAGGCGCCCGGCGTCGAGTTGGGCGAGGACTTCGTCGACGGCCTCGCGGAGCGCGGCGGGCGCACTCGCGGGGCCAAGGGAGGCGCGGTCTTCCCAGGCGCGCTCGATGATCTGTTCCATGGTCGTCATGATCCGGAAGCGAACTGCAGGATCCGGCCCGCTGCTTCGATGCAGTTGGCTGGGGTATCGACCAGGGCGATGCGAATGAAGCCGGCGCCCGGGTTCTCGCCCTGCCAGTCGCGGGCGAGCAGGCTGCCGGGCAGGACCCGCACATTATATTGGCGCAGCAGGCCCAGCCCGAACTCGATGTCGTCGCCGCCCGGCACACGGGCCCAGAGATAGAAGCCCGCCTCGGGCCGGCTCACCTCGAGCGCGCGGGCCAGCATCGGGGTGACGGCATCGAACTTCTCGCGGTAGAGGCGGCGATTGGCCACCACGTGGGCATCGTCGGCCCAGGCGGCGATCGAGGCGGCCTGGACCACCGGGCTCATGGCGCTGCCGTGGTAGGTGCGGTAACGCAGGAAGCGTGCGAGCAGCGCGGCATCGCCGGCGACGAAGCCCGAACGCAGGCCCGGGGCATTGGAGCGCTTCGACAGGCTCGAGAAGGCGACCAGCCGCTCGAAGCCGCGCCCGAGCGCGTGGGCGGCCTGCAGGGCGCCCAGCGGCGGGGCCGCTTCATCGAAATGGATTTCGGAGTAGCACTCGTCCGAGGCGATCGCGAAACCGTGGCGGTCCGACAGCTCGAACAGGGTGCGCCATTCGTCGAGGTTCGCGACCACCCCGGTCGGGTTGCCCGGCGTGCACAGGTAGACCAGCCGGGTGCTGGCCCAGACCTCGTCGGGCACCGCCATCCAGTCGCAGCGAAAGCCATGCTCGGCCTTCTGCGGCAGGTACCAGGGCGTGGCCCCGGCGAGCAGGGCGGCGCCTTCGTAGATCTGGTAGAAGGGGTTCGGGCACACCACATGGCCGCCTTCGACCGGATCGATCACCACCTGGGCGAAAGCGAAGAGCGCCTCGCGCGAGCCGTTGACCGGCAGCACCTCGGTGGCCGGGTCGACGGTTACCGCATAGCGCCGGCCGATCCAGGCGGCGATCGCTTCGCGCAGCGGCGCCGACCCGGCGGTCGCCGGCCTCGCGAGCTATCCGGCCACC
>CAYZBJ010000100.1:0-11358 GCA_964476625.1 uncultured Burkholderiaceae bacterium | reverse complement strand
GCGCCCTTCCTGCAGTCGCTGCTGCCCTTCATCAAGGGCTTCACCCTCTTCTACTGGGCCACCGGCACCTGGTGGATCCCGCTGCTGCTGGTGCTCACCCTGTGGCGCCATGCCCGCAGGCGCTTCCCCCTGCGCTACGACCCGCTCTACTGGGGCGCGGTCTTTCCGCTCGGCATGTACGCCGCGAGCACTTTCGAGATGGCCCACGCCATGGACATCGACTTCCTGGGCTGGGTGCCCGGCGTGTTCTTCGGTGCCGCCCTGCTCGCCTGGACTGTGGCCTTCATCGGCGTCGTGCGCGGCCTGGCCGAGCGGATGTTCGGCCGGATGCCGGCCCGCCCCTGAGTACCGACGCGTCAGGATCGCCGCAAGGAAATTTACATTGCGAAGGACTCGGGCCCGGGAATTGCTCGCTGCTCGCATCACTTACCTTGAATGCGGTGCATGAGCCCCTGCCGAATCGCGCAAGCAGCTCCGTTACCATCCCTGTTTCGAGGAATCGAGAAACAATCGCATGACAGAAGCATGACGGACGAGTCATCCTGCCCCCCTTGTGCGGGCATGACCGCCCCACTCGCACAGACGGAGAAATCCCGGCGGAAAACAGAACGGCCATGCGTTCAGCCGCCTTGCAGAAGAGGAAGTTGTAACCGATGAAGAAGAACGCAAGCCATATCGCCGTCGCCATTGCCCTGCTCTTCGGCCTGGCCGCATGCGGAGGAGGCTCCGGAGGCTCCGATCCCGCGGGGGGCACGCCGGGCGAGCCCACGATACCGACCGATCCAGGCGAGCCGACCGATCCGGGTGAACCGACCGATCCAGGCGAGCCGACCGATCCCGGCGTTGCCACCAAGGCCCTGAGCGGCGCCTTCGAGCCGACTGCACAAGGCGCGAAGGTCTGTCTCGACGACAATCTCAACCTGGCCTGCGACACCGGCGAGCCCGCCACGACGGTGGCGGCCGACGGCAGCTACACGCTCAACGTGCCCGAGGACACGGTGTACGCGGAAAATCTCCTCGTCGCCGAACTGGCCGCGGATTCGATGTACGGGGCCGCCAGCCACGCCGATGCGGCGCCACCGGCGCCCTTCGTGCTGGCCACCCCGGCCAGCGAACCCTCCGAACTCGGGGCCCTGGGCACCCTCGCCGCCATACGGATGCAGGACAACCCGACGCTCACCCCGGAAGACGCGCTCGCACTCGTGCACATCGAACTCGGATTGCCCGCCGATGGGGCAGGCGTGGATCCGGACGAAATCGAACGCATCGAGACCGCCGCCCTGCCGGCGCTTCGCCAAGCGGCAAACGCCGCCTACCTGGCCGGCGGCTCGACCGATCTCGGCGCCGCGACCAGGGCCGCCGGAGCTGCTCTCGAGACGGTGTTGAAGAAGTACATCGATCCGGCCACCCTGGCGCTCTGGCCCCTCGTCGGCGAGAAGACCCTGGTGTCGGAAGCCGTAGCGCAGGCCGCGCCACAGGCTTGCGAGATCCAGCCGGTCGCGGTGATGCACATCGATGTCGAGGGCGGCGCCCCGATCACGTCGAAGGAAGACTACGAGGACGCGACCATCCGCTTTGCGGACACTTTCGGTGCCGCGCTGGGCCCGGCGATCGAAACCGAGATTCGCGGGCGCGGCAATACCACCTGGAACCATGTGCAGTACGTGAAGAAGCCCTACCGGCTCAAGCTTCCCAAGCCGGACCAGTCCCTGCTCGGCATGCCCGCAGCCCGCAACTGGGCGTTGCTCGCCAACCACTCGGACAAATCCTCACTGCGCAATGCGCTCGCCTTCTGCCTCGGTAAGCAGATGAACCTGCGCTTCGCCCACCCGTTCGAGTTCGTCGAGTTGCACGTCAACGGCGAGTACCAGGGTGTCTACCAATTGACCGCCCATACGGAGGCCCACGAGAACCGGGTCGACATCGGCCCGGTATGGCCGGAAGAGGACGAGTTCACCCCCGGCGCCGGCTATCTGCTGGAAATGGATGCGCGGGCGCCGGCGGAGAACGAGGTCTGGTTCCCCAGTGCAGGTGCAGGCCCGTTGGGCGCTGTGCGGCCGTTCGCCATCAAGTCCGATACGGTGGGTGACCCGCACGACCCGGCCACGGCCACGGTGAAGGCGCAGTACATCGCGCAGGCCAAGGCCGACATCGACGCCATGGAAGCCGCCTTCCAGGACCCGGACCCCTTGCAGCGGGTGGCGAAGGCATCCGGCATGGTGGACATGGAGGAACTCGTCGACTTCTACCTGATCAACGAGTTCCTGCGCAATGGCGATGCCTTCTGGTCGAGCACCTACCTGCACCGCCCGAGCAACGGCAAGATCACCTTCGGCCCGCTCTGGGACTTCGACTTGTCGGCTGGCAATGACGACGGCATCAAGAGCGATGATCCGGATGACTTCGGCCCGGGCAACGACAACGGCAACTGGTGCCCGCAGGGATGGTTCACGCGCTGGGTAAGCAGCGACTACGTCCTGCCGCTACTCGAGGACCCGGTATTCCACCGTCTCGTCGTCGCGCGCTGGGAGTACCTGTCCAGCCAGCTCCCGGGCCTCTGGAGCTTCATCGACCAGGCCAGCGCCACCATGGCCGACGCCCAGCAGCGGAACTTCGGCCTCGGAGGGCCTGGAGAACCCGTCGGCAAGGGAGACCTGACTCTGCGGGTCTGGCCGAACTGGGTGGTCCGCGACAGCTACCAGGAGGAAGTGGACTATCTCAAGGGGTGGCTGCAGGCGCGGGCGGCCTGGGTCGACGAGAAGATACCGTCCCTGGTCGACAACACCTCGGAGCCGTTCTGCAGCAACTGGATCACGCAGTGGAACAACGGCTGGACGCCGGGTACGCCACCCACGCCGTAAATCGGCGGGCGGACACCGCCGCACGCCTGGTGCGCGGTGTCCGGAACCTGGTTCAAGCCCGAGCGCTACCCGTCAACCGACGGGTAGCGCTTCGTCTTTCGCCTTCACCAGCGCATGCAGGACGCGGTTGACGGGCGTCGCAATGCCGAGGCGTTCGCCTTCGCGCACCACGTAGCCGTTGATGAAGTCGATCTCGCTGCGCCGGCCGCGGGCGACATCCTGCGCGGTCGACGAACGCTGTCCGGGCATGCTGTCCGCAATCGCCAGGGTGTCCGCCAGGATGCTCTCGGGAAGTTTTGCGCCGCTGGCCTTGCATACGGCCTGGCATTCGCCGATGACGTCGGTCATGGTCTCCCGGAAGCCGGGCCGGCCCAGCAGTTCCCCATAAGGCAGTTGTGTCAGCGCTGACAAGGCGTTGTAGGCGCAGTTGACCGTCAGCTTGGACCACAACGCATCCTGCACGTTCGCGGTGACGCGGGTCTTCACGCCGGCCGCACCCAGCAGGCGCGCGGCTTCCTCGCTGCCGGCCGATTCACCGATGACGAGGTCGCCACGACCGTGATGGATCACATGCCCCGGTCCACCCATCTCGGTGGCGACATAGACCACGGCGGGCACCGCTTCACGCTGCAGCACCGCGGCCAGCCGCTCGGCATTGCCCACGCCGTTCTGCAGGCAGAGCACGGTGGCGTCGCCCGCGAGATACGGCTTCATCGCGGCGCCCGCCGATTCGGTATCGCCGGACTTCACGCAGAAGAGCACGAGGCCCGCCCCGTCGATGGCTTCGGGGGAAGCCCTCGCCGACAGGGGCAGGAAGCTGTCGAAATCCTTTGATTGCAGGCGCAGGCCGCGGGCCTCGACAGCCTCGACCAGGGCGGGCCGTCCGATCAGGACGACTTCATGGCCGGCCTGGTGCAGCCGGGCGCCGTAGTAGCACCCCACCGCGCCGGCTCCCATCACAGCGACTTTCATGGCATCTCCGAAAAATGATCGATCAGCAGCAACTTCTTCTTGTTCTTGATGATCCGGGCCGGGTTCAGCGGCTCCGGAATTCAGGTGCGCGCGAGTCGGCGCACCGACTCGCCCACCAGTGAATCGCCCTGCGTCAGCTCGACGATGACCCGGTTCACCGCGGGCTGCTCGACAAGCTCGACGAGGATAGCGGCGACGTCATCGCGCGACACGTCTCCATAAGGAATGGCCAGGCCAGTGCGCACCCTGCCCGTGCCGGGGGAGTCACGCAGCGTACCCGGGCGCAGGATCACCCAGTCGAGGTCGGACTCGGCCAGATGCACGTCGGCGAGCTTCTTGACCGCCATGTAGTTCTCGAACGTGGGAGACACCGACTTCCCGCGGCCCGCTTCGGGGAATGCCGACACCAGCAGGAAGCGCCGGATGCCGGCCTGCCGGGCGGCGGCGACCGCAAGCTCGAGCCCGCGGCCATCGATTGCATCGGTCATCTCCGGCCCGCCCTTGCCACCGGCACCGGCCGAGAACACCACCACGTCGCTGCCGGTCATCAGCTCGGCCAGCCCGTCGGCATCGAGCTCGAGCAGGCTGCCGGCCACCGGCGTGGCACCCAACGCCTTCAGCTCTGCGGCCTGCTCGGGGTAGCGATGCAGGGCGCGTGGCTCATGGCCACGCGCCGCCAGTTGCCCCGCGAGGCGACGACCGACCTTGCCCGCGCCACCAACGATGAAAACCTTGCTCATGAACATACCTCTTGCAAACGGCACGGGGGATGCCCTGCCATGGATGCGAACGCAAGGCTATGATAGGTCTCGAGCACCCGGCACGCCCGCCACACGAGCACACGGCCCAGCATGAGCACCCCGCCCCAGGAACCCGATCTCGACCCGGCCACCGACCGGACGATCCAACCCTATGCCGGGCCGGCCGGGGGCTGGGGCTCGCTGCGCGCGGTTGCCAAGGCGATTCGCGTACAGATGTCGCCGGCGCGTTCGGCCGGGGCGCTGCGCCGGGTCAACCAGCCCGAAGGCTTCGACTGCCCGGGCTGCGCCTGGCCCGATCCGCATCACACCTCGTCGTTCGAGTTCTGCGAGAACGGCGCCAAGGCGGTGGCCTGGGAAGCCACCTCGAAGCGCGCGACACCCGGGTTCTTCGCCGGTCACACCTTGTCCGAGCTCTGGGACTGGTCCGACCACGCGCTCGAGAACGAAGGCCGCCTCACACATCCCATGGCCTACGACCCGGCGCAGGACAAATACCTGCCGATCGCCTGGGAGGATGCGGCCGCGCGGATCGGGGCCGCGCTGCGTGGCCTGCCCGATCCGACCATGGCCGAGTTCTACACCTCGGGCCGCGCCTCCAACGAAGCGGCGTTCCTGTACCAGTTGTTCGTGCGCGAGTACGGCTGCAACAACTTCCCCGATTGCTCGAACATGTGCCACGAGGCCACCAGTGTGGGCCTGCCCTTCTCGATCGGCGCGGGCAAGGGCACGGTGTCGCTCGAGGACTTCGAGCATGCCGACGCGGTGTTCTGCATCGGCCACAACCCCGGCACCAATCATCCGCGGATGCTGGGCACCTTGCGGGAAGTGTCGCTGCGCGGCGTGCCGATCGTGGTGCTCAACCCCTTGCCCGAGCGCGGACTGGAGCGCTTCACTTCGCCGCAGGATCCGGCGGAGATGCTCACCGGCCGCTCGGTGCCGATCGCCTCGACCTATTTCAAGCCGAAGATCGGCGGCGACGTGGCGGTGTTCAAGGGCATCATGAAGGCGCTGCTCGAGGCCGATGCGGCCGACCTCGCCGCGGGCGGCGCGGGCCTGCTCGATCGCCCCTTCATCGCCGAGCACACGCGCGGCTTCGACGCGCTGGCGGCCGACCTGCGGGCGACGCCGTGGGACAGCATCAAGAAACACTCTGGCCTCGGACGCGTGGACATCGAATCGGTCGCGGCCATCTATGCCCGCGCCGAGCGGGTGATCGTCTGTTACGGCATGGGCCTGACCCAGCATCGCCACGGCATCGAGAACGTCCAGCAACTGGCCAACCTGCTGCTCCTGCGCGGCAACATCGGCAAGCCCGGCGCCGGCATCTGCCCCCTGCGCGGACATTCCAACGTGCAGGGCGACCGCACCGTCGGCATCACCGAGAAACCCAATGCCGCGCTGCTCGAGGGCATCCGCCGCACCTACGGCTTCGAGCCGCCGGCCGAGCATGGCCACGATGCCGTGGCGGCGATCAAGGCGATCGCCGCGGGCCAGTCGAAGGCGCTGGTCTGCCTCGGCGGCAATCTCGCCGTGGCGATGTCCGATACGCAGGCCACCTTTGCCGCCATGCGCCGGCTCGACCTGGTGGTGCACATCGCCACCAAGCTCAACCGATCGCACCTGATTCCGGCGCGGCAGTCCTTCCTGCTGCCCTGCCTCGGTCGCACCGAGGAGGACATGCAGGCGAGCGGGCCGCAGTCGGTGACGGTCGAGGACTCGATGTCGATGGTGCATGCCTCCCAGGGCCGGCTCAAGCCCGCTTCCGAACACCTGCGTTCCGAACCGGCGATCGTGGCGCTGCTGGCGCGCGCCACCCTGCCCGACTCGAAGGTGGACTGGGAAGGCCTGGTGGCCGACTACGACCGCATTCGTGACGACATCGAAGCGGTGTTCCCGATCTTCGCCGACTACAACGAACGCATCCGCGTGCCCGGCGGCTTCTGGCTGGAGAACCCGGCCACGCACCGACGCTGGAACACGCCGGACGGCAAGGCGCACTTCCTGCTCGCACCCGGTCTCGACGACGATCCGCCGGCCAGCGGCGCGCTGCTCAAGCTGGCCACGGTGCGCTCGCACGACCAGTACAACACCAGCATCTACGGCTTCGACGATCGCTACCGGGGCATCACCGGCCGCCGCGACGTCGTGTTCGTGAACCCTGAGGACCTCGCCGAACACGAATTGCGCGAGGGCCAGCGCGTCGACGTGGCAGCGAGCCGGCCCGACGGCACGCCGAACGGGCGCGCGGTGCGCGGACTCGTGGCGGTGCCCTTCGACATCGCCCGCGGTTCGGTGGCGATGTACTTCCCGGAGGGCAACGCCCTGGTTGCGCTCGATGACCACGACCTGCGTTCGGGCACGCCCGGCTACAAGTCGATACCGGTGCGACTGTCGGCATCGTCGATGGCCGCCAGCGACGGGGCCTGACATGACGACGCCCACGCTCCCCGGGCTCGCGCGGCGCGCCGTCACCGTCCACCAGGACGGCAGCGCACGGCATGGCGAGGACTGGCTGGTGGAGGAAACCCCGGTCGAACTGCGCTACAACGGCGCGGCATTCGCGGTCATGATGGCCACGCCCGTCGACCTGGAGGACTTCGCCTACGGCTTCTCGCTGAGCGAGGATCGCGTCGCCCGCGCGAGCGACATCCTCGGCGTGGCGATCCACGAGCAGGCGCAAGGCCATGTGATCGATATCGCCGTCTCCACGGCAGTGCCCATCACCCTCGCCCCGGAACTGGCGCGCCTGATGCCGGGCCGCAGCGGCTGCGGCCTATGCGGCAATCGCCGCCTCGAGGAAGTGATGCGGCCCGCGCCGCCGGTGCCCGACGGCCTCGTGCTCGCTCCCGATGCACTCGAGCGGGCGCGCGCGGCGCTGGCGCAACGCCAGCCACTCAACGCCCCCACCGGCGCGGTCCATGCCGCCGCCTGGGCTTCGCCCGAAGGCGAGATCCTGTGCGTGCGCGAGGATGTCGGTCGCCACAACGCGCTCGACAAGCTGTTTGGCGCACTGAGCCGCGAAGGCATCGACCTGCGCAGCGGCTTCGTGCTGGTGACCAGCCGGGCCAGCTACGAGCTGGTGACCAAGACCGCCAGGCTCGGCGTCGGCCTGCTGGCCGCGATTTCCGCACCCACCGCGCTGGCGGTGGAACTGGCGCATGCGAGCAACCTCACCCTGGCCGGTTTCGTGCGCCCGGGTCGCCACGTGGTGTACAGCCATCCGCAACGACTCTCCCCGCAAGCGCTCCAGGTACAGGCCGAGACAGGCAGCGCCGCCCTCAGGTAGCTTCGGAGCGCTCAGGGCAACGAGTTCGGGCAGGTGTCAAGCGCTCAAGCCACCATCCGGTCCGAGCTCACGACATGGACGCCGGGCTTCGGATCGATGGCGGCGTCGAGCAAGGCAGCGGCGATCCGCGGCGCGGGGTTGAGGCGCCAGCGCTTCGGCAGCAGCGGCCCCATCCAGGTGAGGAGCGGCACCATCATCCGCTCGCCGCGGCGGAACTCCTCGCGCTGTCCGCCGATCAGGCCGGGCCGCACGAAAGTGAGCGACACGAAGCCTTCGACGACGAGCGCCTGCTCCAGTTCGCCCTTGACCCGGTTGTAGAAGATGCGCGAACCGGCGTCCGCGCCGAGCGCCGAGTTCAGCACATAGGTCGGCGTGCCATGCGCATGCGCCCGCCGGGCCACTGCCAGCGGATAGTCGTGGTCGACCCGCCGAAACGCATCCTGTGAGCCTGCGGTGCGAATCGTGGTGCCCAGGGTGCAGATGACGGCATCGGCGCGCCACCAGCCGGCTTCCTCGGGCAGGTGATCGAAATCCACCGGCGGCGCCGACAGTTTCGGATGTTCGGGCAGGGCGCGGCGGGCAGGCGCCACCACGGCGTCGACCCGGGTGTCGGCCAATGCGAGTTCCAGGACATGGCGTCCCACCAGGCCAGTGGCACCGACCAGCAGCAGCTTCATCGAGGCGTTCGCTTCATCGCGGCATGACGCAGGCACGAACTGCCCTGCAATGGGACATCATCGCCCGGATCGGCATCACGCGGTTGGCCTCGCCTTCCTGGCGCGACCTGCAGCGCGCTTGACCCTCCCACGATGGTAAGGTTCATGCTGTACCCATGTCGGATACCAGCACGGGAAACAAGGCATGACGGTGGCGAACGAGAGCGATTCGCGCGCCCGCGATGGCGTGCGAATCGGCCCAACGACGATCAGCCTGCCGATCGAGGGCATGACCTGCGCCTCCTGCGTCGGACGGGTGGAAGCGGCGCTCGCGAAGGTCGACGGGGTCGAGGGCGTGGCGGTCAATCTCGCCACCGAGCGGGCGGATATCCACTCCGCGGGTCCCGTCGACCGGATGGCCCTGGTCGGGGCCGTCGAGAAGGCCGGCTACGACGTGCCGGCGACCACCATCGAGCTCGCGGTGCAAGGCATGACGTGCGCCTCCTGCATCGGACGCGTCGAACGCGCGCTGCAGGCCGTGCCCGGTGTCTCCGAAGCCACCGCGAACCTGGCGACCGAACGCGCGACCGTGCGCGGCGTCGCCTCCGTGGATGCCCTGCTGGCCGCCATCGACAAGGTGGGCTACGAGGCCAGCGCTATCGACTCCCTCGCCCTCGACGCGGTTGACGAGGCCGCGGCCAGGAAGGATGCCGAGTACGCCGGACTCAGGCGCGACCTGCTGCTGGCCGTCGTGCTCGCCCTGCCGGTGTTCATCCTCGAGATGGGTTCGCACATGGTGCCGGCCATGCACCATTGGGTGATGGACACCATCGGCATGCAGCGAAGCTGGTATCTCCAGTTCGTGCTGACCACCCTGGTGCTGCTCATCCCGGGGCGGCGCTTCTACACCACCGGTTTTCCGGCGCTGCTGCGGCTGGCGCCGGACATGAATTCTCTGGTGGCGGTGGGTACCTTGGCCGCCTACGCGTATTCGGTGGTTGCGACCTTCGCGCCCGGCCTGCTGCCCGAGGGTACGGTGAACGTCTACTACGAAGCGGCCGCCGTGATCGTGGCGCTGATCCTGCTCGGTCGCTTCATGGAGGCGCGAGCCAAGGGCCGCACGTCGGAAGCCATCAAGCGCCTGGTCGGCCTGCAGGCGAGGGTCGCGCACGTACTGCGCGACGGCCGCATCGTCGATGTGCCGATCGGTGAAGTCACTGCGGGCGACGTGGTCGAGGTGCGACCCGGCGAGCGCATACCCGTCGATGGCGAGCTCGTCGAGGGCCGCAGCTACGTCGATGAGTCCATGATCACCGGAGAGCCGATTCCGGTCGAGAAGGCCCCCGGCAGCGAAGTCGTGGGCGGCACGGTCAACCAGCAGGGCGCGTTCACCCTGCGCGCCACGGCGGTGGGCGGACAGACCGTGCTGGCCCAGATCATCCGCCTGGTGGAACAGGCGCAGGGTTCCAAGCTGCCGATCCAGGCCGTGGTGGACAAGGTGACATTGTGGTTCGTGCCGGCGGTGATGGCCGCGGCCCTGCTGACCTTTCTCGCCTGGCTGGTCCTCGGCCCCTCGCCCGCTCTCGGTTTCGCGCTGGTCAATGCGGTCGCGGTGCTCATCATCGCCTGCCCCTGTGCAATGGGCCTGGCAACGCCGACCTCGATCATGGTCGGCACCGGGCGCGGCGCGGAGATGGGCATCCTGTTCCGCAAGGGCGAGGCCCTGCAACTCCTGAAGGACGCCCGGGTGGTGGCCGTGGACAAGACCGGCACCCTGACCGAAGGCCGTCCGACCCTGACCGATCTCGAGGTTGCGCAGGGCTTCGAGCGTTCCCGGATCCTGCCCCTGGTCGCGGCGGTCGAGTCTCGTTCGGAACACCCGATCGCGCGTGCCATCGTCAAGGCCGCCGAGCACGACGGCACCGCCTTGCCCGTGCTCGATGAATTCGAATCCATCACGGGCATGGGCGTACGCGCCCTGGTCGACGGCACTCGGGTGGAAGTCGGCGCGGATCGCTTCATGCGCTCGATCGGGCTCGACGTCGCGCCATTCGCCACCATCGCCGAACGCCTCGGCAGCGAAGGCAAGTCGCCCCTGTACGCCGCGGTCGATGGTCGCCTCGCGGCCATCCTCGCGGTGTCCGACCCGATCAAGCCGAGCACGCCCGCCGCGATTGCCGCGCTCCATGGCCTGGGCCTGAAGGTCGCGATGATCACCGGCGACAACCGGCGCACCGCGCAGGCCATCGCCACGCGCCTTGGCATCGACGAGGTCATTGCCGAAGTGCTGCCCGAAGGCAAGGTCGACGCGGTACGCCGACTCGGGACCGAACATGGCCGCGTCGCCTTCGTGGGCGACGGCATCAACGATGCCCCCGCGCTCGCGGCCGCCGACGTCGGCCTGGCGATCGGCACCGGTACCGATGTCGCAATGGAAGCCGCCGACGTGGTGCTCATGTCCGGCAGCCTCGACGGCGTGCCCAGGGCCATTGCCCTGTCGAGGGCCACCATCGGCAACATCCGCCAGAACCTGTTCTGGGCCTTCGCCTACAACACCGCGCTGATCCCGGTAGCGATGGGCGTGCTCTATCCGGTCAACGGCCTGCTTCTGTCGCCCGTCTTCGCCGCCGGCGCCATGGCGCTGTCGTCGGTGTTCGTGCTCGGCAACGCGCTGCGCCTGCGGGCCTTCCGGCCGCCCGAGGAACGAGGACAGGGAGCAAAGCCATGAATATCGGCGAGGCGGCCGGCGCGTCGGGCGTGTCGGCCAAGATGATCCGCTACTACGAATCCATCGGCCTGATCCCGGAGGCCGAGCGCACGGA
>CAYZBJ010000099.1:0-11458 GCA_964476625.1 uncultured Burkholderiaceae bacterium | reverse complement strand
GTCCTTCGCCTGGGTCAGCACGTCCAGCAGATGCGAGACCGGCGCGCCCTGATAGCCGCCGACATAGGAGACGCCCGACTGCAGCAAGGCCTTGGTGACCGCGAGGATGCCCTCGCCATGGAAGGTCGCGCCGGCGCCGAGTTGCAGCGAGGCGATCTCTTCGGTGAATGCGACTTCCATCGGTGTCTCCGCGGCCGGCCGATCGTGCCGGCGGCCATCATGGCAAGCTCCGACCATAGGGCGAGAACCCGCCGCGCCGCAATCCCGCCGGCCTTATGCCGGCCATTGACCGGATCAATACCGCGAACCCGTGGGCGCGCGCAGCGCCCTCGCCAGGCAGCCTCAGTAGCGGGTGGACAGCACCTCGCGCACCCGCTCCCGGAACCAGCGATCGGACGGCTCGTGGTGCCGGCTCGCCGGCCAGACCATGTGGACCTCGAAGCGCGCGAGTTCCTCGGGCAGCTCGATGACGCGGGCGCCGACCCGCGGCGCCATCGCCAGCCCGAAGCTGGTGGGCACGATGCCGACCAGGCCGGCCTGCACTACCAGGTCGGGAATGGTGGAGAAATGGCGCAGGCGGGCGACCACCGCCTGGCCGATGTGCAGGCGCTCGAGATCCATCGGCAGGCGCGAATGATAGGTCGCCGAGGGCGAGGCGATCGCCAGCGGGCAGCGGGCGAGCTGCTCGGTGGTGAAGCGGCGCATGCGCATGGTCGGCGGCGCCAGCGCGACGTAGCCCTCGTCGAAGATCCGCGCACTGCGCAGGCCCGCCTTCGGAAAGCGCAGCGCGCCGATCGCGAGATCGATCGCGCCGCCGACCAGCGCTTCCTCGAGCCGGTCGACCGGGATGCCGAGGTTCTCGATGCGCATGTTGGGCGCCTCGCTGCGCATCGCGGCGACGATCGGGGTGAGCAGCAGGGTCTCGCCGAGGTCGGAGAGCGAAAGCCGCCATTGCCGCGAACTCGTGCCCGGGTCGAAGGCGTCGTCGCGACCGAGGCTCGCCTCGAGCGCGGCAAGATGGGTCGCGACCGCCGGCCCGATGCGTTCGAGCATCGCGGTCGGCACCAGGCCCTGGCTCGAGCGCACCAGGAGTTCGTCGCCGAGTGCCTGGCGCAGGCGCGCCAGCGCATTGCTGACGGTCGGTTGCGACAGGCCGAGGCGTTCGGCGGCGCGCGTCACCGAGCGCGTGGCATACAGGGTGGCGAGAACCCGCACCAGGTTGAGGTCGAGCTTCTTGGGATCCATCGGCGGGCGGCCGGATGGCAGGGCCGTGATGACGCGCTATTGACGCGGTCTATGCATTGTATCGACGATATTCCGTTGCCCGATACCGCGCGGGCGACTATGGTATTGCCATGAGCCGGGACGCGACGATGCGTTCGTGCCCGGCGCCCGGGCGCCGCCATCGGTCACCCGCAATCCGGAGGAGACACACCATGGATATCCGGCATTTCGTGCGCGCCGCCGCCGTCGGCATGGTCGCGCTGTGCGCCTCGTTCGCCACTGCGGCCGAGCCGATCACCCTCAAGCTGCACCACTTCCTCGGGCCGAAGGCGCCCGCGCACACCAGGATGCTGGCGCCCTGGGCCGAGCGCATCGAGAAGGCGAGCGGCGGCAAGGTCAAGATCGAGCTGTATCCCTCGATGACCCTCGGCGGCAAGCCGCCGCAGCTCATCCGGCAGGTACGCGACGGCGTGGTGGACATCATCTGGACCGTCAACGGTTATACGGCCGGCCTGTTCCCGCGCAGCGAAGCCTTCGAGCTGCCCTTCGTGCACACCAACGACACCGCCGCGACCAACCTCGCGATGCGCGACCTGTTCGAATCCGACCTCAAGCCGGAGTACGACGGTGTGCATGTGCTGTTCCTGCATGTGCACGCCGGCCAGGCGATCCACATGGTCGACAAGCCGGTGCGCAAGCCCGAGGATCTCGCCGGCCTGAAGATGCGCATCCCGACCCGCACCGGCGCCTGGGTCATCGAGGCGCTCGGCGCCGCGCCCGTCGGCATGCCGGTGCCCGACCTGCCGCAGGCCTTGTCCAAGAAGGTCGTCGACGGCGCCTTCATCCCCTGGGAGATCATCCCGCCGCTGAAGCTGCAGGACATGACCAGGTACCAGATCGAAGGGCCCGATCGGACCCGCTTCGGCACCACCACCTTCCAGGTGTCGATGAACCAGGCGAAGTGGGACAGCCTGCCGCCGGATGTGCAGAAGGCCTTCACCGACAATTCCGGCGAAGACTGGCTGCGCGAAGTCGGCAAGATCTGGGAAGACTCCGACGCGGCCGGCATCGCGCTCGCGGTCAAGGCGGGCAACGAGCACATCACCCTGACCGAGGCCGAGCTCGACGCGTTCCGCACCCGGCTCGAACCGGTCGTGCAGCGCTGGATCGGCGAGGTCAAGAGCAAGGACATCGATGGCGCCGCGCTGGTCGAGAAGGCGCGCGCCGCGATCGCGAAGCACACCGGCGGCCGCTAGAGGGAACGGAACCGGCGCGGTGCACGATGTCGCGTTCGCAGGGGCCGGCCCCGCACCGTCGGGCCCGGTCGGCTGGCTGCGCCGGATCGTGTTCGGCTGGGCGCTGGCCGGTGGCGTCCTGTTGCTGCTGCTCGCCTTCGCCACCACCTGGAGCGCGATCACCGGGGCCCTGTTCGGCCAGCCGCTGCCGGGCGAAGTCGAGCTGGCCGAGCTGGGCGTCGCGATCGCGGCCTTCACCTTCCTGCCCTATTGCCAGCTGACCGACGCCAATGTCTCGGCCGACATCTTCACCGCCGGCGCGAGTCCGCGCACCGTCGCGGTGCTCAAGGCGTTCTCCGGACTGATCGCGTTCGGCTTCGCGCTGCTGCTGCTCTGGCGCATGAACGCCGGCCTGGCCGATTACCGGCAGTACGAGGAAGTCACCACCATCCTCAAGATCCCGATCTGGGTCGTGTTCATCCCGGCGCTGGCTTCCCTGGTGCTGCTCGCCCTCGCGTCGCTGGTCTCGATCCGCGATGCCGTCGCCGCGGCGCGCCGCGCCTAGGCGGACCGGGCCCGTGGACCAAGCCCTCTTCATCGGCCTGATCGGCCTGGCCGCCCTCGTGGCGCTGATCGCGATCCGGGTGCCGGTCGCATATTCGATGATCCTCGTCGGCGCCGTGGGCATCGTCGTACTCGACGGTTCGGCCATCCTGCTGTCCCAGCTCAAGGACCTCGCCTGGTCGCAGTTCTCGATCTACGACCTCTCGGTGGTGCCGATGTTCATCCTGATGGGCAACATCGCCACCCGCGCCGGGCTGTCGCAGGACCTGTTCCGCGCCGCCAACGCCTGGCTGGGCTGGATGCGCGGTGGCGTGGCGATGTCGGCGATCGCCGCCTGCGCCGGCTTCGGCTCGGTGTGCGGCTCCTCGCTGGCGACCGCATCGACCATGGGCCAGGTCGCGCTGCCCGAACTGCGCCGCTACAAATACAAGCCATCGCTCGCGACCGGCACGCTCGCCGCCGGCGGCGTGCTCGGCATCCTGATCCCGCCCTCGGTGGTGCTGGTGATCTACGCGATCATCGTCGAGGCGAGCATCACCAGAATGTTCATCGCCGCGTTCATCCCCGGCCTGATCGCGGTGCTGACCTTCCTGCTCACGATCGCGATCTACGTGCGCTTGCGGCCCGACTCGGGCCCGCCGGGCGACCGGGTCAGCCGGGCCGAGTTCATCTCGTCGACCCGGGCGGTGGCGCCCGTGGCCGGGATCTTCGCCGTCGTGATCGGCGGCATCTACTTCGGCTTCTTCAACCCGACGCCGGCCGCCGCGATCGGCGTGGTCCTCGTGCTGGTCGTCGGCATCGTTCGCCGCAGCATCGGGCTCGCGCAACTGCGCCTGACCCTGTATGACACCGCTTCGACCACCGGCATGATCTTCCTGATCCTGCTCGGCGCCGAGCTGCTCAAGATCTTCATGTCGCGCGGTGGGGTGCCGCAGGCGGCCGCCGAGATGCTGGCCACTTCGGGCCTGAGCCCGATGACCATCCTCGTCCTGCTGCTGGTCGCCCTGATCGCGCTCGGCTGCCTGATGGACAGCCTGTCGATGATCCTGCTGGCGATGCCCTTCTTCTGGCCGGTGGTCTCGGGGCTGGACTTCGGGATGCCTACCGAGGACCTCAAGATCTGGTTCGGCATCCTCGCGCTGGTGGTGGTCGAACTCGGCCTGATCACGCCACCGGTCGGCATGAACGTGTTCGTCATCAATTCGCTCGCGCCCGACGTGCCGATGCGCGAGACCTTCATGGGCGTGATGCCCTTCTTCTTCGCCGAGCTGTTCCGGGTCGCGCTGCTGGTCGCCTTCCCGGCCCTGTCGCTCTGGCTGCCGGCGCTGCTCTCGGGGTAGCCGCGGCCACCTGGCGCGACGAGGAACCGGGAATGCGGCGATGGGCGTGGAAGTTGCAGCCCTGCTACCGCCATGAGCGCCGTGATCGAACCCAGGCCATCGGCGGGCGGCGATGTCGCCATCGACGCCCGTGTTTCCGCTGCACCCCGTGTCGAGGCCACGCCCACTGCCCGCGAGTTGCTCGTGCTGCTCGGCCATCCGCGTGGCGTCGACTCGCTGTGCGGCGCGCTCGCGAACGCCTACGCCGAAGGTGCGCGGGCGGCGGGCTGGCGAGCCCGGCTGGTCGACGTGTCGCGCCTCGAGTTCGATACCGACGTGCGCATGCCCAGTCCCCGCGCGCAGGCGCTCGAGCCCGATCTCGAGCGGGTGCGCGACGCGCTCGCCCGCGCCCGCCATATCGTGTTCGTCTACCCCAACTGGTGGGGCACGATGCCGGCCCGGCTCAAGGGCCTGCTCGACCGGGTCCTCGTGCCTGGCTGGGCGTTCCGGGAATGCACCGGGGGCACCGGCTTCGAGGGCCTGCTCGGCGGGCGCAGCGCCGAGATCCTGACGACGATGGACACGCCCGACCTCGTCTATCGCTGGCTCTACCATGCGCCCGGCCAGCGGGCGATGGCGCAGGCCACCCTCGGCTTCTGCGGCATCGAGGTCGTGCGCACGACCCGCTTCGGGATGGTGAAGTCGTCGACGCCGGTCGACCGGAAGCAATGGCTGGACACGGCGAGTGCGCTCGGCGCGGGCCTGGGCGAAGACCCGGCCCGCAACGGCGCCCGCGGGCTGCTGCGCCGCGCCTCGCCCTGGATCCAGGCCTTGCGGCTGCAGTTCTACCCGATGAGCCTGGTCGCCTACTGGGTCGGCGCCCTGCTCGCGACCGGCGGCGGCATCGACCCCTGGAGCTTCGCGCTCGGCTATTTCGTGCTGTTCCTGATCGAAGCGGCCACGGTGTTCGTCAACGATATCCACGACCATGAAAGCGACCGGCGCAATCCCTGGTGGGGGCCGTTCAGCGGCGGCTCGCGGGTCCTGGTGACCGGCAGCCTCACGCCGCCGATGCTGGCCCGCGCGGCCCTGCTGGCGGGTGGCGGGGCCTTCGTCGCCTGCCTGGCCCTGGTGGCGATCGTGCCGGTCTCGACCGGCCTGGCGATCCTCGCCGCGACCCTGGTGCTGGGCGTGCTCGCCATCGGCTATACCTTGCCGCCGCTCGCCCTGTCCCACCGTGGCCTCGGCGAGCTCGATGTCGCGCTGACCAACGGCCTCGGGGTGCTGGTCTTCGGCTTCATCGTCCATGGCGGCGACATCGGCTCGAGCCTGCCCTGGCTGGTCGGCCTGCCGATGGCCCTGGCGATCCTGCCGGCCATCCTGCTGGCGGGCATCCCCGATCATGATGCCGATGCGGCCAGCGGCAAGCGCACCCTCGTGGTCGTGATCGGCATCCGTCGCAGCCTGCTGCTGGCGACGGCGAGCCTCGTGGCCGCCGTCGTACTCGCCGCCGTGCTCCACCAGGCAGCCGGCATCACGGCGCTCGCCGGCGTCGCCGGCTTCGCGGGGCTGCATGCCATCGGGCTCGCACCGGCGCTGCTGCGCGAAGCGGAACGCGGACCGGCGGCGCGGCGCATCGACGGCCTGATTGCCGCCTCGCTCGCCTTCGTGCTGTGGTTCGGCATCGTGCCGCTGCTCAACCTCTGGCGGGCCTGAGCCCGCGGCGATGCCCGATAATGCGGGCTGCACCGCAACGGATCCCGTCATGCATCGCAGGTCCCCGCCCTGGGGCGCGATCGAGGCCTTCGTCGTCGCGTCCCGCCTCGGCAGCTTCAAGGCGGCCGCCCAGGAACTCGGCGTCAGCCCATCGGCCTTCTCGCGCCGCATCCAGGCGCTCGAGACGCATGTCGGCGCGCGCCTGTTCGACCGGGGCGATACCGCACTGAAACTCACCAAGGCGGGGCGGCGCTACCTCAACCGGCTCGAACCCGGCTATGCGGCGATCCGCGCCGCCACCGACTGGATGGCGCCGTCGCCCGGGCGACGGCCGCTGCGCGTCGGGGTTTCGCAGTCCTTCGCGATCGGCTGGCTGCTGCCGCGGCTGCAAGGCTTCCACGACGCCTGGCCCGACATCGAGATCACCCTGCATACCCGCGCGGGCAACCTCGACCTCGCCGGCGGCGCGGCCGACATCGCGATCCTCTTCGGCGACGGCCAGTGGCCGGGGATGCGCAGCCGCCGCCTGCTCGACACCGACGCCATGGTGGTCGGCGCGCCGGCGCTCGCCGGCGAGTCGATGACCAGCCTCGGGCGCGCCCGCCAGCTGGAGATGTTCTATCCCCCCGATCTCTGGCGCTACTGGCTCGACGCCACCGGCGCGACCGAACTCGCCGGCGGCGAGCGGCTCTACTTCGACAGCGGCCAGGTGATGTACGAGGCGGCCGCGCGCGGCCTGGGCATCGCGATCGGCATCAGTCCGCTGGTCGATCCCTTCCTGAAGAACGGCCGCCTGGTATCGCTGCACGAGCGCACGGTGCGACTGGCCGGCGGCCACTACGTGGCGGCGCTGCCGGCGATGATGCACGAGCCGCCGGTGCGGGCGTTCTGGCGCTGGATCCTGGACGAGCGCGTCGGCGGCGACGAAATGGGGTCTGACCCCATTTGATATCCTGGAAATGGAGTCTGGAAATGGGGTCTGACCCCATTTCGCATTTCGTGCACTTCGTGCGACGAAAGTCGACGGCGCGCGCCGTCAGTGCTCGCCCGTCGTCGGCAACGGCACCATGACCGCCTGCCCCGGCGCGCTGCAGCCGCGGTCGCAGCAACGCCCCGGCTGCCGGTTGCGGGTGATCGGGCGATCCTCGCTCGAGGCGAGCACGCCGCGATCGAGCAGGCGTTCGACGAGGGCGACCTTGTTGCCGATCGGGTAATTGCGGTAGATCTCCTGCTTCATCGCGGCGGGCGATCCGCCGCCATGCAGGCTGATGACCGAGTACCAGCCGCCCTGGTAGGACGCGGTCAGGTCCTCGATGAAGCGCGCCACCTCGATGCGCTTGTCGGCGGGCACCGCCGGGTTGGCGCGCAGGACCTCGGCGAGCTGCGCGGCGGTCGCCGGGTTGTGGTCTTCGTCGGGCCCCGGCAGCGCCACCACCAGCCCGCCCGAGACCTCGTGGGCGAGGCGATGCATGTCGTAGATCTGGGTGGCGAGCAGCAGCTTGCCGATGTTGGCGAACACCGGTTCGGGCATGAAGCCGCCGCTGTACGGGTCGGCCGCTCCGTAGACGCTGGCGGCGACCCCGCAGGCGAAGAAGCCCTCGGTGATCTTGATCAGCTCGACCATCGGCTCGCGCAGGCTGGACTTCGTTTCGGGGTCGAAGCCGTTGGCCTCGCACATCAGGGCACCCGCGCCGATCAGCAGGTCGCCGAAGCCGGCCCGCGCGGCGATGCAGCTGTGGCGATGATGCGTCGCGTAGGCATAGGTCATGGACCCCGAGTGCTCCCACTCGCCGGCGTAGAAGACCCGCTCCCAGGGAACCAGCACCTTGTCGAAGATCACCACCCCGACCGATTGCCCATAGCGACGCGAGAACAGCGGCGCGCCATGCTCGGGCTTCTCGCCGGGGCGGCCGGCGGGCCGCGCCACGATGGTGATGCCGGCGGCGTCGACCGGCACCGCGCAACAGATCGCGAAGTCGGCGTCCTCGGGGCCCATGTTGCGACAGGGCATGACGAGGAGTTCGTGCATGTAGGGCGCGCCGGTGACGATCGCCTTGGTGCCGGAGATCACCACGCCGCGGGCATTGCGCTCGACGATGTGGACGTAGGTGTCGGGGTTGGCCTGCTGGTGCGGTTTGCGCGAGCGATCGCCCTTGGCGTCGGTCATGGCGACGCCGACGGCAAGGTCGTGCTCCTGCACATGGGCGAGGTAGTCGGCAAAGCGCGCCCGGTGCTCGGTGCTGCCGCGGGCGTCGTCGATGCGCGCCGCCACCTGGCCGATCGCGTTCAGGGCGTCATGGGTCAGGTAGCGCTGGGCACAGCCGGTTTCCTGGCACAGCAGCCGCACCGCTTCGAGCTTGTCGAGCAGGTCGCCGCCCGATTCGTTGATGTGAAGCATGCGCGGCACGACCCGGTCGCCCGCGCGGGCGAGCATCAGCGGCGCCAGCGCCGGATCGCGCGCGAAGTCGTACGAGGCGCCGAGGGCCTGCACGCCTGGCCGCAGGGCCGGCTCGTCGGCGACCGATTCGATGCGCCGTCCGTCGATATAGATGACCGGCTCGAGCCGCCGCAGCGACTCGCGGTAGTCCGCCGCGCTCATGAGCGGGACCGAAGCGCGCAGGGGTTCGATCGCGGAACCAGGGGAACCGGGAGCATTCATGGCGGTGTCTCCTTGAGTTTCAGCAACTCTAAACGACGTTCAATTAATCGTCGATATGTTTATAATTTCACATGACCCACACCGATCCGACCGATCCCGCCGACTCGCTCGCCGCTCCGCCCGATCGGCGCATCGCCCGCCTGCAGGCGATGCACGAAGTCCGCCGGGCCCATGTGCTGGCGGCCGCCCGCGAAGCATTCATGGCGCTCGGCCTCGAGGGCGCCAGCATGCGCGAGATCGCCCGGCGCGCCGGCTACACCCCGGGAGCCATCTACAGCTACTTCCCCGGCAAGGAAGACATCTACGGCGCCCTGCTCGGCGAATCGCTCGAGCGCCTCAACGCCGGCGTCGGCGCCGCCACGGCCGGCGCGAGTTCGGCCGCCGACAGCCTGCGGGCCAGCGCCGGTGCCTTCTTCGGCTTCTACCGGGACAACCCGCGCGACCTCGACCTCGGCTTCTATCTCTTCCAGGGCATGAAGCCCCGGGGCCTGACCCCGGCGCTCGACGAAGCCCTCAACGCGCGCCTGCGCGACGCCCTGCAACCGGCGCGCGACGCGCTGCGGGCTCTGGGCATGCCGGCAGGCGCGGCGCTCGCCGAGACCACCGCCCTGTTCGCCCACATCGCCGGCCTGCTGCTGCTGCGCCATACTGGCCGTATCCGCATGTTCGGGCAGGACCCGCAGGCCTTGTTCGACGCCTACCTCGACGCCCTCGTCGAGCGCGCCGGGGCGGCCGGGCGATAGGGGTTCGCGAAGGAACCAGCAGGGGAACCACCATGCCGAAGATGGACGCCGAACACGATGTCCTCGTCCTGGTCGACTACCAGGCCCGGTTGCTGCCCGCGATCCACCGGGGCGCGGCAGCGGTGGCCGCGGCGGTCCTGCTGGCCGATGCGGCGCGCGCGCTCGGCGTGCGCATCATCGGGACCGAGCAGAATCCCGCCGGCCTCGGGCCCAATGTCGACGACGTCCGCCAGCGCTGCGACGTGACGATGGGCAAGATGCATTTCGATGCCTGCGCCGACGGCCTGCTGGCGTTGCTCGCCGAAGGCCGCCCCGCCGGCGAACCGGCTGGCGTCGTCCTTGCCGGCTGCGAAGCGCATGTCTGCCTGCTGCAGACGGCGCTGGGCCTGCTCGATGCCGGCCATCGGGTCCGAGTGGTCGAGACCGCCTGCGGCTCGCGGCGCCCGGCCGACCGCGAGGCCGCGATGCGACGGCTGCAAGCGGCCGGCGCCACCCTGGTCACCGAGGAGATGGTCGTCTTCGAGTGGCTGCGCGGTTGCGAGCATCCGGCGTTTCGCGAGGTGCTGAAACTCGTCAAGGCGCACGACCCCGGGACCTGAGCCGGGGGAAACGGCGACCGGAAAGCAGCGGTGGGGAGGTGGCGACCGATGCGGTCGCAGGGCGGGTGACCGGCCCGTGACGGCCCGATTGCGTTTTATGCAACCGGGGTGCCGAAGCCTGCGATTGTGGCCGCTGTCGGGATCGCCGAGACTATCGGCCAATCCTTCCCACCGAACCGGAGTTCCGCATGGATTTCGAATATTCGCCGCGCGTCAAGCAGATGCAGGCGCAGCTGCTGGCGTTCATGGACGAGCATATCTACCCGAACGAGCAGCGCTACCACGACGAGATTGCCGCCAACCGGCGCGCGGGCGACGCGTTCGTGCCCACGAAGGTGATCGAGGAGCTCAAGCCGATCGCGCGCAAGGCCGGGCTGTGGAACCTGTTCCTGCCCAAGAGCGACCGGGTGCCCGAGGGGCTGTCCAACCTCGAGTACGCCCCGCTGTGCGAGATCATGGGCCGGGTGCACTGGGCTTCCGAGGTCTTCAACTGCGCCGCGCCCGACACCGGCAACATGGAAACGCTCGAGCGCTACGCCAGCGAGGAGATCAAGCGCGCCTGGCTCGATCCGCTGCTCGCCGGCGAGATCCGCTCGGCCTTCGCGATGACCGAGCCGGCGGTGGCCTCGGCCGACGCCACCAACATCAGCTCGCGCATCGAGCGCGACGGCGACCACTACGTCATCAACGGGCGCAAGTGGTGGACCTCGGGGGCCAATGACCCGCGCTGCAAGGTCTTCATCTTCATGGGCAAGACCGACACCGAGGCCAACCGCCACCAGCAGCAGTCGATGATCGTGGTGCCGGCCGACACCGCCGGGATCACGGTGATGCGGGCGCTGTCCGTGTTCGGCTACGACGATGCGCCCCACGGGCACGCCGAGGTCGACTTCAAGGACGTGCGCGTTCCCGTGGGCAACATCCTGCTGGGCGAGGGCCGCGGCTTCGAGATCGCCCAGGGCCGGCTCGGACCGGGGCGCATCCACCACTGCATGCGCTCGATCGGGGTGGCCGAGCGTGCGCTCGAGTACCTGTGCCGGCGGATCAACTCGCGGGTGGCCTTCGGCAAGCGCATCTCCGAGCAGTCGGTCTGGCGCGAGCGCATCGCCGAGGCGCGCTGCATGATCGACCAGGCCCGGCTGATGACGCTCAAGGCCGCCTACATGATGGACACGGTGGGCAACAAGATTGCCCGCGCCGAGATCGCCATGATCAAGGTGATCGCCCCGAACATGGCCTGCCAGATCACCGACTGGGCGATCCAGGCCCATGGCGGGGGCGGGGTCTCGGGCGACTTCCCGGTCGCGAGCATGTACGCCCACCAGCGCACCCTGCGCCTGGCCGACGGCCCCGACGAGGTCCACCGCAACGCCATCGCCAAGCTCGAACTGGCCAAGCA
>CAYZBJ010000098.1:489-12083 GCA_964476625.1 uncultured Burkholderiaceae bacterium | reverse complement strand
CGCCCCATCATCATGACCACGCTGGCCATGGGCGCGGGCATGACGCCCATCGCCCTGGCGCTGGGCGACGCGGACATGAGCTTCCGCTCGCCCATGGCCGTGGCGGTGATCGGCGGGCTCATCACGTCCACCGTGCTGAGCCTGCTGGTGGTGCCGGCCGTATTCACCTACGTCGACGACTTCGAACAGTGGCTGCGCCGCCGCTTGCGGCCTTCGGGCGACGCCGAACAAGTGCCTCGGGTGTCGCGCCGCTGACCTGCGCGCGCGAGGCGGGCACGACGCGCCTGCCCGCGCCTAGCCGTGCAGGTAGACATAGCGCAGGAACTCGTCCTGCGCCGCGCGCGAAGCCTCCGCATGGGCGCTGTTGACCAGCATCGACACCGCATAGCGGCGCCCAGATGCCGCGTCCACGTAGCCGGCGATGGCGCGCACCTCGTCGAGGCTGCCGGTCTTGATCCAGCCATGGCCGCTCACCGGGTGGTCACGCAGCCGATAGCGCATGGTGCCGTCGACCCCGATGATCGGCAGCGAGGCGCGAAAGAGGTCGGCATACGGACTGCTGGCCGCGTCGCGCAGCAAGCGCACCTGCGCGGCCGCGCTCATGCGCTCGCTGCGCGAGAGCCCCGAGCCGTTGTCGAGGACCAGTTCGGGGAAATCGAGGCCACGCTGCTCCAGCCAGCCGAGCACGGCCATGCGGGCGTGGCCGATGGTCGCCGGCACCTTCATGACGTCGGCCGCGACCTGCAGCAGCAACTGGCGGGTCATGACGTTGTTGCTGGTCTTGTTGACGTCGACCGCGACCTCGGCGAGGGTACGCGGCGACTCCCAGACTAACCAAGGCTTGCCTTTGGCCGCGCCCGTCTCGACGCGGGTCAGGCCGTTCCATTCGCCACCCGACTGCAGCCAGGCGGCCTTGAAGAAGCCGTGAATGAACTGGCGATGGCTCAGCACCGAGGCGAACATCCCCTGGCTGCCGCAACCCGTCGAATAGCGGCCGGACACCTCGACGAGCGCATCGCGCTCGTCGCTCCGGTCGGCGATCCGCAGGCTGCCGATGCCGTGCCGGCACCGCCCCGGCACCAGCGTGACCTTGTTGATGATCTTCACGTCGGCCAGCGGCGGATCGAGTTCGATCGACAGCCGCTTGCCCCTGGGCGTGAACACGAAGCGGGTCGACTTGAAGTTCATCATCGCCGGGTACGGCGTGACGTTGTAGGGCCGGGTGAGTTCGCCGTCGATCGATTCGGGCGCAACGGCATCGAGTTCGTAGAGGGAATCGTCGATCACCAGGTCGCCGTCGATGCGCCGCAGGCCGGCGGCGCGCATCCGCGCCACCAGGGCGAGCATGTCCTCGATCACGAGCTTGGGATCGCCGCCGCCGCGCAGGACCAGGTCACCGCCGAGCCGGTCGCCGTCGAGCAGGCCGGTGAGGTACACGCCGGTACGCCAGCGATAGTCCTGCCCGAGCATCCCGAGGGCCGCGTAGGTGGTGAGCAGCTTCATGGTGGAGGCCGGGTTGAAGGCCCGGTCCTCGTTCCAGCGCGCCAGCGGCTTGCCGCCATCGACCGGCACCGCAAGCAGGCCGATCTCGTCCTCGCTTACGCCCGCCCGGTGCAGCATCGCGAGGACCGACGGCGGCGCACCCGAAGCGGATGGCTCGCCGGCGAGCCGCTTGGCCGGCGTCGACGCCTCGACGGGCCGCTTCGCCGGCGTTGCGTCGGCGGCGGGCCCCGCGGCAAGGGCCGCCGGCAAGGCCATGGCCGCCGCCAGCACGAAGGCAAGGCGCGAGCCCGACAGGCCGAAGCCCGCTGCCCGGCGACCGGGCTTGATACCGCTCAACATCCGTGGCTCCGGTCCTGGCTACAGTAAACCCGTGAACGAACCTGAACCGAGGCGTCCGTCCGCGGGAATCACCCCGTCCGTGCGCCGAGCCGCGTAGACGACTTGCGGATTCCGACGCCATGAGCCACGAAGTATCCCATGCAGCCCGCCACCCCGAAGCACTCGCGGCGACGACCGGGGCCCCGGCAACGCCGGCCGGCGACGGGACCGCGACGACCGGCGCCGAAGAGTCGGCCAACACCTGCTTCGACGCAGGGACGATCGAGATCGATCCGGCCCTGATCGAACGCTTCGGCGGCCGGGCGCCACGCTACACCTCGTATCCGAGCGCGGACCGCTTCCGCGCCGACTTCGGGCCGGCCGACTATCGCGACGCGATCGCCGGGCGCGCCGAGCGCCCGGACAGCCCGCTCGGACTGTACTTCCACATCCCCTTCTGCCGGCGCATCTGCTACTACTGCGCCTGCAACAAGATCGGTTCGCGCCACCAGGAGTCGTCGGCGCAATACCTCGCCGCGCTCGACACCGAGTTGCGGATCGTCGGCGGGCTGCTCGACTCGCGCCAGCGCATCTCCCACCTGCACTTCGGCGGCGGCACGCCGACCTTCATGCTCGACGAGGAGCTGGCGCGCCTGTTCGGATACATCGATCGCCAGTTCGAACGGACGGCCAGCGGCGAGTATTCGATCGAGGTCGATCCACGCACCGTCGACCCGCAACGCCTGCGCCTGCTGCGCGATATCGGCTTCAACCGGGTCAGCCTCGGCATCCAGGATTTCGACGAGGAAGTGCAGCGCGCGGTCAACCGGGTCCAGCCCTACGAGGAAACGCTCGCGCTGATGCAGGCGGTGCGCGAACACGGCTTCCGGTCGATGAACGTCGACCTCATCTACGGCCTGCCCAAGCAGCGCGTCGACGGCTTCGAGCGGACCCTCGAACGGGTGCTCGCGGCCGCCCCCGACCGCGTCGCGCTCTATCACTACGCCCACCTGCCGCAGCTCTTCAAGCCGCAACGCCGCATCCACGAGGACGACCTGCCCGACGCCGCGACCCGCGCCGAACTGTTCGCGCTCGCGGTGGCGCGCTTTCGCGGCGCCGGCTACGTCTACCTCGGGCTCGACCATTTCGCCCGCCACGACGACGAACTCGCCATCGCCCAGCGCGAGGGCCGGCTGCATCGCAACTTCCAGGGCTATGCCGCGCACGACGCCGGCGACCTGCTCGCCTTCGGCGTCTCGGCGATCGCGTCGGTGGGCGATGTCTACGCCCAGAACAACAAGGGCCTGCCCGCCTACTACGCGCAGCTCGCCGAAGGCGAGTTGCCGACGGTGCGAGGCATTCGGCTCGATGCCGACGACCGCATCCGGCGCGATGCGATCCAGTCGCTGATGTGCGACTTCCGCCTCGACGTGCGCGCCCTCGAGCGGCGCCATCGCATGCCGGCCGGCTACCTCGACGATGCGCTCGAGCGGCTCGCCCCGATGGACCGGGCCGGCGCGATCCGGATCGGGCCCGACGGCATCGAGATCCTGCCGCGCGGCCGCCTGCTGGTGCGCGCGGTGGCGATGCAGTTCGACCGCTACCTGCAACAAGCGCCCGCCGCCGGCACCTATTCGAAGCTCGCCTGACACGGGTTCGAACGCGATCGCGCTAGACTAGCCTCTGGCCAAACCCGGATTCGAAGGAACCGACCGATGCGCCTCGTTGCGATCGCCATCGCGTGGCTGGCCGGCTTCCTCGCCGCACCCGCCGCGCTCGCCCAGCCCATGGTCATCGACTGCTTCGCGCCGACCGACTGTCGCCGCGCCATCGGCGACGCGCTCAGCCCGAAGTTCGCGCGCGCGGTCCCGGCGGCGAACCACCGACTGGTGGTCTTCGGCAGTGTGCACCGATACGCCGACGACCGGGCCGCCGCCTATGCGGTGGCCGGGGTGACCGAGCGGGTGGTGCACCAGGGCGCCGAGCTGACCCTGCTGCCGCTCAAGCGCTACTCGGCGAGCGTCCCCATCGACCGGCCCGGCCTGACCGAGGCCGACGAGCGCCGCGCGCTCGACCAGGCGGTCCGCGCGGCGGTCGATCGCATGATGCAGGCCTGCGCGGGATCGGCAGGCTGCGAGGTCCACAAGCCCTACCGTTGAGCACCCCATGAGCGCCGACCTGTCGAAGATGCGCAAGGAATACGAAGCCGGCTCGCTCGAGGAAGCCGAGCTGGGCGAATCGCCCTGGCCACTGTTTCGCCGCTGGCTCGACGAGGCGATCGCCCAGCGCGACCGGGTGCCGGAACCGACAGCCATGACCCTGGCCACCGTCGGCGCCGACGGCAGGCCCTCGACCCGGGTGGTGCTGCTCAAGGATGCCGACGAGCGGGGGCTGGTCTGGTACACCAACTACCTCAGCCGCAAGGGGCGCGAGATCGCCGGCAACCCGCATGCCGCCCTGCAGTTCCACTGGGTCGCGCTCGAGCGCGTACTGCGCATCGAAGGCAGGGTCGAGCAGTCCGAACCCGAAGCCGCCGATGCCTATTACGCGAGCCGGCCGCTGACCGCGCGGATCGGCGCCTGGGCATCCGAGCAGAGCGAGCCGATCCCTTCGCGGGCGGTGCTGGTCACCCGCGCCGCCGAGTTCGGCCTGAAGTTCGGCCTGAGCCCGCCACGGCCGCCGCACTGGGGCGGCTACCGCCTGGTGCCGGACCGTTTCGAGTTCTGGCAGGGCCGCGCGTCGCGGCTGCACGACCGGATCCGCTATCGCCTCGAGGAAGCCGGCTCCTGGCAACGCGACCGCCTCGCCCCCTGATCCGAGAGAACTCCGCCGTCGCACGGCTGCGGATTCGGGCGCAAGTACGGTTGTACGGCAAGGCGCTCCAACGCCGCCATGCGCCCGAAGGCGCAGCCGGACTACCGGTAGACGAGGACCGGCACCTTGCAGTGGGTCAGCACCTTCTGGGTCTCGCTGCCCAGCAGCAGGCCGGCAACGCCGCGCCGGCCATGCGAGGCCATGAAGATCAGGTCGCAGTTCTTGCGCTCGGCCATGTCGATGATCGCCTGGTAGGGCTGGTCATAGACCGCCGTGGCAGTTTCGCAAGCGACGCCGGCCGCCTTCGCCTCCGTCTCCACCGCGGCGAGGATCTCGGCGGCATAGGCGCGGATCGTCTCCTCGTACTTGTCTTCCGAGAAGAACTGCGCCGAGGGCATCTCCGCGATCGGCGGTACCCGGAACGGCGGCTGGACATTCATGGCGACCACGCTGGCGCCGTGCAGCCTGGCCAGCGCGATGGCTCCGGTCACGGCCTTGCCGGACAGCTCCGAGCCGTCGGTGGGAACGAGAATTCGTTTGAACATGGCATCCTCCTGGGTCGCTTGATGATCCTGCCTCTTGGGTCATCGTCATTGTGCGATCGGCACGGCATCGCATCTTGACAATCATCAGCAATTCGCACTCCCGCCATGCCGGCGCCGGCATGGCGATCGGCCAGCAGGCCGCCCGCGGGCAGCGGCGGAGCGCTTAGAATGCGCAGACACCCGACCGGTCGGCCGTTCCGGGGCACCACGACAGGCAGGAGACAGCCCGCATGAGTTTCAATTTTCCGTATTTCCGGCCCTTCGCCGGCTCCGAGGAACTGCGCGCGGAAGTTCGCGAGTTCATCGCCCGGGAGAGGGCCGACGGCCGCTGGCGACGCCAGGGCGATTTCGCCATCCACTACGATCCGGACTTCTCGCGCCGCCTCGGCGAGCGCGGCTGGATCGGGATGACCTGGCCGAAGGCCTATGGCGGCAGCGAACGCAGCATGCTCGAGCGGCTGGTCGTCACCGAGGAGCTCCTCGCGGCCAATGCGCCGGTGGCGGCGCACTGGATCGCCGACCGCCAGAGCGGCCCCCTGCTGCTGCGCTTCGGCACCGAGGAGCAGCGTCGCAAGTACCTGCCGGGCATCGCCGCCGGCGAGAGCTTCTTCTCGATCGGGATGAGCGAGCCGGACTCGGGCTCGGACCTCGCCTCGGTGCGTACCCGCGGCGTGAAGGTCGACGGCGGCTGGCTCGTCACCGGCCGCAAGGTCTGGACCACTTTCGCGCACCGCAACCACTACGCGATCACCCTGGTGCGCACCGGCGAACGCGAGGAATCCCGCCATGCCGGCCTCACCCAGTTCGTCGTCGACCTGAAGAACACCCAGGGCCTCACCATCCGGCCGATCATCAACATGGCCGGCACCCATGAGTTCAACGAGCTGACCTTCGACGAAGCCTTCGTTCCCGACGAGGCGATCGTGGGCGCGCCCGGCAATGGCTGGACGCAGGTGACCAGCGAACTCGCCTACGAGCGCAGCGGTCCCGAGCGCTACCTGAGCAGCATCCGGCTGGCCGAAGCCCTCGTCGCCGCCGCCGGCAGGACGCCCGAGCCGCGGGTGCTCGAGGCGATCGGCCGGCTCGCGGCGCGCCTGTGCGCCCTGCGCGGGATGTCGCTGGCGGTTGCGGCCATGCTCGCCAACGGCGAGACGCCCAACCTCGAGGCGGCGCTGATCAAGGACCTCGGCAACGCCTACGAACGCGAGCTGATCGAGGTCGCCCGCAACCTGCAACCGGTCCTGCCCGCGATCGACACCGAGTTCGACGAGGCGCTCGCCGAGTGCACGATCTATTCGCCGTCCTGGATGCTGCGCGGCGGTACCCGCGAAATCCTCCGCGGACTGGTGGCGCGCGGGCTCGGCCTGCGCTGATGGAGACGAGACCATGAACACGACCACTCCGACGAGCCCGCTGACCCTGTACGACCCGATGGTCGACGATGCGGCCAACCGCCTGTTCGGCAAACTCGGGCCGCAGGCGCGGCTGGCCGCCGATCGCGGCGAGCCCGATGAATCCCTGCGCGATGCGGTCGGCGAAGCCGGCTTCTGCGAAGCGCTCGGCAGCCTCGATGCTGGCGACGACTGGCCGGCCGCCGCGGCGATCCTGCGGGCGCAGGCGCGCCACGGCGCCCCGGTCGACATGGCCGACGAGCTGCTCGCCAACGCGCTCGGAGGCGAACCCGACGACGCGGCTTCGGCCAACGCGACCGACGGACGCCGGCGTCGGGCCATGGCCCTGTCGCGCTGCATCCAGGCTGGCGGCGCGATGCAGGCGGCCCTCGACATGAGCATCCGCTACGTCGGCGACCGCAAGCAGTTCGGCCAGGCGCTGGCCCGCTTCCAGGCCATCCAGCATTCGCTCGCGGTCACCGCCGAGCTGATCGCGGCGGCGGCCAGCGCGACCAATTTCGCGCTGGCCTGCGTGATCGAGGAAGGCATCGACTCCGATCGCAGCAGCGCCGCGATCGACGCCGCCACGGTGGTGGTCTCCGACGCGATCCGCTCGACCCACGAGAACTGCCATCAGGTCCACGGCGCGATCGGCTTCACGATCGAGTACGGACTGCATCACCACACCCTCGACATCCTGCGCTGGCGCGACGACCTCGAGGCCTGCACCGGCGGGCCGATGCGCTGCGCCGAGCGCCTCGGCGCGGCCGTCATCGCCGATGGCGGCCTGTGGCTCACGGTCACCGACCTGCAGCGGCTTGCCCCGAGGGTTTCATGAGCGAACCATGGCGCATCTACGGCGCCGAAATGTCGCCGTATTCGGTCAAGGTGCGGGGCTACTTCCGCTACAAGGGCCTCGCGCACCGCTGGATCGTTCGCAGCGGCGAGCGCATGGCGGAATTCAGTGCGCTGGCGAAGCTGCCGCTCATCCCGCTCGTGGTCGATCCGCAGGGCGTCGCCTTGCAGGACAGCACGCCGATCATCGAAGCCGTCGAGGCACGCCACCCTTCGCCGTCGATCCATCCCGACGATCCGGTCGCGGCCTTCGCCTCGGCGCTCCTCGAGGAGTACGGCGACGAATGGGGCAACAAGTGGATGTTCCACCTGCGCTGGGCCCGCGAGGCCGACCAGCTCGCCGGCGCGAGCCGGATCGCGCGGACCATCGAGCCCGATGCCGACGAAGCGCGCCACCTGGCGATCGCCGCCCAGGTCCGCGAACGCATGACCGGGCGGGTCGGCTTCGTCGGCTCGAACCCGGGCACCGCGCCGATCATCGAGGCCTCGTTCGCGGACGCGTTGCGCCTGCTCGAGACCCACCTGGCGACGCGCCCCTACCTGTTCGGGGCACGCCCCGCGTTCGCCGATTTCGCGATCTGGGCGCAGGTGCGCAGCGCGTTCACCGACCCCACCGGCTACGGCATCGTCGCGAACCGCACGCCCGGGCTGCTCGACTGGATCGCCCGGATGGAATGGCCGCGCGCCGAAGGACCGTTCGACGACTGGGCGAGCCTCGAGCCGACCCTCGGGCCGCTGCTGCGCGCCGAGGTCGCCGCCCGCTTCCTGCCCTGGTCGGTCGCCAATGCGGCGGCGATCGCCGCCGGCCAGGACGAGTTCAGCGTCGCGCTTGCCGACGGGCCGTGGACCCAGGCGCCCCAGAAGTACCACGCCCGCTCGCTGGCCCGCCTGCGCGAGCGTCATGCCGCATCGCCCGCACGCGCGGACGTCGACGCGATGCTGGCCCGCTGGGACTGCCTCGCTCCGCTGGCGGGCGGCGCTCCAGCCTGAACGGCGCTATCGCCTGCCCTGTTCCTGTTGCTGCTCCTGCGCCTGCAGGACGCGCCAGAGCACCTTGCCCGAGCCGGACTTGGGCAAGGCATCGACGAAGCCGACTTCGCGCGGCACCTTGTAGGCCGCCATGTGTTCGCGGGCCCAGGCGATCAGGGCATCGGCATCGACCCGCCCGACGGCCTGCGGGCGCAATACCACGACGAGCTTGACCGACTCGCCGCGGTAGGCGTCGCGGGTCGCGATGATGCAGGCTTCCTGGACGTCGGGATGCTTGTAGAACATCGCCTCGACTTCGGCGGGCCAGACCTTGAAGCCGGAGGCGTTGATCATCCGCTTGAGACGATCGGTGATGTAGAAGTAGCCGTCCTCGTCGACCCGGCCGAGATCGCCGGTGCGCAGGTAGCGCCGCCCCTCGAACTCGACGAAGGCCGCCTCGGTCTCGGCCGGCCGACGCCAGTAGCCGACGAAGACCTGCGGGCCACGCACGATGATCTCGCCCTGCTCGCCGACCGGAACCTCGACCAGGGTCTCGGGATCGATCACCCGGGCGTCGACGCCGATATACGGAATGCCGAGGCACTGCAGGCGGGCCGCGTCCGGCGGATTGGAATGCGAGGGAGCGGCCGTTTCGGTGAGGCCGTAGCCTTCGGCGTAGTCGAGGCCGTATTGCGCCTTGAGGCGCTCGGCGATCGCCGCCGGCATCGCCGCCCCGCCGCCGCTGATCGAGCGCAGGCTGGAGAGATCGAAGCTCGCGAAGTTCGGGCTCGCCAGCAGGTCGATGATCATGGTCGGGATGTTGGTCCAGGCGGTGACCCGGTGCCGCGAGATGAGCAGGCCGGCGAGTTCGCGATCCCAGCGCGGCATCAGCACGACCGTGCTGCCGAGGTAGGCGGGCACATGCAGGCCGAACACCATGCCGGTGATGTGGAACATCGGCACCACGCCGAGCGTGACGTCGGCCACGCTCGCATTGGCCCACAGCGGGCTGGCGATGACGTTGTGACCGACGGTGCGATGCGAATGCATGCAGCCCTTGGGCTTGCCGGTCGTGCCCGAGGTGTAGCAGAGCGCCACCAGCTCGTCGGGCTCGGCCGCGTAAGCCGGCGGCTGGCGGCCGGCGGCGAGCGCGTCGCTCCAGCGCTTCGCCCAGCCGGGCAGGACGGGGTCGGCGTCGAGCCAGGCGCGCCACGCCGCCGGCGGCTGCTCGTCGGGCGGCAACGAAACGGTGTCGGCGTGGTCGAGATAGCGGACGACCAGCACCGTCGCCAGCCGGGCGTCGACAGGCAGGCCCTCCTGGGCCCGCTCGAACTCGGGGAGCAGGTCGGCGGCCACGATCGCGACCCGCGCCTGCGGATCCTCGATGTAGTGCGGCAGCTCGTCGGCCCGCGTCATGGGGTTGACCGGCACCACCACCGCACGGGCGCGCAGGATCGCGTAGAAGGCGATCGCGTATTGGGGCGAATTCTGCAGGCACAACAGGACCCGGTCGCCCGGCGCGACGCCGGCGGCCTCCACCAGCCAGCCGGCCAGCGCCTCGGCCCTGTCGCGCAGGCCCGCCCAGGTGATGCGCGCGCCGAGGAAGACATAGGCATCGCGATCGGGGTAGCGCCGCGCGGTGATCGCGAGGTTGTCCCAGAGCGTGGTCTGCGCCGGCGGAATGCCATGCGGCACCCGGGCTGGCCAATGGCGAAAGTGCGGCCGGTCGGTCGGCGCCTGCATGAACTCGTTCACGTGCCGACTCACACTATCTGGATCTTCAGGTCGGGCAGCCCGTCGACATGCGCATGCAGCATCGCCCCCGCCTCGACCGCCCCGACGCCTTCGGGCGTACCGGTGAAGATCAGGTCGCCGGGCATCAGCTGGAAGTATTCCGAGAGGTAGGCGATGGTTTCCGGGATCGACCAGATCAGGTGCGCGATCGAGCTGGCCTGGCGGCGCTCGCCATCGACGTCGAGCCAGATCGCGGCCTCGGCGATACCGGCCACTTCGCTCGCAGCGACCAGCGGGCCCATCGGCGCCGACGCGTCGAAGGCCTTGCCGAGCTCCCAGGGGCGCCCCTTGTCGCGCATGGCGAACTGGAGGTCACGCCGGGTCATGTCGAGTCCGACCGCATAGCCCCAGACATGGTCGGCCGCCGCTTCCACCGGGATGTTGGCGCCCTCCCGGCCGATCGCGACGACGAGCTCGACCTCGTGGTGGTAGTTGCCGGTCTTCGGGGGGTACGGAATCGAGGCGACGCTGCCCTCGGGCACCGAGACCACCGCGTCGGCCGGCTTGCAGAAGAAGAACGGCGGATCGCGATCCGGGTCGAAGCCCATCTCGCGGGCGTGGGCCGCATAGTTGCGGCCGACGCAGTAGACGCGCCGCACCGGGAAACGATCGCGGGTACCGTGGACCTCGGCCATCGCCGGGTCGGGCATCGGAACGACATTGGCCATGCGGGCCCCCTTTGAATGGGTGCCCCGCGCTCGGCGCGCGGGGCACGTCGGCACTAAAGCCGTTCGACGATGGTGACGTTGGCCATACCGCCGCCTTCGCACATGGTCTGCAGGCCGTAGCGCTTGCCGCGCTTGCGCAAGGCATGCACCAGGGTGGTCATCAGCTTGGCGCCCGAGCCGCCCAGGGGATGGCCGAGGGCGATCGCGCCACCGTTGACATTGAGCCGGCCGGCATCGGCGCCCAGGCTCTTCACCCAGGCGAGCGGCACCGAGGCGAACGCCTCGTTGACCTCGAAGAGGTCGATGTCGCCAATCTTCATGCCGGCGCGGGCGAGTGCGCGCTCGGTGGCCGGGATCGGCGCCTCCAGCATGATGACCGGATCATGGCCCATCACGCTCATGTGGTGGATGCGCGCGAGCGGCTCGACCCCGAGCTGCCTGAGGCCGCGCTCGCTCACCACCATCACGCCGGCGGCGCCGTCGCAGATCTGGCTGGCGGTCGCCGCCGTGAGGCGCCCGCCCTCGGCGATCAGCTTCACCCCGGCGATGCCCTCGAGCGTGGCGTCGAAGCGAATGCCCTCGTCGATGGTGTGCATCTCGTCGGTCGGCGTGCCGTCGGCCAGCTTGACCGCGACCGGGACGATCTCGTCGGCAAAGGCGCCGGCCTGGATGGCAGCCGTCGCTCGGCGATGACTCTCGAGTGCGTAGCGATCCAGGCTCTCGCGATCGAAGCTCCA
>CAYZBJ010000098.1:0-479 GCA_964476625.1 uncultured Burkholderiaceae bacterium | reverse complement strand
CGCGACCGGGACGATCTCGTCGGCAACGCCGCCCGCCTCGGTCGCCGCGCGCGCCAGCTGGTGGCTGCGCAGCGCGAACGCGTCGAGCGCGGCCTTCTCGAGCTCGTACTTCTTCGCCATCATCTCGGCGCCGGTGAACTGGCTGAACGCCGGCCCCGGATAGCGCGCCTGGATCTCGGGGCTCATGTAGGTGCCAAAACCATTCTTGGCCGCCAGGACGCCCGGCAGCCCCATCGGCACCCGGGTCATGCTCTCGACGCCGGCGGCGATGACGATGTCCTGGGTGCCCGACATCACGCCTTGCGCGGCGAAGTGCAGCGCCTGCTGCGACGAGCCGCACTGGCGATCGACCGATGTCGCCGGCACCGACTCCGGCAGCTTCGAAGCGAGCACCGCATTGCGGGCGATATTGGTGGATTGCTCACCGGCCTGGCCGACGCAGCCCATGATCACGTCCTCGACCAGCGCCGGGTCGGCGC
>CAYZBJ010000097.1:0-12316 GCA_964476625.1 uncultured Burkholderiaceae bacterium | reverse complement strand
CGACTTCGCCGAGATCCTGACGCTGCGTCACGGCACCGGGTCGGTCCCTGCTCGGTTTCGTCGACGAGACCGAGAGGCAGGTCGAAGCCCACCTCGCGGGTCACCTCGATGCGTTGCCGGCGGCCGATACCCGGTCGCGGGCGATCATCCTCCAGATGAAGCGCGACGAAATGGCCCATGCCGCGGCTGCGCGCGAGCGCGGCGCAGTCCGCCTGCCGCCGCCTGTGCCGGGCCTGATGCGGGGCTGCGCGAAGCTCATGACCTCGGTCGCCCGCTATATCTAGTCGGCGAGGATTTCCCAGCTGGTGGTGATCGCGGCGGTCGACGCCAGCATCGCGGTCGCCGAGCAGTACTTCTCGTGGGACCGGCGGATCGCGTGTTCGACCAGGTTCGGCTTGAGTCCGGCGCCGCTCACCAGGAAATGAAGGTGGATCCTCGTGAACACCTTGGGATCGGTTTCCGCCCGCTCCGACTCGAGCCGCACCTCGCAGCCGCTGATCGCCTGGCCGCTCTTGCGCAGGATCAGGACGACGTCATAGGCGGTGCACCCGCCTGCGCCCAGCAGGACCATCTCCATCGGGCGCGGGGCGAGATTGTTGCCGCCGCCTTCCGGCGCGCCGTCCATCACCACCGCATGGCCACTGCCGGTTTCGGCGAGGAAGCTCATGCCGGCCCCGCCGGTCCATCGGACCTTGCATTGCATTCGGTTCTCCGGTTCTGGCGCGTAGCCCGCGCCACGCCGGAATTGTGCGCGATATCGGCTCGCGGCGGCGCCCGCCATCGCCGGGTCGGGGCGTCGTCGGTTTCGATGAAAAATCCGGTTGCGTTGCGACATCCATTGGCTCGGCTCGGCCGGTCAGACTGTGTCTCATGCCGTGGGCTGTTGTTTTTGCTGGGATTTAATCTCGCAACAGCTTTGATGTTGCGTTGCGACAATATTCTTGCGGCGCAACATGAAAAGCGCTACTCTGGCCCTGACGGTCGTCGATGGGCGGCCGAACCGAGTCTCCTCCACCCTCCTTGAAAGGTGGATTCGGCCCGGGCCTCCACGGTCCGGGCCGTTTTGTTTGCTTTGACGGCCGCCGGATTTCCCAGTTACAATGGCCGGCTTTACGGAACCCGGACGGGCGGGTCGCGTGGTCTTTTGCGCGGCGGCGCGCCGGTCACGCATCCTCGCCAGGCATGCGTTGGCCCCGGGGTCAAAGCAAAACCGAGCAAAGAACCGAGCAGCCTGCATCATGAAAACCTTTTCCGCCAAGCCGCACGAAGTGAACCGCGACTGGTTCGTGGTCGATGCCTCCGACAAGGTGCTCGGACGGCTCGCTGCGGAACTCGCGCACCGCCTGCGGGGCAAGCACAAGCCCGAGTTCACGCCGCACGTCGACACCGGTGACTACATCGTCGTCGTCAACGCCGCACGCCTGCGCGTGACCGGCAACAAGGCGACCGACAAGGTGTATTACCGCCACACCGGCTACCCAGGTGGCATTCGCGAGACCAACTTCGAGAAGATGCAGGCCCGGTATCCGGGGCGCGCCCTCGAGAAGGCCGTCAAGGGCATGCTCCCGAAAGGTCCGCTCGGCTACGCGATGATCAAGAAGCTCAAGGTCTACGGCGAAGCCTCGCATCCGCATACTGCGCAACAGCCCAAAGTGCTGGAGATCTGATCGATGATTGGTGAGTACAACTACGGCACCGGCCGGCGCAAGACGTCGGTGGCGCGGGTCTTCCTCAAGCGCGGCAACGGCCGTATCATCGTCAACGGCAAGCCGGTCGACGAATACTTCGCGCGCGAAACCGGTCGCATGATCGTTCGCCAGCCACTCGCGCTGACCGACCATGGCGGGACCTTCGACATCAAGGTCAACGTGCATGGCGGTGGGCAGTCGGGCCAGGCGGGCGCGATTCGCCACGGCATCACGCGCGCGCTGATCGATTTCGACGACACCCTCAAGCCGGCGCTGTCGAAGGCAGGGTTGGTCACGCGGGATGCGCGTGAGGTCGAGCGCAAGAAGGTCGGCTTCCACAAGGCGCGACGTCGCAAGCAGTTCTCCAAGCGCTGACATGCCTCGCGCGGCTGGCATGCTGCGCCGCGCTGGACCTTCTGGTATCGAAGAAAGCCGCCTTGCTTTGCAGGCGGCTTTTTTCTTGTAGTCGCCGGTGGCGTCTCATCGGGTTGACTGGAGCAGATCATGATCAAGGTCGGGATCGTCGGGGGAACCGGATACACCGGCGTCGAGTTACTGCGCCTGCTCGCGCAGCATCCGGCGGCCGACTTGCGGGTGATCACCTCGCGCAAGGAAACCGGGCTGCCGGTGGCCGACATGTATGCCTCGCTGCGAGGCCGGGTGGATATCGCCTTCTCCGATCCGGCCAGTGCGCCGCTGGCCGATTGCGACGTGGTGTTCTTCGCGACCCCGCACGGCGTCGCGATGTCGCAGGCGCGCGCGCTGCTCGCCGCGGGCGTGAAGGTGATCGACCTCGCGGCCGACTTCCGGCTGCGCGACACCGCCGAGTTCGAGCGCTGGTACAAGATGCCGCATGCCTGCCCGGACATCCTCGAGCAGTCGGTCTACGGGCTGCCCGAGATGAATCGCGAGGCGATCCGCAGGGCCAGGGTCATCGGCATGGCCGGCTGCTACCCGACCTCGGTCCAGCTCGGCTACCTGCCGCTGCTCGAACCGGCTACCGGTGACCTCATCGATCCCGAATCGCTGATCGCCGACTGCAAGTCCGGCGTGTCGGGGGCGGGGCGGGGGGCTTCGGTGGCGAACCTGCTGGCCGAGGCCGGCGACAGCTTCAAGGCCTATGGCGTCGCGGGTCACCGGCATTGGCCCGAGATCCGCCAGGGCCTGTCGGCGATCGCGCAGCGGCCGGTGCGGCTGTCCTTCGTCCCCCACCTGGTACCGATGATCCGCGGCATCCACTCGACGCTCTATGCGCGGCTGCGGCCCGGCGCGCGGGACGTCGACTTCCAGGCGCTCTACGAGCGGCGCTACGCCGACGAGCCCTTCGTCGACGTGATGCCCGCGGGCGCGACGCCCGAGACCCGCTCGGTGCGGGCTTCGAACATGGTCCGGATGGCGGTGCACCGGCTGCCCGACAGCGATCTGCTGGCGGTGCTCGTGGTCGAGGACAATCTCGTCAAAGGGGCCTCGGGGCAGGCGGTCCAGGTCATGAACATCCTGTTCGACCGCCCCGAGACCGAAGGCCTGATGCAGATTCCCATCCTGCCGTGACGATTTTCCTCCCGATGCCGACGCGGCTTTGGCGCGCCTGAGCCAGGGCCGACGGATGCGCGGATCGAAGCGCCCGACCACGTCCGCGGTTGCCTCGGCGCCGGCGCGGGTGATGCTCGGCGGCGAGCCGCCGAAGCGCCGGCGATCGACGAGCCTGCTGCTCGGCTTCCTGGCCGGCGCCGCGCTCACGGCGATCCTGATGAGCTTCTTCGGGCCCCGGTTGGCCGGAGCGCTCGGCCTGGCGGTGCCGATCGCCGACGTGGGGAATCCCGCCGCCCAGGCCTCGCGACCCGCCCCCGAAGTCTCCTCGGTGCTCGACATCGATGGCCTGTGGTATCGGGTCGATGCCCTCGAGACCGAGAACGAGTCGATCCGCGCCGAGGCGGCCCGGCTGCAGGCGCAGGTCGATGCCGCGGAAAGTCGCATTCAGATCGAAAAAACGACCGCTGGTCAGCTCGCCGCCCAGGCTCGCGGAGCCGAGACCGAGAATGCGCGGCTCAAGTCGGACCTGATCTACCTCGAATCGCTGCTGCCATCGATGGGTGGCAACGAGCCAATGCAGATTCGCGGCCTGCAGGTGGCGCCCGATGTGGTGCCCAACCAGACGCGCTGGCGGGCGATGCTCTTCGTCGGCGGTCGCAAGGCCCGGGAGTTCAGCGGCCACCTGCAGCTGGTGGTGCGCTACGAAGTGGATCGGAAGGCCGCTTCGCTGGTCGTGCCGAAGGAACCCTCCGGGGCGGCCGACGCGGGCATGGAGGTTTCCTTCGAGCGCTATCGGCGCGTCGAAGGGGAATTCGTCCTGCCCGCCGGCGCGGTCCTGAAGTCGGTCCAGCTGCGGGTGCTCAAGGGCTCGAGCGTCCAGGCGCAACAGTTACTGTCGCTGTAGGCGGCTTCACGGAGGCGACACGATGTTCGGAAGCAAGTCGACCAAGGCGGAAAGCACGATCGATTGCCTGATCGGCAGCGGCACGGTGATCGAGGGCGACCTCCGGTTCCGGGGTGGGCTGCGCATCGATGGCGAAGTCATCGGCCGGGTCCTGGCCGAGCCCGGCAAGCCGAGCCTGCTGGTGCTCTCCGAGAACGCGAAAGTCAAGGGCGAGATCCGCGCCGCCCATGTCGTGATCGACGGCACCGTCGAAGGGCCGGTCCAGGCCGACGAGCTCCTCGAACTGCAGGCCAGGGCGCGGGTGTCGGGGGATATCCGCTATGCGGTGGTCGAGGTCCAGCACGGCGCCATCGTCGAAGGGGCGATCCTCCACATCGAAGCGCAGGGCGACAAGCCCGGCCTGAAGCTGGCGGCGCGCGCGGGCGGCGAACCCGCCGCCTGAGCTCTCACCGGGTCAACGCCCGTCGGCCTGCATCAGCGCCCGCCGGATTTCGCCGGTCCTCTGGACGCCATCAACGCCCGTCGGGCTTGGGCGGCTGCCTTCCCAGGCTCCCGAGCACTTCGCGGGTATGTTCGCCGAGTTCGGGGGCATGGGCTCCCACCTGCACATCCGCCCCCGAGATCCGGAACGGCGCATTGAGCACCTGGTAGTCGCCGGCGGGGTCGCTGACGGTGGCGAGCGAGCCGCGGTGCGCGAGTTGCGGGTCGCGCAGCGCCTCGGCCACCGTGCGGTAGGGTGAGGCCGGCACGCCGTGCCGGTCGAGCAGCGCCATGCATTCGACCGTGCTCAACTGGGTCGACCATTTCTCCAGCTCGTCGACGAACTGGTTCCAGTGGCGCCGCCGTTCGCTGTACTGCTCGAAGCGGGGATCCCGCACGAGTTCGGGCCGGCCCGCGGCTTCGCACAGGGCCACGAAGCTCTTCTCGCTCGCGACGGCTGCCATCACGTAGCCGTCGGCCGTCCTGGTGGGGCCGAACATGCGAACCAGCTCGTCGCCGGACTGGGCGAGCTGGACCTCGGTCAGGCACAGCGACAGCATGGCCTCGAACATCGAGACGTCGACCATCTGGCCGCGACCGGTGCTCTCGCGAAGGCGCAGGGCCGGGCCGATGGCGGCGAACGCATAGAGGCCGGAGAGGACGTCGGCGGTGAACGCGCTGCACCAGTCGGGGCGCTCGCGCCCATCCTGGTAGGCGAGATGCGCGAGGTCGTAGCCCGAGGCGGCGTGCACCACCGGTGCGTAGGCAGGCGCCCCCGCCGAGGGGCCGCTCTGGCCATAGCCCGAGATGGCGCAGTAGATCAGGCGCGGATTCACCTCGGCCAGGCGCGGGTAGTCGAGCCCGAGCCGGGCCATGACGCCGGGGCGGAAGTTCTCGACCAGCAGGTCGGCCCGCGCGACGAGTTCGCGCAGCGCCTGCGCGTCTTCGGGCTGCTTCAGGTCCAGCACCACGCTGCGCTTGCCCGCGTTGAGCTGTCCGAAGGGGCGGCTGCGGCCTTCGGGCATCGGCGGACGGGTGCGCATCATGTCGCCGCCGGGGGCTTCGACCTTGATGACGTCCGCACCGAGGTCGGCGAGCAGGCGGGTGCAATAAGGGCCGGCGATGGTGGTCGTCAGGTCGACCACGACGATGCCATGATAGGGCTTGTCACTCACGCGGTTTTCTTGTCCATTCGGGGTGGATCGGTGCATCGCGATGCCGCGCCAGGCCCGGGCGGCGTCCGGCCGACCGTTCGTGGCCGGGGTGGCGCCGGCCAAGGATATCCCGAAAGCACGCACCGGCAATGGGGCGGGCACCATACGCGATGGTCGCGGACGCGATAGAATGGACTTATTCGGAGAGCAATCCATGAACGCTGTGGCAGAGATGCCGGCGCCGCTCGTCTTTACCGACAGCGCCGCCGAGAAAGTCAGGCAACTGATCGAGGAAGAAGGCAACGACCAGCTCAAGCTGCGCGTGTTCGTGCAAGGCGGCGGCTGTTCCGGCTTCCAGTACGGCTTCACTTTCGACGAGGAAGTGAACGATGACGACACCACCATGGAGAAGGCGGGGGTCATGCTGCTGATCGACGCCATGAGCTACCAGTACCTGGTCGGCGCCGAGATCGACTACAAGGAAGACCTCGAAGGCGCCCAGTTCGTCATCAAGAACCCGAACGCCTCCACCACCTGCGGCTGCGGCTCGTCCTTCTCGGCCTGATCCGGCAGTCAACCACACCCGACGGGGCGCGATGGCGCCCCGTTTGCGTTGGCGCGCCGAAACGGAGCGCCGAAGACAGTACGCTGGCACGGCGAGGCGCCCCGACGCGGTCATCCGCCCGAGTTCGAAGCCGCCTTAGGGATAAGGATCGTAGAGGGCGCCGAGAATGCGCGGACCGCGGGCGCCGGTCGCGCTCGGCAGGTTGCCGGGCAGGCGGTCGATGCGGCGCGCCGCCAGCCAGGCGAAGGCGCTCGCCTCCACGGCCTGGGGATCGATGCCGATGCTGCCGGTGGACTCGCAGCGGGCCGGCGCGAGCAGGGCGCGCAGCCGATCGAGCAGGGCGCGGTTGGCGACACCGCCGCCGCAGACCAGTGCGATGTCGGGCCGCAGCGGCGCGAGCGCCTCGGCGATCGAGCGGGCGGTGAGCTCGAGCAGGGTGGCCTGCACCACCGCCGCCGGCAGGGTCTCGAGCCCCGCCGCCTGGCCCCGCTCGGCGAGCCAGTCGAGATGGAAGGTTTCGCGGCCGGTGCTCTTGGGCGCCGGTCGGCTGAAATAGGGGTCGGCCAGCAGCGCCTCGAGCAGGGCGGCATCGGGGGCGGCGCTCGCCGCCCAGGCGCCATCCTCGTCGTAGGCGCGGCCCGTATGCCGGGCGCACCAGCCGTCGAGCAGGGTATTGCCCGGCCCGGTGTCGAAGCCCAGCACCGGCTCGCCGGGGGCCAGCCAGCTGATGTTGGCGATGCCGCCGATGTTCACCACCGCGCGTCGCTCGGCCGGCGCGCCGAATACCGCCTGGTGATAGGCGGGCACGAGCGGCGCGCCCTCGCCGCCGGCGGCGATGTCGCCGGAGCGGAAATCGCACACGACCGGCAGGCCGGTGAGTTCGGCGAGCAGGGCGCCGTCGATCAGCTGCAGCGAGTAACCCTGCCCTGGCGCATGCCGGACGGTCTGGCCGTGCGCGCCGATCGCGACGATGCTCGCTGGGTCCCGGCCCGCGAGCAGGCGGGCGACGGTATCGGCATAGAGGCGGCTCAGGTCGATCGCGGCGAGCTGGGCGGCATCGAGGCCGTCGCCGGCGGCCTTGCTCAGCGCCAGCGTCGTGAGACGTTCGCGCAGCCCCGGGGGCATGGGCAGGCTGGCGTTCGCGAGGGTGGTGATGGCGCCGCCCGCGGGCAGGTCGGCCAGGACGGCATCGACGCCGTCGATGCTGGTGCCGGACATCAGCCCGACGAACAGGCGTGAGGTCCGCGTCACGGCGGGTTGCCGGGCCTACTCGAAGCGGGCAAGCCGCAGCGCGCCCATGTGCTCGAAGCGCTCCATGAAGCTCGCCGCGAGCGTGTCGAAGCGGGCGAGGGCGGTGCGTCCGAGCGGCGCGGCGACCGGCAGGTCGGCGGCCAGCGGATCGGCCTGTTCCTCGCCGATCCGGAACTCGTAGTGCAGGTGGGGGCCGGTGGCGTAGCCGGTGCTGCCGACGAAGCCGACCACCGCGCCCTGGGCGATCTTGTCGCCCTTGCGCAGATGGCGGGCGAACCCGCTCATGTGCGCGTAGAGCGTCGAGTATTCGTCGCGATGGCGGACCACCACGACATTGCCGTAGCCGCGCTGGCGCCCGAGGAATTCGACGACGCCGTCGCCGGTGGCCCGGATCGGGGTGCCGGCGGGCGCGACGAAGTCGACCCCCTTGTGCGCACGCACCACGCCGAGCACCGGGTGCAGCCGGGCATCGGTGAATCGGGAGCTGATTCGCGAGAACTCGATCGGGTAGCGCAGGAAGGTCTTGCGCAGGCTGTTGCCGTCGAGGTCGTAGTACTCGCCGTCCTTGTCGCCATCGGCGAACCAGAACGCGGTGAGTTCGCGGTTGCCGTTGGCGAAGCGCAGCGCCAGCACCCGCCCGCCCTGTGGCAGCTCGAGGCTGTCGGGCTCGGACAGGGTCTCGTAGATGACCTCGAGGCGGTCGCCGCGGCGCAGGTCGCGGTAGAGGTCGAGCTCGCCCCCGAGGATGTCGGCGACCTGGCTGGCGACGGCATCGGGGATGCCGGCGGCATGGGTGGCGCCGAACAGGGTGCTCGAGACGGTGGCGGTGCGCAGGGCGATGCCACGCTCGACCTCGATGGTCTCGTCGGTGGCCAGGAGCTGCCCGTCGGCGCCGCGCTCGACCACGATCCGCAGGCCGACGGGCGACTCCTGCGGGTCGACGATGCCTTTCGAGTAGACCAGCCGGGTTGCGTGTCCCATCGAGTCGAGCTCGGCATGGAGGGTCTCGCCGGCCCGGAAGGAGAGGATCGCGCGGGCGGTCTCGTCCTTGGCGACGAACTCGACCAGGGTCGGATCGACGATGTCCATGCGTCCGAGCACCGACTGGAGGGTGTCGCCCAGGCGCACGCGCGCGCTGCGGATGCTGGTCGCATCCGGCAGGCTGGCGGGCAACTCGAGCGTCACCGGGACGGTCACGGTGGTGGCGGGAGGCAGGGGTCGTTCAGGAAGCGGCTTGACCAGACCGTAGGCGGTCAGGACGGTACCGAAGGCCAGCGATAACGCCACGACCACCGGCACCGCGCGGATGCGGGGACTCCCGATCATTCAGCAGGCTCGTTCCGGGTCACAGCGATGCCTCGGCTAGAATGCCGGGGCGTCGCTTCGCCCATGTTGTCTTGTCCGTATCCGGGTTGATCCTGGCTGGGACCCGGCAGTAGGTGGAAAATTATACGCGCCATAGACGCGTCATATGCCCGTCGGTTACATGATCTTTCAAAGGCAACTCGATGAACGGTGAGAACTGGCCGATCACCGATCGCGTTCGCGATGCGATGGCGGTCACCCGGCGCGGCTGCGACGAACTGATCGTCGAGTCGGAATGGCAGCGCAAGCTCGCCCGCAGCGAGGCCAACGGGGTCCCCCTGCGGATCAAGCTCGGCCTCGACCCGACCGCGCCGGACCTGCACCTCGGCCATACCGTCGTGCTGAACAAGCTGCGCCAGTTGCAGGACCTCGGCCACACCGTGATCTTCCTGATCGGGGATTTCACGTCGATGATCGGCGACCCGTCCGGGCGCAACGCCACCCGGCCGCCGCTCACCCGCGAGCAGATCGACGAGAACGCCTCGACCTACTTCCGGCAGGCGAGCCTGGTGCTCGATGCCGAGCGCACCGAGATCCGTCGCAATTCCGAGTGGAGCGACCCGCTCGGCGCCCGCGGCATGATCCAGCTCGCCGCCCGCTATACAGTGGCCCGCATGATGGAGCGCGACGACTTCTCGAAGCGTTTCAAGAGCGGGGTGTCGATCTCGGTGCACGAGTTCCTCTACCCGCTGATGCAGGGCTACGACTCGGTCGCCCTCGAGGCCGACCTCGAGCTCGGCGGCACCGACCAGAAGTTCAACCTGCTGGTCGGCCGCGAGCTGCAGCGCGAATACGGCCAGGAGCCCCAGTGCATCCTGACGATGCCGTTGCTCGAGGGGCTCGACGGCGTCGAGAAGATGTCGAAGTCCAAGAACAACTACATCGGCATCACCGAGCCGCCCGGCGAGATGTTCGGCAAGCTGATGTCGATCAGCGACGAGCTGATGTGGAAGTACTTCACCCTGCTGTCGTTCCGGCCGCTCGCCGACATCGACCGGCTGCGCGCCGAATGCGCCGGCGGGCGCAATCCGCGCGACGCCAAGGTCGAGCTGGCGCTCGAGATCGTCGAGCGCTTCCACGACCAGGCGGCTGCCCGGGCCGCGCTCGAGGCCTTCGAGGCGCGCTTCCGGCGCGGGGCGCTGCCCGACGAGATGCCCGAGTTCGAGTCGGACGAGGCGCCGGCGTCGATCGTCGCCCTGTTGCGCCACTGTGCGCTGGCGGCCTCGAACGCCGAGGCGCTGCGCGCGATCGCCCAGGGCGGGGTCCGGGTCGATGGCGAGAAAATCGAGGACCGGGCGCTGGAATTGCCTGCGGGAGAGTACGTCCTGCAGGTCGGCAAGCGGCGTTTCGCCCGGCTGCGGCTGCGCTGAACGGCGGGACGGCTTAGACTCATAGCCAAACACAAGGAGGCGATCTTGAAACTCACCAGCGAGTCATTCGTCGACGGCGGCGTCATCCCGGTCGAGTTCGCATTCGGCCGCATCGATCCGAAGCAGCACGTCGCCCTTTCGGACAACCGCAATCCGCAGCTTGCCTGGAGCGATGTCCCACCGGGAACCCATTCGTTTGCCGTGATCTGCCACGACTACGACGTGCCGAGCAAACCCGACGACGTCAACCAGGAAGGCCGCGAAATCCCCGCCGACCTGCCGCGGGTCGACTTCTACCATTGGGTGCTCATCGACCTGCCGGCCGACTGCCGCTCGATCGCGGCGGGCGCCCATGCCGACGGGGTCACGCCCAAGGGCAAGCCCGGCCCGGCCGCGCCCGATGGCGCGCGCCACGGGATCAACGACTACACCGCCTGGTTCGCCTCGGACCCCGACATGGCCGGCGACTACTACGGCTATGACGGCCCGTGCCCGCCCTGGAACGACTCCGTCCTGCATCACTACGTCTTCACGGTGCATGCGCTCGATGTCGAGCAGCTGTCGGTGCCGGGCCGGTTCACCGGCGCCGATGCGCTCAAGGCGATCAACGAGCATTCCCTCGGCCAGGCGTCGATCACCGGCACTTTCACCCTGAATCCGAGGCTCGCCTGAAACGGCTTCGCATTCAATCGCATGACCGCGTCGGGGCGGCTTGCCGTGCAACCGAATGCGAAGCCGTAGAACCGTGACAAAGATCCGCACGTGACCGAGCTCTGGCTGGTCCGCCACGGGGTGACCGCCTGGAACCGGCAGCGCCGGTTCCAGGGGCACCGCGACATCGGCCTCGACGCGCAGGGGCACCAGCAGGCCCGGCGCCTGGCCGGGCGGCTTGCCGACGGCGGCCTCGTCGCGATCCACACCAGCGACCTGGCCCGCGCCCGCGATACCGCGGCTCCGGCGGCGGCCCTGCTGGGCATCCCGGTGGTGCCCGACACCGGCCTGCGCGAGCGCTGCTATGGCGACTTCGAGGGTCGCACCTACGACGAGATCGAGACCGTCTTTCCGGCGGCCTTTGCCCGCTGGCAGGCGCGTGAGCCCGGTTTCGTCCTGCCCGGGGGCGGTGAATCGCTGCGGGAGTTCGCGGCTCGCTGCACCGCGGCCTTCGAGCGGATCGCCCGGCGCTATCCGGGGGAGCGGGTCGCCGCCGTCGCCCATGGCGGCGTGCTCGACATCGCCTACCGCCTGGCCGCCGGCCTCGCGCTGGAGGCGCCGCGGCGCCACGAGCTGCTCAACGCCAGCATCAACCGGATCCGCTTCGAGGACGGCCGCTGGTCGCTGATCGACTGGGCCGATGTCGCCCATCTCGATGGCGCGCTCGACGATGCCTCGGTGCGACACCAGTCCGGTCCGGCAGGATTGCCGGTATCGGGTCCGCAACGTTAGAATCCGCCCTGAACACTCGCATTCCTGCGCGACTGGCGAATAGGTAGAGCACTACCGGGGAGCGCAGGGCGTGGTTCGGCATCAGGGTCGCATCCGGTGGTTTCGACCGCCGGCGGGCCAGCCGGGCCATTCCGACCGTGTCTGCCGCGCGCCTGGGCAGCCGTTACCCACCCCTACGGCTGAAACGCGGAGAAACCACACCATGTTCGATCCCAAAGCGACCCTCGACAAGGTCGATCCCGAGGTCTTTGGCGCCATCGTTCGCGAGAACCAGCGCCAGGAAGACCATATCGAGCTGATCGCCTCCGAGAACTACACCAGCCCGGCGGTCATGGCCGCCCAGGGCAGCCAGCTCACCAACAAGTACGCCGAGGGCTATCCGGGCAAGCGCTACTACGGCGGTTGCGAATTCGTCGACCAGGTCGAGACGCTCGCGATCGACCGGGTCAAGGCCCTGTTCGGCGCCGAATGCGCCAATGTGCAGCCCAATTCGGGCTCGCAGGCCAACCAGGCCATCCTGATGGCCTTCCTCAAGCCCGGCGACCGGATCATGGGCATGAGCC
>CAYZBJ010000096.1:1423-12950 GCA_964476625.1 uncultured Burkholderiaceae bacterium | reverse complement strand
GGCAGCGCCTCGGCCAGCTCGATGTTGGCGGCGTAGTCGGAACCCGGGCAGTAGACGATCGCGTCCTCGCCCGTCTCGGCGATCACCTGGAACTCATGGCTCGCCGAACCGCCGATCGCGCCGGTGTCGGCAGCGACCGCCCGGAACTGCAGGCCCATCCGCTCGAAGATGCGGACGTAGGCGTCGAACATGCGCCGGTAGCTCGCCAGTGCCGCGTCCTGGTCGCGGTCGAAGGAATACGCGTCCTTCATGGTGAACTCGCGCCCGCGCATGATGCCGAAGCGCGGCCGCCGCTCATCGCGGAACTTGGTCTGGATGTGATAGAAATTCTTCGGCATCTGCCGGTAGCTGCGGATCTCCTGGCGCGCGATATCGGTGACCACTTCCTCCGATGTCGGCTGGACGATGAAGTCGCGCTGATGGCGATCGCGCAGGCGCAGCAGCTCGGGGCCGTATTTGTCCCAGCGGCCGGACTCCTGCCAGAGCTCGGCGGGCTGCACCACCGGCATCAACAGCTCGATCGCACCGGCCCGGTTCATCTCCTCGCGGATGATCGCCTCGATGCGCCGGATCGTGCGCAAGCCGAGCGGCATGTAGGTATAGATACCGCCGGCCAGGCGCCGGATCATGCCCGCGCGGGTCATCAGGCGATGGCTGGCGACCTCCGCGTCGGCGGGCGCCTCCTTGAGGGTCGAGAGATGGAACTCGGAGGCTTTCATGGACGGGGCGCTCTAATGGGGAGGGCGGTCGATATAATCGTCGTCATTCTAAGGGATCGAGGGGTGCAGCCATGCTGGATCGCGACGGCTATCGCCCCAACGTCGGGATCGTTCTCGTCAACCAGCGGAACGAGGTTTTCTGGGGCAAGCGGGCCCGTGAACATTCCTGGCAGTTCCCCCAAGGGGGGATCAAGCGCGGTGAATCGCCCGAAGACGCGATGTACCGCGAACTGCACGAGGAAGTCGGGCTGCTTCGCGAACATGTCCGGATCATCGGTCGCACCCGCGACTGGCTGCGCTACGATGTCCCGACCCACTGGGTCCGGCGCGAATGGCGAGGCCACTACCGCGGCCAGAAGCAGATCTGGTTTCTGCTGCGCCTGGTGGGCCGGGATACGGACATCGACCTGCGCGCGACGCAGCACCCGGAATTCGATGCCTGGCGTTGGCATGACTACTGGATTCCGCTCGAATCGGTGATCGATTTCAAGCGGGAAGTCTATCGGCTGGCGCTCGACGAGCTCGCCCAGCTGATGGTTCGCCGACCAGGTCGGCAAGGACCGCGCCGCGATGCCGCCAGCCTGCCGGCGACGGATCCGGCGGCGCGCAGCGACGAGGGGGCGACATGAGCCCGAGCGTACGGCCGCCAGCCCTTGCCGCCGGCATCCTGCTGGCGCTGGCCATCGGGGCCGGCCCGGTGCTGGCCGAGAGCGACGAGACCCTCGGGCCGGTCACCATCACCGGCCCCGACGAGAGCGCGGCGCCAATGACGATGCCGATGGCCATCCCGCCGGTTTCGGCCGACTCCGGCCTGGTCGCCTACGAGCCCGAAGGTCCCGGCACGCGGCGCCACTGGCTCGATCGCCCGAGCATCGCGGTCGAGGAGCCCTATGTGCGCGCCACCGTCGTCGTCGAATCGTCGAGCGGCGCGCGCACGGTCTCCCATGTCGGCTTCGATTGCGCCGAGAAGGCGCTCGCGCTGCTCGCCACCGGCGCGCGCGATGGCAGCTGGCGCATGCTCGCCCCGGTCGACTGGCGCCCGGTTACCCAGGGCCGCAGGCACACCCCCTACCTGACCGCGATCTACAAGGCGGTCTGCGATGGCGGTGGCCCGACCCGGACGGTCGAACTGATGATCGAGCGGCTCGCCAACCCGCACATGGTCGATCCCTACTAGGAAATCATACGACCGGCGTGGGCAGCGGGCGGCCGGCGAACCAGGCCGCAACATTGTCCAGCACCAGCTGGCCCATCGCGCCGCGGGTCTCGTGGGTGCCGCTGGCCGCATGCGGGGCGAGCACCACCGAATCCAGCCCGAAGAGCGCTTCCGGGACGCGGGGTTCGTCGGCGAATACATCGAGCCCCGCGCCGCCGAGCCGGCCGGCGACCAGCGCCTCGACCAGCGCCGGCTCGTCGACGACCGAACCGCGCGCGATGTTCACGAACACCCCTTGCGGGCCGAGCGCCTCGATCACCTCGCGCGAGATGATGCCCTGGGTGGCCGGGCCGCCCGGGCAGGCTGCGACGAGGATGTCGGCCCAGGCCGCGAGTTCGCGGGGATCGGCATGCAGCGGCCAGGCGACGCCTTCCTTGGGCCGCGGCCCATGCCAGGCGATGGCGCAGCCGAAGGCTGCGCAGCGCTCGGCGATGGCCACGCCGATGCGGCCCAGCCCGACGATGCCGACCCGCTTGCGCGACAGGGCGGTGGTGAGCGGCATCGGCCCCGAAAGCCAGCGACCCTCACGGACATGGCGGTCGGCCACGACGATCTGGCGCAGGGTGGCGAGCATCAGCGCCATGGCCATGTCGGCGACATCCTCGGTGAGCACATCGGGGGTGTTGCTCACCCGGATGCCGCGCGCGCGACAGGCCTCGAGGTCGACCGCATCGACGCCGACGCCGAAGCAGGCCACCAGGCGCAGTTTCGGCAATGCCGCGATGGTCGCCTCATCGACACCGCGGGGACTGAAGGTGACCAGCACCTCGGCGCGGTCGGCCACCTCGGCCAGCGACGCCTGGTCGGGCGCGCCCTTCCAGAGATTGCGGCATTCGTAGGTCGCGTGCAGCCTGGCCAGGGTCGGCGCATGCAGCGGGGTGAGAATCGCGACCAGGGGTCGCTCGTTGTCGGTACTCATCGTATTCCTCGAATCATGGTTCTCAGCTTGCGCGGCGGTAGCGAACGACCTTCTGCCGCTGCTCGCCGAGGCCGGCGATGCCCAGGGTCATGACGTCGCCCGCCTTGAGGAAGCGCGGCGGCTTGCGCCCCGAGCCCACGCCCGGCGGTGTGCCGGTGGTGATGATGTCGCCAGGCTCCAGGGTCACGAAGCGGCTGACGTAGGACACCAGGGTCGCGCACTTGAAGATCATCGTGCCCGTGGTGCCGCGCTGCATCGGTTCGCCGTTCAGGTCGAGCCAGAGCCCGAGCGCCTGCGGATCGGCGACCTCGTCACGGGTCACCAGCCAGGGGCCCACCGGGCCGAAGGTATCGCACCCCTTGCCCTTGTCCCAGCTGCCGCCGCGCTCGAGCTGGAACTCGCGCTCGGAGACGTCGTTGACGACGGTGTAGCCGGCGACGTACTCGAGCGCGCCCTTGACCGGCACGTTACGCGCAACCGAGCCGATCACGATGCCCAGTTCGACCTCCCAGTCGCTCTTGGTCGAACCGCGCGGCAGCATGACGTCGTCGTCCGGCCCCTGCAGGCAGCTGATCGCCTTGGTGAACACGATCGGTTCGGCCGGGATCGGCATGCCCGATTCGGCGGCGTGATCGGCGTAGTTCAGCCCGATCGCGAGGAACTTGCGAACACCGTTGACGGGCACACCGAAGCGGGGGCGCCCGCGCACCACCGGCAGGCGCCGCGGATCGATCTTCGCGAGCCGCGCCAGCGACTTCGGCGCGAGTGTCGACGCATCGATGTCGTCGATTACCGCGGCGAGGCTGCGCAGCTTGCCATCGGCATCGACCAGGCCCGGCTTCTCGCGGCCGGGCTTGCCATAACGAACCAGTTTCACTGTCTCCTCCTTGGGGGAACATGCGGGCGGCCGGGAATTCCGGCTGCGGTCGCCGGGCGTCCGGCGAAGTCCTCGAGCATTCTAGCGGCTGGCGGCATCGAACTGCATCGCCGCCAGCCGCGCGTAGAGGCCGCGCGCGGCAAGCAATTGCGCATGCGGGCCCGATTCGACCAGGCGGCCCGCTTCGAGCACGAGGATGCGGTCGGCGTGCATGACGGTGGCGAGCCGGTGGGCGATCACCAGGGTGGTGCGGGCCTGCATCGCATCGGCCAGCGCCGCCTGGACCGCACGCTCGCTCTCGGCATCGAGCGCGCTGGTCGCCTCGTCGAGCAGCAGCAGCGGTGCATCCATCAGGATCGCGCGCGCCAGTGCGATGCGCTGGCGCTGGCCGCCGGACAGGCGTACCCCGCGCTCGCCGAGCGCGGTGCGATAGCCCTCGGGCAAGCGTTCGATGAACTCGTGCGCATGCGCGGCGCGGGCGGCCGCGACAACCTCGGCATCGCTCGCGTCGAGCCGTCCGTAGCGGATGTTCTCCATCGCGTCGACCGAGAACACGGCGCTGTCCTGGGAGACGAAGCCGATCGACTCGCGCAGCGATTCCAGGCCCAGCTCGCGCGCATCGATGCCGTCGAGCCGGATGCAGCCGGTCGAGGGATCATGGAAGCGCAGCAGGAGCTGGAAGAGCGTCGTCTTGCCGGCGCCGGACGGGCCGACGATCGCCACCGTCTCGCCCGGCTCGGCGCGAAACGACAGGTCCGCCAGGGCCGGGTCGTCGGGACGCGACGGATAGGCGAAGCCGACCGCCTCGAAGGCCACCGCGATGCCGGGGTCGTCGACCGGGCGCACCGACGCGAGCCGGCGGCGCCCCGAGCGGATCAGCGGCTCGGCATGCATCAACTCGAGCAGGCGTTCGGTGGCGCCGGCGGCCCGCTGCACATCGCCGAGCACCTCGGCGATCGCGCCGGCCGCCCCCGCGACGAGCACCGCATAGAGGACGAACTGGGCAAGCTCGCCCGGGCTCATGCTGCCCGCCATCACCGCCTGGGCGCCGAGCCAGAGCACGAACACGACGGCGCCGAACACGAGGATGATCGCGAGCACCGTCAGCAGCGCCCGCGCCCGGGTGCGCCGCACCGCGCTCGCGAACGCCGACTCGGTGGATTCGGCATAGCGCCGCGCCTCGAGCGGCTCGCGCACGAAAGCCTGCACGATCGCCATCGCGCCGAGCGTCTCGCCGGCCAGCGCGCTGCTCTCGGCCAGGAGATCCTGGCTGGTCCGGGACAGGCGCCGCACCCGGCGCCCGAAGGCAAGGATCGGAACGACCACGAGCAGCATCAGCGCCACGATCAGGCCAGCCAGGCCCGCACTGGTGACGAGCATCATCGCCAGGCCGCCCGCGAACAGCAGTGTGTTGCGCAAACCGAGCGACACGCTGGTGCCCACGAGGGTCTGGATCAGGGTCGTGTCGGCCGACAGGCGGGAGAGAACCTCGCCGGTGCGCATCGTCTCGAAGAAACGGGGATCCTGGCGCAGGACCCGGGAATAGACCGCCTCGCGCAGGTCGGCGGCAATCCGCTCGCCCAGCCACGAGACGCTGTAGTAGCGCACCGCCGTGCCGAGCGCGAGCACCACCGAAACCCCGAACAGCCCGATGAACACGCCGTCGATCCCCGAGCCGGCAGCGACGGCGCCCTCGACGAAACCGAGGTCGACGAGATGGCGAAAGGCAATGGGGACCGCCAGGGTGGCCGCAGCGGCCACCAGCAGGGCCAGGGTCGCGACCGCGACGCGGGCCCGGTAACGGCCGAGGAAAGGGCGCAGTTCGGCCAGCACCCGCCAGCTCGGCCGTGGCGCCAGGGGCGGCGCAATCGCCGGATCGGTCGGGGAGGCTTCCATCGATGGGATTATCTGCCATTCCGGCGCCGGCCGATCGGGCCAGGCCAGGGCGAAGCCGATCGGACGAGCGGTATCATCCACGCAGTTCGCCACGGGATCCAGACATGAGTACAGAAACCATCGCGCAACGCTTCGGCAGCGGCCACTCGGTGCGCCGCATCGAGGACGATGCGCTGCTCACCGGACGCGGCCGCTATACCGACGATGTCGCCAACCAGGGCTACAAGGTCCTGTGCTTCCTGCGCTCGCCCCATGCCCATGCGCGGATCCTGTCGATCGACATCGCCGACGCGCAGGCCATGCCCGGCGTCCATGCGGTGCTCACCGGCGAATCGCTGCTCGCCGCCGGCGTCGGACCACTGCCGACGGTGCCGCCAAACTTCAAGCGCCCGGATGGTTCGCCGGCAGCCAGCCCGCCGCGCCATCCCCTGGCCGTCGAGCGCGTGCGCTACGTCGGTGAGCCGGTAGCGGCGGTCATCGCCGACGATCGCAGCATCGCGCTCGACGCCTGCGAGGCCATCTTCGTCGACTACGAAGACATGCCCGCGGCCGTCGACCAGGCCTCGGCGACGGCTGCCGGGGCGATCCCCCTGTGCGAGGAAGCCCCCGACAACATCGCGGCCGAAATGCGCCACGGCGATGCCCAGGCCGCCGCCGACGCGTTCGCCCGCGCCGCCCATCGGGTCACGCTCACGCTCGCCAACCAGCGCCTCGCGGCCGCGCCCATCGAACCACGCAGCGTCGCCGCCAACTACGACACCGCGTCGGAGCGGCTGACAGTGCGGCTGAGCAGCCAGATGCCCACCGGCGTGCGCAACACACTGGCCGACAATGTCCTGCGAGTCGACAAGGAACGGATCCGCGTCGTGGTCGACGACGTCGGCGGGGGCTTCGGCATGAAGACCGGCCTCTATCCAGAGGACGGCGTGGTCGCCTTCGCCGCGCTCCATCTCGAGCTGCCGGTCAAGTGGATCGCCGATCGCAGCGAGGAGATGCTGAGCGCGAGCGCCGGGCGCGACCTGCGCACCCGGGCCGAACTCGCCCTCGATGCCGATGGCCGGATCCTCGCCCTGCGGGTTCGCTCGCAGGCCAACGTCGGCGCCTACGCGAGCGCCACCGCAGTGGCGATCCAGCTGCTGATCGGCCCCTGGGTGCAGACCAGCATCTACGACATCGGCCTGATCGACCTGCAGCTGCAGGCGATCCTCACCAACACCGCGAGCACCGGCGCCTACCGCGGCGCCGGCCGGCCCGAGAACATCCACATCATGGAACGCCTGATGGACGAGGCGTCCCGGGTCACCGGGATCGACCAGCGCGAGATCCGCCGGCGCAACATGATCCGGCCCGAGCAGATGCCCTTCACCAATGCCATGGGCCAGGTCTACGACAGCGGCCGCTTCGAATCGATCCTCGACCAGGGCATCGCGCTGGCCGACTGGGACGGCTTCGAGGAACGCGCCGCGCAATCGGCCGCCCGTGGCCTGCTGCGCGGCCGCGGGCTGGCCACCTTCCTCGAGTGGACCGGTGGCAACGCCCTCGAGGAGCATGTCAGCGTGCGGGTTTCGGCCGATGGCTACATCGAGATCGTCACCGCGACCCAGGCGATGGGCCAGGGCATCGCCACCAGCTACGCCCAGCTCGCGGTCGACGCCTTCGGCGTGCCGATCGAACGCATCCGCATCGTGCAGGGCGACACCGACCGCGCCAACGGCTTCGGCAGCGCCGGCTCGCGCTCGCTGTTCACCGGCGGCTCGGCCCTCGACGAAGGCGCCCACCGGACCATCGACCACGCCCGCGAGCTCGCGGCCGAAGCGCTCGAGGTGGCGGCCGACGATGTCGAGTACCGGCAAGCGCAGTTCACCGTGGTCGGCACCGACCGCGGCATCGGCCTGTTCGACCTGGCGGCGCGCCAGCCCGGCAACGTGATCGACGTGAACTCCAGCACCAAGGTCGGCGGCCCGACCTGGCCCAACGGCTGCCATGTCTGCGAAGTCGAGATCGACCCGGAGACGGGCGTCACCCGGGTCGCTTCCTATGCCTCGTGCAATGATGTCGGCCGCGTCATCAACCCGATGATCGTGGTCGGCCAGCTCGAAGGCGGCGCGGTCCAGGGCATCGGCCAGGCGCTGTGCGAGGAGGTCGTCTACGAGGCGGACTCCGGCCAGTTGCAGACCGGTAGCTTCATGGACTATGCGATGCCGCGGGCCGACCTGGTGGGCGAGTTCCGCACGACCATGGACACCTCGATCCCGTGCCTGACCAATCCGCTCGGGGTCAAGGGCGTCGGCGAGCTCGGCACCATCGGGGCGACGCCGGCAACCGTCAATGCGGTGGTCGATGCGCTCTCGCGGGCCGGACGGCATGCGCAGGCGCTGGAACTCCAGATGCCGCTGACCGCGCCCAAGATCTGGACCGCCCTCCAGGGCGGCTGAGCGCGCGCGCCGATCAGGCCAACGCCGGGCCGGGGCGCACGGGCTCGCGCGCGGCGCCGCCGGCGCGACGCGCCCGAGTCGCCATGGTGCCGTGCCGGCCGATCGTCTTGGCGGCGACCGCGGCCGAGCCCGGCCGCCCGAACAGGTAGCCCTGCAGGCGATCGCAGCCCATCGCGCGCAGCCGCTCGGCCTGCTCGGGCGTCTCGACCCCTTCGGCGGTGATCCGCATGCCCAGCACCCGGCCGAGGGTCACGATGGTGCGAATCACGCTCGCGATGGCGTCGTTGCCGCCGTCGAGCGCCATCACGAAGGACCGGTCGATCTTCAGACCGGCGAAGCGGAAGCGCCAGAGATAGGCGAGGCTCGAATAGCCGGTGCCGAAGTCGTCCATCACCACCCGGACGCCGAGCATGCCGAGTTGTTCGAGCTCGTGCAGGACCTGCTCGCTGTCGCGCAGCAGCACGGTCTCGGTGATCTCCAGCTCGAGGCGCTCGGGCGCAAGGCCGGTCTCGGCCAGCACCGAGCGCACCTGGGCGACCACGCTGCCGTCGGCGAACTGGGCCGGCGACAGGTTGACCGCCACCGAGATGTGGGCCGGCCAGGCGGCCGCCTCGCGGCAGGCACGACGCAGCGCCCACTGGCCGACGCGCGAGATCACGCCCATCTCCTCGGCGATCGCCACGAACATGTCCGGCGCGACCTGGCGCCCGCGCGCGTCGCGCAGGCGCAGCAGCGCCTCGAAACCGCGCAAGGCCGGCTCGGCGGCGGCGAACACCGGCTGGTAGTAGAGCTCGAAACCGTCGTGGTCGATCGCGTGGCGGATCAGCGCCTCGATCGCGAGACGCTCGGTCAACGCGGCGTTCATGTCCTCGGCATAAACCCGATGGCGGCCCCGGCCGTCGGTCTTGGCCCTGGACAGCGCGGTCTCGGCCCGTTTCATCAGGACCTCGGCGGCAGGCACGCTGAACGCATCGGAACCGCCCCGCGAAGGAGCGCCATCGATGCAGGCGAGCGCGGTGCCCACGCTCACCGAAGCGACGATGTCGCGGTCGCCGGCGCGAAACGGCATCGACATCCGTTCGGCCACGCGCTGGCCGAAGCGCTCGGCATCGATCCGTGAACGCACCGCCTGCTGGCAGATCACGAACTCGTCGCCACCGAGCCGCGCGACGATGTCGCCCGGGCCGGCCATGCCACCGAGCCGGCGCGCCGCCTGGCGCAGGATGTCGTCGCCGGCATCGTGGCCGAGGGTGTCGTTGATGTCCTTGAACCGGTCGATATCGATGTAGTGCAGCGCAACGCCCTGCCCCGACTCGGCCGCCCGGGAAAGCGCCGCCGGCAGTTCGGCGGCGAACCGGGCGCGGTTGCGCAAGCGGGTCAGCGGGTCGAAATGGGCCAGGAAGGCGATCTGCCGATCGGCCCGCTGCTTCTGGCGGGTGCGCCAGTAGAAGGCGGCGCCGGGGACGGCGAGCGCCAGCAGGATCAGCGCGACCATCCCGAGGGCGAGGCGGCCGAGACGAGCCTCGTAGAAGGCGCGGCGCTCGACGAGGTCGAATTCCACCTGGGCCAGGGCAAGCAGGCGGTCGGCCTGCCGGATCGGCACGAAGACCTCCGCCCGCAAGCCGGGCTCCCGGAAGCCGTCGCCCTCGACGAGGCGCACGAAGCTGCGGCCCGCGAGCATCGCCTCCATCGCCCGCGGCTCGCGCTCGCCGATCGGGGCCGGTGCGGCGATCCCGGCGGGGAAACCGCCGCTGGCGCCGACGGTCCCGTCCGGCAGGTGCAGGCGATAGCGGTAGACGGTTCCGAGGCGGCGCGACAGGTCCAGCAACGCCCGGCTCTCGTCGGCCGGCGCAGCGCCGCCGGCGATGGCCTCGAGGTCGGGCAGCGCCCGCGCCAGCTCGGCCGACCAGCGCTGGGCGCTCGATTCCGACTCGAGCCGGAGCATCGAACGCACCGCCTGGTTGGCCAGCAGCATGACGGCGCACAGTAGCGACCCGACCAGCACCAGGGTCGCGACGAGGCGGGCCCGTGAACGACCGGGCGACTGATTTTCTTGGACGGACTGCATCAGGGAAGCACTATCGACGGCTTCGCGAGCCGCCTCGACGGGCGGCCGACCAACGCCCGCCCGAGGTCGATCGGTGGCAATATCGATCGATGATTCCACTCGCGAGCGACACCGAAACCCGGCCCGGCGCCGCCATGCGCGCGGCGATCGCCGCCGCCGAGGTCGGCGACGAGCAGCGCGGCGAGGACCCGACGGTCAACCGCCTGCTCGAGCGCAGCGCCGCGCTGCTCGGCAAGCCCGCCGCCCTCTTCCTGCCGACCGGCACGATGTGCAACCTGGTGGCGGTCAAGCTCCATACCCAGCCCGGCGACGTCCTGCTCGCCGAGCGATCCGCCCATGTGCTGCGGGTCGAGGCCGGTGGCGCCGGCATGGTGGCCGGCGTGATGACCGAGCCGCTCGAAGGCAGCGCCGACGCGCCGCCGGGAAGCTTCACCGTCGCCGATCTCGAGCAGGCGCTCGGGCGCATCGCAACCCTGCCCTCGCCCTACGGACCGCCGGCGCGCCTGCTGTGCGTCGAGCAGACCCACAATCTCGGCGGCGGCACGGTCTGGCCGTACGAGACCCTCGCGGCGGTGGCCGAGCACGCGCGCGAGCGCGGCCTCGCGGTGCACATGGATGGCGCGCGGCTGATGAACGCGGTCGTCGCATCGGGAATCGAAGCGGCCCGCTGGGGCGCGCTCGTCGACACGGTCTGGCTCGACTTCACCAAGGGCCTGGGCGCACCGATGGGCGCAGTCCTCGCCGGCAGCGAAGCGGAGATCGCTCGCGCCCGGCGCCTCAAGCAGGCGTTCGGCGGCGCCATGCGCCAGGCCGGCATCGCGGCCGCCGGCTGCCTGCATGCCCTCGACGAGAACATCGCCCGCCTTGCCGACGACCATGCCAATGCCCGCCGGCTCGCCGCGGGCCTCGCGCGCATCCCCGGCATCCGCCTGCCCCACGGCCCGCCGCAGACGAACATCGTCTTCTTCGAGCCCGGCCCCGGCGGGCCGACCGCCGCGCAACTGGTGGCGGACTGCGCGCGCCGCGGGCTCGGCCTCGGGGCCATCGGCGCGCGGGTCCGGGCGGTGACCCACCTCGACGTCGGCGTCGAGGACATCGACCGGGCGCTCACGATCATCGCAGCCGCCCTGGCGAGCCGACCGCAGGGAGGCCGAGGCTAGCGCAGCACCATGTTCGAGCGGTGGACCAGTTCGGGCTCCTCGACGAAACCGAGGCGGTCCTGGATCTCGGCCGAAGGCCTGCGCATGATCCGCCTCGTCTGGGTCGCGGAATAGTTCGCCAGCCCGCGAGCGATCTCGCGCCCGTCCGGATCGAGACAGGCCACCACGTCGCCGCGGCCGAAGTCGCCGCTCACGGCCACCACGTCAACGCCTCCCTCGCGACGATCTCCGCCGTCG
>CAYZBJ010000096.1:0-1413 GCA_964476625.1 uncultured Burkholderiaceae bacterium | reverse complement strand
CGCTCACGGCCACCACGCCGATCGGCAGCAGGCTGCGACCGCCGTGGACCACCGCGCGAACCGCGCCCGCGTCGAGGGTGAGCGAGCCGGCGAGCTGCAACTGCCCGGCGAGCCACTGCTTGCGCGCGGCCAGCCGGGCGGTGCCGGCGAGGAACTGGGTGCCGATCGTCTCGCCGGCGGCGAGCCGCGGCAGCAGGTCGGGCTCGCGACCGGAAGCGACCAGGGTGTCGGCGCCACTGACCGAGGCCCGTCGCGCCGCCGCGACCTTGGTCGCCATGCCGCCGGTCCCGATGGCCGTGCCGGCGCCACCGGCCATCGCCGCCAGGGCCGGATCGTCGGCGGCTACCGCCACCAGCAGCCGGGCGTCGGGATCGCGACGGGGGTCGGCGGTGTACAGGCCTTGCTGGTCGGTCAGGATCACCAGCAGGTCGGCCTCGAGCAGATTGGTGACCAGTGCGGCGAGGGTGTCGTTGTCGCCCACCTTGATCTCGTCGGTCACCACCGTGTCGTTCTCGTTGATGATCGGCACCACGCCCAGGCGCAGCAAGGTCTGCAGCGCCGAGCGCGCATTGAGGTAGCGCTTGCGATCGGCGAGGTCGTCGTGGGTGAGCAGGATCTGCGCGGTCGGCAGGCCGACCCGGCGAAACGCCGATTCGTAGATCTGCGCGAGGCCCATCTGGCCGACCGCCGCGGCCGCCTGCAGCGCCGGCACCTCGCTCGGTCGCACCGTCCAGCCAAGGCGCAGCATGCCCTCGGCCACCGCGCCCGAGCTCACCATCAGGACTTCCTTGCCCTGGCCGCGCAGCACGGCGAGCTGGCGGGCCCATTCGCTGACCGCCGCCTCGTCGAGGCCGGCGCCGTCGTTGGTGACCAGGCTCGAGCCGACCTTGACGACGATGCGCCGCGCCTCCACGGCCAGCGGCCGGGGCGCGATCTCGGGCGCCGCCGAGGCCGCGCCGAAATCCCCCTGGCCTTCGGCCTGGTCGGTCGCGCTCACTGGATCCGGTCCGCCGGCGCGTCGCGATCGAAGCGCACGTCCGGCTCGGGATGCTCCGCTTCGCGCACCGCGGCGAGATAGGACCAGATCGCGCGGCATACCTGCTCGCAGCCCTCGTGGGTGAGCGCCGAGACCGGGAAGATGCGCGCCTCGTCGATCGGCAGGGCCTTGCGGCCGCGGCCGCGCAGGGCGATCACGAAAGCCGCGATGCGGGCAGCGCGCTCGGTTTCGGGAATCATGTCGATCTTGTTGAGCACCAGCCAGCGCGGCTTGGCGTAGAGATCCGGATCGTACTTGCGCAGCTCGGCGAGGATCGCCCGGGCATCGGCGACCGGATCGGCGGTGTCGTCGAGCGGCGCCAGGTCGACCACGTGCAGCAGCAGCCGGGTGCGGGCGAGGTGGCGCAGGAAGCGATG
>CAYZBJ010000095.1:10848-13863 GCA_964476625.1 uncultured Burkholderiaceae bacterium | reverse complement strand
CGGGGCTGCCGAACATGACGCCGATCTTCATGCGGATCTGGTTGATGAAGATGACGGTGGTGTTGGTGCGGTTGATGCTGCCGGTGAGCTTGCGCAGGGCCTGCGACATCAGGCGGGCCTGCAGGCCCGGGAGGGAATCGCCCATCTCGCCTTCGATCTCGGCCTTGGGCGTGAGGGCCGCGACCGAATCGATGACGATGAGGTCGACCGAGCCCGAGCGCACCAGGGCATCGGTGATCTCGAGGGCCTGTTCGCCGGTATCGGGCTGGGAGACCAGCAGGTCCTCGAGCTCGACCCCGAGCTTGGCGGCGTACTGGACGTCGAGCGCATGCTCGGCGTCGACGAACGCGCAGGTGCCGCCGAGCTTCTGCATTTCGGCGATGACCTGCAGGGTCAGGGTGGTCTTGCCGGAGGACTCGGGCCCGTAGATCTCGATGACCCGGCCCCGCGGCAGGCCACCGACGCCCAGCGCGATATCGAGGCCGAGGGAACCGGTGGAGACGACCTGGATGTCCTCCGGGGTCGCGCCCTCGGCGAGCCGCATGATGGAACCCTTGCCGAACTGCTTCTCGATCTGCGCCAGCGCGGCGCTCAGCGCCTTGGCGCGATCGGTCTTGGATTTGACTTCGTCCATTTCGATGATCTTGTCCATTGGAGCGTGCCCGTCCTTGGTGACTATGGACGGATTATGGCACGGGAATACTGTATATACAATCAGTCTTTTGGGTCGACTGGTCGTTCTGGCCACCCGGGCCAATGGCCTAGTGCATCGATGAATTCGATTGCCCGCGAGATCGCATGCAGGGCCGTCCCCAATCGTACCGCAGCCCGGTCGCCGCCGAACCAGCGCGTCTCGGTCGCGACGCCGACATCGTCGATCGCCCAGCCGAAGCAGACGGTGCCGACCGGCTTGTCGGGCGACCCGCCGCCGGGGCCGGCCACGCCGGTGACCGAGATCGCGAAGCCGGCATGCGCATGGGCCAGCGCCCCGCAGGCCATTTCGGCGGCGGTCTGCTCGCTGACCGCGCCATGCGCGCGCAAGGTGACCGGGCGCACCCGCAGGAGATCCTGCTTGGATTCGTTGCTGTAGGACACGAAGCCGCGCTCGAACCAGGCGCTCGAGCCGGCGATCTCGGTGATCGCCGCGGCGATCATGCCGCCGGTGCAGGACTCGGCGGTGACCGCCATCAGGCCGGCATCGCGCAGCCGCTCACCGAGGACGCGGGCGAGCGCGACGAGTTCCGGCTCCTGCGACCCGAATGGTTCGGCGGGTCCGGAAGACCCCGATGGCCCGGACGGCGACGGCGGGTTCGCGTCGCTCACACCCACGTCCTCCACAGGGCGATCACGAACAAGCTCATGCCGGCGGCGGCGAGGTCATCGGCGAGGATGCCGACGCCGCCCGACAGCCGCCGGTCGAGATAGCCCACCGGCGGCGGCTTGGCCGCATCGAAGAAGCGAAACAGGAGGAAGGCGCCGAACTGGCCGGCCAGCCCGACGGGCTGCGCGATCCACAGCACCAGCCAGAACGCGACGATCTCGTCCCAGACGATGGCGCGGGGGTCGCCGGCGCCGAGTTCGGCGGCGACCTTGCCGCAGGCATGGATGCCGTAGACGATGCCGATGCCGATCAGCAACGCCCATTGCAGGTCGCCCAGCCAGCGATCGAGGATGAGGAAGGCGGCCCAGGCCCAGAGGGTGCCGGCGGTGCCGGCGGCGAAGGGCGCGAGGCCGCTGCCGAAGCCCAGGGCCACCAGCCGGGAGAACCGGCGCCGCATGAAGGCGGCGCTCGCCCGGACCGGTGGCGGCGCAGGTTCAGCCGAAGTGCTCATGGCTGCGGGGCAGGCTGGCGCGGGGTCGCCCACGGGCATCGCGCACGACGATGCTCGCGCCATCGCGAACATGGCCGATGCGCGCCAGTGGTAGCCCGAGACGGGTGCCGAGCGCGGCGATCGCGGCACGGTTCTCGGGCGGCGCGCAGAACAGCAGTTCGTAGTCGTCGCCGCCCGAGAGCGCGAACTCGATCGCCCGCTCGGGCGACACGGCCGCGAGTTCGGGCGACACCGGCAGCGTCGATTCGTCGACCTCGGCGCCGACCCGGCTGCGGTCGAGGATATGGCCGAGGTCGCCGAGCAGGCCATCGGAGAGATCGATCGCGGCGCTGGCGAGATGGCGCAGCTCGATGCCCAGCGCCACGCGCGGCTCGGGCCGGTCGAGGCGGGCCACCAGCGCGGGCCCGAGGGCCTCGCCGCGGCCGGCATAGCGCTCGCCAACCGCCCAGGACGGCCCGCCGATCTGGCCGGAGACCCAGAGGTCGTCGCCGGGCTGGGCACCGTCGCGGCGCAGGGCGGCGCCGGCCGGCACATGGCCGAAGGCGGTGATGGAGATCGTCATGGGGCCGGCAGTGGTGTCGCCGCCGAGCAGCTCGCAGCGATGGCGATCGGCGATGGCGAACAGGCCCTCGGCGAAGCTGCCCAGCCAGGCTTCGTCGGCGGCGGGCAGGCTCACCGAGAGCAGGAAGCCGAAGGGCTCGGCGCCCATCGCGGCGAGGTCCGACAGGTTGACCGCCAGCGCCTTGTGGCCGAGGTCGGCCGGCGCCACGCCGGGGAAGAAATGCCGGCCCTCGACGAGGACGTCGCTGGTGACGGCGACCTGGCCATGCTCGCGTGGCGCGATCAGGGCGCAGTCGTCGCCGATGCCCAGCGGCGAGCGCCGCGCCGGGCCCCGGTCAAAGAAGCGCCGGATCAGTTCGAACTCACCCATCGCAGGCCGGCGCTCGTCCACGACGGCCTCTCAGCGCCGTCCGGCTTCGAGCGGGCGCAGTTGCGCCGCCACCCGGTCGAGCACGCCATTGACGTACTTGTAGCCGTCGGTGCCGCCGAAGGTCTTGGCAAGCTCGACCGCCTCGTTGATGACCACCCGGTAGGGAATCTCGGGATGGTGGCGAAATTCGTAGGAGCCCAGCAGCAGCACCGCATGCTCGACCGGGCTGAGCGTGGCGATGCCGCGGTCGAT
>CAYZBJ010000095.1:0-10838 GCA_964476625.1 uncultured Burkholderiaceae bacterium | reverse complement strand
CTCGCCGATCGCGCCATGGAGCATGCCGCGGAAATGCTCGCGATCGGCATGCCCGAAGCCGGGCGATTCGGCGATATGGGCCTCGATCACGCCCGCGCTCTCGGCCGAGAGCAACCATTCGTAGAGGCCCTGGAGGGCGAACTCGCGGGCCCGCCGCCGCGCGTTCCTGGAGCCGCCGGTCCGCGATGGGCCAGCGCCGCGCGCGGGCTCGGTCACGGCAGGTCTTCCACCGGGGTCGCCAGCTCCGAGAGCGAATCGGCGAGGTTCGCCATCTCGATCGCCACCCGGGCGGCATCGGCGCCCTTCTCGGCGACCCGCGCGAAGGCCTGGTCCTCGTCCTCTGTGGTGAGGATCGCGTTGGCCACGGGGATCGCGTAGTCGAGGCCGACCCGGGTGATGCCGGCCGCGCTCTCGTTGGAGACGATCTCGAAGTGGTAGGTCTCGCCACGCACCACCGACCCGATCGCGATCAGGGCGTCGAACTCGCCGGAGCGCGCGAGCTGTTCAAGGGCGAACGGGATCTCGAGCGCACCCGGCACGGTGCACACGAAGATGTCTTCCTCGACTACGCCACCCTCGAGCAGGGCCTCGAGGCAGGCGGTGCGCAAGGCTTCGCAGATCGGCTCGTTGAAGCGGGCCTGCACCACCCCGATGCGCATGCCCTCGCCGTCGGAATCGGCTTCGAATACTTCGATGTTCATGCTTGAGGCTCCTCGACGGCTGGCTCGAAACCCACGACCTCGAGCCCGAATCCGGTCATGCTGGGCATCTTGCGCGGCTGCGACAGCAGCCGCATGCGCTCGATACCCAGGTCCTTGAGGATCTGCGCGCCAATGCCGTAGGTGCGCAGGTCCATCTTCGAGCGGCGCCCGGCGGCCCGTGCGGCCGCCGCCCCGTTCTCGGCCAGCCCCGAGAGCTGCTCGACCAGCGCATCGCTGGACTGTTCGCAGTTGAGCAGCACGACCACGCCGGCTTCGGCGCGGGCGATGGCGCGCATCGCGGAATCGAGCGGCCAGGAGTGGCGGGCGAGCCGGGCGTCGAGCAGTTCGAGCACCGACAGCGGTTCGTGGACCCGCACCAGGCATTCGGGGGCGCTGGCGACATCGCCGTGGACCAGCGCGAGATGCGCCCCGCCGCCGGCGTGGTCGCGATAGCCGATGAGCCGGAACGGCCCGGCGACGGTGTCGATCGCCTGGTCGGCCACCCGCTCGACGAGGCTCTCATGGGCGCTGCGGTAGTGGATCAGGTCGGCGATGGTGCCGATCTTCAGGCCGTGCTGGGAAGCGAACTCGACGAGGTCGGGCAGCCGCGCCATGGTGCCGTCGTCCTTGAGGATCTCGCAGATGACCGCGGCCGGCGTCAGGTCGGCGAGCTGGGCGAGGTCGCAGCCTGCCTCGGTGTGCCCGGCGCGCATCAGCACGCCGCCGGGCTGGGCCATCAGCGGGAAGATGTGGCCCGGCTGGACGATGTCCTCGGGGCGGGCATCGCGCGCGACCGCCGCCTGCACGGTGCGGCTGCGGTCGGCCGCCGAGATGCCGGTCGAGACGCCTTCGGCGGCCTCGATCGAGACGGTGAAATTGGTGCCGTGGCGAGCCCCGTTGGAGGTCACCATCAGGGGCAGGCGCAGTTGGCGGCAACGATCCTCGGTCAGGGTCAGGCAGATCAGGCCGCGGCCGTAGCGGGCCATGAAGTTGATCGCCTCGGGCGTGACGAAGTCGGCGCCGAGGACGAGGTCGCCCTCGTTCTCGCGGTCTTCTTCATCGACGAGGATGACCATCCGGCCGGCGCGGAAGTCTTCGATGATCTCGGCAGTGGAGGCGATCGTCATGCCCGACATTCTACGATGCGCGACCGCCGCGCGCCGCGACGCGCGGGCATCCCTGCCCGCCCGGCGGTTGCCCCGCGCCGGGGCCCTCGCGCGATACTGGCGCCATGGACATGACCACCGTTCTCGGCTACCAGCGCTTCGATTCGCGGATGCACGCGATCTCCGCGCTCGACACCGCGCTCGAAGGCGCTACCCGGCGGGTACGGATCTTCGATGACCGGGGTGATTTCTACGGTTTCGACCGGCGCGCGTTCGCCGACGCGATCGACGGGCTGCTGCGCCGCAATCGCGAAGCCGAGGTCCTGGTCGTGCTGCGCGATACCGGCTTCGTGCAGGCCCACTGCCCCCGTCTCCTCGAACTGATGGCCCGCCACGGCAGCCGGATCCGGGTGCTGAAGATCACCGGCTCGGTGCGCGGCTTCGCGCGGGGCTTCGTGGTGGTCGACGACAGCGTCGTGCTGCGCAGGCCGCATTTCGAGCAGGCGGTCACCTTCTGGGACATCGACGAGAAGGCGATCGCCGCCGCCCATGGCGTCATCGACGAACTGCTCCAGCACGCCGGAGCAGCCGTCAGCCCCCACGTCACCGGCCTCTGACGGGGCGGCTGCGCATTCGGGCGCATCGAAAAAAGGGGTCAGACTCCATTTAGCGAGACTCAGAAATGGAGTCTGACCCCATTTACTCGCTAACTGCCCTGCCGCAGCTGCAGGATCCGCTCGACGTAGCGGGCGATCTGGTCGACCTCGAGGTTGACGCGCGCGCCCGGGGCGAGCCGCCCGAGGGTCGTCACCTGCACCGTGTGCGGAATCAGGTTGATCGCGATCACGGTGCCGGCAGGCTCGTCGCGCACCCGGTTGACCGTCAGGCTGACTCCGTCGACCGTCACCGATCCCTTGTAGGCGAAGAAGCGGGCGAGGCCGTCGGGCACCCGGATCTCGAGCAGGTGCGATTCGCCCACAGGCTCGAAACGGGTGACTTCACCGAGCCCGTCGACATGCCCCGAGACGAGGTGGCCGCCGAGCCGCTCGGCCAGGGTCATGGCCTTTTCGAGGTTCACCTCGGCCGGGGCATCGAGACCCACGGTGAGGTCGAGGCTCTCGCGCGAGATGTCGACATCGAAGCTGTTGCCGGCGAGGCCGACGACCGTCATGCAGGCGCCCTGGATCGCGATCGAGTCGCCGATCCCGACGTCGGCCAGGTCCAGCGCGCCGGCATCGACCCGCAGCCGCAGGCCGCTGCCCCCGGCGATCGGGTCGACCTGGTGGATCCGCCCGACGGCGGCGACGATTCCGGTGAACATGGCTTTCCTTTTCCTTCAGCAGGCGCCGAGCGTGTCCACGCCATCGCCCGCCACGCCGGGCATCGTGAGCCGGCCCGGCAGGCGCGCGAGCAGCCGGACGTCGTCGCCGACCCGGGCGACATCGGTGAACTCGAGCCGCAGGCGCTCATCGAGATTCGCGATCGGCGGGAGCGAGAACATGCCCGCGCCGGGACCGATGACCGACGGCGCGAGATAGACGAGCAGTTCGTCGACGCAGGACTCGCGCAGCAGCGAGGCGTTGAGCTTCGCGCCCGCCTCGACGTGCAGCTCGTTGATGCCACGGCTCGCCAGGTGCGCGAGCAGGGCCGGCAGGTCGACCTTGCCCTGCGGATTGGCCAACTCGATCGTCTCCACCCCGCGGTCGCGCAATTCGGCGACCCGTTCCGGGGGCGCCGCTGCGCAGGCGACCAGGGCGCGCCCGCTGCGCAGCATCGCGGCGCGCGGATCGACCTCGAGCCGCGAATCGACCAGCACCTTCAGGGGCTGGCGCATGGTTTCGATTTCGCGCACGTCGAGCCGGGGATCGTCGCCGCGCACCGTCCCGATGCCGGTCAGGATGGCGCAGGCCCGGGCCCGCCAGGCATGGCCGTCGGCGCGCGCGGCCGTCGCGGTGATCCACTGGCTCTGGCCGTCGGCGAGCGCGGTCGTGCCGTCGAGGCTGGCGGCAACCTTCAGGCGCACCCAGGGACGGCCCCGCAGCATCCGAGAGACGAAGCCGAGGTTCATCTCGAAGGCCTCGGCCCGCAACAGGCCGCAGCGCACGTCGATGCCGGCGGCGCGCAGGATCACGAGGCCGCCGCCATCGACGGCCGGGTTCGGGTCTTCCATCGCCGCGATCACCCTCCCCACCTGCGCCTCGACCAGCGCGTTCGCGCAGGGCGGGGTCTTGCCATGATGGGCACAGGGCTCGAGGGTCACGTAGACGGTAGCGCCGCGGGCGCGGGCGCCAGCCTGCGCGAGCGCGAGCACTTCGGCATGCGGCTCGCCGGCGCGCCGGTGCCAGCCTTCGCCGACCACCTCGCCATCGCGCACGATCACGCAACCCACCCGCGGGTTCGGGGTGGTGCCATACATGCCACGGCTCGCGAGTTCGAGCGCGTGGAGCATCCAGCCGTGATCCTGTTCGGTGAACATCGTGGCGATTGTACCGACTGCCTGTTACCGGCCCGGTCAGTTCCCTGCCGGCCAGAGGCGTGCGGCGCCGAGCACGCCGGAGTCGTCGCCGTGGGCCGGGCGCAGCAGCGCGGTATCGACCCGGTCCGAGAAGACGTGGCGGCCCCAGCGCCGGGGCACCTCGGCATAGGTCGCATCGATCGCCGACAAGCCGCCGCCGAGCACGATCGCGTCCGGATCGAGCAGGTTGACCACCATCGCGAGACCGCGGGCGAGCCGGTCGAACCAGGCGGCGAGCGCCGCCTGCGCATCCGCGTCACCGGCCTGCGCGCGCCGGACGACCGCCGCCGCATCGTCCGCCGAGCCACCGGCCGCGTCGCCCGCCCCGCCCTTCCCGCGGCCCGTGCCATCCACGCGAGCGGCCGCCTCGCGCGCGAGCGCGGGCCCCGACAACCAGGTCTCGAGGCAGCCGCGGCGACCGCAGTAGCAGGCCGGCCCGGGCAGATCCTCCGGCTGCGGCCAGGGCAAGGCGTTGTGTCCCCATTCACCGGCGATCGCGTTCGGCCCGCGCAGCAGCCGACCGTCGACGACGATGCCCCCGCCCACGCCCGTGCCGAGGATCACCCCGAACACCACGCCCAGGCCGGCGGCCGCGCCGTCGGTCGCCTCCGACAGGGCGAAGCAGTCGGCGTCGTTGGCGATCCGCACCGGTCGCGCAAGCCGCGCCGCAAGGTCGGCGGCCAGCGGTCGACCGTTGAGCACCACCGAGTTGCAGTTCTTCATCAGGCCATCGACCCGCGACGGGGCCCCCGGCGTTCCGACGCCAACCGAGGCGACGACGCCGAGTTCGCGTTCGGCGGCTTCGACGAGCGCGGCGATCGCCGCGATGGTGGCCGGATAGTCACCACGCGGCGTGGGCACCCGTCGCCGCGCCAACACCCGGCCGGTGGCATCGAGCGCGACCAGCGCGATCTTGGTGCCACCGAGATCGATCCCGAACCGGGCATGTTCCGTGCGTGTCGAACCCACTGCCTGTTCCCTCCCCATGCGCCTGCTCCCGCGAGCAGGCTGCTTCCCCGCGGGAGATTACCCCGTCGATGCACCGTGTCCAGACGACTAGAATGAAACCGACCATGAACCTCACGTCAAAGCCGGCGCAACCCGCCGAGGCCTTCGACATCCTGGCTGGGAGCCTGACCGGCGCCACGCCGGTGGCCCTGTTCCTCGACGTCGACGGTACCCTGCTCGACATCGCCCTGCGACCCGACGGAGTCATCGTCCCGCCGGCCCTGCGCCGCGCGCTGGGCCGCATCCACGACAGCCTCGACGGCGCGCTGGCGCTGGTCAGCGGCCGCCCGGTCGACGAGCTCGACCGGCTGTTCGCGCCGCTGCGCCTGCCGGCCGCCGGTGCTCACGGCGCCCACTGGCGCACCCGCGGCGACGGCAACACCGAACGGCTGCCGGGCATGGCCCTGCCCGCGGCGGTCCGCGCCGGCCTTCTCGAGCTGCACCAGCGCCATCCCGACCTGGTCCTCGAGGACAAGCACTCGAGCATCGCGATCCATTTCCGGGAGCGCCCGGCGCTGGCGCGGGCGCTCGCCGCAGCGGTCACCGGCATCGTCGAGGCCAGCGGCGACGAGTCGATCGTGGTACTGCCCGGCAAGGCGGTGCTCGAAGTGAAGCGCTCGGGATTCGACAAGGCCCGCGCGATCCGGATACTGATGGCGAGCGAACCCTTCGCCGGCAGGCGGCCGATCTTCATCGGCGACGATGTCACCGATCGGGTCGCGCTCGACGCGGTGAGCGCGGCCGGCGGCATCGCGCTCTCGGTCGAGCGCCCGATTGGCCGAGTGAGCGGCGTATTCGTGTCGGCCGCCGACGTCCGCGATGCGATCGAACGGTCGGCCGAACTGATGGAGACCCCGACTTGAACCCGAGCACGCAGGTCCAGTCCCCCACCGCACAGCCGCTCGACCTCGGCCTGATCGGCAATTGCCGGGTCGCGGCGCTGGTCAATCCGCTCGGGCGCATCGTCTGGTGGTGCGTGCCGCGCTTCGACGGCGACCCGGTGTTCTGCAACCTCCTCTCCGGCAAGGAGGAAAAGGGCTTCTGCGAGGTCGCCCTCGAGGGCATGGTGCACAACAGCTCTGCCTACCGGCGCAATACCGCGGTGATCGAGACCGTGCTCACCGACGAGGCCGGCAACTCGGTGCGCATATCGGACTTCGCCCCGCGCTTCAAGCAGTACGGTCGTCATTTCCGGCCGGCCCAGATCGTGCGCCGCATCGAACCGATCGCGGGCCTGCCGCGCATCCGCCTGCGGGTGCGCCCGACCCACGACTACGGCAAGCCCTGCCACGCAATCGCCGGTTCCAACCACATCCGCTTCGTCGGCTCCGGGCCCGACCCGATCCGCCTGACCACCGACGCGGCGCTCGCCTACGTGCTGCATGAATCGCCCTTCGTGCTGTCGCGGCCCCTGCACCTGGTCTTCGGGCCCGACGAGCCGGTCAACGACGCCCCCGACGAGATCGCCAAGCACTTCCTCGAGAAGACGATCGACTACTGGACCGACTGGGTGCGCGCGCTCGCGATCCCCTACGAATGGCAATCGGAAACGATCCGCTCGGCGATCACCCTCAAGCTGTGCTCCTTCGAGGAAACCGGCGCGATCGTCGCCGCGCACACGACCTCGGTGTCGGAAGCGCCCGACACCGAGCGCAACTGGGACTACCGCTTCTGTTGGCTGCGCGACGCCTATTTCGTGATCCAGGCCCTCAACCGGCTCGGCGCGACGAAGACGATGGAAAGCTACATCGACTACATCGCGACGATCGCGGCAAGCGATGCCGAAGGGCTGCGCCCGCTCTACGGCATCGTCCACGACATGCCCACCGAAGAACGCGTGGCGCCGGAACTCGGCGGCTTCCTCGGGCAGGCGCCGGTGCGGGTCGGCAACCAGGCGGCCGGGCAGCTGCAGAACGATGTCTACGGTTCGGTGATCATCGCGGTCGCGCAGAGCTTTGCCGACGAGCGCCTGCCGACCATGGGCGACGAAGGCCTCTACCGGCGGCTCGAGCCGCTCGGCCGCAAGGCCGCGCGCTTCGCCTTCGAGCCCGATGCCGGCATCTGGGAGTACCGCGGCCGCACCCGGATCCACACCCACTCGGTGCTGCTGTGCTGGGTGGCCTGCGACCGGCTCGGCCGGATCGCGCGGCGCATCGGGCTGGTCGACGACTCCAGGGCCTGGGCAGCCCAGGCCGACGCCATCCGCGAACGCCTGCTGGTCGAGGCCTGGAACGAGCAGCGCAGCGCCTTCACCGGCCACCTCGGTGGCCACGAGCTCGACGCGAGCGTGCTGCTGATGGCCGAACTCGGCATCATCGCCGCCGACGATCCCCGTTATGTCCGCACGGTCGAGACCATCCGCCGGGAGCTGACCATCAACGGCCAGATGCTCCGGTATGCGGCGCCCGACGACTTCGGCGTGCCCGAGACGGCCTTTCTGGTCGTCAAGTTCTGGACCATCGATGCGCTGGCGGCCATGGGCCGGCGCGACGAGGCGCGCGAGCTTTTCGGCGAACTGCTCGCCGCGCGCAACAGCTACGGCTTGCTGTCCGAAGACCTGCACCCGATCACCGGCCAGCTCTGGGGCAACCTGCCCCAGACCTACTCGATGGCCGGCATCGTCAATTCCGCGATGCGCCTGTCGATTTCGTGGGAGGAAGGCTTGTGGCTCGGCTCGTCGTAGTCTCCAACCGGGTCGCGGCGCCGGACGAGCACGGCAAGCAGGCGCCGGGCGGGCTCGCGGTCGCGGTGGCGGCCGCGATGCACGAGCGCGAAGGCATCTGGTTCGGCTGGAGCGGCGGCGTGTCGGATGATCCGCCCGAGCCGGTCACCACCGAGATCGACCAGGTCCGGTACGTGCTGACCGACCTGCGATCGACCGAATTCGACGAGTACTACAACGGCTTCGCGAACCGGGTGCTGTGGCCGATCCTGCACTACCGGGTGGATCTCGCCGAGTTCACCGCCGGCCACTACGAGGGCTACCTGCAGGTCAACGAGTTCTTCGCCGAGCGACTCGGCAAACTGCTGCGGCCGGACGACATCGTCTGGGTGCACGACTACCACCTGATGCCGATGGCCCGGGCCCTGCGCCGGCTCGGCCATCACAACCGGATCGGCTTCTTCCTGCACATCCCGATGCCGCCGCCGGACATCCTGACGGCGCTGCCCAAGCACGAGGTCACCATCGGCGCGCTCGTGGACTACGACCTCGTCGGCTTCCAGACCGAAAGCGATGCATCTAACTTCGCCCGCTACCTGACGACGATCGTCGGCGCCGCGAGCCGCGATCGCCGCGAGTACCAGGTCGGCACGCATTCGTTCCGGATCGGCGTCTTCCCGGTCGGGGTCGATCCACCGCAACTGCGCCGGCTCGCCAGTCGTGCGAGCCGCTCGGCCTTCATCCGCCAGTTGCGCGACAGCCTGTCGGACCGACGCCTGATCATCGGGGTGGACCGGCTCGACTACTCCAAGGGCATCCTGCAGCGGATCGACGCCTACGAGTGGTTCCTGCGCACCGCCGAGCCCTGGCGCGACCGGGTCACCTTCCTGCAGATCGCGCCCAAGAGCCGCTCGGGCATTCCCGAGTACGCCGAGATGGACGCCGAGGTCAGCGGCCGGGTCGGCCGGATCAACGGCGAGTACGGCCATGTCGCCTGGGTGCCGCTGCGCTACGTGAACCGCAACTACCGGCGCGGCGCCGTCGCCGCGATGCTGCGCCTGGCGGACGTCGGGCTGGTCACGCCGCTGCGCGACGGCATGAACCTCGTCGCCAAGGAGTTCATCGCCGCGCAGGACCCCGAGGACCCCGGCGTGCTGGTGCTGTCGCAGTTCGCCGGCGCCGCCTCCGAGCTGAGCGCCGCGCTGCTGGTCAACCCCCACGACCACGAGGGCATGGCCGCGGCCATCCGCGACGCCCTCGAGATGCCACGCGACGAGCGCATCGCCCGCCATCGCGACATGTACGCGGTGCTGGCGGCCAACGACATCCACTACTGGGCGAAGAGCTTCATCGACGCCCTCACCTCGCCGGGCCGCTGGCCGGCGCCGCCATCCATTTCCTGAGACCGAGACCGATGACCCGATCCGATCCGAAGCCACCGCGCAGTGGCGGCCAGCTGCTCGCCGATGCCCTTGCCGTGCACGGCGTCGATACCGTCTTCGGCGTGCCGGGCGAGAGCTACCTGGCGGTGCTCGACGGCCTGTATACCCATCGCGAGGCGATCCGCTTCGTGACCTGCCGCCACGAAGGCAACGCAGCCTTCATGGCCGAGGCGCACGGCAAGCTGACGGGCCGGCCGGCGGTGCTGATGGTGACCCGGGGCCCAGGCGCGAGCAATGCCACGATCGGCATCCATACCGCGCAACAGGACTCGACGCCGATGGTGGTGTTCGTCGGCCAGGTCGGCAACGACTTCATGGGCCGCGAGGCCTTCCAGGAAGTCGACTACCGCCGCATGTTCGGCTCGATGGCGAAGTGGGTCACCCAGATCGACCGGACCGAGAGGATCCCCGAGATCGTCGCCCATGCCTTCCAGGTTGCCACCAGTGGCCGCATGGGGCCGGTGGTGGTGGCGCTGCCCGAGGATACCCTCGCGGGCATGGCGGCGGTCGCCGACAGCGCGCGATACCAGCCGGTGCAGGCGCATCCCTCGCCCGCGCAGATCGAGGCATTGCGCCGGCTGCTCGCAGCGGCGCAGCGGCCGCTGGTGCTCGCCGGCGGCAGCGGCTGGACCCCGGTCGCCTGCGAAGCGCTGCGGGTCTTCGCCGAGTCCAACGCCCTGCCGGTGGCCTGCAGCTTCCGACGCCAGGACCTGATCGACCACCACCATCCCAACTACGTCGGCGACGTCGGCATCGGCATCAACCCGAAGCTCGCCGAGCGGGTGCGCAACACCGACCTGCTGATCGCGATCGGCCCGCGCCTGGGCGAGATGACGACCTCGGGCTACACCCTGCTCGAGTCGCCGCGACCACGCCAGGCGCTGGTCCATGTGCATCCGGGCGCCGAAGAGCTCGGCAGCGTCTTCCAGGGCGAGCTGATGATCAACGCCGGGGTGGCGCAGTTCGCCGCCGCGCTCGCCGGCATCCACACCGAGGTGCCCCCCTGGCAGGACACGGTCGCGCAGGCGCGCGCCGAACTCGACGCCTGGCGGGCGCGCCCGGCCGTTTTCGAGCAACCCGGGCTCGACCGGCTCGATCTCTGGGCTGTCGTCGACACCCTGCAACGCGCGGTGCCGGCCGACACCATCGTCACCAACGGCGCCGGCAATTTCGCGACCTGGGCTCACCGGTTCTGGCGCTACGGCGGCCTGCGCACGCAGCTCGCGCCGACCTCCGGCGCGATGGGCTACGGAATCCCGGCCGCGGTCGCCGCGCGCATCGCCGAGCCGGGGCGCAATGTGGTGTGCTTCGCCGGCGATGGCGACTTCCTCATGAGCGCGAGCGAGTTCGCCACCGCCGCCCAGTACGACGCCGGCTTCCTGGTCCTGCTGTTCAACAACGGGA
>CAYZBJ010000094.1:0-14103 GCA_964476625.1 uncultured Burkholderiaceae bacterium | reverse complement strand
CAGAAGGTGATCGAGGAGGCTCCGGCGCCCGGCATGGACCCATCGCGCCGGGCCGCGATGGGCAATGCGGCGGTGGCGGCGGCCCGCGCGGTCGGCTACGTCGGGGCGGGCACGGTCGAGTTCATCGTCGACACCAGCGGCGAGTTCTTCTTCATGGAGATGAACACCCGACTGCAGGTCGAGCATCCGGTGACCGAGATGATCACCGGCTTCGACCTGGTCGAATGGCAGCTGCGGGTCGCCGATGGCGATCCGCTGCCGGTGACCCAGGAGATGATCGGCATCGACGGCCACGCGATCGAGGCGCGGATCTACGCGGAGAACCCGCGCAAGCAGTTCCTGCCCTCGACCGGCAAGCTCGTCCACCTGCGCACGCCGGCGGCGGAAGCCTTCGGCGGCCAGGGCACGCCGGCGCTGCTCGCCGCCCAGCGCGCCACCCGTCCTGCGCCGGTGCGCATCGACAGCGGCGTACGCGAAGGCGATGCCATCAGCCCGCACTACGATCCGATGATCGCCAAGCTGATCGTCTGGGGCAGCGACCGCGCCGAGGCCATCGGCCGGATGCGGCGCGCGCTCGAAGGCTTCGAGGTCGTCGGGCCGACGACCAACGTCGAGTTCCTCGGCCGGCTGATGCGCCACGAGGACTTCGTTGCCGGCCGGCTCGACACCGGCCTGATCGGCCGCGACGCCGCCACCCTGGCGCCCCCGGTGGCGGCGCCCGCGCCACGCCTGCTCGCAATCGCGACGGCGGCGGTACTCGCGGCCGAAGCCGGCGCACCGCAGGCGCAGGACAGCGGCGTGTCGGCGGACGAATGGGTCGACCCCTGGTCGCGGCGCGACGGCTTCCGGATCGCCACCGCCTGGCCCCGACCGCTCGTCCTCGAGGCGGCCGGCGAGTCGTACACGGTGGGTATCGAGCAGTCGCGCGGCGCCACCACGGTGCGCGTCGGCGAGGACGCCTTTGCGCTCGAGGCGGTCCGCTACGATCCGGCCGCGCGACGCCTCAGCGGCCGGCTCAGCGACGGCGCCTTCGCGCTCGGCTGCTTCGTCGACGGCGAGCGCATCTGCCTGTTCACCGCCGACGGGCCGGTGAGCCTCGTCGCCAGTTCGCCGATCGTGCACGCGGGCGCCGAAGCGCCCGACGCCGGCCAGCTGAGCGCCCCGATGCCGGGCAAGCTGATCGCCCTCATGGTCGCGCCCGGCGCGAAGGTGCGCGCCGGCGATCCGCTCGCGATCATGGAGGCGATGAAGATGGAGCACACCATCTCGGCACCGATCGCCGGCGAGGTCAGGCAGGTGTTCTACGCGGTCGGCGACCAGGTCGCCGAAGGCGCCCAGCTGTTCGAGCTGGCCTCCGACTGATCCCGGCAGGCGGAGCGCACCCAGTCGATGAAAGCCTGCGCCGTCGGCTCGCCCGCCGCGCGTTCGGCCAGCAGGGCGTAGTAGGCGTAGCCGGTCGGGACCGGCTCGCCGAAGGGCACCACCAGCTTGCCGGCGGCGACCATCGCATCGGAGAAGGGTCGGCGACCCAGCGCGATGCCCTGGCCGGCGACCGCCGCCTGGTGCATCTGGTCGATCATGTCGAAGATCAGCCGGCCGCGCGGGCGCACCGGCGGATGCCCGATCTTGCGGAACCACTTGTCCCAGCGATCGACCAGCGCCGCGAGCGGGCGGTCGTAGTGCAGGTCGAGCAGCACATGGTGGGCGAGGTCGGCCGGTCCGCGCAGCGGCCGGCCGACCTGCTCCGCCTGCCCGGCCAGCTGCGGGCTGCACATCGGCGCGACGGTCTCGTCGAAGAGGTGGATCGCCCCGGGCGGCGGATAGCGCCGGTCGCAGGCGCGCAAGGCGAGGGTGAAGCCCTCGCGATCGAGGTCGACGTAGCGGTCGCTCGCCGAAAGCCTGATGTCCGCTTCCGGATGCAGGGCCTGGAAATCGGCGAGCCGCGGCACCAGCCACATCGAGGCGAAGGAAGCGAAGGTGCTGATGTCGATCCGGTAGCGGGCGTCGGGCATCTTCAGCCGGGCGACGCACTCGTCGATCCGGGCGATCGCCTGCTGGACCGCGACCAGCAGCTCCGCGCCAGCGGTGGTCAGCTCCAGCGCCCGGGTGCGGCGCAGGAACAACGCCGTGCCGAGCTGGCGCTCGATCTCGGCGACATGGCGGCTGACCGCCGACTGGGACAGGGCGCATTCGCGGCCGGCGGCGGTGAAGCTCAGCAGGCGGCCGGCCGCCTCGAAGACCCGCAGGTGCGCGAGAGCGAGGGGGCGCCCACCCCATTCATGCGGATTCTGCATCCGTCGCCTGCATAAACACCGTTTGTCGGCAGCATAAGCCTTTGCTGGAATGCATGCATGGCCCCCGGCCATGGAGATAGGCATGACCCAGCAGCATGTTCTCGCCGGCCTTCCCGATGACGCCGAAGTGCTCCTGCCCAAGGGCGCCTCGCTGATCCTCGAGCACGCGATCGGCGGGCAAATCGACCTGCGCAGCGGCGTTCTCTGGCTGACCGAACCGGGCCGGCCTCGCGATGTCTTCCTGCGCGACGGCCAGCGCTGGGTGCTGGGCAGCGACGACCGGGTGGTGCTGACCGCCTGGACGCCCAGTCGCCTGCGCGTGGCCGGCGCCCGGCCGGACCCGCAGGACGGCGATGCCTGCTGAGCGATGAGGCCATGCCCGATGCACTATTCTTCGGGCATGAAACCACGCATCGCCATCACCGTCCCCTATGCCGACTACGCACGCCGCTGGCGTGACGAGGTCGCCGAACAACTACCCGAGGCCGAGATCTTCATCGACGACGGCGAGCAGCGCGCGGTCGCCGACTACGCGATCGGCTGGAAGCCGCCGGCCGACTTCTTCGAACGGGTCACCGGCCTGCGCGCCTTCCTGAGCGCGGCCGCCGGCGTCGACCACCTGCTCGGCCATCCGAGCATGCCCGCCGACCTGCCGATCGCCCGCATCGAGGACGGCGGCATGGGCGCGCAGATGGCCGAGTACTGCTGCGCCGAGCTGTTTCGCTATGCCCAGCGCCGCAACCAGTACGAGGAGCAGCAGGCCCGGGGCATCTGGAAGCAGCTCGGCTACACCCCGCGGCGCGACATCACCGTGGGTATGTTCGGCATCGGCGTGCTCGGCCACCGCATCGCCACGGCGATCCGCGGTTTCGGCTATTCGGTCATCGCGGCGGCCGGCTCGAACCGGGTCGAGGACGGCATCGAGGTACTCGGCCCCGATCGGCGCGACGAGTTCTTCGCGCGCACCCGGGTGCTGATCCTGGTTGCGCCGCTCACCGAGGCGACCCGCGGCATCATCAACCGGGAGACGCTGGCGAAGATGCCGCGCAAATCCTGGCTGATCAACGTCGCCCGCGGCGGGCTGGTGGTCGAGCCCGACCTGGTCGCCGCGATCGACGCCGGCCAGCTGCTCGGCGCCAGCCTCGACGTCTACGAGACCGAGCCGCTGCCGGCCGACCACCCTTTCTGGACCCATCCGGGCGTGCGCATGACGCCGCATGTGGCGGCGGTCACCCTGCCCGACGAGGGCGCGGCGCAACTCGCTGCTAAGATTCGTCGATGGATGGCCGGCGAACCGGTCAGTGGTCAGGTCCAGCGCGACCGCGGCTACTGAGTCTCGCGCGATCCCGCGCCCGCGCCGACCTGGGGACGATCGTCATGAAGTATCCGAAACGTGTCTACCTGACCGAAGTCGGCCCGCGCGACGGCCTGCAGAACGAGAAGGAGCCGGTGTCGGCGGCGACCAAGATCGAGCTGATCCGCCGTCTCACCGACGCCGGTGTGCGCCAGTTCGAGGCGACCTCCTTCGTGTCGCCGAAGTGGGTGCCGCAGATGGCCGATGCCCCCGAGGTGATGGCGGGCATCGAGCGCCCTGCCGGCAGCCGGGTCTCGGTGCTCGCGCCCAATGTGCGCGGCCTCGAGGGCGCGCTCGCCTCCGGCGCCGACGAGGTTGTCATCTTCGGGGCGGCGAGCGAGGCCTTCTCGCACCGGAACATCAACTGCTCGATCGCCGAGAGCATCGAGCGCTTCCGCCCGGTCGCCGAGGGCGCGCTCGCCAACGGCCTGCGGCTGCGCGCGGCGATCTCGGTCGCCTTCGGCTGCCCCTACCAGGGCGAAGTGCCGCTCGAATCGGTGCTCGACGTGGTGCGCCGCATGCGTGACCTCGGCTGCCACGAGATCGGCATCGCCGACACCATCGGCGTGGGCACCGCGGCACACGTCTACCGCACCTTCGAAGCCGCGGCGAAGGAAGTGCCGCTCGCGAAGCTGTCGGGGCATTTCCACGACACCTACGGGCAGGCGCTCGCCAATACGCTCGCCTGCCTCGAGGTCGGCGTCGACAAGTTCGACAGTTCGATCTCCGGCCTCGGCGGCTGCCCCTACGCCAAGGGCGCGACCGGCAACGTCGCCACCGAGGACCTCGTCTACATGCTGCATGGGCTGGGCATCGAGACCGGGCTCGATCTCGACGGCCTGGTCGACGCCGGCCAGTGGATCTCCGACCAGCTCGGCCGCGCCAATGGCGCGCGCGCCGGACGCGCCCTGCTCGCGCGCCGGGCGGCGGCCGCCGAAGCCGCCGCCAGAAGCGCCGCCTGAGTCCGGCCATGGCGGTGCCCTCGCCCTGCATCTCGGTGTGCCGTATGACGACCGACGAGCGCTGGTGCGAGGGCTGCCAGCGCACCCTCGAGGAGATCGCCGGCTGGGCGACGATGTCCGATGCCGCCCGCCGCCAGGTCTGGAAGCAGTTGCCGGCGCGGCGCGCCGAACAGGACACGCATACCGCCTCCCTTTTCCCGGACGACGATGCCCTTGCATGAGATCCCGCTGCCGGCGCCGGTGACCGGCCTGTCCTACAAGCGCCCCGCCGCGGCGATCGCGGTGGTGCTCACCCTGGCCGTCTTCGGCTACGGCAGCCGGCTGATGGCGGCCGACGTCGCCCTGCCCGCGCCGCTGCTGCTGGTGCTGATCGCCGGCGCGGTGGCGATGGCGATGAGCTGCTGGTTCATCGTCTTCGGCACCACCACCGTCGACGCCGAGGGCATCCGCCAGGCCGGCATCACCCCGCGCTCATGGCGCTGGGACGACATCGAGCGGGTCAAGCTGGTGCGCATGCCCTGGTCGACCCGGCTGATGCTCGCGCCCGTGAAGGGGCCGACGCGGGTCGTGCACGCGGGCACGCCGGCGCTCGACGATGCCTTTCGCGCCGTCGCCGAGATGTACTCCCGGAGCGGGACTTGAGCGCTGGGGGTCTCCCGCCGGGCGTGCGCTTCATCGAACGCGACTGGCTGTCGGCCAACCATGTCCTGCTGGTCGATGCCGAGTCGACCACCATGGTCGATACCGGCTTCGTCAAGCACGCGCCGATGATGCTCGCGCTGGTCGACGCGGCGCTGGCCGGCGACCCGCTCCCGTCGCGACGCATCGGCCGCATCATCAATACCCACCTGCATGCCGATCACTGCGGTGGCAATGCAGCGGTGCACGAGCGCCATGGCTGCCGGATCACGGTGCCGGTGGCAAGCTTCGCCGCGGCCCGCGACTGGGACGTCGATGCCCTCCCCCATCACAACATCGGCCAGCCCTGCCCACGCTTTCCGGTCGATGATGCGCTCGCGCCCGGCGACGAGTTCCACGCCGGCGGCGTGCGCTGGGTCGCCCATGCGGCGCCGGGCCATGACCCCGAGTCGCTGGTGCTGTTCGCCCCCGAGGCCGGCCTGCTGATCTCCGCCGATGCCCTCTGGGCCAGCGGCTTCGGCATCATCTTTCCCGAACTGCAGGATGAATCGGGCTTCGCCGAGCAGCGCGCGGTACTCGAACTCATCGCGTCGCTCGCACCGCGCCGGGTCCTGCCCGGCCACGGCCCGATGTTCGATGATGTCGCCGCGGCGATCGCCCGGGCGCGCCAGCGCCTCGAGACAATGGCCGCCGATCCGCCACGCCATGCCCGCCACGCCATCAAGGCGCTGCTGAAGTTCCGGCTGCTCTACACGGAGAGCGAGACCATGGCCGAGATGCAGGCCGGCCTCGCCGAAGCCAGCGTCCTGCGCGACGCGGCCCGGCAGATCGGCATGGACACCGAAGCGGCGATCATCTGGGCGATCGACTCGCTCGTCGAAGCTGGCCAGGCGGTGCGCGACGGCGAGTTGGTCGCCAACCGCGGCTGAGCGAAGCCGCAACGACACAGCCGCAAGCGGACACGGCAGAGAACAAGAAACAGGGGCGGACATGCAGGTACGTGATGCGACCGATGCCGATCTCGCCGCGATCACCGCGATCTACGCCCATCACGTCCGCCATGGCACCGGCTCCTTCGAGATCGAGCCGCCCGACGAAGCGCAGATGCGCGAGCGCCGCAATGCGGTGCTCGCCGCCGGCTGGCCCTGGCTCGTCGCCGAGCACGAAGGACGGATCTCCGGCTTCGCCTACGCCAACCAGTACCGGCCGCGGCCCGCCTACCGCTATTGCGTCGAGGACTCGGTCTACGTCGCGCCCGGACAGCAGCGCAATGGCGCCGGCCGCGCGCTCGTCGTCGAACTGATCCGGCGCTGCGAAGCGCTCGGCGCCCGCCAGATGGTGGCGGTGATCGGCGACAGCGCCAACGTCGGCTCGATCGGCCTGCACCTCGCGCTCGGCTTCGAGGCCGCCGGCATCCTGCGTGACTCGGGCTGGAAATTCGGGCGCTGGCTCGACACGGTGTTCATGCAGCGGGCGCTGGGCGCCGGGGCGGGTACGCCAGGGGCGGAGCGGCCAGACTAACCAGGCCATCCGTTCGATCCGGAACCGAAACGCCATGATCGCCTCGGCGCGTGCCGGCCGGATCGATGCGGGTGGGCACACGGTGCCGCCGACCCGGATCCCTTCAGCCACCCTCGGGCGACGTATCCCCGGATACCGCCGGCGCGATGCCGGCGCGCGCCGCATCGATCGCCTCGCGCAGGACATCGAGTTCGCCGACATGGTTGGCCAGCAGCAGGACGAGCTTGCTGTTCAACATGGCGCTGCCGGCTTCGTCGAGATCGCGATGGGCGTCGATCAGCATTTCGTAGAACTCGTCGCCGCGGGCATAGGGCCAGAGCCCGCGGTCGTCGCCACGATGGAAGTTCGGTTCGGTGATCAGCTTCATGACTCCCCGCCTCGTGCGGCGCCCTGCCTGGCGCCCTCCCCGATACCGATTGCGCGCGCCAGCGCCCGCGCCACCGCGTCCGCATCGAAGCGACGCCAGCGGGCGCAGACATGCTGGTCGGGTCGGATCAGGTAGCAGGTGCCGTCACGGCCATCGTAGCGCGCGGCGACGAGGCCGCGCAGGTCGCGCACCTGGCGTGCGCCCGGCACCGATACCGCCACGGCGCCGTCGTCCGGCACAGCCGATGCGGCCAGATCGGGCGCGGACGCCGCACCGGGCGGCCCGGGCCATGCGGCGGGCGGCGAGACCACCAGGGTCTCGACCGGCACCGCGCCGCGCGCCAGGCTCGCGAGCGCCTCGCGGGTTTCCGGCGCCAGCGTCCCCGGTTGGTCGGCAAACAGCATCAGCACGAAGCGGCCGCCGCAATGCGGCAGCAGCCATTGGCCCGCAGGCCCCGCGACGGGCGCATCGTCCATCGGCGCGCCCGGGCGCATGCGGCCTTCGAAGGCATCGGTGTCCGCGGTATTGGCGGGCGAGTCGTGCAGGTGCGTCGGCACCGACAGGCGGCCGGAATTGACCAGAGCGCGGGCAAAGGGATGGTGGCGGGCAAGCTCGAGGACCGCGTTGCGAAACACCAGGCTCGCGCGGCTCTTGGGGGTGATGAAATCGGTCGAGCGGGTCGAGTTGGCGATGTTCTCGTCGGCCGCCTGGATACGCTCGGCGCAGTACGTGTCGAGCAGGCTCGCGGGCGCGCGGCCGGCGATCACCAGGCCGAGCTTCCAGCACAGGTTGTCGGTGTCCTGGATGCCGGAGTTGGCGCCACGGGCGCCGAAGGGCGAGACCTGGTGGGCGCTGTCGCCGACGAACAGCACCCGGCCATGGCGGAAATCGTTCAGGCGCCGGCACTGGAAGGTATAGACGCTGACCCATTCGAGTTCGAACTCGCGATCGGGCCCGAGCATCGCGCGGATGCGCGGGACCACGTTCTCGGGCTTCTTCGCCTCCTCGGGGTCGGCCTGCCAGCCGAGCTGGAAATCGATGCGCCAGACGTTGTCGGCCTGCTTGTGCAGCAGCACCGACTGGCCGCGATGAAAGGGCGGATCGAACCAGAACCAGCGTTCGGCCGGGAAGTCGGCCTTCATGACCACATCGGCGATCAGGAAGCGGTCGCGGAATACGCGGCCGTCGATGTCGAGCCCGAGCATGCGCCGCAACGGACTGCGCGCGCCGTCGGCGGCAACCACCCAGTCGGCGTCGAGCGCGTACTCGCCGTCGGGTGTCTCGATACGCAGGCGAACCCCCTCGGGCCGGGGGTCGATGCCGAGCACCTTGTTGCGAAAGCGCAGGTCGAGCGAGGGCAACGCCTGCGCCCGCTCGACGAGGTACTGCTCGAGCCAGTACTGCTGCAGGTTGACCATGCCAGGGCGTTGCTCGTCGGCCTGCGGCGCGAGGTTGAAGCTGTAGACCTCGTCCTGGTCGAAGAAGGTGCGCCCGACATTCCAGGATACGCCCCGCCCGGCCGGCTGCGGACAGCCGAGGCGATCGAGGATCTCGAGGGTGCGCTTGGCGTAGCAGACGCCGCGCGAGCCAAGCGAGACGGTGTCGTCGTCGTCGAGCAGGATGACCGGGGTGCCCGCCTGGGCAAGGTCGATGGCGGCGGCAAGGCCGACCGGCCCGGCGCCGACCACGACGACCGGCGCCGACGCGACGCCCGGGCGATCGAGCTCGGCCGGCCGGCGATAGGCGTACTTCGGGTAGTCGTAGGTTGCCAGCATCGCCAGCGCTCCTCCTTCGATGCCTGCATGGTAGCCAGCCGGTGGCGACCCAGCAATTCGTTTGGCGAAGCGGGCGACGAAGCGGCAGTCTAGGCTGGCTGCCGCCCGGAGCGGGCCATCAGCCGGGCGCGCAGCGCGCGGCGGCCGCGCATCTCGATGTGCGGATACGCATACGAGGCGAGCAGCAGCGAGACCGCGATCATCGACATCATCAGCGCGAGCGAGGATGCCACGCCGAGTTCGCCGCGATCGACGATGCCCGGGCCCGAGGCCAGCATTCGGGTGGTCAGGTACTCGACGAAGCCGTGGATCAGGTAGAGCGCGTAGGACAGCTCGCCGAGACGGACCAGCAGTGGCTGGTCGAGCAGGGCCTGGACGCGGCCGCTATTGGCGGCGAGCGACAGCACGATCACGGCGAACAGCGCGACGTTGACGAGGTCGGGCGCACCGAAATGCAGGAGCAGGACACCGGCGGCGAGCAGGCCGGCGGCAACCCGGTCGCTGCCGAGCCAGCGGGCCACGGCCGGCCGGCGCAAGCCGGTGTAGAGCAGCGAGCCGAGCAGGAACTCCGGCAGGCAGCGGGCAATGGCGAGCGGCCCGTCCCACTGGTTGAAGTCGCCGCGGGCGAGCCAGGCGAAGGCGACGATGCCGCCGGCGAGCCCGAGCCCGATCAGCGCGCCGCGCATCCGCCCGGCACGCCAGATCGGGCCCAGCGCGAGCGGAAACAGGAGGTAGGCGAAGAACTCGACGCTGATCGACCAAGCCGGGTAGTTCCAGCTCAACTCGCCGGCATGTAGCCCCTGCAGCATCAGGAGGTTGGCGAAGATCGCCAGCACGGATTCCGCGCCTTCGAGCGGCAGGGTCTCGAAGTGGCCGGTCAGGGCGAAGTCGAGCATCCGGCCGCCGACCGCCGTCGTGACGAAGGCAAGCAGCACCAGCAGGTGCAGCGGATACAGCCGGGCGACCCGTGCGACGAGGAAATCCCGGTAGCGGCCGGCATCGAAGCGCCCCAGTTCATCGTGGTAGACATGCGTGAGCACGAAGCCGCTCAGCATGAAGAACAGGTCCACCGCGAGGTAGCCCTTCTCGACGAACTGCCCGGCCCGCTCGGGCTGCAGCGCCGGAAGGTACTGGTAGCTGTAGTGGTAGACCACGACCCAGAGCGCGGCAATGCCGCGCAGGGGCGTGAGGATTCGAAGGTCGGGGCGCTGGAAACTCGTCGGCATTGCACACGGCAGAACGCACACCACCCCGGCGGGGCTGGTGCGCAACGAATGCCGCACTGCAATCGGGATGCCCGGCGCGGAACCCGGGAATCGGACGCGATCGGGCGGTGCGTCAGGTCTTCGCGCGCCGCACGATCCGGATCGGCCGCAGGGGCGGCTCGGGCGGCGGTTCGCCGAGCGCTTGCGCGAGCGCCCGGCCCTGCGGGTCGGCCAGCGCCGCCGCGGCGGCCTCGCGGATCGCGCGGGCACGCCCGGCGGGTTCGCCAACGGCCGGCTCGACCAGGCCCGCGAGAATGCGGGTGAAACTCGCCATGCCACGCGCATGGGTGTCGCCGTAGCCCTTGATGAGACGCGGCAGCCGGGCGATCTCGAGGGCGAGTCCGGCATCAAGCGCCAGCGCCTCGCGCAGGGCCGCATCCCAGCGCGCGATCAGCGCAGTTTCACGGGCGAAGCGGCTCGAGCGCCGCCGCCAGCGGCGCAGGCTCGCCAGCATCCGCATCGCGAGCAGGCCGTGGGCGCGGCTGGTGGGCAGCCGGATCCCGTCGGACAGGTCGACCCGCCCGCGACGCGCCGCCCAGGCCGTCAGCCGCTCGGCCAGGCGCGGCGGCAGGATATCGGCGATCTCGGCAACGCGCGGGCGCAGGTAGTCGCGCACCACCACCGGTTCGTCGGGTGCGGCATCGACATCGGCGCGCACCTGGGCGAAGCGCTCGGACCGCGACTTCAGGTCGGCGACCCGGATCACGTCCTGGTAGGGCATCCACAGCGCAAGGGCGCGGGCGGCCGCGGCGCTGGCGGCATGATCCGGGACGCCGCCGGCGGCGCGCTCGAGCCCGACCCAGGCGGCGACCCGGCCGAGGTAGTCGGCGGCGAGTTCCTCGTCCTGGAAGTCGGCGATGCGCTCGGCGCCGAGCCGGGCAATGGCAGCCACCGGTCCGGGCAGCTCGATGCCGCCGACCCGGGTGGTCGCGGGCGCGATCGCGGCGACCGCTTCGCCCCTGGCGCCCGGCGCTGCCACGATGCCAGCTTCCGCCTCGCCATCTCCACCCGCACCCGCGTCCGCCGTTGCGGCGCGAGCGGCAGCGAAGCCCGCGGCGAAACCCGCGAGGCTCGCCTGCGCGCCGCGCCCGGACCGGCGGACGATGTCCTCGCAAGCATCGCGCGGCAACCCCAGCACGCCGGTAGCGGCGATGGCGCCGAACATCACCGCCGACACGACGGTACCGGCCTCGCGCGCCGCCGCCTGCATGTCGAAGAGCAGCGCGCCCGGATGCAGTTCCGACACCTGGCGGGCCAGGGTCGCGGCATCGCGCCGGCCATCGGCCATCGGCATCTTCTCGGCGACGGTCAACACTCGCGAGGAGGACGACACCAGCAGGGTGCGAGCCGGGTCGGGCAGGCCGCGCTCGAGGGCGCGGGCGGTCTCGAGCAGCTCGGTCGAGACCAGCAGGTCGAGGTCGCCGGCAAGCGGCGAAAGGCAGAACACCGGCGCGCGTTCGCCCGCCGCCAGCGGCCGGGGCAGGCACTCGAGGTAGTAGGAGGTGGCGCCGGTGCGCTGGGCGACACCGGGGATCGAGGTCGACTGCACCGGATAGCCGCAGGTGAGCGCCGCTTCCACCAACCACTGGGCGAGCACCCCGCCGCCCTCGCCACCGAGCGCGAGGATGAGCGCCTTGCGGGTGGCCTCAGCCACGCCGCGCCTCGCGCGGGCCGGTCGCGGCGCCGCTGCCTGCGCCGACCGGGGCTCGAGCCCTGCCGGCACGGGGCGAACCGACCAGCCAGCGCGAGATGCGGTCGCGCAGCCGGTCGAAGCGGCTCGGGTTCTGGATGATCTCCACCCGCTGGAAGCTCGGGCACAGGGTCGCGGCGTGCGCATTCTCGCCGCACAGGCCGCAGCCGACGCACTGCTTCGGATCGACCCAGGCGACCGGGTCGGTACGCAGCGGATCGGCGGCATCGCGCACCCCGAGGGCCGGACAGCCGGAGATACGGATGCAGGCGTGGTCGCCGGTGCAGACATCCTCGTCGACACGATAGCGAACCCGCAGCATCCGTTCGCCGGCGGCGAGCCGGCGCGCCTGCTGCGGCCGGGTACGGCGCTGGCGCTCGAGCTGGCATTCGCCTTCGGCGATGACGACCTTCAGGCCGGGCTCGTCGGTGGCGAGCGCCTCGGCGAGCACCTGCTTCATCTCGCCGACCCGGTAGCTGTGCACCGTGCGCAGCCACTTGACCCCGAGCCCGCGCAAGGTGTTCTCGATCGTCAGCTGGCCGCCGGTCGCGCTGCCCGCGCCGGCGGCGCGGCGCTCGTCCTCGGCGGGGGTGGAGATCACCTCCTGGGTGCCGGTGGCCGAGGTATAGCCGTTCTTCATCACGACCAGCACACCGTCATTGCCGTTCAACAGGCTGGAGGTCACGCCCGAGAGCAGGCCGTTGTGCCAGAAGCCGCCGTCGCCCATCACCGCGATCGGCCGCGAGGAAGACAGGGGCGCGATGCCGGCCGCGCTCGCGAGGCTCATGCCGTAGCCGAGGATGGAGTTGCCCATCGAGAAGGGCTCGAAGGTGGCGAAGGCATGGCAGCCGATGTCGGCGGCGATGTGCAATGGGCCGTCGGCGCTGCGCAGTTGCGAGAGCGCGGAGAACACCGGCCGCTCGGGGCAGCCGACACAGAAGGTCGGCGGGCGCGCGGCGAGCGGGGCGCCCAGCACCCGGGCCGCTTCGGCGCGCCGGCCGGCGAGCGCGGCGAGCCGCTCGCGCGCCGGGCCGGCGGCCGCGGCGAGCGCAGGCGCACGCGCGTCGAGGAACGCCAGCAGCCCGCCGAGGATCAGCTCGGTGGTGTATTCGCCGGCCATCGCGAGCAGGTCCTTGCCGTGCAGCGGGGTCGCGATGCCCGCCCGGCGCAACAGGGTGGCCACCTCCTGCTCGATGTACTCGGGCTGGCCCTCCTCTACCACCAGCACCGCGTCGCGCCCGGCGCAGAAGCCGGCGACCTGCCCGGGCACCAGCGGGTAGACGACGTTCAGGCACAGGATGGGGATGCGGCTCGCGCCGAACTCGTCGGCCAGGCCAAGGAGTTGCAAGGCCCGCAAGAGGTTGTTCCACAGGCCGCCCTGCACGATCAGCCCCAGGCCCGCGTGCTCGCCGTCGGTGATGTCGTTGAGGCCGCGCTCGATGATGGCGGCGCGGGCAGCGGGCAGGCGCACCTCGCCCTTGAGCTTCTCGTGGGCGAAGGTCACCGGCGGATGCGCGAGCCGGGCATAGTCGAAATCGGCGGCGCGCCCGACCGGCGACCGGGTCGAGATCGCCGGCGCCCGGTTGTCGCTCGCCACGAAGCTGCCGCGGACATGGCAGGCGCGGATGCGCAGCTCCATGAAGACCGGGGTGTTCGAGGCTTCCGACAGCGCGAAGGCTTCCTCGGTCATGCGCACGATCGTCGGCAGGTCGGGGCGAGGGTCGAGCAGCCACATCGAGGACTTCATCGCGTAGGCGTGGGTGCGCTCCTGGATGACGCTCGCGCCCTCGCCGTAGTCCTCGCCGACGATGATGAGCGCACCGCCCACCACCCCCGGCGAAGCGAGGTTCGACAACGCGTCGGCCGCGACGTTGGTGCCGACGATCGACTTCCAGGTGACGGCGCCGCGCACCGGATAGTTGATCGAGGCGCCGAGCATCGCCGCGGCCGAGGCTTCGTTGGTGCAGGCCTCGACATGCACCCCGAGGGTGTCGAGGTAGTCGCGCGCCTGCACCATCACGTCGAGCAGATGCGACACCGGCGCGCCCTGATAGCCGCCGACATAGGAGACGCCCGACTGCAGCAACGCCTTGGTGACGGCGAGGATTCCCTCGCCGTGAAAGGTCTCGCCGTCGCCGAGACGAAGAGACTGCACTTCCTTTTTGAATGAACGTTCCATGAGCTCGCCGCCGCGTGAAACAGGCTATTTCCGTATTTAGCACCTTGGGACGATTAT
>CAYZBJ010000093.1:0-14168 GCA_964476625.1 uncultured Burkholderiaceae bacterium | reverse complement strand
CCGCCGACGGACCGGGGCCGAGGCGATCCATCCCGGCTACGGCTCCCTGTCCGAGAATCCCGCCTTCGCCCGCGCCTGCGCGCAGGCCGGCATCGTCTTCGTCGGTCCACAGGCCGAGGCTATCGAGGCGCTCGGCAACAAGACCGCCGCCAAGCAGGTTGCCCGCCGACTCGGGGTGCCCTGCCTGCCGGGCGCCGACGAACGCGACAGCGACGGCGCCTGCCTCGCCGAGCAGGCGCGGCTGATCGGCGCGCCGCTGATGATCAAGGCGGCCGGCGGCGGTGGCGGCCGCGGCATGCGCCGGATCGACGACATCGCTCGCTTCGAGGCCGAACTCGCCTCGGCGCGAGCCGAAGCCCTCGCGGCTTTCGGCAACGACGAAATGCTGGTCGAGCGCTGCGTCGACGACGCCCGACATGTCGAGGTCCAGATCATCGGCGACGAGCATGGCGGCTATCTCCATCTCGGCGAGCGCGACTGCTCGAGCCAGCGACGCCGCCAGAAGGTCCTCGAGGAGGCGCCCGCCCCCGGCGTGGACCAGGGGTTGCGCGAGCGCATGGGCGCGGCCGCCATCACGCTGGCCGGCGGCGTCGGCTATCGCAATGCGGGCACCGTCGAGTTCCTGCTCGAGCCCGATGGCACCTTCCACTTCCTGGAGATGAACACCCGCCTGCAGGTCGAGCACCCTGTCACCGAGGCAGTGACCGGTGTCGACCTCGTCGAGCTGCAGCTGCGGGTCGCCCAGGGCGAACCCCTGCCGCTGGACCAGGCCGACATCCGCTTCGACGGCTGGGCAATCGAGGCGCGCCTGTGCGCCGAGGACCCCTGGCGGGATTTCGCCCCGCAACCGGGCGCGATCGCCGGCTGGACCCTGCCCGAGGCCGACGGCATCCGTTGCGACCATGGCCTGGCGCCGACCGCGACGATACCGCCCTACTACGACTCGATGATCGCGAAGCTCGTCGCCCATGGGCCGGATCGCGAAACCGCGCGCCTGCGCCTGGTCGAAGCGCTCGCGGACACGCATGTGCACGGGCTGGTGACCAACCGCGACTACCTCGTCGAAGCCCTGCGCCACGAGCGCTTCGCCAGCGGCCGTCTCTCGACGGGCTGGCTGGACTCGGCGGGAATCGGCAAAACCCCGCCGGCGCCCGACATCCGCTGGCAGGCGCTGGCAAGCGCCCTGCTCATCGAGCACCGCGCCCGGCCGCATGGCTGGCTTGCCCATTGGAGTTCGACCGGCCCCCTAGAAATGCCGATCGAGCTGCGCGCCGCCGGTGAAGTCTTCCGGCTGCGGCTCAGGCGCGCTGCCCCTGGGCAATGGCAGGCCAGGCCCGCGGATACCCGGGACGCGCCGCTGCAACTCGAGCTGCTCGGCCCCGGGCGGCTGCGAATCGACGGGCTCGAGCATCGATTCGACGCCGTCGTCGGCGAGCGCGCGGGCAGCCTCGATGCGTTCGGGTATTCTGGCGGCTTCGCCGACGATGCTCCGCTGCCACACCGCCGCGAGGCGGCGAGCTCCGGGGCGATGTGCGCCGGCATGCATGGCCTGCTTGCGAGCATGCAGGTCGAGACCGGCGACATCGTCGAACGTGGCGAAGCCCTGTTCAGCATCGAGGCGATGAAGATGAACCACCGCACCGACGCGCCCTTCCGGGCGAAGGTGCTCGAGACCTGCGCACGCCCCGGGCAACAGGTCGCGCCCGACCAGGTACTGGTCCGGCTCGAAGCCCTCGAATCCGGAGCCGCAGGCATCACCGACCAGAACGGAGACCAGTCATGACCGCCCCCATCCTCTACGAAGCCGTCGATGGCGTTGCCCGCATCACCCTGAACCGGCCCGATGTGCTCAATGCGATCAGCCCCGAGCTGATCACCGCCTACGGCGAGGCGATCGCGCGCGCCGGCAGCGATGAAACCATCCGCGCCGTGCTCGTGACCGGTGCGGGCCGGGGCTTCTGCGCCGGCGCCGACCTCAATTCCTCGGGATCCCCCGAGCGCAAGATGAGCTCCGGGCAGTTGCTGCGCACCCTGTACCATCCGGCGATCGTCGGGATGCGGACCATGCCCAAGCCGGTCATCACCGCGGTCAATGGCGTGGCGGCAGGCGCCGGGATGAGCATTGCGCTGGCCGGTGACATCGTGCTCGCGGGCCAGTCGGCCAGCTTCCTGCAGGCCTTCTCGAAGATCGGCCTGGTGCCCGATGCCGGCAGCACCTGGTTCCTGCCGCGCCTGGTGGGCGATGTCCGCGCCCGGGCGCTGGCGCTGCTGGCCGACAAGATTCCGGCCGAGGATGCCCGGCAGATGGGCATCGTCTGGAAAGTCTATCCGGATGAACAACTTACGGCGGAAGCCCAGGCGCTCGCCGCCAGGCTCGCGAAGATGCCGACCAAGGCCTACGCGATGATCAAGACCGCGCTCAACGCGAGCGGCGGCAACAGCCTCGCCGACCAACTCGAGCTCGAAGCCGACTCGCAGGACATCGCCAGCAAGACCGAGGATTTCCGCGAAGGCGTGCAGGCCTTCCTGCAGAAACGCCAGCCGGATTTCAAGGGCCGCTGAGTTCTCGAGGAACGACGAAGTACGAGCGGGGCATTCGCCCCGCTTCAGCTTGCGAGAAAGGTTCGCCGAATGTCGATCGACGAACGCTTGCCGACATGGCGCAGGCTCCTGGCAAGCCACTCGTCGGCGGCGGATCGACCACGCTCGCGCAGGTCGAGCAGGAAAGGCATCGACGTCTTGTACTTGCTGTCCGTACCCAGGCCGGTCAGCGCCTCATCGGCGCGAACCATGTGCACGAGCACGTTGCGCAGTTTCGACTCGAACTGCTTCTTCAGCCAGCCTTCGTCGAGCAGCTTGTGCACGAAGGCGATGGCGCGCATCTCCGCGATCAGGGAAGCATTGAAGGAGATCTCGTTGATCCGGTCGAGGATGTCACCGGGCTGGTTTGGCGTCGACCCACGCTCCAGCGGGTTGACCATCACGACCAGCAGATCGCGCGTCGCGCATTCGTAGAAGAAGGGATACAGCGGCGGATCGGCGAGATAGCCGCCATCCCAGTACGACTCGCCCTCGATCTCCACCGCCTGGAAAACGCTCGGCAGGCAGGCCGAGGCCATCACCGCATCGGCGCTGATCTCGTCGCCTCGAAAGATGCGGACATGATTGGTGCGCACATTGGTGGCCGACACGAACAGGCGCAAGTCCGTCGATGCGCGCAGGCGATCGAAGTCGATCTGGCTCGCCAGCAACGAACGCAACGGGTTCAGATTGGCGGGGTTGAACTGGTAGGGCGACATCGTCCGGGTGAAGAACGCCACCCAGGGCCCCGGTGGTGCGCTGCCAAAAACCCCGGAAGCAGCTCCCACCGAATGCCAGAATCGGGTGAGCGCGGCGCGAGCGCCATCGCGACCGTCCTCGAGCCAGCCATGCACGAACAGCGCTGCATTGATCGCACCGGCGCTGGCGCCGGACAGGCCATCGAAATCGAGGCGACCGTCCTCCAGGAGGCGATCGAGCACACCCCAGGTGAAGGCGCCGTGCGATCCGCCCCCCTGCAGGGCGATGTTGACCCTCGGCGCTTCGCTACCACCGTTCTTCTTCATGCGGGCGATGCTACCACCGCGTACCGGCCACGGCCGAACAGGCAGGGAAGCCGACGTGTCGGCGACCAGGAACGCCCCTGGGCGGTTCGACCCTACAATAGGCTGCAAGGCTTGTTGCGTTTCTCACGGAGGTATCCGGCATGAACAGCTTCGACGCCCGCTCCACGCTGCGCGTGGGACAGCACGAATACGAGATCTTCCGCCTCGACTCGCTCACCCGCGCAGGCGTCGACATCTCCCGCCTGCCCTACTCGCTGCGCATCCTGCTCGAGAACCTCCTGCGCACCGAGGATGGCGTGTCGGTCACGCGCGAGGACATCCTCGCGCTCGCGAACTGGCGCGGCGATGCCATCCCGCAACGCGAGATCTCCTTCTCGCCGGCGCGCGTCCTGCTGCAGGACTTCACCGGTGTGCCCGCGGTCGTCGATCTCGCGGCCATGCGCGACGCGATGGCCGATCTCGGCGGCGACCCGACGAAGATCAATCCGCTGCAACCGGTCGAACTGGTCATCGACCACTCCGTGCAGATCGACGCCTTCGCCAGCCCCGACGCCTTTCACATCAACGAACGCCTCGACTACGAACGCAACCGCGAACGCTACGGGTTCCTGAAGTGGGGCCAGAAGGCGTTTCGCAACTTCAAGGTGGTGCCGCCGAACACGGGCATCTGCCACCAGGTGAACCTCGAGCATCTCGCGCGGGTGGTGTTCGGCGCCGCCGAGCCCGGCCCGACCGGCGCGAGCGGACTCCCGCTGGCCTATCCGGACAGTGTGGTGGGCACCGACAGCCATACCCCGATGGTCAATGGCCTGGGCGTGCTCGGCTGGGGGGTCGGCGGCATCGAGGCCGAGGCGACGATGCTCGGCCAGCCGATCACCATGCTGATCCCGCAAGTGATCGGTGTGCGCCTCGAAGGCCGCCTGGCCGCAGGCGCCACGGCCACCGACCTGGTGCTCACGGTGGCCGAGATGCTGCGCAAGAAGGGCGTGGTCGGTACCTTCGTGGAGTTCTACGGCCCAGGCGTGGGAAGCCTCGCGCTGGCCGACCGGGCCACGATCGGCAACATGACGCCCGAGTACGGCGCAACCGCAACCATGTTCCCGGTCGACCAGGTCACCCTCGACTACCTGCGCTTCACCGGTCGCCCCGAAGAGCGCATTGCGCTGGTCGAGGCCTACATGAAGGCGCAAGGCCTGTTCCATGACGCGGACAGCCCGGAACCGGAGTTCAGCGCCACGCTCGATCTCGACCTCGCTACGGTCGAGCCATCGATCGCCGGACCCCGTCGGCCGCAGGATCGCATTGCCCTCTCGGATTCACGCGAATCCTTCGTCAAGGAATTACCCAAGCTGCTGCCGGCCGGCGGTTCGGCGACGGCCGGCGAGAGCGCCGTGCCGGGCCTGGGACACGGATCCGTGGTCATCGCGGCCATCACCAGTTGCACCAATACCTCCAACCCCTCGGTGATGGTGGCCGCCGGGCTGCTGGCGAAGAAGGCGCACGAACGCGGCCTCACGCGCAAGCCCTGGGTGAAGACATCGCTCGCACCCGGCTCGCGCGTGGTCGCCGACTACTACGAGCGTTCGGGCCTCCAGGAGCCCCTCAACGCCCTTGGCTTCAACATCGTCGGGTATGGCTGCACCACCTGCATTGGAAATTCCGGGCCTTTGCCGCCGGAAGTCTCGGACGCGATTCGCGACGGCGGGCTGGTGGTCGCCTCGGCGTTGTCGGGCAACCGCAACTTCGAAGGCCGCATCCACCCAGAGGTCCGCGCCAACTACCTGATGTCGCCGCCACTGGTCGTCGCCTTTGCGCTGGTCGGTCGCATCGACGTCGACCTGGGCAGCGAACCGCTGGGGCTCGATCGCGATGGCAAGCCGGTGATGCTCGCCGACATCTGGCCGACAAGCGAGGAAATCGCGGCCGTCGTGCAGGACTCGATCGGTTCGCAGATGTACCGCGACGCCTACGGCAAGGTCTACGACGGCGACACTCGCTGGCGCGAGCTCGAGGTCACCGGCGGCGAACGCTACGCCTGGGACGACGAGTCCACCTACGTCCGGCGACCGCCCTACTTCGAGGGAATGTCGCGCGAGGCGCCCGAGCATGTCGACGAGATTCGCGGCGCGCGCGCCATCGCGGTGCTCGGCGACAGCATCACCACCGACCACATCTCGCCGGCCGGCAACATCGGCAAGGACACGCCGGCCGGACGCTACCTGATCGCCCGCGGGGTCGCGCCGCGCGACTTCAACAGCTACGGTTCGCGGCGCGGCAACCACGACGTCATGGTGCCCGGCACCTTCGCGAACGTCCGCATCCGCAACCGGCTCGCACCCGGCACCGAAGGCGGCTTCACGACCTACCTGCCGACCGGCGAAGTGACGTCCATCTTCGATGCGGCCGAGAAGTACCGGGCCGACGGCACACCGCTGGTGGTGCTCGCGGGCGCCGAGTACGGCAGCGGGTCGAGCCGCGACTGGGCCGCCAAGGGCCCGAGCCTGCAAGGCATCCGGATGGTCATCGCCGAGAGCTACGAGCGCATCCACCGCAGCAACCTGGTCGGCATGGGCGTTCTGCCCCTGCAGTTCGCGGGCGGCACGACCGTGGATTCGCTCGGACTGGACGGCACCGAGACCTTCGAGGTCGTCGGCCTCGCCAGCGCGATCGAGGAGAGCTTTGCACAGGGTCGCGACGTCGCGGTGCGCGCCACTCGCGGCGACGGCACCGTGGTCGAATTCCCCGTCCTGATCCGGATCGACACGCCCCAGGAGATCCACTACTACCGCCACGGCGGCATCCTGCAGTACGTGCTGCGCAATCTCCTCGATGACAATCATGCCCGGCCGACGGACAAGGTCACGTTCAAGGCGAACCCCAAGCCGGCCGTCTCACGCTTCGACACCGGGCGTGTCGACGAGAGCTCGGACGACTCGTTCCCGGCAAGCGACCCGCCGTCCCACTGATCGCCATCAAGCAGTCGAAGGCGAAGCCGCGTCAGGCTCCGGGGTGCGCGCCCGCAAGCACGCGCACCCGGCGCAGCTTCCCGCTCACCGGATTGCATTCCGGTGGCAAGGGGTCGAGTTCGATTTTCACCGGCGCGGCTCCCTGCTCGCGCAGGAAGCGTACCAGCACCGTCTTCGCATGGCGAAACGCAGCTGCCCGCAACCGCTCGCTGTCGGCGTCGAGTCGCAGCCGCAAGATACCCGGCCCCGCCTGCGTCAACTGGAAGCGATGAATGTCGGCCTCCTCCTCGAGCACGGTCTCGACCGCCAGCGGCAGGACCCTTACCAAGGCTCCATCGCGCGCGGCGCACGCGGTCGAGCCGCGCGCCGGGCGCGCCGGATCGAGCACGAGTACGTCGTCGCCGCGTCCTTCCACCCGCAGCGAAGGATGGCTGCTCCCGCAAGGGCATGGCGTCGAGTCGAAGGTCACGCTGTCGCCGAGATCGTACCGAATCAGCGGCTGTACCCGGTTGGCCAGGTTCGTGACCAGTACCGTGCTCGAGGGCTCGCCGACCGGCACCGGCCGATGGTGCTCATCGACTGCCTCGAGCACCACCCAGTCATCGTTGAGATGCAACCGGCCATGCCGGCAACCGAAGGCCATGTTCATGCATTCGGAAGCGCCGTAGTCCTCGATGATCGGGCAGCCGAACGCTTCTTCGATACAGGTCCGGTCGGCCTCGGCCAGCCCTTCCCCGCCACACCAGAGGCCTCGCGGCGAGATCTTCAGCCGGCCCGCCTTGCGCTCGCCGGCGAGCAGCATGATCATCGTCGGATACGAGGAAACATACGCCGGCCTCCAGTCGTTGAGCTGGGCAACGAGATCCGCCAGCGGTTGCAGGATCGAGAACGCCCGGGTCGCCATGGCAATGGCGGGATAGAGCCGTCGCTGGCGCTCCCAGGAGACGATCCCCGCGAAATGCCCGTCGATCGCCGCGAGGAATGCAAGCCTGGCGGGCCCCGCTCCGAAGAAGCCCGCGCCGAAGTCGCCGCCGAGCTCGAAGCGACTGGTCATCAGCGCCGAGTAGAGCGCCAATGCGTCGGCGTCCTGGACATAGATACCCGGAACGCCCGTGGTGCCCGAACTGGTCCAGACCGTGTACTTGCCGAGGTAGGGATCGGCGATGCGCGCCGGGTCCGCGATGAACCGCAGGAGATCGGCCCGCTTGAGCCGTCGATCGACGACCCAGTCGTCGAACCTGGGCATCAGCATCGGGCGCGTTACGGGGGGGAGCGCGGCCAGGTCGGCATTGCCGGGCGCCACTTCCCGATAGTGCTCGCGGTAGAAGGCCGAGGCTGACCGGGCGTGCTCGACCATGGCCGTCACACGACGGCGACGGATCGCATCGCGCGTGGCCTCGTTCGCGCGGTCGTAGGCCCCGATGTCGCGAGCGAAAGCGCCCCAGCGCCAGGCGTCGTCTACCGAGCGCAGCCAATCCCAGGGGCTTGCCGCCCCCAGCAACGCGGACATGGGATCCATAGCCATGGTGGCAATCTATCCCCGCCGCTTCGGCCGTTGCTGATTCAGGTCAAGCGCCGTCGCCGCGGGGGTGACCCCTGGCCGGTTCAGGAGGGTTCCGGAACGCTGGGCAAGCCCGCCAGCGCCATCGCCAGCTCTTCCTCGCTGTAGGACTGGTTGGTCAGCTCGCCCGCGCTGTACGACATGTACGCCGCCATGTCGAAGTGGCCGTGACCGCAGAGGTTGAAGAGGATCGTCTCCGAGCGACCTTCGCGCTTGCAGCGCAAGGCCTCCTCGATCGCGCCCTTGACCGCATGGTTCGCCTCGGGCGCCGGCAGGATGCCCTCGGTGCGCGCGAACTGGACACCGGCGTCGAAGCACTCCACCTGGTGGTAGGCAACCGCATCGATCAGGCCGAGATGGAGCAGATGCGACACCAGCGGCGCCATGCCGTGATACCGCAGGCCCCCGGCGTGGAAACCCGGCGGCGTGAACGTCGACCCCAGCGTGTGCATCTTGGACAGCGGCGTCATGTGCGCGGTATCGCCGAAGTCGTAGGCGAAGCGCCCGCGAGTGAGCGACGGGCAGGCCGCCGGCTCGACCGCCACGACCCGGGGCCGGGCCCCGCCACGCAGCCCCTCGCCGATGAACGGAAAGGCGATGCCGGCGAAGTTGGAGCCGCCCCCCGTGCAGCCGACGATGACGTCGGGCCAGGCATCGGCCATCTTCATCTGCTCCATCGCCTCGAGCCCGACGACGCTCTGGTGCAGCAGGACGTGGTTGAGCACCGAGCCGAGCGCGTACTTCGTGTCGTCCCTCTTGACCGCCACCTCCACCGCCTCGGAAATGGCGATGCCGAGACTGCCCGGGTGATCGGGGCGCTTCTCGAGGACTGCCCGCCCGTAGTCGGTTTCGGTCGATGGCGACGGCAGGCAACGCGCGCCGTAGGACTCCATCAGGGCGCGACGATACGGCTTCTGATCGTAGGACACCCGGACCTGGAAAACCGTGACGTCGATACCGAACAGGGCACCGGCAAACGCGAGCGACGAGCCCCACTGCCCAGCGCCGGTCTCGGTCGACAGTCGCTTGATGCCGGCTTCCCGGTTGTAGAAGGCCTGCGCCACGGCGGTGTTCGGCTTGTGGCTGCCAGCGGGGCTGACGCCCTCGTACTTGTAGAAGATCTTCGCGGGCGTACCGAGAGCCTTCTCGAGGCGGTGCGCCCGAAACAGCGGGCTCGGGCGCCACAGGCGATAGATGTCGCGTACCGGCTCGGGAATGTCGATCTCCCGCTCGGTCGTGACCTCCTGCATGATCAGTTCCATCGGGAACAGCGGCGCGAGGTCGTCCGGACCGACCGGCTGCATCGTCCCCGGATGGAGCACCGGCGCGAGGGGCTCGGGAAGGTCAGCCTGGATGTTGTACCAGCGTTTCGGGATACGGCTCTCGTCGAGCAGGTACTTGGTCTGCGAATCCATCGAATCCTCCATCTGGCGCCGGAAGCCGGACGCCAGCCGGCGTCCGGAACCAAAGCATAGCCGACCCGGGCCCTTACTTGGGCGCGCCGAGCCCCATCGAACGCGTGATCACCTCTTTCATGATCTCGTTGGTACCACCGTAGATCCGCTGCACCCGTGCATCGGCGTAAGCGCGCGCGATCGGGTACTCCCACATGAAGCCGTAGCCGCCATGGAGCTGGACGCACTCGTCCATCACCTTGCACTGCAGGTCACTGCACCAGTACTTCGCCATCGAAGCGGTCGCCGTGTCGAGTTCGCCGGCGAGCAGCAGTTCGAGGCAGCGATCGACGAACACCCGCCCGATCTGGACCTCCGTCTGCATTTCGGCGAGCTTGAACCGGGTGTTCTGGTAGGCGGACACGGTCGTACCAAAGACCTTGCGGTCCTTGACGTACGTCGTGGTCCAGTCGATGGCCGCCTGGGCAGACTCGATCGCCCCGATCGCAATCTGCATACGCTCCCAGGGCAACTCCTGCATCAGGTAGATGAACCCGCGGTTCTCGTCGCCAAGCAGGTTGGTCACCGGGACCTTGACGTCATTGAAGAAGAGCTCCGAAGTGTCCTGCGCCTTGAGACCCACCTTCTTCAGGCGCTTGCCCTTCTCGAAGCCGGGCATCCCGCGTTCGACCAGCAGCAGGCTGGTCCCCTTGGCGCCCTCGCTCGGATTCGTCTTGGCGACGACGATCACCACGTCGGCGTGCCAGCCGTTGGTGATGAAAGTCTTGGAACCATTGACGACGTAGTGGTCGCCCTTGCGGATTGCGGTGGTCCGCACACCCTGCAAATCCGAGCCGGCCGCGGGCTCGCTCATCGCGATCGCACCGATCACCTCGCCGGTCGCCATCTTGGGCAGCAGCCGCCTCTTCTGCTCATCGGTGCCGTAGTTGAAGATGTAGGGCGCAACGATCTCCGAGTGCAGGCTGAAGCCCAACCCGGTTGCATTGACCCGTGCACTCTCCTCCATCAGCACGACCGAGTAGAGCTTGTCGACGCCGGTACCACCGAAGGCCTCCGGCATCGTGGGACACAAGAAGCCGTTCTCGCCCGCCTTGGTCCAGATCTCGCGATCGACGTAGCCCTGCTCCTCCCAACGCTCGTGGTGAGGGACAACCTCGTTCTCCATGAACCGACGAACCGAGTCGCGGAACATCTGGTGCTCTTCGTTGAAGATAGTGCGCTCGATCATCGGTTCGGCTCCTGGTTTGCGTTCGATCGTCGTAGACATTGCATAGTTGTAAGTCGCGAGGCGGAAGTCAATGGGGAGTCGCTCCTGATCGTGAGGCGGGGAATCAGGTACCGCAGTCACATGGAGCAGTTTATTAGTAGAAACCACATTCTCATAAGCTACTTCCTAAGTAGTAAGACAATTTTCCTAGTACGCAACCATTCAAACTCTGGCAGTATCAAACAAAGCAAGAACAACTTGACGCGCGCCACCTTGCTCGCCCGTGGCTCCGACAAGAAGCCAATCTGGTCTTGAACCGATAAGCCTGCTAACAGGCGTCGTCAATGATGTCATTCGATGCGTATCGCTCATAGCGACGGCTTTCAATATGAATAGTTTATTTCCGCCACCCTTTCCAACTGCCGACCTAGAGCTCGCTTTCCGGCGCCAATACACCAAGGCAGGTCATCGACAATCAGTCATCGGCTTGACAATCGGCCTGGTTCTTGCGCTTGTGGCAATCGCTCTATCCATCGTTCTGGCCAATGGAAATGAGCATGCAACATCCGAATCATTTCTATTCGCCATTCGAAGCCTCATAGCCGTCACTCTCGCGACTGGAATCATCGGCCTCCCGTATCGAGAAAAAGCAGAGCCTAGTGATTACTTTCGATGGGTTGTTCTGCCTGCCGCATTTGCAATTATTGCACTCGTACTGAACTACTGGGTAGCTGCGTCTTACGGCAAAAACCCACCTCCAGCCGCCCGCATTTTCCTTGTCTCATCTCTCGCGCTTTGGCTATTCTGCGCATTCGCGCGACCAAGCAGCCAGCTTGCAACGCTGGTAGCCTGCATCTCCTCTGCAGGAGCAATGATTGCCGGATATATCTCAGAAGGCATTGAAATAATAGACACGGTCGCCTATTTATTAATCGCAAACTTCTCGGCGGTCAGCGTTACAATACAATCCGAGAAACGCGCACGTGCATTGTATCAACGCACACTCGAGCTTGAGGAATCAAAACGCCAACTAAGCGCCAAGACGGATCGAGCCGTACGTTCGAGAGATTTCAAATCTCGAGTCCTGACAACCGTCTCTCACGATCTTCGCCAACCGCTGCTTGGTGCGGACCTACTCCTGTCCAATGAGCTTACACGGCAGGGCGGCCCAGACATATCCAAACTACATCGCGTTGCTGACGCGTTGCGCCAGATTCAAGCTGGCCTGGAGGAGATTCTCCGCGCAGCAGCTGTCGACGAGGTGAATTTTGAAAATCCCATGGAGCAGGTTAATCTGCCTCTTCTCGTTGTAGATGCCTTGAGCGAAGTCGAGCCCATGGCACGCCAACTGGGCATAGATATTCATTGGCGAAATCATCTGCCTCCGGATTCAACAGTGCTCAGCTCTCCCCCAGCCGTTCGAGCGGCACTGTCGAACCTGCTCGGCAATGCGTTGAAGTTCCAGCAGCAAACACCCGCCCCTTGGGTACTTGTTCGATGCTTCGAGTCACCTATGTGTCAAGGTCGTGTGCACTTGGAGGTCATCGACAACGGCCCTGGGATCGATCCCGAGTTCGCGAACAAGATCTTCACTACGGGCTACAGACTCCCTCGAGACACTCGGGTACCCGGCTTCGGCATCGGACTCGCTTCCGTCGCCGAACAGATGCGTGAGTTACCACACCATGCTGTGATCTTGGTCCCTAGGTCTCGCCGGGGAGCCCGGTTTCGGTTAACCTTTCCAGTCGCATTGTCGAACGGTAGTCCACACAAGTGACATTGAGACGAGTAGAGTCGCCACGAGTCATCCAGGTTGTTTGTAAGCGTACAGCGCTCCGGCAACTCCGACGTGCGTGGTACGCTCGCTCATCGTTGTCATGCAACGATCTTGGTGCATCTTCGACGTGTGACTAGGGTGCCTAGGTCGCACAACAGACAGCCTTCTCAGAGTTTCTGGCGCCCGCTTCATGACGTATTCCGCTCAGACTGTTGTGTCGATCGACTCAAGTGCCGCCGCGGACCTTGACCCACCACCTCGGCGCGCCCCGAAGCACGTTGAACTGCCTTTTCGGGTCCGTATTGCCCGTACCGAAGAGCAGCTGCGGAAGGCTGTCGAGATTCGAGCCGAGGCATATACGCGTCATCTGCCGTCACTTGGTGAGGTGCTGCGAACCACAGAGCACGTCGATCTGACCCCTGATTGTTTGGTCATCTTGGCGGAATCCAAATCCGACGAACTTCCGGTCGGAACAATGCGAATTCAGACGAATTTCCACGCACCGTTGCCGATGGAAAATTCAATCCGACTGCCGGCAACGTACAGCGACCGCCCATTAGCCGCCGTTTCAAGACTGGCCGTGAAAGCCGGACCACGCGGGAAAATGGTCAAACTCGCCTTATTCAAAGCGATGCATCGTTATTGCATAGCAAAACAAGTTGAATGGGTTTTAATAGGCGCTCGCCCTCCGCTCGAAGAAACCTATTTAGCCCTTGACTTTTCAGATGTATTTCCAGATCGCCAACCCAGACCGTTAGCCACAGCAAAAAACCTACCACATCGAATTCTCGCATTCGAGGTGGCGACGGCGGAGCGACGCTGGCACGAAATTGATCATCCTTTGTACAAATTTATGATCAATCGATTTCATCCTGATATCGAGATTTTCAATTCAGTAAGCAATCGCTGGCGCCAGCCACGCATCAATAAAAACATTATTATGAACGACAGCCCACCTCTCGATACGCCGATAGTTTAGGGCCCCCAAGGAAAAAACATCCCCACACGTTTGCGATACTCAGAATAACTTTCTGCCAATGGTGATTTCATAATATCTATCTCTTCACTCGCGGCTGCTCGCGAGTACAAAATTATCATCACAATCAGTATCGGCAACCCCAAGCCGAATGGTGCCACAATCGCCGCCCCCGCCCAAAACAACAGATAAGCCAAATAGAACGGATGTCGAGCGACCCTGTAGGCGCCAACCGTCACTAAAATCTCGGGTGGCCCAGGCGTGAACGCAATACCCGGCGGTATCTGATCATGGCTGCGCACCGCCCAATAAAACAAACAAAGCGAGAGTGCAAAAAAAACAATCGCACCAATGATCAGCGAAACATTTGAGTACAATCCGCCCGCACAAACCAAAGGCAGCTGCGCGACGGCGAATATGGTACCAAATGGTCCAAGCCCCCCACGAACCCGATCGGTGCTAAGTCGTCGAAAATACGCCTTTCTTCCCCATTGAAAGGCGGCCATGCAGCTGATGTTCAACACTATCAGCGCTATAAGTGGTAGGTGCACGCGGGTCCCTCAGATAGCTATGCGCAGCTGAAACAGTGAAGCGGTCGGCCCATCGTGTCAACGTCGGCTGAAATCTGACCCACTTAGAGGCTGAATCGTCGGTTGAAATC
>CAYZBJ010000092.1:7918-14516 GCA_964476625.1 uncultured Burkholderiaceae bacterium | reverse complement strand
GCTGGCGGCTCGACTACCAGATCGCGACGCCAGGCATCGCAGCGCGGGCCCAGGCCTGCAGCATCTACATCGATGCCCGGTTCTCGGATCATGCGCCGCTGACCATCGACTACGCGCGCGAGCCTTGAGCGCCGCCATGCGAAGCGCCCGATGAAGGTTCTCTGGGCTTACCTGCGACCGCACTGGCGGCTCGGCCTGCTGGCGCTCGTGCTCGCCGCGGCCAGCCAGGTGCTCGGGCTGATCGACCCGATCATCTTCGGGACCATCATCGACAAGTATGCGATCGACCACGGCATCCTGAGCGCCGAGGAGCGGATCTCGGGGGTGCTCAGGCTGCTGGCCCTGGCGGTGCTGGTGGCGGTGCTCTCGCGCCTGGCCCGCGCCCTGCAGGAGTACGTGACCCGGCTGATGGTGCAGAAGTTCGGCACCCGGCTGTTCAACGACGGGCTGCGCCAGGCCCTGCGGCTGCAGTTCGGCGAGTTCGAGGACCTGCGCAGCGGCGAGGTGCTCTCGCTGCTGCAGAGGGCGCGCTCGGACAGCGAGCGCTTCATCAATACCTTCATCAACACCGTGTTCGCGGCCGCCGTCGGGATGAGCTTTCTCACCTGGTACGCGCTGACCCGCAGCTGGCTGCTGGTGCCGGTGTTCATCGCCGGGGTGCTGATCCTCGGCGGCCTGACCGGCTTGCTGAGCCGCGAGATCCGCACTCAGCAGCGCTCGATCGTGCGCGAGACCAACCGCAATTCGGGCTTCATCACCGAGTCGCTGCGCAACGTCGAGCTGATCCGCAGCCTCGGGCTCACCTATGCCGAGATCCGCCGGCTGCAGGCTCGCACCGAGGACATCTTCGCGCTCGAGATGGAGAAGGTGAAGCGGGTCCGGCTGCTGTCCTTCCTGCAGGGCACCACCCTGAGCCTGCTCAAGCTGGCGGTGCTCTTCGCGCTGCTCTGGCTGATCTTCCGCGACGTGCTCTCGACCGGCGAGCTGATCGCGATGCAGTTCATCTCGGTGGCGATCTTCGCGCCGCTCCAGGAACTGGGCAACATCATCATCGCCTGGCGCGAGGCCGAGGCCTCGCTGCTGAACTTCGACAACCTGATGAGCAAGCCGGTCGAGCAGCGCCCGCCCCAGTGGACCGATACCGGCCCGCTCGAGGAGATCCGCTTCGAGGACGTGCTGTTCCGCCACCGCGGCGCGCCCGACAATGCGCTCGACGGGGTGTCCTTCGCGGCGGCCATCGGCGACACCGTCGCCTTCGTCGGGCCCTCGGGCTCGGGCAAGTCGACCCTGGTCAAGCTGCTGGTGGGCCTGCATGCGCCGGCCGGTGGCGAGATTCTCTTCAACGGCATTTCGAGCCGCGCCACCCGGGTCAACCGGGTGCGCCGCCAGATCGGCCTGGTCACCCAGGAAACACAGCTCTTCGCCGGGACGATCCGCGAGAACCTGCAACTGGTGCGGCCCGAGGCGAGCGATGCCGAGATGGTCGCCGTGATGGAACAGGCTTCCTGCGTCGGCCTGCTGACGCGCTCGCCCGACGGGCTCGACACCCTGATCGGCGAGCGCGGCGTCAAGCTCTCGGGCGGCGAGAAGCAGCGCCTCGCGATCGCCCGGGCGCTGTTGCGCGATCCGCGCCTGCTGGTCTTCGACGAGGCGACCTCGGCGCTCGATTCGCTCACCGAGGAGCAGGTCAGCGACACGGTGCGGCAGGTCTCGAGCCGGCGCAACCGGATCACGATCCTGATCGCGCATCGCCTGTCGACGGTGATGCATGCCGACACCATCCATGTGCTCGAGCGCGGCCGGATCGTCGAGTCCGGCTCGCACCAGGCGCTGGTCGCCGCCCGCGGCCTGTACTACGCGATGTGGCGCCAGCAGATCGGCGAGCGGCCGGTGCCGGCGGTGGAGCCACTGGCGCCGCCCGATCCCGGGCCCACGGATTTCCAGGAGGGGCCATGAAGACCGAAAAGGACAGGATGCTCGCCGGCGAGCTCTACGACCCACGCGATGCGCAGCTCGCCGATGAACGCCGGCGGGCCCGCCAGCTTGCCCACCAGCTCAACGACACGCGTGACTACGAGGTCTCCCAGCGCGCCGGCCTGATCCGGCAACTGATCCCGGCCAGCGGCGTGAACGTCGAGATCGAGCCGCCCTTCCAGTGCGACTACGGCAGCAACATCACGCTTGGCGACGACGTCTACTTCAACTTCAATTGCGTCGTGCTCGACGTGGCGCCGGTGCGGATCGGTTCGCGGGTGCTGTTCGGCCCCGGGGTGCATGTCTATGCCGCGACGCATCCGCTGTCGGCGAGCGAGCGGCGCAGCGGTCGCGAGTTCGGCCGGCCGGTCGAGATCGGCGACGATGCCTGGATCGGCGGCGGTGCCATCATCTGCCCCGGCGTCACGATCGGCGCCGGCGCGGTGATCGGCGCCGGCAGCGTCGTGACCCGGGACATCCCGGCGGGTGTGTTCGCCGCCGGGAATCCGTGCCGGGTGATCCGGCCGATCGAGCCGGGCGCGGACGAAGGGCAGGACGGTCCCGGCCGGCCATAGAGCGGACGCTTTCATCCGGGCGTCGACGGCGCGCCCGTCGCGCCATGCCTGGCGGCGCGGCCAGCGGTTACACTTCCCCGCCATGAGCGATTCGCCCGCCGCGCGGCATCCGGTCTTCGACGTCTTCGCCAATGTGCGGATCGCCGCGATGCTCGCGCTCGGCTTCGCGAGCGGCCTGCCGCTGGCCTTGTCGACCGGCACCCTGCAGGCCTGGCTGACGGTCGACGGGATCGACGTCACCACGATCGGCTTCTTTGCGCTCGCCGGCCTGCCGTACACCTTCAAGTTCGTCTGGGCGCCGCTGCTCGATCGCTTCGAGCCGCCTTTCCTCGGCCGGCGTCGCGGCTGGCTGGTGATCACCCAGCTCGGCCTGGCGGCGGCCTGCTTCCTGATGGCGACCTTCGACCCGACCCGGCAGATCTGGGCGATGGCCGGCTGCGCGGTCGCGATCGCCTTCCTGTCGGCATCGCAGGACGTGGTGTTCGATGCCTACCGCAGCGACCTGCTGCAGCCGGCCGAGCGCGGCGCCGGCGCGGCGGTCTCGGTGTTCGGCTACCGCATCGCGATGCTGGTCTCGGGCGGGCTCGCGCTGATCCTCGCCGACCAGTGGTTCGGCTGGCCGGGGGCCTTCCAGGCGATGGGCGCCCTGTTCGTGCTGATCGCCGCGATCACGGTGTTCACGCCATCGGTGCCCGCGGTGAGCGTCGAGCGCACGCCGGTGCGTCGGGAACTCGCCGGCTTCGTGGCGATGCTCGGCGCCGGCCTCGCGGTCTGGGCGGTGTCCCGGCTGTTGCCGCTCGAGGCGCTCGGTGCCGGCCGCTTCGGCCTGCTCGCCTGGAACACGGTGGCGCTGGTCGCGTCCTTCGCCACCGCCCTGTGGGCCGCGCGCGCGGTGGGCTTCCCGTCCTTCGTCGAGCCCTGGGATGCCTTCTTCGACCGTCGCAAGGCGATCTGGCTGCTCGCGCTGATCGTGCTCTACAAGCTGGGCGATGCCTTCGCCGGCAGCCTGACCACCACCTTCCTGATCCGCGGCGTCGGTTTCTCGGCCACCGAGGTCGGCTCGGTCAACAAGGTGATGGGTCTGTCGGCGACCATCGTCGGCGCGCTGCTGGGCGGCGCCTGGCTCGCGAAGCGTTCGCTCTACAACGCGCTGCTGGTGTTCGGGATCGCGCAAGCCGTGTCGAACTTCGGCTACTGGGTGCTCGCGGTGCTGCCGCAGGACCTGACCCTGATGGCGCTCGCCGTCGGCATCGAGAACCTGTGCGGCGGCATGGGCACCGCCGCCTTCGTCGCCTTCCTGATGGCGCTCACCGACCGCCGCTTCTCGGCGGCGCAGTACGCGCTGCTCTCGGCGCTCGCCTCGGTGGGCCGGGTCTACGTGGGCCCCGCTTCCGGGGTGATGGTGGCGGCCATCGGCTGGCCGAGCTTCTACCTGTTCACGGTGCTCACCGCGCTGCCCGGCATCGCGCTGCTGTGGTGGTTGCGCGACGAGGTGCGGGCGTTGTCGCCGGCGCCCGGCGCGACCGCGGCCGGCGAAGACTAGGCAGGCGACGGCCGGGCGCGGTTGCCGCGTTCAGAAGTTGATGCCGAGCCATTCGCGCACCTGCGCGTGCAGGTCGCCGGCGAAATCCTCGGGGCTGCCCTGGGCGGTGATCTCGCCGAGGCTCATGACGTAGATGTGGTCCGACATCGAGACCACGCGGCGCACGTTGTGGTCCACCAGCAGGATCCCCATGCCGGCCTTGGCGAAGCGGTCGATCCACTGGAAGATCTCGGCGGCGACCCGTGGCGCGAGGCCGATGCTGGGCTCGTCGATCAGGCAGACCCTGGGTTGCACCATGTAGGCCTTGGCGAACTCGAGCGACTTCTGCTGGCCGCCGGAAAGATCGCCGGCCTGGGCCGAGAGCTTCTCCTTGAGGACCGGGAAGCGCTCGAGGGTGTCGGCGAAGCGCTGCTCGATCACGTCGCCGTACTGCCGGCGCCGGCCTTCGAGCGCGAGGCGCAGGTTCTCGGCGACCGTCATGTAGGGGAACAGGCTCGACTCCTGCGGGATGTACCAGAGCCCGTCGTCGATCATGGTGTGCGCCGCCTTGCCCGAGACGTCCTGGCCGGCGAGCGTCACCCGGCCCGACTTCGGGGGCAGGAAGCCGCACAGGGTCTTCATGAGGGTCGACTTGCCGGCGCCGTTGAGGCCGATCAGGCCACTGATCCGGCCCGCATGCACGGTGAGCGAGACCTGGCGCAATACGTCGATGTCGCCGAGGTAGCCGGCGGTGACCTCTTCCATGGCGAGCAGGGGTTCAGGCAAGGCCTTCCTCCTCGTGCCCGGCATCGGTGCTTTCACCGAGATAGGCTTCGATGACGGCGGCGTCGTTGAGCACCTGCTGCGTCGTACCGTCGGCCAGCACCTTGCCATTGTTCATGCACACCGAGCGCGGGCACAGCTCGACCACGACCGGCATGTCGTGGCTGACCAGCACGAAGGTCTGGCCCTTCGCATTGCGGTCGCGGATGAAGCTCGCCATCGTCTCCTTCATGGTCGGATGGACCGCGGCGAAGGGTTCGTCGAGCAGGGCCACGCGCGGCGGCGCCATGAAGCAGGCGCCGAACTCGAGCAGCTTCTTCTGTCCGCCCGAGAGCTGGCCGCCCTCGAGGTGCATGACGTGCTCGAGCTTGAGCTCGCCGAGCAGTTCGACCGCCCGTTCGCCGGCCTGGGTTTCATCGAGTCCCATCGCCATCCCGCAGACCATCAGGTTGTCGAATGCGCTGATCCGGTTGAATACCCGGGTCATCTGGAACATGCGCAGCACGCCGAGGCGGGCGAGTTGCGTCGGGTTCAGGCCGAGGACGCTGCGCCCGTCGAGCTTCACTTCGCCGGCATCGGCCACCATGTGCCCCGAGAGCATGTTGAGCAGGGTGGTCTTGCCCGAGCCGTTGGGGCCGATCAGGCCGATCAGCTCGCCTTCGGCGACGTCCATGCCGACGCCGTCGACCGCCCGCAGGCCGCCGAAGCGCTTCTCGATGCCGCGGATCTCGAGCAGCGCCATCAGGCCCCCTTCGCCGTGCCCGCACGGCGTCGCGCGAAGGCCTGGCGGGCGAGGCCCCAGAGTCCTTCCCGGAAGAAGCGGGCGAAGATGATGACCAGCGCCGCGAACACGATCATCTGGATGTTGCCCACGTCGCGCAGCATCTCCGAGGCGACGTAGACGAGTACCGCGCCGATGAGCGGGCCCACCAGCGTACCCATGCCGCCGATCACGACCATGGCGATCACCATGCCGGTCTGGGCGATCAGGCCCAGCTCCGGGCTCACGAGCTGGGCGAAGGTGCCGTACAGGCCACCGGCCAGGCCGCAGATCGCGCAGCTGACGAAGAACGCGATCGTCTTGGTCCGCACCACGTCGATGCCGCGGCTGGCCGCGCCGATCTCGTCGTCGCGGATCGCCAGCATGAAGCGGCCGGTGCGCGAGCGCAGCATCAGGAACACACCGATGGTGACGGCGGCGAGCACGACGAGGAACAGGTAGTAGTTGCCGAGGCGGCTGTCGACCAGCGCGGGTACGTTGAGGCCCTGGTCGCCGCGGGTGAAGTCGATCGAGTTGTAGATGAGCAGGCGGACGATCTCGGCGAAGGACAGGGTGGTCAGGGCGAGGTAGGGGCCCGAGAGCCGCAGCACGATGCGCCCGAGCACGAGGCCGATGAGCCCGGGGACGATGAACGACATCGGCAGCCCGATCGCCAGCGGCACCTGCCAGTGCCAGGCGAGCAGGCCGGTGGTGTAGCCGCCCAGCATCGCGAAGGCGGCCGGCGCGAGCGAGAACTGCCCGGTGTAGCCCGCGAGCAGGTTCCAGCCGGTCGAGAGCATCGCGAAGTACATGCTCACGATCAGTACGCCGAGCCAGTAGGGCGACGAGATCACGAGGGGGAGCAGTGCGAGCGCGGCGAGCGCCACCAGCGACAGGCGCATCTCCTGCGCGAGCTTGCTGCGCAGGAAGCCGGGATGCTGCGGAATCGGCATCGCCTAGACCTCCCGCGACCGTTCGCCGAAC
>CAYZBJ010000092.1:0-7908 GCA_964476625.1 uncultured Burkholderiaceae bacterium | reverse complement strand
AAACGCGATCGATGATCTTCTCGCCGAACAGCCCCTGCGGGCGGAACAGCAAGACGAGGATCAGCACCGCCAGGCCGAAGGTGTCGCGGTAGTCGTAGGAGATGTACACCGCCCCGAAGCTCTCGAGCACGCCGAGCGCGAGCGCCGCGATGATGCTGCCCGGGATCGAGCCCATGCCGCCGATGACGACGATGACGTAGGACTTGACCGCGGGGAAGATGCCGACGTCGGGCGCGGGGTTGATGATCGGGGCGAGCAGGGCCCCGGCCAGCGCCGCGAGCACGCCCGAGGCCATGAAGATGATGCTGCTCGCGCGCCCGGTGTCGATGCCGGCGATCGAGGCGCCGAGCCGGTTCTGCGCGACCGCCTGGATCTGCCGGCCCCAGAGCGAGCGCTTGATGAACACGGCAAGGCCGACCAGCAGGACGATCGCGATGCCGGCGGTGATCAGCTTGTGGCCGCTCGCCATGAACGGGCCGATCGACATGCGGGTGACGTCCGAGAGCGCCGGCCCGCGCATCGGGTAGGGGCCGATCACCTTGTCGAAGAGGTTGATCAGCAGCAGCGACAGGCCGAAGGTGACGACGACCGCGTATTCGTCCTTCATCAGCGCCCAGGAGCCGTAGCCGGTGTAGAGCGGGCGCATCAGCCAGCGCTCGGTGAGCCAGCCGATGGCGGCGCCGGCGGCGGCGGCGAGCGGCAGCGCGAGCCAGGGCGAGACCCCCAGGCCGAGCGATATCAGGGTGTAGGTGTAGGCGCCGACCATGTAGAACTCGCCATGGGCGAAGTTCACGACCTTCAGGATCCCGAAGATCATGGTCAGGCCGACGGCCATCAGCGCGTAGAACAGGCCGATGATCAGGCCGTTGACGAACAGGTCGAGAGCGAGCAATCGAATCTCCGCCTCATGCCGCCCCTTGCAGCGGGCGACCCGGCTCCTGCGGGATCGCCGGGCGCGGTGCGCGCCCGGCGGCGGTCGTCACTTGGCCGGTTTCAGGACCTTGTCGATCATCAGCGGCTCCCCGGGGACCTGGATCAGCGTGGTCTTGCTGATGGGTTGGTTGATCTCGGTGAGCTGGTAGGTGACGTACGGGATCTCGACCCACTGCTGGAAGCCGTAGCCGGGCTCTTGCGAGAACTTGAACTTGCCGCGGGTTTCCTCGAACTCGCCTTCCTTGAGCGCCTTGAGGATCGCCGCGCTGTCGGTCGAGCCGGCCTTCTCGATCGCCCGGGCGATCAGCAGGATCGAATCGGCGGCCTGGAAGATCAGCCGGTTCGGCTCGTTGCCGGACTGCTTCTGGTAGATCGCCCCGACCTCCTTGCCGAGTTCCGGCATCGGCATGGCGGGGTGGTACAGGCCGAAGGCGAGCATGTACTTGCCGGCTTCCTTCACGTTCTGCCAGAAGTCGGGATAGTCGGCGATGCCCGCACCGTCGTAGAAGGCGGTCTTCGGCCCCGGCGCGACGCCCTGCTCGTAGAGCTGGTTCATCAGGATGTACGCGGCCGGCGGCAGCATGATGTTGACCACCAGCTCGGGCGGACTGGCGCGCAGCGGCAGCACCGCGGGGGTGAAGTCCTTGCCGGCGCGATCGAGCGCGACGTACTTGTACTGGGTATCGGGTGCCTCCTTCTTGAGGAACTCGCCCAGCAGCTTGGCCTGCCCGAGGCCGTAGTCGGTGTTCTCGGCGAACGCGACCACGCTCTTGACCTTGAGCGCGGCGATCGTCTCGGCCATGGCCGATGAGACGCGGGTGTTGTAGTTGCCCGGGTTGAAGACCTCCGGATACGCCTTGGTGCGGATGTCGTCGGACCAGCAGTTGGTGTTGATGTAGGGCGTCTTGCTCCGGTGCACGACCTCGATCTCGGCGAGGCAGACGGAGCTCTGGTGGCCGCCGGTCACGGCCACGACCTTGTCGCGATTGACCAGCTTCTCGACGGCCGCCCGTCCCTTCTCGGGAATGCCCTGGTTGTCCTCGTAGACCACCCGGAGCGGGCGCCCGAGCACGCCGCCCTTGTCGTTGAGCATCTTGACGACGATCTCGACGCCGTCCTTGACCTGGGTGCCCTGGACCACCGATCCGGGGGGCGACTGGGCGATGCTCACGCCGATGACGATGGGCTCGGCCGCGTATGACGCAGCGGCAAAGGCGGTCGCCGATGCGGCGATCGCGAAGCGCAAGGCATGTCTCATGACGTTCTCCTCCTGATGGAGTCTGCAACCGCGGCCCGTCGGGCGGGTCGTGGCGGCCCCTGGTTATTGTTGGCCAGCATGTCCGGTTCGGGCTTGCCAGCTATAGTTCCGAAATACTCGCTTGCGGTCGAACCGGTCAGACCAGTTGACCGCCATCGTGCCGGCGGTGCGACCTGCTGTCAATCATGCCGGCCCGCAGCGAGGGGGGTACCTGTGCCGGGGACGAGGAAATGAGCACCGTCGAGCAGATCGCGAGAAAGCTGCAAAGGAGAATGCGCGGCAAGGACTGGCGCAGCGCCGGCAGGTTGCCGGGGCAGCGTGAGCTGGCCGTCGAGATGGGCGTGAGCCGCGCCTCGCTGCGCGAGGCGATCGCGATGCTCGAGAGCCTCGGGATGCTGCGCAGCGAACCCGGGCGCGGCGTGTTCATCGACGGACACGGCGATGCGCGCGGCGCGCTGGTCGCCCGCGGGCCATGGCGCTTCGGGCAGGGTTATGCGCTGCGCGAGGTCTACCTGGTGCGCAACGAACTCGAGGAACTGGCCGTCGCGATGGCGGCCAGCGTCATCACGCCGGCCGGGCTAGCGCGTCTGCGCGCGAACGTCGAGCGGATGGCGTCGGCAGCCGACGCCGGCGACCTCCTGCTGGTGTCCGAAACCGACCATGCCTTCCATGCCGCCATCATCGACATCGCCGGCAGTCCGATGCTGCGCGACCTGGCCGAGAACATCGCGGAAGTCGTCGAACACAGCCGCCGGCTGCCGCTTGCCGACTCGCAGCGGGTGCGCGAGCCGATCAGCGAGCATGGGCGCATCATCGACGCGATGGCCAGCGGCTCGCCGAAGGCCGCCCGCCAGGCGATGCGCGCGCACATTTGCAACGCCGCCGGGCGGGTGGGCGTGGCCCTGGAGATACCGGGGGCCTGAGGCCGGCCGCACCGGGCCGGAGTGGGCCGAGGCGCTCCAAGGCGCGCTGGCGCCGGCCAGGGGGGCTCAGCGGTCCTCGAACTTCGGCTTGCGCTTCTCCAGGAAAGCGACCACCGCCTCGTGCTGGTCGTGGGTGTTCTGTGCGAGCGCCTGCATCGACGCGGCCATCTCGAGCGCGGTATGCAGGGGCACGTGCTGCGATTCGCGCAGCAGGCGCTTGGTCAGGCGCAGCGAATGCACCGGCTGGCGGGCGATCTTCTCGGCCAGCTTGCGGGCCGTGGGAATGAGCTGGTCGTCATCGACCACCCGTGAAACGAGGCCGCAGGCGAGCGCTTCCTCGGCGTCGAGGAAGTCGCCGGTGAAGGTCATCTCGGCCGCCTTCGACATGCCGACCGCGCGTGGCAGGAACCAGGCGCCGCCATCGCCCGAGACGAGGCCGACCCGCAGGAAGCTCTCGGCGAACTGCGCCTTGCGATTGGCGATGCGGATGTCGCACATCGTGCTGAGGTCGCAGCCCGCGCCCACCGCCGCGCCGTTGACCGCCGCGATCGCCGGCGCCTCGAGAGCGTACATCGCCATCGGGATGCGCTGGATGCCGTAGACGTAGCCGCGGCGGGCCTGCGCCGGCACGCCGCCGAACAGGCCGGTGCGATCGCGCATGTTCTTGACGTTCCCGCCCGAGGAGAAGCCCTCGCCTGCGCCGGTGATGATCACGCAGCCGACGGTGAGGTCGGCATTGATGCGGTCGACGGCGGCCACCAGCGCCTCCACGATCGCCTCGGACAGGGCGTTGCGGGTCTCGGGTTCGTTGAGGGTGAGGGTGACGACGCGGCCATCCTGTTCATAGAGCACGGGTTCGGACATGGACTGACTCCTGGTTATCGGGGGCCGCGCTGCGGCCGTTGGCAAAGGATTCTATGGTTTCGCGCACGATCGCCACGTAGTCCGCCTCGTTGGCGATGAGCCGGTCGGTGGGGCCGCCGATGGCGATGACGAGGGGCTCCTCGCCCTCGCGGGTCGGCAGGGCGAAGGCGATCATGCCCGCGAGCGGCGTGACCTGGTTGTGCGAGACGGCGTAGCCGCGCTCGCGGCAGGCCTCGATCGTCGCGAGCAGGGCCGCCGCATCGATGCGACGGTCCTCCGCGTACTCCGCGTTGTGCCGCCGGACCAGCCGGCGGATCGTCGCGTCGGGCAGGCCGGCGAGCAGCATGTGGCCCGAGCCGGAGGCGAGCAGCGGGCGCAGGGTGCCGATGCGCAGGTGCATGCGCAGGGTGCTGGCGCCCTGGACCACGCGCAGGTACTGGGCATGCAGGCCGTTGCGCGAGGCGAGCACGACGGTCTCGCGAGTCCGGTTCGCGAGCGACTCCATCAGCCCCGCAAGCCGGCCGTCCTCGAACAGGCTCTGCTGCATCCAGTCGCCCAGCAGCCGCACCCGCACCGTCGGCAGGTAGCGCCGGTCGCTGGCGTCGTAGTGCAGGTAGCCGAGGGTAACGAGGCTGCGCATCAGCACCGAGGTGCTCGAGTGCGGCCAGCCGTAGTGGTCGGCAAGCTCCGCGACCGCCGCCGGTCGCTGCGCCTCGTCGAAGAACTCCAGCACCTGCAGGACGCGGGCGGCGGACTTGACGACTTTCGGGTTGGGCGACATCCATGGATTAAAAACACATACATGCGATCTGTAAAGACAAACGCATTTTGGAGTTCAAAGATTCGCTCCGCTGGCGTAGGCTTGCGGCTCGCCCCCTTGCCCTGGAGACATGCCGATGCGCGAATTCGACTTCGAGCCGGTGCGGATGCCCGACTCGGTCCCGGCCTTGCGCCAGGAAGTCCGCGAGCTGATCGCCGCCGAGGTCGCCGCGGGCGCCTTCATGCCGGCGCGCAACTCCTGGAACAGCTTCGACCCCGGGTTCAGCCGCAAGCTCGGCGAGCGCGGCTGGATCGGCATGAGCTGGCCGAAGGAGTACGGCGGCGCCGAGCGCTCGATGCTCGAGCGCTATGTGGTGGTCGAGGAATTGCTCGCCGGCGGCGCGCCGGTCGGCGCCCACTGGGTGGCCGATCGCCAGAGCGGGCCGCAGATCCTGCGCCATGGCAGCGCGCGGGCGCGCAGCGAGATCCTGCCGCGTATCGCACGCGGGGAGTGCTTCTTCTGCATCGGCATGAGCGAGCCCGATTCGGGCTCCGACCTCGCCGCGGTGCGCAGCCGCGCCGAGAAGGTGGACGGCGGCTGGAAGATCACCGGCACCAAGGTCTGGACCAGCAACGCCCACCGCGCCCACTACGCCATCGTCCTCGCGCGCAGCGCGCCGAAGTCCGAGGACCGCCACGCCGGCATGACGCAGTTCATCTGCGACATGAAGGCGCCCGGGGTCACGATCCGGCCGATCTACAACCTCTATGGCGGCCACGATTTCAACGAGGTGGTGTTCGACGGCTACTTCGTGCCCGACGACATGGTGCTGGGCGAGGTCGGCGCGGGCTGGAAGATGGTCACCGGCGAGCTTGCCTTCGAGCGCAGCGGCCCCGACCGCTTCATGTCGACCTACCAGCTCCTGCGCGAGGCGATCCGCCAGGTGGGTGACGCGCCCGATGACCGGCAGGCCGAGGAGATCGGCCGCCTGGTGGCGCACCTGGCCACCCTGCGGCGGATGTCGAGCTCGATCGCCGGGCGCATCGACCGCGGCGAGAACCCCGCCACCGCCGCCGCCCTGGTGAAGGACGTCGGCACCGGCTTCGAGCGCGAGATCCCCGAGGTCATCCGGCGGATCCTGCCGACCGAGCCGAGCCTCGGCGCGGGCACCGATTTCGACGAACTGCTCGGCAGCGCGATGCTGCGCTCGCCGTCGTTCACCATCCGTGGCGGCACCCGCGAGATCCTGCGGGGCATGATCGCCCGCGGCCTTGGAATGAGGTGATCGAGATGAGCGATGACAATCTCACCGACACGCTGACCCGCACGGTCGACCGGATCGCCGAGGACCTGGCGCAGCGCCCGGTGCGCGAGGCGGCCGAGCGCGGCGAGTTTCCCCACGAGCTCTGGGCCGCGCTCGAGGACGTCGGCCTCACCCGTGCCTGGCTGCACGAGTACGCGGGCGGCGCCGGCCTGTCGGCGGCCGATGCGATGGTTGCCCTGCGGCGCAGCGCCTACCATGCGCTGCCGGTGCCGCTTGCCGAGACCCTGGTCGCCGGGCGCCTGCTCGGCGAGGTCGGCATCGCCCTGCCCGATGGTCCGCTGACCCTCGCGAGCGCCGGACCGGGGGCCATGCCGGCGGCCCTGCAGCGCGAGGGCGCGGGCGGGCGCCTCGCCGGCACCGCGCTGCGGGTGCCCTGGGCGGCCGATTGTCCCCATGCGGTGCTGGCGGCGGTCGACGGCGACGAGAGCTTCCTGGTGCTCGCCGCGATCGGCGATGCGGTGCGCGAAACGGCGGGTAATCTCGCGAGCGAGCCGCGTTGCACGGTGGCGCTCGAGGCGGCGCGGGTGGTCGCGCTCGCGCCGATGGCCGATGCCGCCGAGCGCATCCTGCTCGAGGGCGCGCTCGCGCGCAGCGTGCAGATGGCCGGGGCGCTGGAGGCGGCGATGGACATTGCGCTGCGCTACTCGGGCGAGCGGGTCCAGTTCGGCCGGCCGATCGCGAAGTTCCAGGCGGTGCAGCACATGCTCGCGATGATGGCCGGCCATGTTGCCACCGCCCGCGCCGCGGCCGACCAGGCCGTCGAGGCCGATGCACCCAGCCCCTCGGCGCTGCGGGTCGCGATCGCGAAGTCGCGCAGCGGCGAGGCCGCCGGCCGCGGCGCCGAGACGGTCCACCAGGTGCTCGGCGCGATCGGCTTCACCCGCGAGCATTCGCTGCACTACCAGACTCGTCGGCTCTGGGCCTGGCGCGATGAGTTCGGCAACGAGACCTGGTGGCAGCAGCGGCTCGGCCGCGAGGTCGCGAAGCTCGGCGCCGACGCGCTCTGGCCGATGATCGTCGACATCTGAGAGGCTGACCCGCACATAGAAATGGGGTCAGACTCCATTTCACATTCAAATGGAGTCTGACCCCATTTCACCACTGCATGACTTCTTCTTTCCGCGGCGTATCGCGGTCATCGGTGCGAGCAACGACACCGCGCGGATCCGGGGCCGCTTCATCGTGCTCCTGCGCCAGCATGGCTTCGACGGCGAGATCATCCCGGTGACTCCGTCGCATGCCGAGATCCAGGGCCTGCCGACGGTGCCCCGCATCGATGCGATCGCCGGCGAGCCGGTCGATCTCGCGCTGGTCGCGGTACCCGCGCCGGCGGTGGTCGGCGTGCTGCGCGAATGCGCGGCGGCCGGGGTGCGCGGCGCGATCGTCTTCACATCGGGCTTCGCGGAGGAGGGCGGCGAGATGGTCGCGGCCCAGGCCGAGATCACGCGCATCGCGCGCGAGAGCGGAATGCGCATCGGCGGGCCCAATGCGATGGGCTACTTCAATGCCCGCGGCCGGGTCGCGGCGACCTTCAGCCAGGCGATCGACACCGAGGAGGCGGCGCAGGGCCTCGAGCCGCGGGAGCTGCCCGGCGGCATGGCGATCGTCTCGCAGAGCGGCGGACTCGGTTTCTCGATCTACAATCGCGCGCTGCGCCGGCGCATCGGCGGCGACTTCGTGGTCGGCACCGGCAACGAGGCAGACCTCGGTGTGCTCGACTTCGCCGAGTTCCTCGTCGAGGACCCGGCGGTTCGCCAGATGCTGCTCTTCCTCGAGGGGGTGCGCGATGGCGCCCGGCTCGCGCCCTTCGCGCGGCGCGCGGCCGAACTCGGCAAGCCGCTGATCG
>CAYZBJ010000091.1:0-14536 GCA_964476625.1 uncultured Burkholderiaceae bacterium | reverse complement strand
GCGCGCGCTTGATCTCGGTGTCCCAGTAGGCGCCCTTCACCAGGCGAACCATCAGGCGATGGCCGCTGCGGTGGGCCAGGTCGACGAGCCAGTCGACGACGGCGAGGCAGCGCTTCTGGTAGGCCTGCGCGACGAAGCCGATGCCGTCCCAGCCGGCGAGCTGCGGCTCGTGGCACAGGCGCTCGAGCAGGTCGAGCGAGAGTTCGAGCCGCTCGGCCTCCTCGGCATCGATGTTCAGGCCGATGTCATGGCGCCGGGCCAGCAGCGCGAGCGAGCGCAGGCGAGGGTACAGCTCGGCCACGACACGTTCATGCTGGGTCCGGCTGTAGCGAGGATGCAGCGCCGAGAGCTTGATCGAGATGCCGGGACCGCGATGGACGCCGAGGCCCGCGGCTGCGCCGCCGATCGCATCGATGGCCGCCTCGTAGGCCGCGAAATAGCGTTGCGCGTCGGCATCGGTAAGCGCCGCTTCGCCCAGCATGTCGTACGAGTAGCGAAAGCCGGTGGCTTCCAGCCTGGTGGCCTTGGCCAGGGCCTCCTCGATGGTTTCGCCGGCGACGAAGTGCTCGCCCATCAGGCGCATCGCCAGGTCGACCCCCTTGCGCACGACGGGCTCGCCGCCGCGGGCCAGCGCCCGGCGCAAGGCCTGGCCGAGGCCGGTTTCCCCGTGGGTGGCGACCAGCCGACCGGTGAGCATCAATCCCCAGGTCGCGGCATTCACGAAGGGCGAGGCGCTCCTGCCGCGGTGCGATTGCCAGTCGCCGGCGCCGATCTTGTCGCGAATCAGCGCGTCGCGGGTGTCCGGGTCCGGAATGCGCAGCAGGGCTTCGGCGAGGCACATGAGCGCCACCCCTTCCTGCGAGGACAGGGAGAACTCCTGCAGCAGGTTCTGCACCAACCCGGTGCGGCCGCCGGCTTGCCGGTTGCGCAGGTTCCCGGTGAGTCGGCAGGCGAGGCGGTGGGTGGTGGCAGCGACGTCGACGGGCAGGCGGGCTTCCCGCAGCAGGGTCGCCACCCGTTCGGCCTCGGCCGGGCGACAGCTGGCCGTGATTGCCGCACGCAAGTGTCCTTGCGGCTGCAGACTCGCTGCCAAGGTGGCGAAGGGCCGATGTCCTCCGGGAATCGGCGTTTCGGCGCCGATTCCCGGGTCGTTCGTCGAAGGCATTGCAGCCCTCGTCAGTGCATCAGTAGATCACGCTCGGCAACCAGAGGCCGATCCCCGGGAACATGTAGAGGATCACGATCGCGATGACCTGGATGACCATGAACGGCATCATCCCCAGGAAGATCTGGTTCAGGGTCACATGCGGCGGCGACACGCCCTTGAGGTAGAAGGCCGACATCGCGACCGGCGGCGACAGGAACGCCGTCTGCAGGTTGAGGGCGACCAGCAGCCCGAAGAACAGCGGATCGATCTGGAAATGCGCGAGCAGTGGCAGGAAGATCGGCATGAAGATGATGATGATCTCCGTCCACTCCAGCGGCCAGCCGAGCAGGAAGATCACGACCTGCGCCAGGATCATGAACTGGATCGGCGTCAGGTCCATCCCGAGGACCCAGTTGTTGATGATCTCCTGGCCGCCCAGCAGCGCGAAGGCGGCCGAGAAGATGCTCGAACCCACGAAGAGCCAGCACACCATCGCACTGGTCTTGGCCGCCAGGTAGACCGATTCCCGCACCATGGGATAGTTCAGCCGCCGGTAGGCCAGTGCCAGCAGGATGCCGCCGAGGGCCCCGAGGGCGGCTGCTTCGGCCGGCGTGCACAGCCCGACGACGATGCTCCCGAGTACGGCGCAGATCAGCAGCGTCAGCGGGAAGAACGAGCTGAGCAGCATCTTGAAGATCTCGAGCCGCGCGAAGGTCAGCATCGTGTAGTAGGCCAGCATCGCGATCGTGCCGATGGCAAGAGTCAGCCAGAACGACAGCGGCGCGGCCCGGCGTTCGGGCTCGACCGACGCATCCAGGCTTTCCTCGGCTGCGCCAGGTGCCGGCGTGGCATCGGCACCCAGGGGCGCCGGCGCCTCGCTGGCGGCAGGCTCCTGCACTCCGCCCAGGCTCGGAGGCTCCTGGAGCCCGCCGACCGTGGTTTCCTCGTCGAAGCTGGTGAAGCCGCCCATCTGCTGCAGCCCGTAGTCGACCTCGACCACCGGCTTCGTGAGGCTCATGTAGCTGCCGCCGAATGCGAGCACGAAGACGATCGCCGGCATCAGCGCGATGAGCAGGTTGAGCAGCAGCCGACTCATCGGCACATCGGCATTGCGACGACCCTTGATCCCCATCAGCAGGGCCGGCACGGCGCGGTTGCCGACGGTATCCTTCAGCTTCTGAGCGAAGTCCGGCAGGATCACCCTGCGGTCTTCTTCCGACAGGGGCGGCGCCAGGCTGGGCTTGAGCTTGGCCAGCACGATGACGTACAGCATGTACATGCCGGCGAGCATCAGGCCCGGGAAGAAGGCGCCGGCGTAGAGCTTCACCACCGAAACGCCGGCGACCGCGCCGTACAGGATGAGCAGCACCGAGGGCGGCAGCATGATGCCGAGGCAGCCGCCGGCAGTGATCGAGCCGGCCGAGAGCTGCACACTGTAGCCGGCGCGCAGCATCGCGGGCAGGGCGAGCAGCCCCATCAGGGTGACGACAGCGCCGACGATCCCGGTGGCCGTGGCGAAGAGCGCGCAGGTCGCGATGGTGGCGACCGCCAGCGAACCGGGAATGCGGGCGAGCGCCAGGTGCATGCCCTGGAACAGGCTCTGGATCAGGTTGGCGCGCTCGACCAGGTAGCCCATGAAGATGAACAGCGGCACCGCGATCAGCACGTCGTTGGTCATCACGGCATAGGTGCGCAGCACCATCAGGTCCAGCGTCTGCTGGATCGCCAATTCCGTGCCCATGTCCCGGTAGGCGAGCAGGGTGAACATGACCCCCATGCCCATCAGCGTGAAAGCGGTCGGGAAACCCAGCATGATGGTGACCACGATCAGGGCCAGCATCAGCAGGCCGAGATGACCATTGGTCATATCCGCCGGCGATGGCATGAAGACGAGGAGCGCAAGAACCACCGCCGCGAGGATGGACAGGCCGAACCAGATCTCCTTCCTCATGATGCCGGTCCCTGCTTGTGCTGCCCGGTCACGTAGACATCGAGGTTGACGATGTCGTCACCCTTGACGTCGACCTGCTCCATCAGCTTGTCGACATCGACCTCCTCGACGTCCTGGTCGCGGGCCGGCCACTCGCCTCGCTTGAGGCATTGCACGCAGCGCACCACCTCGACGAAACCCTGCAGCAGCAGGCAGAAGCCGGCCAGCGGGATGACCGCCTTGAAGGGGTAGATAGGCGGCCCATCGGCCGTGATGTTCGAGTGTTCGTTGATCACCCAGGATTCGGCGGCGTAGTAGTAGCCGGCCCAGAACATGGCGATCACGCCGGGGAAGAAGAACAGGAAATACAGGGTGAGGTCGAGGCTGGCCTGCAACCGCGCCGGGAAGAAGCCGTAGAGCACGTCGCCGCGGACATGGCCGTTCTTGGCGAGGGTATAGGCGCCCGCCATCATGAACAGGGCGCCGTAGAGCATGTTCATGAAATCGAACGACCAGGAATGGGGCGTGCCCAGCGCGTAGCGCGAGAAGACTTCGTAGGAGACGAAGATCGTCAGCGCGAGGACCAGCCAGCCGAACAGCTGGCCTATCCATGTATTGAACCGGTCGATACCGACCAGGATGCTCTGCATGGTGGTCTGACTCTGCTAATGGGGATCAGGGGAGCGGCGGGAGGAGCGCCGGGAATCGTGCGCCGGCGCGGCATGGATGTCGCGCCGGCGGGGACGATCGTTCGAGCGGCCCGCGGACTGCCGGCCGGTGAACCGGTCGGCAGTCCGTGACATGCGGGAGCTCAGCCCTTCTTGGGGGCGAAGTAGTGGTTGTAGGCCATTCGCCGGTTGTTGTTGGTATCCATGTCCCAAGCCAGGGCACGGGCGGCAAAGGCGCGCTGCGAGGCCTCGATCTCCTTGAACAATGGGTTCGTCTCGCCTTTCTTGGCGACGATCCGGTCCCACACCACCAGCTGCTCGCGCAGGATCGCGTCCGGGGTCTTGTAGAACTTGACGCCGTCCTTCTGGAGGTTGATGTAGTCCTTGGAGTAGCGATCGATGGACTTCCAGGACATGTCGGCCGAGGCCGCCTCGCAGGCGTTCGCGATGATCGCCTTCAGGGTCGGGGGCAGGGCGTTGTACTTGTCCTTGTTGAAGATGACTTCGAAGGTCTCGGACGACTGGTGGAAGCTCTGCAGCATGCACACCTTGGAGACATCGGGGAACCCGAGCAGGCGATCCGAGGAGGCATTGTTGAACTCGGCGCCATCGAGCAGCCCGCGATCGAGTGCCGGCACGATCTCGCCACCGGGCAGGGCGTTGACGGCCGCGCCCATCTCGGTGAACAGGTCGATGGCGAGCCCGTTGGTGCGGAACTTCAGGCCCTTGAGGTCCTCGCTCTTGGTGATGGGCTTCTTGAACCAGCCGAAGGGCTGGGTCGCCATCGGACCGGTCAGGAAGGACACCACGTTGCCGCCGATGGAGTCGTAGAGCTTGGTGAGCAGCTCCTGGCCGCCGCCGTACTTGTGCCAGGCCAGGATCATGTTCGCGTCCATCCCGAAGGCGGGGCCGGACGAAAACAGCGCCAGTGCGTTCTGCTTGCCGTAGTTGTAGCCGAGCACGCCATGACCGCCGTCGAGCGTGCCTTTCGAGACAGCGTCGAGCAGGCCGAATGCCGGCACCACGGCGCCGGCGGGCAGCATCTCGAGCTTCAGGTCGCCGCCGGCCATGTCGTTGATCTTCGTCGCCAGGTCATTGGCGTACTCCTGGAAGATGTCGACGGTCGGCCAGGTGCTCTGGAAACGGAAATTGATGGGTCCCTGGGCGCGGGTGATGGCCGGGAAGGCCATCGTGGCGCCGGCCACGGCGGTACCGGCCGCGGCCCGGCCAAAGAATTTGCGGCGGGACAGCGCCGCCTTGACAGTCGATGCGATGCCCGTTTTGGCGAGTTTTTTCATGGCCACGTCTTCCTCTCCTCTGATTTTGAACTCATAGTGAACCGCACCCGATTGCGAGGACTATGCTCACTATGCTCGATGCGCCTGCAGTTCCTGTCGGAATCGGCATTGATGCGAAGGTATAGACAGGCCCGCGGCCAGTCAACCAATATCCGATCGCTCGTGCCCGAGCGATCGGCTCGCACGATCCGGCGCCAGCCCTGATGGGGGCACGATCCGCGGGTCCTCGGCTTGCGCCTGGCGCCGGAACGGTACATAATCGCGCACGCTCGGCGGAGGGCAATTCCGGCGGCGGAGAAGGGGAGCCTTCCAGCTTCCCTTTTTCATTGCGGGGCCAGGCCCCGATCTGCGATTCCGGGTAGCATCGACGAGGTCGATTCCGCCTGGCATCGACAGACAGACATCCCCCGGCGGGGTGGCAGAGTGGTTATGCAGCGGCCTGCAAAGCCGTGTACGCCGGTTCGATTCCGACCCCCGCCTCCATCATCCCCTTCCACGACGTCCGCGGCCGCTAGAATCAGGTGCGCCTGCCCGAGTGGTGGAATTGGCAGACACAGGGGATTTAAAATCCCCCGGCCCTAACCGGCCTTACCGGTTCGATCCCGGTCTCGGGCACCAGTAGCCGGCGCTCCGGTCGGGCCACCGCCGTCGAGCAGGGGCTCGAGCGCCGGCCAGACCGTCGATGCAATCAGCGGCTGCGCGGTTTCGTTGGGGTGGATCCGGTCGTCCTGGAAGTAATCGAGCCCATCGGCGACCTTCTCGAGCAGGAAAGGCACCAGCACGGCGCCGTTGCGCCTGGCGACCGCCTCGAAGATGCCGGCGAATCGTTCGGTATACCGCCGACCGTAGTTCGGCGGCACCTGCATCCCGAGCACCAATACCCGCGCGCCGGCCTGTTGCGCCGCACCCACCATGGCTTCGAGGTTCTGTTCGCTGGCGTCGAGTTGCAGTCCGCGCAACGCGTCGTTCGCGCCCAGCTCGATGATCACGATGTCGGGCCGCAGCTCCGCCAGCAGGCCGGGCAGCCGGCTGCGTCCGCCCGCAGTGGTCTCGCCGCTGATGCTCGCGTTGACGAAGCGGGCCCGGTCGCCGGCCTGGTCGGCCAGCAGGGTGACCCAGCCGCTGCCCCTGGTGAGGCCGTATTCCGCGGCGATGCTGTCGCCCAGCACCAGGACCCGCGGCGGCTCGGCGCCATGGACGAGCCGGCCCGCGGTGATCCCGGCCCCGGCCAGCAAGGCGAAGCCGAGCAGGACGTGGCGACGCAGCGGCTCCGGTAGGATCGTGGGCTTGTCAATCTCGTTCGGGTGGGTCATGGTCGCGCTACGGGTGGAATCGCTGGGCAAGCGGGTCAGGGATACCGATGGCTGGCTGACGATTCTCGATGATGTCGGCTTCGAGGTCGATGCCGGCGGCACCGTGGCGGTGGTCGGCGCGTCGGGCTCGGGCAAGTCGACCCTGCTCGGGCTGCTCGCGGGACTCGATGCGCCCTCCAGTGGCCGGGTCGAAGTCTTCGGCGAGGATCTCTTCGCGATGGACGAGGATGCGCGCGCGAGCTGGCGATCGCGCAATCTCGGGTTCGTGTTCCAGTCCTTCCAGTTGCTGCCCCAGATGACCGCGCTCGAGAACGTGATGCTGCCCCTCGAGCTCGCCGGCGCGCAGCGGATCGCCGAGCGGGCGCGCCGCCTGCTCGAGCGCGTCGGCCTGGGGGAGCGGCTCGATCATTATCCCAGGACCCTGTCGGGCGGAGAGCAGCAGCGCGTGGCGATCGCCCGGGCCTTCGCAACCGAGCCGCGGCTGCTGTTCGCCGACGAGCCGACCGGCAGCCTCGACGTCGCGACCGGCGAACGCATCATCGAACTGCTCTTCGCACTCAACCGGGAGGCGGGCGCCACCCTGGTGCTGGTCACCCACGACGATGCACTGGCCAGTCGCTGCGCCAGGCGCATCACCCTGGCCGCCGGACGCCTGCTGGATTCGCCGCAAGCCTGAAGCCCGGATCAGACAAGGGTGCGCCGCATTCGTACAAGCAAATCGGCGGTCGACGGATCCAGGCCCGACAGGTCGGCATGGGGATCGGCCAGCAGGGCTTCATGCCGGGTCGCGATCTGCTTGCCCAGCTCCACACCCCATTGGTCGAAGGAATTGATTCGCATCAGCCAGCCGAGGGCAGCGGTCTTGTGTTCGTAGAGCGCGAGCAGGGCGCCGAAGCAGGCCGGATCGAGCGCCTCGAGCAGGATCGTCGAGCTCGGCCGGTTGCCTGCGTAGCGCCGGTGCGGATCGTCGGCATCCGGCGCCCCGCGCAACAGGGCCTCGGCCTGGGCCAGCGCATTGGCTGCGAGCCCGAGGCCGCGATCCTGTGGATCGTTGGGCGCCGGCTGCACCAGCACGAAGTCGACCGGCTGTGGCTGCGGCCCCTGGTGCAATTGCTGGAAGAAGGAGTGCTGGGCGTCGGTGCCGGGCTCGCCCCAGATCACCGGCGCCGGCGGAGTGAGGATCGGCGCGCCATCGATATCGACCGACTTGCCGTTGCTCTCCATCTGCAACTGCTGCAGGTAGGCGGGTAGCCTCGCGAGCGCCTGGGCATAGGGGATCACCGCCTCGGTCTGCGAGCCGAGCGCATCCGCGTTCCAGAGTGTGAGCAGGGCCATCAGCAGCGGCGCATTGCGCTGCCAGGCTTCGTTGGCGAAATGGACGTCCATCGCACGGGCGCCGGCCAGCATCGCGTCGAAGCCCTGCGGGCCGATCGCGATCATCACCGGCAGGCCGATGGCCGACCACAGCGAGTAGCGGCCACCGACCCAGTCGCTGAACGGAAAGATGCCTTCGTCCGCCAGCCCGAAAGCGCGGGCGCCGTCGGGATTGGCGGTCACACCGACCAGGTGCCGGGACAGGTCGGGCTCGTCGACGCCGCCATCGATGAGCCAGTCACGCACCGCCTGTGCGTTACGGGCGGTCTCGAGTGTGCGCCATGACTTCGAGGCGATCACCACCAGGGTCGTGTCCGGCGCGAGCGAATCCTTGATCCGGGCCCAGGCGTCGGGATCGATGTTGGCGAGGAAATGCGTCCGCAGGCGAGGATGGCGATAGGCCGCGAGGGCATCGCAGGCGAGCAGGGGGCCGAGCTGCGAGCCGCCGATGCCGACGTTGACCACGTCGGTGATCGGTCGGCCATGGGCGCCGGTCCATTCTCCGTCGCGCACCCGGCGGGCGAAATCGCGCATGCGGGTGGACGTATCGTCGATATCGGCCGCGACATCCTCGCCGCCAGTGCCGAGCGGGCGGGGCATGCCTGCCGGCATGCGCAGGGCGACATGGAAGGCGGCGCGTCCCTCGGTGGAATTGATCGACTCGCCGGCGAACATGGCGGCCCGGCGATCGGCCAGGCCGCTTGCGGCTATGAGTTGGTCGCAGGCGTCGAGCGCGGCCAGCGGCAGGCGCTGGCGCGAGAGGTCGATGTGCAGTCCGGCGACATCGAGGGACAGGCGTGCAAGCCGGTCGGGTTCGTCGTCGAACAGTGCAAGGATGGAGGTTCCGGCAGCCGCGCGTGCTTCGTTCCGCAGCCGCGCTACCGCATTCCGGTAGCGTTCGTGTGCGCGCTTGGCCGCATCAGGCGATTTCATTGATCGACTCCGTCACTAGGTCTGCCAGCACGGCGGCCGAGAGTCCGCGCTGCATCGGGTGTTGGGCTGCCCAGCGATCACCGGCGGCGGCGTGGGCCCAGGCCGCCGTCCCCGCGGCCTCGAAAGCAACGGGATTCTGGCAGAGCATTCCGGCCACGACGCCGGCAAGGACATCGCCGGTTCCCGCATTGGCAAGCGCCGGATTGCCGGCCCGGACGATGCCCCAGCGGCCGGTTGGTGCTGCAAGCACCGTGCCGGCTCCCTTGAGCAACACGACGCTGTGGAACTCCCGCGCCAGCCGGCAGGCGGTGTCGATCCTCGACGCCTGGACCTCGGCGGTCGACGTCCCCAGCAGCCGGGCGGCTTCGAGCGGATGCGGCGTGAGGATGCTGGTGGCTTCGCAGCCGCGGGCGGCGAGGTTGGCGGCCAGGGCCGGGTCGTCGGCGCACAGGTTGAGCGCGTCGGCATCGAGCACGAGCGCAATCCCGGTGTCGAGCGCCGCCGCGAGCCAGCCGGCGGCCGCGGCCGAGCGGCCGAGGCCGCAACCGAGGGCGACCACCGTCATGCCGGCAAAGGCGCCATCGATTCCCGACGGGGACAGGCCGAGGCAGCGGCTCATCAGCTGGGGCTGGGCCGGATCGAACGGCCGCCCATCAGGGGAGGCGACGATCACCTTGCCGGCGCCGACCGCCTGCGCGCCGCGGGCCGCGAGCAGGGCGGCGCCCTCCATGCCGGGCGAGCCGCCAACGATCATCGCGGTGCCGAAGCTGCCCTTGTGGGTGTTCGCCGCGCGCGGCGCAACCCGCTGGCGGGCCCATTCGCGATCGATCGCGATGCCGGCGGGCGCAGGGGGAGCAATGCCGAGCTCCGCGACCCGCACCCGGCCGGATCGCGCGATGCCTTCGCCGGTGTGCAGCCCCGGCTTGTCGGCGATCATGGTGACCGTCGCCGCTGCATTCGCCGCGACGCCCGCGCTGCCACCGACGATCGCGCCGGTATCGGGGTCGATGCCGCTGGGCACGTCGACGGCAAGCACCGGCCAGCCCAGCCTGGCAAGCCGATCCAGGGCTTCGGCGGCAGTCCCTTCGAGCGGCCGGCCGAGCCCGATGCCGAACAGGCCGTCGATCACCAGGGCGGGCATCGCGGCGCCCTCGTAAGCGAAGCCGGCAAGCGGCACCGGGTCGCCATGGACGCTGCGCCAGCGCTGGTGGACTGCGCGGGAGTCAGGGTCGGTGGGAAGCGTGTCGGCCAGGGCATGGGCACTTGCCCGGTAGCCGCGCTGGCCGAGCTTGAGCGCCGCGAGCAGCGCATCCGCCCCATTTGCGCCGGGACCGACCAGGGCGACCACGGCCGTGCCCGCCGGCAGGCGTCGCAGCATCAGGTCGGCTTCGTCGGCGACGGCCTCGGCGGCACGCTCCATCAGGGTCCCGGCGGGCAGGTGGGCAAGGGCCTCGCGCTCGACCGAGCGGATGGCCGCGATCGTGCAGAATCCGTGGGGCGGCACACCGGGTTCGGCCATCGGGGATTCCAGCGATTGCATGGTCCGGATTCTATCCGCCGATGCCGGCCCGCGACCCCATCGCCCGCAGTGGATCGGGCTTCAGCCCGGACGGACGACCATCTGCTGCGGCAGCCAGGTGGCGAGTTCCGGCCAGGCGATCAGGATGAACACCATCAATACCATGATGAAGAACATCGGCAGCGCCGCGTAGGCGATGTAGCCGATGCTGCGACCGGTCATGCCCTGGAGCACGAACAGGTTGAAGCCGACCGGCGGCGTGATCTGGGCCATCTCGACGACGACCACCACGAAGATGCCGAACCAGATCGGATCGATGCCGGCCTGGCGGATCATCGGCTCGATCACCGCCATCGTCAGCACGACGGCCGAGATCCCGTCGAGGAAGCAGCCAAGGACGACATAGAAGACGAGCAGGGCGAGAAGGAGCTCGAGGCGACTGAGCTGCATGTCGCCGATCCAGGTGGCCAGCGCCCGGGGCAGGCCCGTGAAGCCCATCGACAGGGCGAGGAACGCGGCGCCGGCCAGGATCAGGGCGATCATCGCGGAAGTCCGGGTCGCGCCCATCAGGCTGTTGGCGAAATTGCGCCAGGTCAGGGTGCGCTGGGTTGCCGCCAGCACCAGCGATCCGACCACCCCGAAGGCAGCCGCCTCGGTGGCCGTGGCGACGCCGATGTACATCGAGCCGATCACGAGCAGGATCAGCAGGACCACCGGGATCAGGTAGCGAGAGGCGGCGAGCTTGGTCGCCAGCGACGTCGGCAGCTCCGGCGGCGGCATCTGGTCGCGGTGCAATCTCGACCAGAGTGCCACGTAGGTCATGAACATGGCCGCCAACACGATGCCGGGAAGGACGCCGGCGAGGAACAGCTTGGTGATCGATTCGTTGATCGAGACGCCGTACACGATCAGGATCAGCGAAGGCGGAATCAGCAGGCCGAGGGTGGCGGCCCCGGCGAGCGAGCCGATCGTCATGCGTTCCGGATAGCCCCGGCCGAGCAGTTCCGGCAGCGACATCTTGCCGACCGTGGTGAGGGTCGCCACCGAGGATCCGGACACGGCGGCGAACACGGTACAGCCGGCGACGTTGGTATGGAGCAGGGCGCCGGGCAGGGGCGCCATCCAGGGCGCGAGCCCCTTGAACAGTTCGGCGGACAGGCGGGTGCGATAGAGGATCTCGCCCATCCAGATGAACAGGGGCAGCGCGGTCAGGGTCCAGCTCGACGACGCCGTCCAGATGGTGGTGATCATCGCGTCGCCGGCCGGCCGGGTGGTGAACACCTCCATGCCGACCCACGCCACCCCGACCAGGGCGAGCCCGACCCAGACTCCGGTGCCCAGGAGCAGGAACAGGACAAACAGGAAGAGGCCGATCGCCCCGATGTATTCCATGCATCCGTCTCCGGTCGGACTGCCGTCGAATGCCACCTACTCGGTAGCGTTGTCCGCGATGCCCGGGTCGCCGTACCGGATGGCCCGCGCGAGATGGTCGATGAGCGCAATCGCGAAGATGGCCGCGCCGATGGCCATCCCCACCTGTGGAATCCAGAGCGGTGTCGCGTCCTGGCCCTGGCTGACGTCGTTCAACATGCGCGATACCCGCACCGCCGATGCGGCATGCCAGGCGAACCAGGTGGCGATGATGGCCGAGATCGACAGGCACCAGACCTCGGCCCAGCGGCGGTGCCGGCCGAGGACATTGAGCAGCAGCCCGACCCGGATGTGGGCGCCCCGATTGAGGGCGTGGGCGAGGGCGAGGAAGCTCGCCTGCGCCATGAAGTAGCCCGCGTAGTCGGACGAGCCCGGGAAGGCGATGCCCAGCGCCCGGCAGATCATCTGCGCCAGGATGATGAGGAGGATCATCACCATCGACACGGCCGCCGCAACGCCGGCGTACAGGTAGAGCGCATCGAGCAGGCGGCGCAGCCAGCCCGGGCGAGGGGCCGCCGCCTGGCTATCGGTCATGTTCGGCATCGAATCCCCGAAAGGGCGGCGGGGCGAACCCCGCCGCGATTTCCGGATGTCGCGGGGTGCGAGGCTCAGTTGCCGCGGAACTTGTCGACCACCGCCTTGGCCTCGGGGCCGGCGCCCTTGAGCCATTCGTCGGTGAGCGTCTTGCCGACCTCCTGAAGCCCGGCCTTGAGCTTGTCGCTCGGCGGCGCAACCGTCATGCCGCCCTTGCGCAGGCCGTCGAGCGTCATGTCGGTGAAGGCCTTCGCCTTCTCATAACCGTCCTTGGCCGCCGTCGCAGCGCAGTCGCTGACCGCCTTGCGAGTCGCATCGTCGAGTCCGTTCCAGGCGGCCTTGTTGGCCATGATCGTGTTGCGGGGCAACCATGCATCGACCTCGTAGAAGTGGGAGACATGCTCCCAGATCTTGCTGTCGTAGCCGGTGGCGCCCGAGGTGATCATGGAATCGACCACGCCGGTCGCGAAGGCCTGGGTCACCTCGGCCGCCTCGACCTGGGTCGGGATCATGCCGGTCAGTTCGGCCATCTTGGCGGTGGTGGCGTTGTAGGCCCGGAACTTGATGCCCTTGAGGTCATCGACCGAATCGACTGCCTTCTTCACATACAGTCCCTGCGGAGGCCAGGCGACCGAGTACAGGTAGACGAGGTTCTGGCTGTCGAGCAGCTTCTCCATCGCCGGCAGGGCGAGGCTCCAGAGCTTCTCGGCCTCTTCGAAGGAGGTGGCGAGGAATGGCTGTGAATCGATGCCGAACAGGGCGTTCTCGTTCTGGTGGGCCGACAGGAGGCGTTCGCCGATCTGGGCCTGGCCGGTCTGGACCGCCCGCTTGATCTCGTTGCCCTTGAACAGCGCGCCGCCCGGGTGGGTAGCGATCTCGAGCTTGCCGTCGGTGGACTTGCCGACGCAGGCGGCAAAAGCCGCGGCATTCTCGGAGTGGAAGTTGCTGGCCGGATAGGCGAGCGGCATGTCCCACTTGGCTGCACTGGCAGCGCCCGATGCAAGCAGGCCGACGGCAGCGGCAACCAGGATCGACAGCTTGGGTGAGCGGTTCATCGCGGATCTCCTCCTCGTTGGAACGTAGGCATGGGCGGCGCAATCCATGGTTGCGATCGCCGTGGCTTCGATTATCACCCGCCGATGGGTGAACTGCTTGCATGCTAGGCGGGTCGGCGATAAATTGTCAACGAATCGTCAACGTTTTGGAGGTGTGGATGACCACGAGAAAGCGCGCTGGCGATACCACGGTCACGCCACCAGCCGGGACGCCCTTGCGCATCCTCTCCTCGGCCCATCTCGCCGAAGGCGAATGGGGAGAACTCTCCGAATTCGAGTTCGGCCTCATCGTCTCCTACAACGCGTTCTCGCGCTGGGCGGTGCGCTGCATGGCCGCCGCGGGCATGCCGGACCTGACCATCACCGATGTGCTGGTGCTCCACCATGTGCATCATCGCGGCCGCGCCAAGAAGCTTGCCGACGTCTGTTTCACGCTCAGCTACGAAGACACCCATGTGGTCAACTATTCGCTGAAGAAGCTGCTCGGGCTCGGTCTGCTGTCCTCCGAGAAGCTCGGCAAGGAGGTGTTCTACGGCACCACCCAGACCGCCGATACCTTGTTGCGCCGATACCGTGCGGTGCGCGAGCAATGCCTGCTGCCGAGCGTGCCGACCGCGCTCGACAACTCCGCCGAGCTGGCCGCGGCGGCGGCCCGGCTGCGGGCGCTGTCGGGCATCTACGACCAGGCGGCGCGCGCGGCGACTTCGCTGTGAAGCCGGTTGATCGAGGAACTCCGATGAGCAGATGGCAATTCTGGATCGATCGCGGCGGCACTTTCACCGACATCGTTGCCCGCCGCCCCGACGGCTCGCTCGCGACCATGAAGCTGCTCTCCGAGGACCCGGGCCGCTACGAGGATGCCGCGGTCGAGGGCATCGGCCGGATCCTCGCCGATGGCGGGCCGCGCCCGGTGATCGACGCGAGTCGGGTCGAGGCCGTGAAGATGGGCACGACCGTCGCCACCAATGCGCTGCTCGAGCGCAAGGGCGAGCCGGTGGTGCTCGTCACCACGAAGGGCCTCGGTCAGCAGCTCCGCCTCGCCTACCAGAACCGCCCGCGTCTCTTCGACCGGCACATCGTGCTGCCGGAGATGCTCTATTCCCGCGTGATCGAGGCGGGCGAGCGCGTGCGCGCCGACGGCACCGTCGAGGTGCCGCTCGACGAGCCCGCGCTCGCCGCAGCGCTGGCGGAGGCGCGAGCGGCGGGCATCACCGCCTGCGCCATCGTCTTCGCCCACGGCTACCGCCACCGCACCCACGAGGCGCGGGCGGCGGTGCTCGCGCGGGCGGCCGGGTTCGTGCAGGTCTCGGTCAGCCACGAGGTCTCGCCCCTGA
>CAYZBJ010000090.1:1249-16145 GCA_964476625.1 uncultured Burkholderiaceae bacterium | reverse complement strand
CTCGAACTCCCGACCTACGCCTTGTAAGGGCGCCGCTCTACCAACTGAGCTAAGCACCCGAGCATAGACTGCAATTCACGAAGACCGCGATTATAGCGGTTCCGGCGCAAGGTGCAAGCGCGGGCGATTCAGTTGATCGCGTCCTTGAGGGCCTTTCCCGGACGGAACTTGGGAAGCTTCGCCGCCTTGATGCGGATCGTCTCGCCGGTCCGGGGATTGCGCCCGGTACGCGCCGCGCGTTTACCGACTGCAAACGTACCGAAGCCAACAAGGGTGACCGTGCCACCTTTCTTGAGCGTGGTCCGGACCGCACCAACGAATGCATCCAGCGCACGGCCGGCAGCCGCCTTGGAGATATCGGCCTGCTTCGCAATGTGGTCGATCAGATCGGTCTTGTTCACTTAGAACCCCCTCGCATCATCTAGTCAGGTTTTTGTCGCGCAAGAACACCATGCGCGCGTGTATCACGTGCCCTCAGGCATCGAAACCGATCGCGTATTACATCGCCCGGAAAGCCTTGTGTCAAGCGCATTTCCGGGCGATCGCCCCTTGTCGGAACGCGTGCTTTCAGTGTGCTAGAGCGCCTTCGGAATCGGGTTCCGGTTTGGGCGCAACACTTGCCGTGGCGGGCTTGTCGGCGGGATCGTCGATCGGTTCGGGCGCGCGCTCGAGCGCGCGTTCGAGCACCTTGTCGATCCACTTCACCGGGATGATCTCGAGGCTGTTCTTCACGTTGTCGGGGATCTCGGCGAGGTCCTTGACGTTCTCCTCGGGGATCAGCACGGTGCGGATGTTGCCGCGGTGCGCCGCCAGCAGCTTCTCCTTCAGGCCGCCGATCGGCAGCACCTCGCCGCGCAGGGTGATCTCGCCGGTCATGGCGACATCGGCGCGAGCCGGTATGCCGGTCAGCACCGAGACCAGGGCGGTGGTCATCGCGATGCCGGCGCTCGGGCCATCCTTGGGCGTCGCGCCTTCGGGCACGTGCACATGGATGTCGTGCTTCTCGTAGAAGTCGGGCCTGATGCCCAGCCGGCTTGCCCGCTTCCGGACGACCGTCATGGCCGCCTTGATCGACTCCTGCATCACGTCGCCGAGCTTGCCGGTCGAGGTGGTCTTGCCCTTGCCGGGCACCGCCACCGCCTCGACGGTGAGCAGCTCGCCGCCAACCTCGGTCCAGGCCAGGCCGGTCACCTGCCCGATCTGGTTCTCGCGCTCGGCGACCCCGTAGCTGTAGCGGCGCACGCCGAGGAACTTGTCGAGGTTGCGCGGGGTGATGCTGACCTTGCGATCGGTGCGCTTTAGCACCAGCATGCGCACCGTCTTGCGGCAGGCCTTGCTCAATTCGCGCTCGAGCGCCCGCACCCCGGCCTCGCGGCTATAGAAGCGGATGATGTCGCGGATCGCGGCATCGCTGATCGCGAGTTCCTCGGGCTTGAGGCCGTTGTTGCGCATCTGCTTGGGCAGCAGGTAGCGTCGCGCGATGTTCAGCTTCTCGTCCTCGGTGTAGCCCGAGAGCCGGATCACCTCGAGCCGGTCGAGCAGCGCCGGCGGGATGTTGAGCGTATTGGCGGTCGCCACGAACATCACGTCGGAGAGGTCGTACTCCACCTCGACGTAATGGTCGGTGAAGGTCGAATTCTGCTCCGGGTCGAGCACCTCGAGCAGGGCACTGGCCGGGTCGCCCCGGAAATCCATGCCCATCTTGTCGACCTCGTCGAGCAGGAAAAGCGGATTGCGCACGCCGACCTTCGTGAGGTTCTGCAGGATCTTGCCCGGCATCGAGCCGATGTAGGTGCGCCGGTGGCCACGGATCTCGGCCTCGTCGCGTACGCCGCCGAGCGCCATGCGGACGAACTTGCGGTTGGTCGCGCGGGCGATCGACTGGCCGAGCGAGGTCTTGCCGACCCCCGGTGGTCCGACCAGGCACAGGATCGGCGCCTTGACCTTGTCGACCCGCTGCTGGACCGCGAGGTACTCGACGATGCGCTCCTTGACCTTCTCGAGGCCGTAATGGTCGGCATCGAGCACTTCCTCGGCATGGGCAAGGTCGTTGTTGACCTTGCTCTTCTTGCGCCAGGGCAAGGCCACCAGGGTGTCGATGTAGTTGCGCACGACGGTCGCCTCGGCCGACATCGGCGACATCAGCCGCAGCTTGCGCATCTCGGCATCGGCCTTGGTGCGCGCTTCCTTGGGCATCCGCGCGCTCTTGATCTTGCGCTCGAGCTCCTCGAGATCGGCGCCGTCCTCGCCCTCGCCGAGCTCCTTCTGGATCGCCTTGACCTGCTCGTTGAGGTAGTACTCGCGCTGGCTCTTTTCCATCTGGCGCTTGACGCGCCCGCGGATGCGCTTCTCGACCTGGAGGATGTCGAGTTCGTTCTCGATCTGCGCGAGCAGCCGCTCGAGCCGCTCGACCACGCTGCGAGTCTCGAGGACCGCCTGTTTCTGCTCGAGCTTGACCGGCAGGTGGGCCGCGATGGTGTCAGCGAGGCGCCCGGCCTCGTCGATCCCGTTGAGCGACGCAAGGATCTCGGGCGGCACCTTCTTGTTGAGCTTCACGTACTGGTCGAACTGGCCCAGGATTGCCCGGCGCAGGCCTTCGATCTCCGCACCGTCGACGTCGCCGGTATCGATGGGTTCGAGCACGCAACTGAAATGCGACTCGCCGTCCATCACCTCGACGATCCGGGCGCGCACATCGCCCTCGACGAGCACTTTCACGGTGCCGTCGGGCAGCTTGAGCATCTGCAGGATGTTCGAGACGCAGCCGATCTCGTAGATATCGTCGGCGGTGGGTTCGTCCTTCGACGCGTTCTTCTGGGCAACGAGCATGATGCTCTTGCCGGTTTCCATGGCGGCTTCCAGCGCCTTGATCGACTTGGTGCGGCCGACGAACAGCGGGATCACCATGTGCGGGAACACCACCACGTCACGCAGGGGCAGCAGTGGCAGGGTCTGGATGTTCACCGAGGATTCGGTCATTCGGTTCTCCGTTCGGGACTTCCGTCAGGACATGGCGACGCCCTGGCGGAATTCAAGGTGCTTCATGAGAATACGCTGATTGCGCCATTGGGCGCGCAGCACCACGGCGGCGACGGGGGCGATTGGCGACGCAGGCGGCACGGCCTCCCGAGATTGACCGGGGTGCCCCTGGCGGGAAAATGGGAAAAGCCGGTGAAATCCCGGCTTTCATTGCGCGGGCGCAGGGCAAGGCGGAGCGCCGAAGACAGTACGGTTGTACGGCGAGGCGCCCCAACGCAGCCATGCGCCCGAATGCGCAGCCGTCAGCCGGCGACCTTCTTCTCGTCGCTATAGATGACCAAAGGCTTGCCGACCCCGTCGATGGTGTGCTCGTCGACGACGACTTTCTGGACGTTCTGCATGCTCGGCAGTTCGTACATGACATCGAGCAGCGCCTGCTCGAGGATGGAGCGCAGACCCCGCGCGCCGGTGCGGCGCTTGAGCGCCCGCCGGGCCACCGAAGCAAGCGCGCTGGCGCGGAACTCGAGGTCGACGCCTTCCATGGCGAAGAGCTTCTGGTACTGCTTGACCAGCGCGTTCTTCGGCTCGACGAGGATCTCGACCAGCGCGGTCTCGTCGAGTTCGTCGAGGGTCGCGACCACCGGCAGCCGGCCGACGAGTTCGGGGATGAGGCCGAACTTGACGAGGTCCTCGGGTTCGACGTCGCGCAGGACCTCCCCGACGGTGCGATCGGCCTCGCTCTTGACCTCGGCGCCGAAGCCGATTCCGGAACGCTCGGAACGGTTGCGGATGATCTTCTCGAGGCCGTCGAATGCGCCGCCGCAGATGAACAGGATGTTCGTGGTGTCGATCTGGACGAAATCCTGGTTCGGATGCTTGCGGCCGCCTTGCGGCGGCACCGAGGCGACCGTTCCCTCGATCAGCTTGAGCAGGGCCTGCTGCACGCCCTCGCCCGAGACATCGCGGGTGATCGACGGGTTGTCGGACTTGCGGGAAATCTTGTCGATCTCGTCGATGTAGACGATCCCGTTCTGCGCGCGCTCGACCTCGTAGTTGCAGCTCTGCAGCAGCTTCTGGATGATGTTCTCGACATCCTCGCCGACATAGCCGGCCTCGGTCAGGGTGGTCGCATCGGCGATCACGAACGGCACGTTGAGCAGGCGGGCCAGGGTCTGCGCGAGCAGGGTCTTGCCCGAGCCCGTCGGCCCGACCATCAGGATGTTGCTCTTGGACAACTCGACGTCGTCCTGCTTGCCGCGATGGCGCAGCCGCTTGTAGTGGTTGTAGACGGCCACCGAGAGTCCGCGCTTGGCGGTCTGCTGGCCGATCACGTACTGGTCGAGGATCGCGCTGATCTCGGCCGGCGTCGGCAACTCGCCCTTCTGGCTGGTGCCGCTGCCTTCGGCGCCGGCTTCATCGCGAATGATGTCGTTGCACAACTCGATGCATTCGTCGCAGATGAACACCGACGGGCCGGCGATCAGCTTGCGCACTTCGTGCTGGCTCTTGCCGCAAAAAGAGCAGTACAGCAGCTTCTCGCTCGATCCTTTCTTGTCGGACATACTTATTCCAGACTCCTGCCAGGCATCAGGCGCCGTCGGCGCGGCTCGACAGGACTTTGTCGATCAGGCCATAGCTTACCGCATCCTCGGGCGCCAGGAAGTTGTCGCGGTCGGTGTCGCGGGCAATGCGCTCGATCGGCTGGCCGGTCATCTCGGCAATGATCGCGTTGAGGCGTTCGCGCAGGTAGAGGATCTCGCGGGCCTGGATCTCGATGTCGGCCGCCTGCCCCTGCGCGCCCCCCGAGGGTTGGTGGATCATGATGCGGGCGTTCGGCAGGGCATAACGCTTGCCCTTGGCCCCCGCGGCCAGCAGGAAGGCGCCCATGCTGGCGGCCATGCCCATGCACAGGGTGGAGACATCGGGCTTGATGAACTGCATCGTGTCGTACATGGCCAGCCCGGCCGACACCGAGCCGCCGGGCGAATTGATGTACAGCGAGATGTCCTTGTCGGGATTCTCGGACTCGAGGAACAGCAGCTGGGCGATCACCAGGTTCGACACCTGATCGACGACCGGGCCCACCAGGAAAATGACGCGTTCGCGCAACAGCCGCGAATAGATGTCGTAGGCGCGTTCGCCGCGGCCGCTCTGCTCGATCACGACGGGCACCATCCCGAGGCCGGTCGGCTCCTGCCGCTGGCTCGCGAGGTGCGCGTTCACCATGTCCTCGATCAGGTTGTTGCGGGTCATCGTGTCACTCCGTGGCGAATATCTTGGTTGGGCAGAACGACGAGCGGGGCCGGCATGGCGCGACGAGCGAGTGTGGATGGTTGGTTCACGGGTTCCTAGCCCGCGGCCATCAGCTCGTCGAAGCTCAGCGCCTTGTCGCTCACCTTGGCGCCGCCGAGAACCCAGTCGACGACATTCTGCTCGATCACCAGGGCTTCGATCTCGCCGAGCCGGTTGCGGTCGCTGAAGTAGTGCCGCACCACTTCGGCGGGGTTCTCGTAGGCCTGCGCGAATTCCTCGATCTGGGCCCGGATCTGGTCGGGCTTGGCCTGCAGTTTCTCGCGCCGGACGATCTCGCCCACCAGCAGGCCGAGCCGGACCCGACGCTCGGCCTGTTCGGCGAAGGCATCGGCCGGCACCGGGATGTCCTTGACATCGACACCGCGCGCGGCGAGATCGTTGCGCGCGCGCTCGGCAAGCGCCTCGCCCTCGCCTCGGACCAACGCCTTGGGAAGCTCGAACTGGCTCGCCGCCGCGAGGCTGTCCATGACGTTGCTCTTGGTACGGCCCCGCACCCGCTGGCTGACCTCGCGCTCGAGATTGCGGCGAATATCCTCGCGCATCGCGGCGACGTCGCCGTCGGCCTGGCCGAGTTCGCGGGCGAAGTCGGCATCGACCACCGGCAACACCGGTTCCTCGACCTTGCGCACCGTGATCTCGAAGCTGGCGGTCTTGCCCGCGAGTTCCTTCGAACCGTAGTCCTCCGGGAACGTCACCGGGCTGGTCCGGGACTCGCCGGTCGTCATGCCGCGCACCGCGCCCTCGAAGTCGGCCAGCATCCGCCCTTCGCCGAGGACGAAGGCAAAGCCCTCGGCCGTGCCCCCCTCGAAGGCGATGTCGTCGATCTTGCCGACGAAATCGATCGTGGCCTGGTCGCCATCGGCCGCGGCTCGGTCGACCTCGTTCCAGCTCACCCGCTGCTTGCGCAGGATGTCGATGGTCTTGTCGATCTCGGCATCGCCGATCTCGCAGCTGACCCGCTCGACCTCGAGCCCCTCGAGCGCCGGCGGCGAGATCTCGGGATAGACCTCGAAGGTGGCGTCGAACGCCAGCGCGCCTTCGTCGGCTTCCGGCCGCGGTGCGATGCTGGGCTCGCCAGCCACCCGCAACGAGTGTTCGGCGATGCCGTCGCTGAACGCCTTGCCGACCACGTCGCCGAGAACCTCGGCGCGTACCTGCCCGCCGTAGCTCTGGGCGACGATCTTCATCGGCACCTTGCCGGGGCGAAAGCCGGGCATCTTGACGGTGCGCGACAGCTTGCGCAGGCGCTGCTCGACCTCGCGATCGATATCGGCCATCGCGATGGTCATGGAGAGCTTGCGTTCGAGATTACCGGTATTTTCGAGTTGGGTTGCCATGTCTGTCGTCTTGTCTGATCGGCCCCTGGCCTGTGCGCGCCCTGGCCCATGCGCGAATCCTTCCGCGTGCCCTGCGTCCGGCCCGACCATCGGGCCGGACGCAGGAGTGTTCTCGCCCGCAGCGGTATCCGCACGAGGCCGTGCCACGAATACGATGGTGCGGCCGAAAGGACTCGAACCTTCACGCCAGCGAAGGCGCCAGGACCTAAACCTGGTGCGTCTACCAATTCCGCCACGGCCGCCTACGGGCAGCCGGCTATTCTAGCGCATGCGCCGGGGCCTCGGCGCCGCCCCCCGCCGGGGGATCCGACCGCGGCCGGATCCGGTACCAGGCCACGTAGAGCGCGGGCACGAACAGGACCGTCAGGATCGTCGCGACGATCAGGCCGCCCATGATCGAAAAGGCCATCGGCCCCCAGAGAACGTCGCGAGACAGTGGAATCATCGCCAGCACCGCGGCCGCCGCAGTCAGCGCGATCGGCCGGAAGCGTCGCACGGTCGACTCGCGCACCGCGACCCACACCTCGATCCCACGATCGATGTCCTGGCGGATCTGGTCTACGAGGATCACGGTGTTGCGCATGATCATCCCGCCCAGCGCGATCGTGCCGAGCATGGCGACGAAACCGAAGGGCTTGCCGAAGACCAGCAGCGCGGCGGCAACCCCGATGATGCCCAGCGGCGCCGTCAGCAGCACCATCGCGACCAGCGAGAAGCGCCGCAGCTGCAGCATCAGCAGCAGCACCACGATGCCCAGCATCACCGGCATGCCGGCTGCGATCGACGCCTCGGCGAGCGCATTGTCCTCGGCCGGGCCGGCGACCTCGATCCGGAAACCCGGCGGCAGATCGGCGCGCAGCGCATCGAGCCGCGGGTCGAGTTGCGCGGAGATGTCCGGCGCCTGGGCGCCGTCGACCAGGTCGGCCCGCACCATGATCATCGGCGTGCGGCTGCGCCGCCAGATGATCGGCTCCTCCATCACCGTCTCGATCGTCGCGACCTGCGACAGGGCAACGCTGGTCCCCAGCGCGGTCGGCACCTGGAGGCCGCCCACGGCCTCGACCGAATTGCGTTGCCCGGCCGGCGCCCGCAGGACGACCTCGATCAGCTGGTCGTCCTCCCGGTAGCGGCCGATCGTCGCCCCCGTCACCGCCGTGCCCACGGCGCGCGATATCTGCCCGCTGCTCAGGCCGAGCCGGCGCGCGCGCGCCTGGTCGACGGTGATGCGCAGTGCCGGCGCCTGCAGGCCCCAGCTCTCGTGGGGATCGACGACCGCCGGATGCTCCCCGACGATCCGCACCGCGTCGGCGGCGATCCGCTTCAGGGTCCCGATGTCGTCGCCCATCATCCGGAACTGGATCGGATAGGCCACCGGCGGCCCGAGCGGCGGCCGGAAGGCCCGCGCCCGCACCCCGGGGAACTCATCGGCGAGCACGTCGCGCAGCCTCTCGGTCGCGCGGTCGCGTCCGGCCACGTCGCGGGTCAGGATCACGTACTGCGCATAGTTGGGCCGGAACAGCTCCTGGTTGAGCGACAGGAAGTAGCGCGGCGAGCCGTTGCCGACATAGCCGACGTAGGTAAGGACATCCTCGTCCTTGTCGAGCCAGCCTTCAAGCCGCTTCGCCTCGGCTTCGGTGGCGGCATAGCTCGAGCCCTCCGGCAGCCACATCTCGACCAGGATCTCGGAGCGATCGGAATCCGGAAAGAACTGCTTCTCGGTGAAGCCCATGCCGACGACCCCGGCAGCGAACACGAGCACGGTGAGGGCCAGGGTGACCCAGCGCCGGCGCATGCAGGCGTCGATCAGGCGACGCAGGCGCCGATAGAACGGCGTATCGAAGACCTCGTGCGGCTCGCCCTTGCCACGCCCGAGCATGTAGTAGCCGATGAACGGGGTCGCGCCCACCGCAACCAGCCAGGACACCAGCAGGGCCATCGTCACCACGGCGAAGATGCCGAAGGTGTATTCGCCGGTGGCCGACTTCGCGGTCGCGATCGGCAGGAAGCCGGCCGCCGTCACCAGGGTGCCCGTGAGCATCGGGAAGGCCGTGGTGCGATACGCGTAGGTCGCGGCCCGGAACCGATCCAGGCCCTCGTCCATCTTGCGCGCCATCATCTCGATGGCGATCATCGCGTCATCGACCAGCAGCCCGAGGGCGATGATGAGCGCGCCAGTGGAGATGCGGTGCAGGTCGATCCCGAAGTACGCCATCAGCACGAAGGTGCCGGCGAGCACCAGCGGAATCGACATGGCGACCACCGAGCCGACCCGCAGCCCGAGGCTCAGGAAGCTGACCGCCAGCACGATGCCCAGCGCTTCGGCGAGCACCTTCATGAACAGGCCGACCGCGCCATGCACGATCCGCGGCTGGTCCGACACCTTGGTGAAGGAGATGCCCAGCGGCAGGTCGGCCTCGATGCGCGCCATCGTGGCCGCGAGATTCTCGCCCAGCCGGATGACGTCGCCATCGCCGACCATCGAGACGCCGAGCCCGATCGCCTGCTTGCCATCGAAGCGCATCGTCCATATCGGCGGATCCACATAGCCGCGCACCACCCGGGCGATGTCGCCGAGCCGGATCAGCCGGCCCCCCGCATCGAGGGTCAGCGACTGGATCTGCTCGACCGAGTCGAATTGCCCCGTCACCCGTAGCGGCACCGAATAGGATTCGCCGGCGATGACGCCGCCCGGCGCCACGACGTTCTGCGCCTGCAACTGCTCGGCGATCTGCTGCGCGCTGACGCCGAGGGTCGCGAGCTGCTGCGAAGAGACCTCGATGTAGATGCGCTGCTCCTGGACACCGAAGAGCTCGATTTTCTGCACGTCGGGAACCCGCAGCAGTTCCTGGCGCACATCCTCGGCGGTGCGACGCAGCGCTTCGAGGTCGAAGCCGTCGCCGGTGATCGCGTAGATGGTCCCGAAGACGTCGCCGAACTCGTCGTTGAAGAAGGGGCCGACCACTTCGTCGGGCAGCAGGCGGCGGATGTCGCCGACCTTCTTGCGCACCTGGTACCAGATCTGCGCCACCTCCCCGGGCGGCGACGAATCCTCCAGCTCGAGCACGATCAGCGATTCGCCCGGCCGTGAATAGCTGACGGTGTGCTTGAAGTACGGCACCTCCTGGAGCGTCTTCTCGATCCGGTTGGTCACGACCTCGTCGACCTGGGAGGTGGTCGCTCCCGGCCAGATGGTGCGCACCACCATGGCCCGGAAGGTGAAATCGGGATCCTCGCGCTGGCCGATATGCAGGTAGGACCAGGTGCCGGCGGCCGCGACCAGCAACAGGATGAACAAGGTCAGCTGCGGGAAGCGCAGCGCCACCGCCGAGAGGTTGAACCCCTCTCGCTCGTCCCCGGGCGCCGGATTCACCGGGCGGCCCCGTCGAGCCTGACCTTCTGGCCGGCCTGCAGCAGGTTGGCGCCGGCGACGACCACCCGGTCGCCGGGCTGCAGCCCGCGCTCGACGAGCACGCCGTCGTCGCGCATCTCGCCGACATCGATTGCGACGCGCGACACGGTCGCATCGGGCTGCACGACCCATACGCCCGACTTGCCGTCATGGGCGACCAGGGCCGCCAGCGGCAGGACGATGCCGCGCTGCGAGTCCCGGATGGCAGTGACCGTGGCGCTCATGCCCAGTGCGATCCCGGATGTGTCGCCCAGCAGGGAAAGCCGCATCGGATAGCTGCGGGTGGCCGGATCGGCGACCGGCGACAATTCGCGCATGGTCGCCTCGAAACCGCGCCCGGCCAGCGCCGGCAGGCTGGCGCGCCAGCGCTCGATGCCGGCGACCGCGCCGAGCGCGGCCTCGGGAACATCGACCAGCAGCTCGAACTCGCCCAGCGGCGCCACCCGGATCACCACCTGCCCGGCAGCCACCACCTGGCCCGCCTCGGCGTCGACGCCGGTGACGACGCCCGCGGCATCGGCCCGGAGATCCTGGAAGCGCGACGTGTTGCGGGCGCTGGCAAGGCCGGCGCTGGCCTGGGCCTCGCGCGCCCTGGCGGCATCGGCCGCCGCCTGCTGGCGATCGAGCTGGCCCTGGCTGACATAGCCCTGCCCGCGCAGTTCACGGATCCGCTCGAGCTCGCTCTCGGCAAGCACGAGTTCGGTGCGCGCCGCCTCGAGGACCGCCCGCGCCGAGTCGATCGCCGGCCGGACGTCCTGCGGGTCGAGGCTGGCCAGGCTCTGCCCGGCGCCCACCCGGTCGCCGATCGAGACCTTGCGCTCGGCGATCTTGCCGCCGACCCGGAAACCGTAGCGGGTCTCGATCCGGGGCCGAACCTCGGCCGGCAGGTGCAGCGAATGGCTCAGGACCTGTTCGCCGACCACCACCGTGCGGACCGGCCGCAGGACTTCGGGCGGGGTCGATGCAGCCTGGCCATCGCAAGCCCCCAGCAGGACGACGACGAGCAGCCCGCCGAGCAGGCTGGCGACAGGACTCGCGAAGCGCAGGATCGAGGCGTCGCCCCGGTCGCACTGGCGTGGGGTACCCGTTGGCATGGGATGTCCTCGGGATGTTGGCGAAGGCCGTGGATGTTGAGGAGGGATATGGGCGCCGCGGTCCGGTCGTGGCCGCGGAACGAATTAAATGACTCGTGGGTCACTAAGATATTGAAACCCGGATTCGGCGTCAACCATCACTTCATGCCCATGCCTACAATCGCAGCCATGCCGACGTCCCGATCCGGCCGCATCATTCATGGGGTCGACCACTACGAGAACTTCCCGGTCGCCTCGCGCCTGGTGCCGGCGCGCCTGCGCCCGGCGATCATCGCCATCTACCGTTTCGCCCGCCATGCCGACGACATCGCCGACGAGGGCGACGCCGATCCGGCGCAGCGCCTGGCCGAGCTTCGTCGCCTGCGCGACGCGATCCTTGCCGATCGTCGCGACCACCCGATCGTGCGCGAGGTCCTCGTGGTGGCCGACGCCCACCGCCTGCCACGAGAGCCCCTGCTCGCCCTGCTCGATGCCTTCGAGCAGGACCTGGTGGTCAGCCGTTATCCGGATCGGGCCGGGCTGCTCGCCTACTGCCAGCGTTCGGCCAATCCGGTCGGCGAGCTGGTGCTGCGCCTGTTCGGTCGCTGGAGCGAGGCCACCCGCCCGGCCTCGGATGCCATCTGCTCGGGCCTGCAGCTGGTGAACTTCCTCCAGGACCTGGCGATCGACTGGCGCCGCGGCCGACTCTACCTGCCCATGGACTCGCTGGCGCGCACGGGCCTCGACGCCGATGCGGTCGGCGCTGCGGTCGCCAGCGGCCGGTCGAGCCCGGCGCTGTCGGCGGTCATCGCCCGCGAGGCCGGCTTCGCGCGCGCGCAACTCTGCGCCGGCGCCGGCCTGCCCGCCCGGGTGCCCCTGCGCCTCGCGCTCGAGTTGCGCGCGATCCTCGCGGGCGGGCATCGCATCCTCGACCGGCTCGCCGACTCGGGATACGATCCGATCGCCCAACGCCCGCAACTCGGCTGGCGCGACGCCCCGCGACTGCTCGTGCTCGTCGCCCGCCCCCGCCGCCTGCCGGCCGGCGACCCGGATCGCACCACCGACCCCAGCCACCCGTGACCACCCCAGACCAGTATTGCCAGGACAAGGCTGCGGCGAGCGGCTCGAGCTTCTACTACAGCTTCCTGTTCCTGCCGCCACCGCGCCGCGCCGCTATCACCGCCCTGTACGCGTTCTGCCGCGAGGTCGACGACGTGGTCGACGAATGCACCGATCCCGACCTCGCCCGCACCAAGCTCGCCTGGTGGCGCGACGAGCTCGGCCGGATGAAGGCCGGCCAGCCCCAGCATCCGGTGACCCGGGCGCTGGCGCCGCACGTCGAGACCTACCAGCTCGATGTCAGCGCCATGCACGAGATCATCGACGGCATGCAGATGGACCTCGACCAGAACCGCTACCTCGACTTCGAGGGCTTGCGGCTCTACTGCCACCGGGCCGCCGGCGTCGTCGGCCTGCTCGCAGCGCGAATCTTCGGCAGCCATGCGCCGGGCTCGACGGACGACTATGCCCAGCGGCTCGGACTCGCCTTCCAGATGACCAACATCATCCGCGACGTCGGCGAAGATGCCCGGCGCGGCCGCATCTACCTGCCCCTCGAGGACCTGCGCCGCTTCGGGGTCACGCCGGGCGAGCTGCTCGACTGCCGGGACTCGCCCGCCATGGCCGAACTGCTGGGCTTCGAGGCGCAGCGTGCCCGCGCGCTGTACCGCGAGGCCTTCGACCTGCTCGACCCGCGCGACTACCGGGACCAGCGCGCCGGCCTCATCATGGCCGCGATCTATTCGACCCTGCTCGACGAGATCGAGCGCGATGGCTTCCGGGTGCTCGGCCAGCGTGTCTCGCTCACGCCGATCCGCAAGTTCTGGCTCGCCTGGCGCACCTGGATGCGGGCCCGGCCGCCGGCGATCGGCGGCCGGTGACGGCGCCCGATCGGAGCCGGGCATGAACCCGGCGCCGCGCGTCGCGATCATCGGCGGCGGCTGGGCCGGCCTTGCCTGCGCGCTCGCCCTGCGCCGCCTCGGATCCCGGCTCGATGTCTTCGAGGCCTCGCCCCTGTGGGGCGGCCGCGCCCGCGCCGCCCGCTTCCGGCTTGCCGACCGGGAGATCACGCTCGACTGCGGCCAGCACCTGCTGGTCGGCGCCTACGCCACCTGCCTCGCGCAGATCGCCGGGTTCGGCGCCGATACCGCCGCGAAGCTGCGCCGCCAGCGCCTGCGCCTGGCGGCTCCCGGAGGCCTGGACCTGCGTCGCCTGCCCCTGCCCGGGCAGGCCGGACTCGCCGCCGGCCTGCTGCTCGCGCGCGGCCTGTCGATCACCGAGAAGCTCGCGGCGATCCGCCTGATGGCGAGCCTGCGCGCTTGCGCCTGGCGACCTGCCGCGCCGATCGCCACCGCCGGCGAACTGTTCGCTGCCTATCGCCAGCCGGCCGGCCTGGTCCGTCGGCTCTGGGAACCGCTGTGCGTCGGCGCCCTCAACACCCCGGCCGACGAGGCCTGCGCCGCCAGCTTCGCCGCGGTCCTGCGCGATACTCTCGGCGGCCCGGCCGACGCTTCCGACCTCCTGCTGCCGACCGTGCCGCTCGCCGACCTGGTGTCGACGCCGGCCGTCGAGTGCCTGCAGGCCGCGGGCGTCGGCGTGCACCCGACCCATCCCGTCGCCGCCCCGGTCGCCGACGACGGCCGCTGGCGCCTCGCCATGCGCGGCGAACGGCAAGCCCCGGCGCAGCGCTACGACCATGTCGTCATCGCCACCGATGCCCATGCCGCCGAGAAGCTCGTCGGCCCCCTGAGCACGGGCCATGCCGCCCTGCTCGGTGGATTCCGCTACGCGCCGATCGCCACCGCCTACCTCGGCTGGCGCGACGACGTCGCCCTGCCCCCCGTGGCCATGCTCGACGAGGATCGGGCAGCGGGAAGCCCCGGCCAGTGGCTGTTCGATCGCGGCCGGCAGGCGGGCCTGCGGATCGGCGCCGTCGTGGTCAGCGCCCGCGACCGGCTCGCCGACCTCGATGCGAGCGCGCTGGGCGCCGCGACGGCCGCCCAGGTCGGTCGGCAATGCGGCCTGCCTCCTCCCGACGACGTGCGGGTCCTGACCGAGCATCGCGCAACCTGGCGCTGCACTCCGGACCGGCCGCGGTTGGCGGTCGATGCGCTGGCCGGTGTCGCCCCGGGCATCTGGCTCGCGGGCGACTATCTCGAGGCGGACTATCCGGCGACGCTCGAGTCGGCGATGCGCTGCGGCCGCCATGTCGCCGGCCGCATCGACGCCATGCTCTAGTCCCAGGCCTGGGCGAGCGCCTGGTCGACCTGCTCGACCGCGATCGTGCGCAGCCCCTCGATCGGCCGCTTCGGGGCGTTGGCGCGCGGAATCAGGGCGGTCGAAAAGCCCAACTTGGCGGCCTCCCGAAGCCTTTCCTGGCCACGTGGCGCCGGCCGGATCTCGCCGGCCAGCCCGACCTCGCCGAACACGGCCAGGCCGCGCGGCAGGGCCCGGTCGCGCAGCGACGAGACCACCGCCAGCAACACCGCGAGATCGGCGGCCGGCTCCGCGATCCGGACCCCGCCGACCGCGTTGATGAAGACGTCCTGGTCGAAGCAGGCAATGCCAGCATGGCGGTGCAGCACCGCCAGCAGCATGGCGAGGCGGTTGTGCTCGAGCCCGACGCTCAGCCGGCGAGGATTGGGCACATGGGCGGTGTCGACCAGCGCCTGCACCTCGACGAGCAGCGGCCGCGAGCCCTCCTGCGTGCTGGCGACCCAGGAGGG
>CAYZBJ010000090.1:0-1239 GCA_964476625.1 uncultured Burkholderiaceae bacterium | reverse complement strand
GCCCTCCTGGGTCACCAGCACGCAGGAACCGGGCACCTCGCGCTCGCGCTGGGTCAGGAACAGCGCCGACGGATTCGACACGCCGCGCAGGCCGCGATCGGTCATCGCGAAGACGCCGAGCTCGTTGACCGCGCCAAAGCGGTTCTTGAAGGCGCGCACCAGCCGGTACGAGGAGTGGGTGTCGCCCTCGAAGTACAGCACCGTGTCGACGATGTGCTCGAGCACCCGTGGCCCGGCCAGGGTTCCTTCCTTGGTGACATGTCCGATCATGACGATAGCCACGCCCGTCTGCTTGGACAGTCGGGTCAGCTGCGAGGCGCACTCGCGTACCTGGGCGACCGAGCCCGGCGCCGACTGCAACTCGGCCGAGTAGATGGTCTGGATCGAATCGACCACCACCAGCGCCGGCCTGCGCCGCTCGATCTCCCCGATGATCCGATCGAGCGCCGTCTCGGCCATCAGTGGCGCGTTCGAGCCTTCGAGACCGAGTCGGCGCGCCCGCAATGCGATCTGCGACGCGGACTCCTCGCCGCTGACATACAGCACCGGCCGCTCGCGGGCCATATGCGCCAGGGCCTGCAGCAGCAGGGTCGACTTGCCGATGCCGGGGTCGCCCCCGATGAGGACCACCGACCCGTCGACCAGGCCGCCGCCAAGGACCCGGTCGAACTCCTCGCTGCCGGTCGACATCCGGCCGACATCCTCGGCGGTGACGTCGGCGATCGCGACCACCGGTTGCGTGGGAGCGATCGACTGGAAGCGGCCGGCCGCGCCCCGCGGCTCCGCGATCGTCTCTTCGAGAGTGTTCCATTCGGCGCAGTGCGGACACTGCCCCTGCCACTTGACCGACACGCCGCCGCAGGCGGTGCAGGCGTACTGGACCTTGGCGCGCGCCATCAGCCGCGATCCCCGCCCGGGGGCGGCCCGGCGAGCCGGACCGGCACGCGGGGCGCCAGCGCGCACATGAGTTCGTAGCCGATCGTCCCGGCCGCCGCGGCGACCTCGTCGATCGGCAGCGCATCGCCCCAGAGCTCGACCGCGGTGCCGATGCCGGCCTGCGGAATCGGCTCCAGGTCGACGCTGAGCATGTCCATGGAAACCCGCCCGACCAGTTGCGTGCGCACGCCCCCGACCAGCACCGGCGTCCCCGTCGGGGCATGGCGGGGGTAGCCATCGGCGTAGCCGCAGGCGACGGTGCCGATCCGCATCGGTGGGCTACGGTTCCACGTTCACCGCGCC
>CAYZBJ010000089.1:10834-16150 GCA_964476625.1 uncultured Burkholderiaceae bacterium | reverse complement strand
GCCGTTCAACTTCCCCGCCATGATCCCGCTGTGGATGTTCCCGATGGCGATCGCCACGGGCAACACCTTCGTGCTCAAGCCCTCCGAGCAGGACCCGATGGTGACGATGCGCCTGGTCGAACTGGCGATCCAGGCCGGCATCCCCAAGGGTGTGCTCAACGTCGTCCACGGCGATGCCGAGGCGGTCGACGCCATCTGCGACCACCCGGACATCAAGGCGGTCTCCTTCGTCGGCTCGACCCGTGTCGGCACCCATGTCCACCAGCGCGCCACCCTCGCCGGCAAGCGGGTGCAGTGCATGATGGGGGCCAAGAACCACGCCATCGTGATGCCCGACGCGCGCAAGGAACAGACCCTCGATGCACTGGCCGGCGCTGCCTTCGGCGCGGCGGGCCAGCGCTGCATGGCGGTATCGGTCGCGGTCCTCGTCGGCGATGCGCAGAAATGGATTCCCGAGATCGTCGAACGCGCCAGTTCGCTCAAGGTCGGCGCCGGCATCGACAACCTCGACCTCGGCCCGCTGATTTCCTGCGCCGCCCATGAGCGTGTCGTCTCGATGATCGCCCAGGGCGCCCAGGAAGGCGCGAAGCTCGAGCTCGACGGCCGCGGCATCAAGGTGGCCGGCTACGAGAAAGGCAACTTCGTCGGCCCGACCGTGTTCTCGGGCGTCAAGCCCGGCATGACCGTGTACGACCAGGAAGTCTTCGGCCCGGTGCTCTGCCTGATGAGCGCCGACTCCCTCGACGAGGCGATCGAGATCATCAATGCCAACCCCAACGGCAACGGCACGGCGATCTTCACCCAGTCGGGGGCGGCCGCCCGGCGTTTCCAGGAAGACATCGACGTCGGCCAGGTCGGCATCAACCTGCCGATTCCGGTGCCGGTCCCGATGTTCTCGTTCACCGGTTCGCGCGCATCCAAGCTCGGCGACCTCGGCCCCTACGGCAAGCAGGTCGTGCTGTTCTACACCCAGACCAAGACCGTCATCGCGCGCTGGTTCGACGATGACGTCTCGACCGGTGTGAACACCACCATCCGCCTGCATTAGGAATCCCGCCGGCCATGGACTTCGAGCTGTCCGAAGACCAGCGCGCCTTCCAGCAGGCGGCGCGCGAGTTCGCCCGCGAGGTCTTCGCGCCTCGCGCGGCGCAGTGGGACGCCGAGGCGATCTTCCCGGTCGACGAGATCCGCCAGGCCGGTGAACTCGGCTTCTGCGGCCTCTATGCACCCGAGGCGCACGGCGGGCTCGGCCTGTCGCGACTCGATGCCGCGATCGTGCTCGAGGAACTCGCGGCGGCCTGTCCCTCGACGGCCGCCTTCATCAGCATCCACAACATGGCGACCTGGATGCTGACGACCTTCGGCGGCGACGAGCTCACCGCCGAATGGGGTCCTCGGCTCACCAGCGGCAGGGCCCTCGCCTCCTACTGCCTCACCGAGCCCGGAGCGGGATCGGACGCCGCCTCGCTGCGCACCACCGCGCGCGCCGAAGGCGCCGACTGGGTCATCGACGGCGGCAAGGCCTTCATCTCCGGCGCCGGCTCGACCGACCTGCTGGTGGCGATGGTGCGCACCGGCGGCCCCGGCGCGGCCGGCATCTCGGCGATCGCCATCCCGGGCGATGCCGAAGGCATCCGCTACGGCCGCAAGGAAGACAAGATGGGCTGGAACAGCCAGCCCACCCGCCAGATCGCCTTCGACGGTGTCCGGGTGCCGGCGCGCAACCTGCTCGGCCGCGAAGGCGAAGGCTTCCGGATCGCGATGCGCGGCCTCGACGGCGGGCGCATCAACATCGCGACCTGCTCGGTCGGCGCGGCGCAAGGTGCGCTCGAAGCGACCCAGCGCTATCTCAAGGAGCGGCGCCAGTTCGGCCAGAGCCTGGCCGAATTCCAGGCGCTCCAGTTCCGGCTCGCCGACATGGCGACCGAGCTGGTGGCAGCGCGCCAGATGGTGCGGCTCGCCGCCACCCGGCTCGATGCCGGCGCGTCGGACGCCAACACCTACTGCGCGATGGCCAAGCGCTTCGCAACCGACGTCGGCTTCGAAGTCTGCAACCAGGCGCTGCAGCTGCACGGCGGCTACGGCTACCTGCGCGACTATCCCCTCGAGCGCCTGCTGCGCGACGCCCGGGTCCACCAGATCCTCGAAGGCACCAACGAGATCATGCGAGTCATCATCGCGCGCCGGATGCTGCAGGACGACGCGCTCGAGTCGGTCCGATGAGCGAGAGTTCCATCGACGGCGTACGCATCGCCGAGATCCCGACCGCGTCGGGCCATCGCTTCGGCCATGCCACGCTCGATGCGCCGGCCAGCCTGAACGCGCTCACCCTGGCCATGGTCGATCGGCTGGCCGCGCAGTTCGACCAGTGGATCGCCGACCCCGGCATCGCCGGCATCGTGCTCGATGCGGCCGGCGACAAGGCGTTCTGCGCGGGCGGCGATGTCGTCGCGCTGTATCGATCGATCCGCTCGACCGCGCCCGGCGACGTACCGGTCGAGGCGGCGCGCTTCTTCGAGCGGGAATACCGGCTCGACCATCGCATCCACACCTGCCCCAAGCCGGTCCTGTGCTGGGGCCACGGCATCGTGATGGGCGGCGGCATCGGCCTGCTCGCGGGCGCATCGCACCGGGTCGCGACACCGAAGACCCGGCTCGCGATGCCCGAGATCACCATCGGCCTCTACCCGGACGTCGGCGGCAGCTGGTTCCTGTCGCGCGCGCCCGGCCGCACCGGCCTCTTCCTCGCGCTGACCGGCGCACCGATGAACGCCGCCGACGCCCGCTTCGCGGGACTGGCGGATTTCGTCCTCGCCCACGAGGACAAGGCCGCGGTGCTAGAGGCAATCGCCGCGACCCACTGGCAGGGATCACGCTCGGCCGACGGCGCCAGCCTCGGCGCCCTGCTCGATGCGCGCGGCTGCCCGCTGCCCGATTCGCCGCTGCGCGCACATTACGACCGCATCGATGCGCTGGTCGGCCACGATGGCCTCGCGCCCGCGCTGGCCCGCATCGGCACGCTCGCCGACAACCCCGAGCGCTGGCTCGCGCAGGCTGGCGAAGCCGCCCGGCGTGGCTCGCCGACCTCGGCCGCACTGGCCCATGCCCTGTTGGCGGCGGCGCGGCACCTCTCGCTCGCCGACGTCTTCCGGCTCGAGTACCAGGCATCGGTCGGCTGCTGCGTCCACCACGATTTCGCCGAAGGCGTGCGCGCCCTGCTGGTCGACAAGGACCGCAACCCGCGCTGGCAGCCGGCCACCCTTGCCGAGGTCGACGATGCGTGGATCGACGCGCACCTGCGCCCCCGCTTCGACGGCCCGCATCCGTTGGCCGATCTCACCTGAACGACACAACCCGGTACGGAGACACCACGATGTCCAATGCAGCTTCGACCCCGGTCGCCTTCATCGGCCTGGGCAACATGGGCGGGCCGATGGCGGCGAACCTGCGTCGCGCCGGCTTCCCGGTGCGCGGTTTCGACCTGAGCGACTCCGCCCGCAAGCAGGCCGCCGAACAGGGCGTGGATATCGTCGATTCGGCCAGGGCGGCGCTGGCCGGCGCCCGGGTGCTGGTCTCGATGCTGCCGGCCAGCCGCCACGTCGAGTCGCTCTACCTCGGCGACGACGGCCTGCTGCCCGTCATCGAGGCCGACACCCTGATCATCGACTGCAGCACCATCGCACCGGCGAGCGCACAGAAGGTCGCGGCAGCCGCGGCCGCGCGCGGGCTCGCCATGCTCGATGCACCGGTCTCCGGCGGTACCGCGGGAGCCGCCGCAGGCACCCTCACCTTCATCGTCGGCGGCGCCGACAAGGCGCTCGACCGGGCGCGACCGGTCCTCGACGCGATGGGCAGGAACATCTTCCACATGGGCCAGGCCGGCGCCGGGCAGGTCGCCAAGCTGTGCAACAACATGGCGCTCGGCGTCATCATGGCGGTCACCGGCGAGGCGATTGCCCTGGGTGCCGCGCACGGACTCGATCCGAAGACGCTCTCGGCGATGATGGCGGTCAGCACCAGCCGCAGCTGGGCAACCGAGGTCTGCAACCCCTGGCCGGGCGTACTCGAGAACGCGCCAGCTTCGCGCGGCTACACCGGCGGCTTCGGCAACGACCTGATGCTCAAGGACCTCGGCCTCGCGGTCGAAGCCGCGATGGGCATCGGCGCCACCATCCCGCTCGGCGAACTCGCCCGCAACCTCTATGCGATGAATCGCGCCGCGGGCCGGGGCGGCCTCGACTTCTCGAGCGTGGTGAAGCTGGTCGCTCCGGACAAGGCGGGCTAGATCCCGGCGCCTTCGGCGAGGGTGACGCCGCCCGCCGCCGACACCGGGAAACGCGTCACCCGCTTCGGTCGCAGGTGCACCCGCGACCCGGGCTGCAGGCCGAAGCGCTCGCGCAGCGCCACGAACTCCTCGCGGGGCAATTCGACCTCGACGAAACCGTCGCCGCCGGCCGCCCCCGAGGGCAGCGCATCATGGCGAAACTCGAGGCGGGTATTGGGCCCGACCGTGAGCGTCTGGCCCAGGGTCACCGGCCAGGCGCCCTCGCCGGCTTCGGCGACGATCTCGAGCTCGTGCGGACGAACATAGCTGAGTTCGGCCTCTGCCCCCGCCGCCGATGCCTGGCCCATGCGGCCGTGGAAGATGTTGACGTCGCCCAGGAACTGCAGCACGAAGGGCGAGGCCGGCCGGTCGTAGACCTCGTCGGGACTGCCCTGCTGTTCGATGCGACCGCGGTTCAGGACCACCACCCGGTCGGCGACCTCCATCGCCTCCTCCTGGTCGTGGGTGACGAAGACGCTGGTCACATGCACCTCGTCGTGCAGCCGGCGCAGCCATCGCCTCAGTTCCTTTCGCACCTTGGCGTCGAGCGCCCCGAAGGGCTCGTCGAGCAGGAGCACGCTCGGCTCGACCGCGAGCGCCCGGGCGAGCGCGATGCGCTGGCGCTGGCCGCCCGAGAGCTGGTGCGGATAGCGATCGGCCAGCCAGTCGAGCTGCACGAGCTCGAGCAGCTCCGTCACCTTGCGGCGAATCTCCGCTTCGGACGGACGAGTCGCGCGCGGCCGCACCCGCAGCCCGAATGCAACGTTCTCGAAGATCGTCATGTGGCTGAACAACGCGTAGTGCTGGAACACGAAGCCGACCTTGCGATCGCGGACCGACACGCCCGTGGCATCGTCGCCGTGGAACAGGACCTTGCCCGAATCCGGCACCTCGAGCCCGGCAATGATCCGCAACAGGGTCGTCTTGCCGCAACCGGACGGGCCGAGCAGCGCGAAAAACTCGCCCTGATAGATGTCGAGCGACAGCTGGTC
>CAYZBJ010000089.1:0-10824 GCA_964476625.1 uncultured Burkholderiaceae bacterium | reverse complement strand
ACGCAACCAGCTCGCCCGACGGGATGTCGAGGTCCAGGGCGTCGCAGGCGACGGTGGCGCCGAAGCGCTTGTTCAGGTTCCGGATCGATATGCTCATGTTCCCTCTACTGTGCAGGTGCGTTCGACGGCCGCCGGCGCTCGAGCCGTCGCTCGACGAGATGCTTCGCGAGCAGGGTCACCAGCGCGAGGCAGGCCAGCAGCGAAGCCACCGCGAAGGCCGCGGCGAACTGGTATTCGTTGTAGGCGATCTCGACATGCAGCGGCATGGTGTTGGTGAGGCCCCGGATGTGCCCGGACACGACGCTCACCGCGCCGAACTCGCCCATGGCCCGCGCATTGCACAGGATCACGCCATAGAGCAGCGCCCACTTGATGCTCGGCAGGCTCACCCGGCGGAACATCTGCCAGCCGCTCGCCCCGAGTACCCGGGCGGCCTCCTCCTGTTCCACGCCTTGCGCCTGCATGAGCGGGATCAGCTCGCGCGCCACGAACGGAAAGGTCACGAACACGGTGGCCAGCACGATGCCAGGTACCGCGAAGATGACCTTCAGGTCGTGCTCGGCGAGCCACTCGCCCCACCATCCCTGCAGGCCGAAGACCAGCACGAAGACAAGCCCGGCGATCACCGGGCTGACCGCGAACGGCAGGTCGACCAGGGTGAGCAGGACGTTCCGTCCGCGGAACTCGAACTTCGCGATCGCCCAGGCGGCGGCGACGCCGAACACGAGATTGAGCGGCACCGCGATCGCCGCCACCATGAGGGTGAGCCAGATCGCCGAGCGGGCATCGGGCTCGGTGATCGACGCTACGTAGACTTCGACCCCCTTCGAGAAGGCCTCGATGAAGACGATCGAGAGCGGGATGAAGAGGAACAGGGTCATGAAGCCCAGCGCGAGGCCGATGAGGCCCCAGCGCACCCAGCGCGGCTCGCCGGTCGCATCGACGTCCCGGCGGCGAGTGATGTCGAGACCGGCATCGCGGGGGGTATCGCTGGTCGGCGCATGCCGGGCAGGCTCGCCCGGCCCCCCGTGCATCGCCGCCGCAGTGTCGGCGCCGGCGAGGCTCATAGTCCCCCCTGGCGCTTGTGCGACCAGGCCTGCAAGGTGTTGATCAGCAGCAGCATGATGAAGGAAGCCACCAGCATCACGACGGCGATGGCGGTGGCGCCGGCGTAGTCGTACTGCTCGAGCTTGGTGACGATCAGCAAGGGAGTGATCTCGCTGATCATCGGCATGTTGCCGGCGATGAAGATGACCGAGCCGTACTCGCCGAGGGCGCGAGCGAAGGCAAGCGCGAAGCCGGCGAGCAGCGCCGGGACGAGGATCGGCAGGATCACCCGGGCGAATACCTGCCAGCGGTTCGCCCCGAGGGTGGCGGCCGCTTCCTCGAGCCCCCGGTCGACATCCTCGAGCACCGGCTGCAGGGTACGGACCACGAAGGGCAGCCCGATGAAGACCAGCGCCACCCAGATGCCCAGCGGGGTATAGCTGACCTTGAACGGAAGCCACTGCCCCAGCCAGCCATTCTCGGCCCACAGGGTCGTCAGCGCGATTCCGGCAACCGCAGTGGGCAGCGCGAACGGCAGGTCCACCAGGGCATCGACCAGGCGCTTGCCCGGAAACTGGTAGCGCACCAGCACCCAGGCGGTCACCAGTCCGAAGAAGGCGTTCACCAGCGCAGCAAGGAAGGAGGCGCCGAAGGTGATCCGGTACGAGGCCATGACGCGGGGCGAGGTGGTGGCCTCGACGAATTCGGGCCAGCTCAGGCTGAAGGTCTTGAGGAAGGCCGCCGACAGCGGCACCAGCACGATCAGGCTCAGGTACAGGAGCGCGAAACCGAGCGCCAGGTCGAAGCCTGGCAGAACGGAATGACGCTTGAGCAGCGTACGGGACAGGACTGGCATCCGGAGCGCCGGCTATTTCTTCGTATAGATCTGGTCGAACACGCCGCCGTCGGCAAAGTGCTCCTGCTGTACCTTGGCCCAGCCACCGAAGACGTCATCGATGGTGAAGAGGTCCACCTTCGTGAACTGCCCGGCGTACTTGGCCGCTACCGTCTCGTCGATCGGTCGGTAGTAGTTGCGCGCCGCGATTTCCTGGCCGACGGGCGAATACAGGTACTCGAGGTAGGCGGTGGCGACGTCACGGGTGCCGCGCTTGTCCACGGTCCGGTCGACGACGGTCACCGGCGGCTCGGCCAGGATGCTCACCGAAGGCACCACGACCTCGAACTTGTCGGGACCGAGCTCCTTCGTCGCCAGGAAAGCCTCGTTCTCCCAGGAGATGAATACGTCGCCAACGCCGCGCTGCGTGAAGGTGATCAGCGCGCCACGGGCGCCGGAATCGAGGATCGGCACGTTCTGGAAGAGCTTGCCGACGAACTCGGCTGCCTTCTTCGGGTCGTTGCCGTTCTTGCCGAGCGCATAGCCCCAGGCCGCGAGATAGTTCCAGCGGGCGCCGCCGGAAGTCTTGGGATTGGGCGTGATCACGGCGACCCCGGGCTTGACGAGATCATCCCAGTCCTTGATGCCCTTGGGATTGCCGGTGCGCACCAGGAACACGATCGTGCTGGTGTAGGGCGCGCTGTTCTGCGGCAGGCGTTTTTGCCAGTCCGCGGGAATCAGTTTGGCCTTGCTCTCGAGCACATCGATGTCGTAGGCCAGCGCAAGCGTGACGACATCGGCCTCCAGGCCATCGATCACCGAGCGAGCCTGCTTGCCGGAGCCGCCATGCGACTGCCTGACGGAGACCGTATCGCCGGTCTCCTTCTGCCAATGCTCGGCAAAGGCCTTGTTGAACTCCACGTAGAGTTCGCGGGTGGGATCGTAGCTGACGTTCAGCAGCGAGACGTCCCTGGCCTGGGCGCCAAGGGCGAACAACGACAGACTGCCGAGGACGACGGCCCGGCGCAGGAGGGAGAGAGAGGACATGGCGTGGATTCCGGCGAAGGTTTGGAGACGGGCCAATCCTAGGGGCGACGTCGCATCGGCCGAACGAATCCTTGTACCCTTGCTTATGCATTTTCCGAATAACCCGTCCTGTGCCGAGCAGCCCCTGACATGAGCATCTCCGACCTCGTCCCTGGCGGCCTGGATCACCGCAGCTTGTTCACCTTCCTCGACCTCGCGGGCACGTTCGCCTTCGCGATCAGCGGCGCCGTTGCGGCCAGGGCCCGTGGCCTCGACTGGTTCGGCATCCTCGTCATTGCGTTCACGGTCGCCTGCGGCGGCGGCGTGCTGCGCGACCTGTGCATCGGCGCCATACCGCCAACCGGGCTGGCGGACTGGCGCTACCTCACCGTCGCCATGGCAGCGGCATTACTGACCATGGCCGCGAACCCGCTGGTGATGCGCCTTGCGCACCCGGTGATCCTGTTCGACTCCCTCGGCCTGGGCATGTTCGCCGTGACCGGCGCGCAGAAGGCCATGCTCTACGGCCACAACGCCGAGGTGGCGGTGCTGCTGGGCGTGGTCGCCGCCGTGGGTGGCGGCGTGTTGCGTGACGTGCTGCTCAACCGGGTGCCGATCATCCTGCGGCGCGAGATCTATGCCTCGGCCGCGCTCGCCGCCGCCCTCATCGAAGTCGTGGGCGAGCGACTCGGATGGGAATCGAGCAGCCGGACCTGGGTCGCCCTGGCGGCGTGCTTCGCGCTACGCTACCTCTCGCTGCACTACAAGTGGAACCTGCCGCGCCCGTCGGGACACGACACCGACGGCGGAGATGGAGGACGCGCATCATGAGCGCCGGCCAGCGCCTGCCCGGCACACCCGAGCCCATGCATCGCTGGCAGGGTGCCAGGGGCGTGCAGATCACGGGCGACTCCTGGGGAGACCCCCGACACCCGCTGGTAGTACTCCAGCACGGCGGCGGCCAGACCCGCCATGCCTGGAAAGGCACCGGCCAGGTGCTCGGCGACGCTGGCTACCATGCCGTCGCGTTCGACGCCCGCGGCCATGGCGATTCCGATTGGGCAGAGGACGGCGTCTACAGCCAGGACGCCATGGTCGACGACCTGCAGTGCGTGCTCGACGCGCTGGGCAGCCGGCCCTGCGTGCTGGTGGGCGCCTCCATGGGCGGCGGCACCAGCCTGGTTGCAGCCGGCGAGCATGCGGTGGAGGCCACGGCGCTCATCCTGGTGGACATCGCGCCACGCATCGAACCCGCGGGCGTCCGGAACATCCAGGCGTTCATGCGGCGCAATCCCGAAGGCTTCGGCTCCCTGGACGAAGTGGCCGATGCCATCGCCAGCTACCAGCCCCATCGCTCCCGCCCCTCCAATCTGCAGGGGCTGGCCAAGAACGTCCGCCTCGGCGCGGACGGCAGGTTCCACTGGCACTGGGATCCGCGGTTCCTGCAGGGAATCCGGGACCTCGCGCAGCGCCAGGCCCGGCTGGAAGCCTGCGCGCGAGCGCTCGAGGTGCCCACCCTCCTGGTCAAGGGCGGCCAGTCCGACGTGCTGACCGACGAGGGTGTCCGGCAGTTCCTGGCGATGGCACCGCACAGCGAGCACGTGGACATCGTCTCGGCCGGCCACATGGTCGCCGGCGATCGCAACGACGTCTTCGGAAGGGCGGTCGTCGAGTTCCTTACCCGCGTCGTTCCGTCGGCCGACCTGCCGCCGGCCACCGGTCAACGCGATGCGTTGATGCAGCGCCTGGACGCTTCGGACCTGAACGACGTGCCCTGAACGGGAAAGCTAGCGACGGGCCTCGGCATAGCGCCGCGCGACCTCGGACCAGTCGATGACGTTGTAGAAGGCGGCGATGTATTCGGGCCGGCGGTTCTGGTATTTCAGGTAGTAGGCATGTTCCCAGACATCGAGTCCGAGGATCGCGGTATTGCCCGACCCGATGCCCAGCATCGCCGGATTGTCCTGGTTGGCGGAGCTCTCCACGGCCAGGCTGCCGTCCCCGGTCACCGACAGCCAGGCCCATCCACTGCCGAAGCGACTGATGGCGGCCTTCGTGAAGGCGTCCTTGAACGCATCGATGCCGCCGAGCTCGGTGTCGATGGCACGGGCGAGATCGCCATCGGGCAAACCTCCCCCCCGGGGCGACATGACGGTCCAGAACAGGCTGTGGTTCGCATGGCCGCCGCCGTTGTTGCGCACCGCCGCTCGCAGTTTCTCCGGCAGGGATTCGACCTCGACGATCAGGTCCTCGACGGGACGTCCCGCGTACTCGGTGCCATCGACCGCAGCGTTGAGATTGTTCACGTAGGCCTGGTGGTGCTTCGTATGGTGGATCTCCATCGTCATGGCGTCGATGTGCGGCTCCAGGGCGTCATACGCGTACGGGAGCCTGGGCAGGGTATGGGTATTGGACATGGGAAATCTGCGAAGAAGGGAAAGAACCGGGTCAATGCGCGAGCGCCCCGGGTGGAGGAACCGAGAGGCAGCCGCCGCGAACGGTCGCCACGATTTCGGGATGGCTGGCGTGTTGCGCCGAGTGTTCGACGAGCGCGGCGGAAGTCTCGCGACTGTGGCGAAGCGCTGCCAGTCGCAATGTCATCGCGACGCGCTCGTCGTGGAGCAGGCCCATCAGGGTCTGGTGCGCGGTCCACAGCTGCGCGAGGGCCAGGGCGATGTGCCCGGTGCCCTGGAACGAATCGGCCAGGTTGAGATGGGTGACGACGAAAGCCGCCACCCGGTCGTCATCGTCCACCGCATCGCAGGTCCGGCATGCCAGCAGTGCGAGGGTGAGCCCCTGCGCTTGCAGGTACAGCCTGCGAGCCACCATCGTTTCGCCCTGGCGGCTGGCATCCACGCCCCGGCGCATGAGCGCCTGCCAGTCACGCAACAGGCTGTCCGACGTCACAATGTCTTCTGTCATCTGGATAGGGCCCCGGGCAGCCGCGACGGCTGCTTTTCGAAGGCTGCATCCTACTCCAAACGCCAATGATTCTCATTTGCCAACGAGACCATCAGGAGCATTCGATGGTGTCGGTCGGCACCCGGACACTCTTGTGGCCGCCCCGCCCCGGCATCTGTCGGCGGCTGGCGCCACCCTGGATATTGATATAGTATTTTCTTATAAATCAATATCTTATTAACAACATGAAACTCGCCACCTGGAACGTCAACTCGCTGCGGGTCCGCCTGCCCCATGTGCTCGACTGGCTCGGGGCGAATCCGATCGACGTCCTCGCGATCCAGGAGACCAAGCTCGTCGACGACAAGTTCCCGGTCGCCGAGTTGCGTGACGCCGGCTATGCGGCCGTCTACAGCGGCCAGCCGACCTACAACGGCGTCGCCCTGCTCAGCCGGCTCGACACGGTGGGCGAAGCGCGCGACGTGCGTATCGGCAACCCCTTGCTGGCGGACGACCAGAAGCGCCTGATCGCGGCGCGCTTCGGCGAACTGGATGTCTACTGCGCCTATTTCCCGAACGGCCAGGCGCTCGATTCGCCGAAGTTCCCGTACAAGCTCGCCTGGATCGATGCGCTCCGGCAATGGCTCGACTCGACCCGCGACGCAGCGCCGCGCATTTTGCTGGGCGACTTCAACATCGCGCCCGAGGACCGCGACGTGCACGATCCGGTGGCCTGGGAGGGCAAGATCCACTGCTCCGAACCCGAGCGCGAACGCTTTCGCGCCCTGCTCAACGCCGGCTTCGTCGACGCCTTTCGCTGCTTCGAGCAACCCGAGCGCTCGTACTCCTGGTGGGACTACCGGATGCTCGGGTTCCGGCGCAACGCCGGGCTGAGGATCGACTTCGGCCTGGTCGATGCGAGGATCGCCGATCGCCTGCGCGCCTGCACGATCGACCGCGCCCCCCGCAAGCTCGAGAAGCCATCCGACCATGCCCCGGTGATCCTCGAACTCGCGCCCGCCTGATCGCAGCCACGAGCCGGGCTCCCGCTACGGTTCGAAGCCTGGTGGCGCGGACTGCATCGCCGCCCGGGCCCGGCCGCTACTCCGACTCCAGTCGCAGTTCCTGGATCTTGCGGGTGATGGTGTTGCGTCCGATGCCGAGCCGGGTCGCCGCATCGATCCGACGGCCCCGGGTGTGGCGCAACGCGGCGCGGATCACCGTCGACTCGAACTGCCGGCTGAGCCGGTCCATCAGGTCGCTGTCGCCGGCTTCTCGCGTGACCTCGCCCTGGGCAGCGAGCATCGCGCTCACCTCGCGCTCGAGCAGGTCCGCCCATGCGCCTCCTGCCCCGGCGGTGCCGTCCTGCCCGATCGGGGACCCGGCCGAGACGCCTGCCGTCACGGCGCTCGTCATTGCGACCGGCGCGCCCGCAGCCCCCACCAGCCCGGTGTTTCCGCCACTGGCGCCCTGCACGAACGATTCGCCCGGCGAGGTCCCCGCAAGCGGCGACGACAAGGGTGTCGGCGTCGCGATGCCGGCAGCCGTGGCCAGGCCCGACGCCTCGGCGCCGGGACCGATGCCCCGCAGCTCGGGCGGCAGGTCCTTGGCGTCGACCGTCTGGCTCGGCGCCATCACCGTGAGCCAGTTGCACACGTTCTCGAGCTGGCGTACGTTGCCCGGCCAGGCGAAGGCCTTCATGGCCTCGATCGCGCCGTCGGTGAGCCGCTTGGCGTCGCCGCCGAGGTCGTGGGCGCTCTTCTGCATGAAGTGGCGCGCGAGCAGTGCAACGTCCTCGACCCGCTCGCGCAAGGGCGGCAAGCGCAGTCGGATGACGTTGAGCCGATGGAAGAGATCTTCGCGAAACAGGCCCTGTCGCACCCGGTCCTCGAGGTTCTGGTGGGTCGCGGCGATGACCCGCACATTGGACTTGATCGGCTGGTGGCCGCCGACCCGATAGAACTGTCCGTCCGAGAGCACGCGCAGCAGTCGGGTCTGCAGTTCGGCCGGCATGTCGCCGATCTCGTCGAGGAACAGGGTGCCGCCGTCGGCCTGCTCGAAGCGGCCGCGACGCATCTGCTGGGCGCCGGTGAACGAGCCGCGCTCGTGGCCGAAGAGTTCGGACTCGAGCAGGTCGCGCGGGATGGCCGCGGTATTGAGCGCGACGAAAGGCTTGCCGGCACGCTGGCTGTGCCGGTGCAGCGCGCGCGCGACCAGCTCCTTGCCCGAGCCCGATTCGCCGGTGATCAGCACGGTGACGTTCGATTGCGAGAGCCGGCCGATGGCGCGGAACACCTCCTGCATCGCCGGCGCCTGGCCGAGCATATCGAGGCCGGCTTCCATCTGTTCCTCGGGGCCGGCGACGAGCTCATGCTCGGCGACGGCGCGGCGGATCAGTTCGACCGCGTTCTGGACATCGAAAGGCTTGGGCAGGTACTCGAAGGCGCCGCCCTGGAAGGCCGATACCGCGCTCTCGAGATCGGAAAACGCCGTCATGATGATGACCGGCAGCGCCGGCCAGCGCGCCTTCATCTTCTCGAGCAGCTCGATGCCGTTCTCGCCCGGCATGCGGATGTCGGAGACCAGCACCCGGGGCTGCTCATGCTCGAGGGCGGCGAGGCAGTCACGGGCGGACCCGAAGGCCCTGACATCGAAGTCGGCGCGCTGCAGCGCACGCTCGAGGACCCAGCGTATCGACTGGTCGTCATCCACGACCCATACGGATTCCATCACCTGGTCAGCACCCCCGCCGTCCGGACCGCCCGGCATTCGGGCTCAGGCCAGCGGCAACAACACGCGAAAATCGGTTCGGCCCGGCCTGCTCTCGCAATCGATCAGGCCGCCGTGCTGCTGCACGAAGGTCTGCGCGATCGACAGGCCCAGGCCGCTGCCGCCGTCCCGGCCCGACACCAGCGGAAAGAACACTCGTTCGCGAATGTCCTCCGGGATGCCGGGACCGTTGTCGACCACATGCAATTCCAGTGCCAGTTTGCTCACCTTGCGATCGATCGTCACCTGTCGGGCGATGCGGGTGCGCAACTCGATGACGCCCCGCCCGCCCATCGCCTGCGCCGCGTTGCGCACCAGGTTGAGCAACGCCTGGATCAGCTGCTCCTTGTCGCCGGTGAGATCGGGCAGGCTGGCGTCGTAGTCGCGATGGATTTCGAGCGAATCGGGGAACTCGGCCTGGACCACGATCCGGACCCGCTCGCAGACCTCGTGGATGTTGACCGGCGCGAGCCGCCGCGCCTGCCGGTGCGGCGCCAGCAGGCGATCGACCAGGGCCTGGAGCCGGTCGGCCTCCTTGATGATCACCTGGGTGTACTCGCGCAGCTCCGGGGACTCGAGTTCGAGTTCGAGCAGTTGCGCGGCGCCGCGCAGGCCCCCGAGCGGATTCTTGATCTCGTGCGCGAGGTTGCGCACCAGTTCGCGATTCGCTTCGGCCGAGCCGAGCAGGTGCGCCTCGCGGTCGAGCTTGTGGCGATGGTCGATCTCGCGGAGCTCGAGCAGCATCGCACCGAGCGGCTCGTCCAGGGGCACCGCGGTCGCATGCAATTCGAGCGGGCCATGGCCGGGGCGCTCGAGCGCCATGCTGGTGCGCATTTCATCGAAGCGGTTCGACATCGCCTCGGCGAGCAGCGAATCGATGGCCCCGCCGTCGACGAAGATCGACGAGAAGCGTTCGGCCGCATGCAGCCGCCAGGAGATTTCGAACAACTGCTCGGCGGCGAGGTTCATGTATACCGCGCGTCCTGCCCGGTCGAGCAGCACGACGGCGCTGGCGAGAAGGTCGAGGCCGGCGAGTTCCGGCTCCGGGCCGTGCCGGCGATCAGCGCGGCAAGGCATCGATCTCGCGTCGAATCGACGCGACGTTGGCCTCCGCCCGGTTGATGTCGACCTTGAGTCTCTCGACGCGGTCGAGGTACTTCTGGTAGTTGCGCTCGTTGCCCAGCCGGTCGGGCTCCCCGCCCTTGAACTCGGTTTCGAGGGCGGCCAGCCGCTCTTCTTCCTTGCGCAGTTCGCGCTCGAGGATCTGGCGACGCTCCTCGTCGCGGGCGCGCTGGGCCGAGGGCTCGACCTTGGGGAAATCCTGGCGGGGCTGGGCGCGTGGCGCCGGCGCCGGTGCAGGCGCCGGGATCGTGGTCAGGTTGGGCAGGTCGACCGGGCGGCAGTCCTTGCGGTCGCGCCCCGGTTTGGCATTGCTGTACTCGACCACGCCATCGGCGTTCGTGCAGCGCCAGATCTGCGCCTGGGCGGGTGCGGCCCAGCTTGCCGCGAATATGGCGATAGGGGCAGCCAGCGCCGCGGCGCGCATCCGGGTCAACTCGAAGCCGATCATGATTCCTTCCTCACGCTGCGCAGTTTACCTGCCGTGGATACCTGCCGCGACCACCACGGGTCGGACGACCGAGCATGAACAAAAAGAAAAAGGGGTGCCGCTTCGGCACCCCCTCGGTCTGAAGGCCTCCGGCCGATCAGAGCGAATAGTACATGTCGAACTCGCAGGGATGCGTCGCCATCCGGAACCGCGTCACTTCGCCCATCTTGAGGTCGATGTAGGCGTCGATCAGGGAATCGCTGAACACGCCGCCCCGGGTCAGGAACTCGCGATCCCGGTCGAGCGCCTCGAGCGCCATGTCGAGCGAGCTGCAGACGGTCGGGATCTTCTTGCCCTCTTCGGGCGGCAGGTCGTAGAGGTTCTTGTCGGCCGCTTCGCCCGGGTGGATCTTGTTCTGGATCCCGTCGATGCCGGCCATGAGCATCGCCGAGAAGGCCAGGTAGGGGTTGGCGCTCGGGTCCGGGAAGCGGATCTCGATGCGACGGCCCTTCGGGTTGCTCACATGCGGGATCCGGATCGAGGCGGAGCGGTTGCGCGCCGAATAGGCGAGCATGACCGGAGCCTCGAAGCCCGGCACCAGGCGCTTGTACGAGTTGGTGCCCGGGTTGGTGATGGCGTTGAGCGCCCGCGCGTGCTTGATGATGCCGCCGATGTAGTAGAGGGCGAGGTCCGACAG
>CAYZBJ010000088.1:0-16469 GCA_964476625.1 uncultured Burkholderiaceae bacterium | reverse complement strand
GGGCTTTCTCGGCGTCATGCTCTTTGGCTGGAACAAGGTCGCGGAGATCAGGGTCCCGGCTGACACCATGATCGTCGAGACGAAATGCAGTCCCGGCCCGACCTTGTTCCAGCCAAAGAGCATGACGCCGAGAAAGCCCGCCTCGAGGAAGAAGGCGGTCAGCACCTCGTAGGTGAGCAAGGGGCCGGTGATGCTGCCGGAGAACTCGGAGAAGTAGCTCCAGTTGGTGCCGAACTGGTAGGCCATCACGAGGCCCGAGACCACGCCCATCGCGAAGTTGACGGCAAACACCTGCGACCAGAAACGGTAGAGGTCCCGGTAGACTGGCTCCTTGCGGGAGAGCCACAGGCCCTCGAGCACGACCAGCCAGGCGGCCAGCCCGATCGTTATCGCGGGGAAGACGATATGGAACGAGATGGTGAACCCGAACTGGATGCGCGCGAGTTCCAGGGCGGTGAGGCTGAACATGGACGCGGGTCCTGGCTGATGGGGGCGCGGCGATCGGACAAGCTGGCCGCGGACTCGGCTGCAAGATTCGATCCTGTATCCATGGCCGGAAGCGCCGCTTGCCGCGCGGGGAGCCCGCGTCCGTGACCGACCTGGACTTCATCGCGGTCGCGTTCCTGTTGTTCCTGGTCCTCGATCCGCTGGGCAACATCCCCCTCTTCCTGTCGCAGTTGCGCAGCGTGCCGGAGCATCGCCGGCGTCGGGTGGTGGTGCGCGAACTCGCCGTCGCCTACCTGGTGTTGCTGTTCTTCTTCTTCGCCGGCGCGGGCTTCATGCGCATGCTGGCCCTCGACCTCGATGCGGTGAAGATCGCCGGCGGGGTGATCCTGTTCCTGATCGCGATCCGCATGGTGTTCCCGACCGCCGACGGCCCCTTCGGCAGCTCCGGCACCGAGAGCGAGCCATTCATCGTGCCGCTCGCGATTCCCGCGGTGGCGGGCCCCGGTGCCCTGAGCGTGGTCCTGCTGCTGCGCGAGGCGAACCCGGATGCGACGCTCACCCTGCTCGGCGCGGTGACCGTCGCCTGGCTCTCGAGCGTACTGATCCTCGCAGGCGCCGCCTGGCTGCAGCGGGTGCTGCGCGACGAGGGCATCGTGGCGATGGAGCGCCTGATGGGGCTGGTGCTCGTCATCATCGCGGTGCAGATGTTCCTCGACGCGCTACGCTCACTGGGCGCGATTCCCGCCGCGGGCATGCACTGACGGCGGCACTCAGCCCGGGTTGAAGCGCCGGTTGAGCTTGCGCATGCCGCCGATCCAGCGATCGTAGTTCTCCGTCTTGCGGCGCATGTAGCCGAGGACTTCCGGATGCGGCAGGACCAGGAAGGTCTCTTCCTCGATCGCCTTCAGGCAGCATTCGGCGACCGGCTCGGGCTCCATCATCCCGTCGACGCTGGCGACACCGCCTTCCTTGCCTTTGGTCATCGCGGTGCGCACTGCCTGCGGGCACAGCACCGAGACCTTGATGCCCTGGTCGCCGTAGGTCAGCGCAAGCCATTCCGCCAGGCCGACCGCCGCATGCTTGGTCACTGCGTAGGGCGCCGAGCCGACCTGCGAGAGCAGGCCGGCCGCCGAAGCGGTGTTGAGCAGGTAGCCGCCGCCGCGCTCGATCATGCGGGGCACGAGGTGGCGGGCCGCGAAGACATGGGCCATCACGTTGATGTCCCAGATCCGTTGCCAGGCGTCGTTGGCAACTTCGGGCCCGCCGCGTATCGAGATGCCGGCGTTCGAGCAGAACAGGTCGATCGGCCCCTCGGTCGACTCGACGAACTCGATCAGTTCCCTGATCTCGTCTTCCGAGGAAACATCCACCCGGCGGGAAATGCCACCGATCTCCCGGGCGGTCTCGGCGGCCCCGTCGGCGTCGATGTCGACGCAGACCACGCGCTTCGCGCCGGCGGCGGCGAAGCGCAGGGCGAGGGCGCGGCCGATGCCGCCGGCCGCTCCCGTCACGACCGCGATGCGATCCTTGATGTCCATGCTCGTGCTCTCCGCTCAGTCGGCCCTGCTCAGCATGGCTTTCTCGAAAGCCCGGAGTTCCGCGCGGGCGACCACGTTGTGGTGCACCTCGTCCGGTCCGTCGGCCAGCCGCAAGGTGCGCTGCTGCATGTACATCTCCGAGAGCGGCGACCAGTGGCTGACCCCGGTCGCGCCGTGGATCTGCATCGCCTGGTCGATGATCTGGCAGCACTTCTCGGGCACCATCGCCTTGGCCATCGACACCCAGATGCGCGCCTCCTTGTTGCCGAGCACGTCCATCGCCTTGGCCGCCTTGAGCACGATGAGCCGCATCGCCTCGATGTCGATCCGGGCCCGCGACACCGTCTCCATGTTCTTGCCGAGGTCGATGATCCGACGCCCGAACGCCTCGCGGGTGGTCGCGCGCTTGATCAGCAGGTCGAGCGCCCGTTCGGCGGACCCGATCGAACGCATGCAGTGGTGGATGCGGCCCGGGCCGAGCCGGATCTGCGAGATCTCGAAGCCCTTGCCTTCGCCCCAGAGAACGTTTTCCTTCGGCACGCGCACGTTCTCGAACTTCAGGTGCATGTGGCCGTGCGGGGCATGGTCGTGGCCGAAGACGCGCATCGGTCCGAGGATCTGCACGCCGGGGGTGTCCATCGGCACCAGGATCTGCGACTGCTGGAGGAATGCTTCGGCGTCCGGGTTGGTATTGACCATGACGATCATGATCTTGCAGCGCGGATCCCCGGCGCCGGAGATGTAGTACTTCTCGCCGTTGATGACCCAGTCGTTGCCGTCGAGCACGGCGCGCGTATGGATGTTGCGGGCATCCGATGAGGCGACGTCGGGCTCGGTCATCGCGAAGGCCGAGCGGATCTCGCCGGCGAGCAGCGGCTTGAGCCACTTTTCCTTCTGTTCCGGCGTGCCGACGCGCTCGAGCACTTCCATGTTGCCGGTGTCGGGCGCGGAGCAGTTCAGGGTCTGGGAGGCGAGCGGGTTCTTGCCGAGTTCGGCGGCGATGTAGGCGTAGTCGAGGTTCGACAGGCCTTCGCCGGTTTCCGCGTTGGGCAGGAAGAAGTTCCACAGGCCGGCCTTCTTGGCCTTGGCCTTGGCGCCATCGAGCAGTTCGAGCTGGCCGGGGGCGAAGCTGAAGCGTTCGGCGCGGCCTTCGCCGAGCCGATGGAACTCCTCGGTGATCGGGTCGACGTTGTCGCGAATATGCGCCTTCACCGCATCGAGCAGCGGGCGCGCCTTCTCGGACATGGCGAGGTTGTTGAGGGTGTCGAACGGGTCTTGCTGTCTCACAGTCGTTTCCTTCTCGTTGATGTAGATCACCGGGGTCGATCCACTCGTCGCGCCCGCCGGATTCGATCCCTTTGGCTGACTCTTGGCTGACGTTTGTCAGGGCGACACTAGGCCAGATATCGAGCTGCCGTCAAGTTTGCGCCGGCCGATTGACCGGTTCGCGGCGGTCCGGGTACCCTCCATCCTGACATTTGTCAGCCAAGGCGAGACAGCCGGGCATCCCGTCGGCCTTCTCGTGCCAGCCACCCTGCGCCTGGAGGCGCCATGAGCATGCCGGCCCCGAAAGTCGTTCCCGCGTCCGACGCCGCGCCCGTGACGGTCGAACCCCTCGCCGCGCACCGGATCGATGCCGCCGCCTTGTCGGGCTGGCTGCGCGAGGCGCTGCCGCAGGCCGCCGAAGGCCTGTCGGTGCGCCAGTTCCAGGGCGGGATGTCCAATCCCACCTACCTGCTCACGACCGCGTCGGGCGAGCGCTTCGTGCTGCGCAAGAAGCCGTCGGGCAAGCTCCTGCCCAGGGCGCATGCGGTCGATCGTGAGCACCGCGTCATGCAGGCGCTGGCCGGCACGCCGGTGCCGGCGCCGCGCATGCTCGCCTATTGCGACGACCCGGCCGTCATCGGCGCCGAGTTCTTCGTGATGGAGCATGTCGACGGCCGCATCATCCCGAGCGCCGGCATGGGGCCGGTGCCGCGCGACGAGCGCCCGGCGCTGGCCTTCTCCCTCATCGATACACTCGCCCTCCTGCACCGGGTCGACTGGCGCGGCGTGGGCCTGGCGGACTTCGGGCGCCCCGAGGGCTATCTCGCCCGCCAGACCGCGCGCTGGGCATCGCAATACGAGGCGGCGAAGCAGGACCTGCCGGCCGACTTCGACTATTCCCAGATGGACTGGCTGCGCGACTGGCTCACCGAGCGTGTCGAGGTGGCCGACGAAAGCGCGATCGCCCACGGTGACTACCGGCTCGGCAACACCGTCGTGCACCCGGGCGAGCCGAGGATCATCGCCGTGCTCGACTGGGAGCTTGCGACGATCGGCCATCCGCTGGCCGACCTCGCGTATCTCTGCCTGCCGTATCGCCTGCCGCCCGACATGCCCGGCGTGGTCGACCTCGTCGGCGCCGGGCTGCCCACCGAAGCGGAGATCCTCGAGCGCTATTGCGAGCGCGTCGGCCGCGACGGCATCCCGGACTGGCCGGTCTTCCTCGCCTTCGCGTGCTTTCGCAATGCCGCGATCTCGCAGGGCGTGGCCGCGCGCGCCGCGCTGGGCAACGTGAGCACCGCCAGCGTGGATCCCGTCAGCCACGGCGCCCGCGCCCGGGCGATCGCGCAGGCCGGGGTCGCGATCGCCCGGGCCACGGATGGCCGCCCGACGTCTCCCTGATGCGCCGATGGCGTCGCGCCCGACGGCTGGCGACACGAGGGCGATACAACGAAGGGCCAGTGGCCTGAGGGATATCCCGTGGACAACCCTAGCGGGTGCTTGACCGTGCGCTGAGGGCTCGCTTAGCCTGACATTCGTCAGCCGATGCCGGAGGGTTCGTGCCTGCCGAAGTGGGCGAACCCGAGCACGGTGAACACCACCAGAGAAACGCAGGACGCGGAGGAGCAGACATGAAGAGCATCAATCGTCGCCGGACCATGGGTACCGTCGTGGCCGTCGGTGCAGCGCTGGCGTTCTCGACGGCCAGCCTCGCGCAAGGCAGCGACTATAAATGGCCCCGCCTGCTGGTGATCGGTACGCCGGGCACCGCGTCGGGCAGCTTTGCCTCGACCAACGGCTGGGCGCCGATCCTTCAGAACGAGATGGGCCCGACGGTGCGCATCGTGCCCGAGGACAACGAGCCGCAGCGCTATCGTCGCCTGACCGATCGCAAGGACATCGCGATCAGTTCGGTTGCAGCGGCCGAGATGCGTTTCCAGACCATGGGGATCGGCGGCTATGCGGCGACCAAGCCGGTGGCGCAGCGCATTCTCTGGCATCACAACGACACGCCCTGGGGTTACGTCGTTTCGGGCGGATCCCCGCTGAAGACGATGGACGACATCAAGAAGGGCGGCGTGCGGGTGGCCCAGGGCGTCTTCTCGCCGCCGATGGTCCTGACCGTGCGCAAGGCACTGCCCGGATTCCTCGGCCTGTCCGAGGCTGAAGCCGAGAAGGTCATCGACTACGTCCCGGCCAGCAGCTATGCCGAGAACTGCCGCTCGGTGGTCGAGGGCAAGGCCGATGTCGCCTACTGCTCTCCGATCAGCTCGGTGCTCTCGGAGATGGAAGGCGCGCCAGGGGGCATCCGCTGGCTGCCGATGCCGATTCAGGATACGGAGGCCTGGAACGGCTATCTCAACTTCCGCCCGGACGTCATCCCCGCGACGATCGAGCTGGGCGTATCGACCGCGCGCGGCGTGGACGGCCTCACGTCCAACTTCGTCTATTCGATGCCGGCCGGCTCGGACGAGGAATTCGCCTACAACATGGTCAAGTTCCTGCATCAGTCCTTCGACAAGTACAAGGCCACCCATCCGCTGGCCGCGCGCATGTCGCTCGAGCATTTCCGCGCTTATCTGAATCGGACCCCGATGCCGGTCCATGAAGGCACGATCAAGTACCTGCGCGAGATCAATGCCTGGACCGCCGAGGACGACGCCTGGAACAAGGAAGCGGTCGAGAAGATGGACAAGTGGGTCGCGGCGCGCGAGGCCGGCATGGCAGAGGCCGCCAAGGCCGGCATCAAGCCCGACTTCCAGGACGAGCAGTACCTGAACGTGCTGCGCAAGCACACCGAGGGCCTGGAGGATTTCCGGACTCGCCTCTGAGTTCGGACCTTGCCCGGGCGCAGCGCGGCGGCGATGCCGCGCTGCGCCCGGGGCTCTCGCCGTAGCCCACGACGCCAACATCGAGCCGAGACATTCATGAGCGAGCAACAGATCGTGCCGGACGACGTCCTGCCGCCATCGGAAGTCACCCGCCTCGGCGGGCTTTTTTCCTGGCAGAGCATCCTGTTCGTGATCCTGTCCGTCTGCGGACTCGGCATCGGGCTCGCCTACATCTTCGGCCTTCCGCTGGCGGGCAAGCGCCTGCTCGAGGGCGAGTACTACTGGATATTCATCGGCATGTTCTCGGCGGCGGCCTTCATCGCCCTGCCGGCCTATGCGGGCCAGAAGAAGATACCGGTCTACGACCTGGTGGCCGCGGTGGTGGTGCTCGCCATCAGCGTCGTGTTCGCGACCAAGGCCTGGGACATCGTCCAGGCGGGCTGGTACAACGTGCCGATGGGCATCGTCGTGATGCTGCTCATGCTCGAGCTGTCGCGCCGCAGCGGCGGCCTGCCGTTCCTGATCGTGGTGATCGTGCTCGGCGCCTACCCGCTGCTCGCCGACCGGGCGCCGGGGCTCCTGATGGGCATTCCCTACGACTTCGAGCGCATGGTCGAGGCGCACATCTTCCGCGCCGAAGGCATGATGGGCATTACCACGAAGATCGTGGCGGAGATCATCCTCGGCTTCCTGGTGTTCGCGGGCGTCCTGCTTGCAACCGGGGCGGGCGACTTCTTCATCAACCTTGCCAATGCGGTATTCGGCCGCTACCGTGGCGGGCCCGCCAAGGTCTCGGTGGTCGCCAGCGCCTTCTTCGGCAGCCTGTCGGGCAGCATCTTCTCGAACATCGCCGGGACGGGCGCGATCACGATCCCGACCATGAAGCGGATCGGCTATCCGCCGCACTATGCTGGCGCGATCGAGGCCTGCGCCTCGACCGGCGGGGTGATCATGCCGCCGGTGATGGGCGCGATCGCCTTCGTGATGGCGATCACCCTGGGGGTCGACTATGCGGTGGTCATGGTCGCCGCGATCCTCCCCTCGCTGCTGTACTACTTCGGCCTGCTGCTGCAGGTCGATGCCTATGCCGCCAGGAACAACCTCAAGGGCATGCCGCGCGACCAGTTGCCGAAGGCAGGCAAGACCCTCCTCGCCGGCTGGCCCTTCCTGCTGGTCCTGGTCTTCCTCGTCTGGGGCCTGCTCTACAAGCGCTGGGAATACTATGCGCCCTGGTATGCCTGCCTGCTGATGATCGCACTGTCCTTCCTGCGCCGCGAGACCTGGATGACGCCGCTCCGGCTCTGGGAGACCCTGCGCCAGATCGGGATCCTCGTCACCCAGACCGCCGCGATCATCCTGCCGATCGCCTTCGTGGTCAGCGGCATGACGATCACCGGCGTCACCGGGTCGATCACCTCGGGCCTGGTGACACTCGGTGGCGGCAATCTCTACCTCGTCATCCTGTTCGGCGTCATCGCCTGCTTCATCATGGGCATGGCCGGGCTGTCGATCGTCGCCTACATCTTCCTCGCGGTGACGATGGCGCCGGCGATCATCGAGCTCGGCGGCCTGAACCCGATCGCGGTGCATTTCTTCATCCTCTACTACGCGATGCTCGCCGCGATCACGCCGCCGGTGGCCGCTGCCGCCTTCCTCGCGGCGACGATCGCCGGTGCCAAGCCGATCCAGACCTCGTTCACCGCAATGCGCCTCGGGGTGGTGATCTACATCATCCCGCTGTTCTTCCTGTTCCAGCCCGCCCTGGTCATGCAGGGCGACCTCACGCCGCTGGTCTATGTGCTGCCGTCGATCATCATCGGCATCATGCTGATCGCCGGCGGCTTCGAGGGCTACCTGGTCGGGTTCGGTCGGGTGCGCGGCCTGTTGCGCTTGCCTGCCGCGGCGGCCGGGTTCGTGTTCAGCTTCCCGAGCCCGACGATGACGCTCGCCGGTGGCATCGCGTCGGCGGTGATGGTGGCGCTGGTCTGGTTCGACAACCGCAGGGAGCGTTCAGCGACGCCGGCATAGGAGCGAGCCGCGTCCGAGACACGGGCGCAGGGCGGACAGGGTCCGTGGCGGCGCGATGATGCGGCGCCACGGACCTCTGGTTTCAGGCTTCGGAGCCCGGGACGTCGTCTTCGGCGAGCCGGTCGATCATCGCAGTCACGCCGGTCGCGACGGTGCGCAGGATGAGTTCGTCGTCCACCTCCTGCTGCAGCCAGTCGCGCATCGGCGCGAACGCCGAGATGAAGATGATCAGGTTGGCCATCACCTCGGCGCGGGGATCCTTCGCCGGCATACCGGTCCGGTCGCGCAGGCGGGCGGCGAGCGCCTTGATGAGCGCTTCGTCGCGCGCCCGCATGGCCTTGCGGTCATCGTCCTGCAGGTGCGGGACCGCCCGATAGACGAGCAGGGTGCCCTGGCGCTTCTTGCTCCAGGTGTCGCGGAAGTAGCCCGCGACGACCTCCTCGAACGGGGCATCGCCGGCCTGGTCGAGCCGGTCCGACAGGGAAGGCACGTCCCGACGGAACCACAGCTTGTTGAGCAGGCGCCGCAGGATGTCGTGCTTGTTGGCGATGTAGTCGTAGATGCTCGCCTGGTTGACCCCCGATCTCGCGCAGATGTCGCGGATCGTGGTGGACGCGAAGCCCTTCTCGAGGAAAAGCTCGAGGGCGGCATCGCAGATCTGGTCGCGCCGCGTCTGGATCAGTGCTTCGTCCTGGACTGTATCGACGATGGCCTCGGCCAGTTGCCCACCGACCGCCGCCTGTTTGCCGGCCGGTTCTCCGCTTGCTGCCAAGCCCATCCCCTTGAGTCGTTTGTCGTTCGAAGTTAGCCCAGCGGATTCCAACGCGCAAGCCGGCCCGGCCGCCGACAGGACTACACTGCGAAAAAGCGTCGTCAATTCCTGTCCGCGTACCGACCGGGTGCGCCTTCCAACCGGGGTTCGCCATGACCACAGCACACAAGACACGTCGCCGCGCCCGCAAGGCGACCGAACTCGGATTCGCGGTCCCGCAGGTGGTCGGGCACCGGCTGGCCCGGCTCGCCGCCGCGGGCCCGCTACCCTCGGCGCGCGACCGGCGCGAGTTCCACCGGATGGGGACCGAGAAGGTCGCGGCCTTCACCGAGTCCTGGTTCGCCCTGTCGATGGCGATGTGGCAGGCCAACCTGGCGCTGGGCTCATCGATGCTGGGCATGGCGGCCATGCCCTGGCTCGGCGGCTCGCAGGCGCAACTGGGCCGGCAATGGCAGTCGGCGATGGTCGGTGCGATGGACAAGGGCTTCGCCCCGATCCACCGCACCGCGACCGCCAATGCCCGGCGGCTCGCGCGCGTCAGGCGGCCGCGCGGGCACTGAACCCGACTCCGGGCCCAAACGGGTTCGCGTTCGATCGCAGGGCAAGGCGGCCCAACGCGGTCACGCGCTTGAACGCGAACCGGTTCAGACGCCGCCTTGCGGGTGGGTCGGGTCGACCCATAGCACCGTTTCGGGCTTCTCGACCGGCTCGATGTCGATGTTCACCGCCACCGCCTCGCCGTCGCTGCGACACAGCACGCATTCGAGGACCTCGGTCGGACTGGCGTTGATCTCCTGGTGCGGCACATAGGGCGGCACGTAGATGAAGTCGCCCGGGCCGGCCTCCGCGATGAATTCGAGGTTGTCGCCCCAGCGCATTCGCGCCCGACCCTTGACGACGTAGATCACGCTCTCGAGGTGGCCATGGTGATGGGCCCCGGTCTTGGCGTTGGCGTGGATCGTCACCGTGCCGGCCCAGAGCTTCTGCGCCCCGGTCCGGGCGAAGGTGATGGCCGCGCGCCGATCCATGCCCTGGGTCTGGGCCGTGCTCTTGTCGAGCTGGTTGCCCGGGATCACCTGGACCCCATCGTGTTTCCATTTCGGGTGTTCGTGACTGTGTTCGTGTTGCTCGCTCATTGCGCTTCCTCTGGAGGGCGGGGCCGATGCCTGAATCCTTATTCTGCCCCGACCCGGTGCCTGGATGTCGAACCCGCCTTCACCCACACCCTTGCCAAGGCCGGTGGGCGCCACGAGCGCTCACGGCCGTTAGACTGTGGATGGCGGGCCGGCGCGCGGCCCCTGCGGGAGAGTCCATGCATCTCGAAGGCTCGTGTCACTGCCGGGCGGTTCGCTTCGCGGTCGAATCGCCCCATCCGTATCCGTTCAACCGTTGCTATTGCTCGATCTGCCGCAAGACGGCGGGCGGCGGCGGTCATGCGATCAACCTCGGCGCCCGCCACGAGACCCTGCGGGTCACGGGCCGGGAAAGCCTGTCCGTCTACCGGGCCCGGCTGCACGACCCGGAGTCGGGCGATGTCACCGAAAGCCCGGGCGAGCGCAATTTCTGTCGCCACTGCGGCAGTGCACTGTGGCTCTGGGATCCGCGCTGGCCCGAGCTGGTCCATCCCTTCGCCTCGGCGATCGACACCGCGCTGCCCCGGCCGCCCGAGCACACCCACCTCATGACCGCCAGCAAGGCCGGCTGGGTCGAGTTGCAACCCGCTCCGGGCGACAAGGTGTTCGATGAGTATCCCGACGAATCGCTCGCGCAATGGCACCAGCGGCTCGGGCTCGAGGACCGGGATTGATGGTGTCGAACCGTTCCCCGGGCGAGGTCGCGATCCGGCTCGCCGACCGTCCCGGTGACATCGAGGCGATCCGGGCCCTGCTGCGCGACTATGAACGCGAGACCGGCCTCGACCTCGGTTTCCAGGGCTTCGACGCCGAGCTCGCGAACCTGCCGGGCGACTATGCGCCGCCGCGCGGCTGCCTGCTCTGCGCGCAATCCGGCGAGGGTATCGTCGGCTGCATCGCGTTTCGTCCGCTCGACGGGAATCGCTGCGAGATGAAGCGGCTCTACGTGCTGCCCGGGTTTCGGCGCACGGCGCTCGGCGCCGCCCTCGTCGAGGCGATCCTCGGGCAGGCGCGCCGCGCCGGCTTCGACGAGATGTGCCTCGATACCGCGCCCGGCATGGCAAGCGCCCAGGCGCTCTACGCGCGCTTCGGGTTTCGCGACGTCGCGCCGTACAACGACAACCCGATCCCGGGCGTGCGCTTCATGGCGGTGGCGTTGCGATGAGGCCGTGCCGCCGGGTCCCGACGTGGGTGGCGCGATGAGGCGGGGCGGCGCCCTTGCGACGGCGACCGGGTCTCCTGCCCGGTGAGCCTCGAGCTGGTCCTCCTCGCCGGCGGCGCGATGCTCGGCGGCTTCGTCCAGGGCGTGTCCGGCTTCGCCTTCGGCATGGTGGCGATGTCGGTCTGGGTATGGGGCGTCGAGCCCCTGCTCGCGGTGCAGATGGCGGTGTTCGGCGGCCTCGTCGGCCAGGCCCTGTCGGCGCTCACGATTCGCCGCGGCCTGCATCTTTCGCTGTTGCTGCCCTTCCTGGCCGGCGGCGCCGTCGGGGTGCCGATCGGGCTGTGGGCGCTGCCCTACCTGAGCCCGGCCCTGTTCAAGCTCGTGGTGGGTGCGATCCTGCTCGTGTTCTGTTCCGCGATGCTGCTGTCGACCCGCCTGCCGGCGATCCGCCGCGGCGGCCGGCTGGGCGACGCGATCGCCGGCATGCTGGCGGGCGTGATCGGTGGCGTGGGCGGCTTCACCGGCGCGGTGCCGGCCTTGTGGGGAACCCTGCGCGGCTATACCAAGGACGCCCACCGGGCGGTCCTGCAGAACTTCAACCTCGCGGCGCTCGCGGCGATCTTCCTGGGCCACCTGGCCAGTGGCGCGGTCACCGCGGCGATGGTGCCGAAGTTCGGGCTCGTCGCCGTTGCCCTGGTCCTGCCGTCGATGCTCGGCGCGCGGATCTACATCGGCCTGTCGCCGGCGGGGTTTCGCCGGGTGGTGCTCGTCCTGTTGAGCGTCGCGGGCCTCGCCATGGTGGCGTCGGCGGCGTCATGAGGGCGCCGGCCGTGCATCGGGCGGCGCGACTGCCGTATGCTTTCGCGTGAACCCCGCCGCGGCGCATCGGAAACGCCCGGATATCCAAGGAGACCGACATGGCCCGTCCGACGATCGACGCCTGGCACGAAGTGGTCCGCACGCGCGACCTTGCCGCGCTCGACGCATTGCTCGCCGACGAGGCCGTGTTCCATTCGCCGGTGGTCCACACGCCGCAGGCCGGGCGCGCGCTCACCCGCATGTACCTCGCCGCGGCCTTCGAGGTGTTCTTCAACGACAGCTTCCGCTATGTGCGGGAGGTCGTGGGCGAGCGCGATGCGGTGCTCGAGTTCGAAGTCGAGATCGACGGCATCTCGGTCAACGGAATCGACATGATCCGCTGGAACGACGAGGGTCGCATCGTCGACTTCAAGGTCATGATCCGGCCGCTGAAGGCGATCGAGGTCGTCCACCGCAGGATGGCGGCGATGTTGCAGGCCGGGCGGCCGGGGCGCTGAGGGCCGGGAGGCGATGCGATAAACTGCGCCGCACTCGTGCCGGCTCCTCCGCCGGCCGGGCCAAGACGAAAACAAGCGGACTGGAGCTCGACATGAAACGATACGCGGCGGAACTGGTAGGAACATTCTGGCTGGTCCTCGGTGGCTGTGGCAGCGCGGTGCTCGCCGCCGCCTTCCCCGAGGTCGGCATCGGACTGCTCGGGGTTGCCCTTGCCTTCGGCCTGACCGTGCTGACGATGGCCTATGCGATCGGGCACATTTCCGGGGCCCACCTCAATCCCGCGGTCACTGTCGGGCTCTGGGCCGGTGGCCGCATCCCGGCGAGCGACCTGCTGCCGTACATCGTCGCCCAGGTCATCGGCGGGATCGCCGCGGGTGGCGTGCTCTACCTGATCGCATCGGGCCAGGCCGGGTTCGATGTGTCGGCCGGGTTCGCATCGAACGGCTATGGCGAGCATTCGCCCGGCGGCTATTCCCTGGGTGCGGCGCTCATCTCCGAGGTCGTGATGACCGCGGTGTTCATCTTCGTCATCATGGGCGCGACCAGTCGCCGTGCGCCAGCCGGCTTCGCGCCGCTGGCGATCGGCCTGTGCCTGACCCTGATCCACCTGATCAGCATCCCGGTGACCAATACGTCCGTGAATCCGGCGCGCAGCACCGGGGTGGCGCTCTACGTCGGTGACTGGGCGGTGGCGCAGCTCTGGGCCTTCTGGGTGGCGCCGATCGTCGGCGCGATCATCGGCGCCCTCGTCTATCGCTACATCGGCGCCGACGAGGACGGCGACTCGGCCTGATCCACACCTGACCCGGGCTGCCGCGCGGCGCCCGGGTACATCAGGCGCCGACGCGCTCGATGCGGCCGTCCGCCTCGATGAACCAGGCCTTGGCTTCGGGCCAGGCCGCGAGGATCGCGGGGACCCGTGCCGGCGCCAGTACCGAGAGTGCGGTCGAGAGGCCGTCGGCGAGGGTGGCTCGTGGCGCGGCAACCGTGACCCCGGCATGATGGCTGGCGCTCGTCCCGGTGCGCGGATCGAGCAGGTGGTGCAGGCGGGTCGCTGCGCCAAAGCGCGTACCGCCGCCCGCCGAGGTGGCGAGCGCCGGCAGCGCGCCGGGCGCATCGCCGATCTCGAGTTCGAACAGGCGCCCGCCGTTGCCTCGCGGATCGGCGATCGCGGCGCGCCAGGGGCCGCCATCGGCGCGCCGACCCAGGGCGAGCGCTTCGCCGATATCGACCAGGACGTTGTCGAAGCCCGCGCGACGCAGGAGGTCGCCGACCCGGTCGGTGATGAACCCCTGCGCGACGCCGTTCAGGGTGATCGCCATGGCGGGCCGGTGCAGCCGGACCAGCCCGGCATCGAGTTCGACATGCCGGTGGCCGACCGATTCGAGCACCCGGCCGATCGCCCTCGCGTCGGGGCCGGCGGGCGTGGCGTCGGGGTGCGCGAAATGCTCGGCCAGTAGCCGATAGAGCGGCTGGACGGTCGGATCGAAGGCGCCCTGGCTCTGGCGGGCGAGGGAGAGCGCGAAGGACAGCAGTTCGACGAGTTCGGCCGGCGGCTGGGCGAGCATGCCCGCCGCATTGAGTTGTACCAGCGCGGACTGCGGCCGGTACAGGCTGAAGATCGACTCGAGGCGGTCGATCTCGGCGACGCAGGTATCGATCGTTGCCCGGGCGAACTCGCGGTCCGGGTGTACCAGGGTCATGGATACCGGCGCGCCGAGGGCGACGCCCTTCCAGGTACTGGTGGCCGTCGCGCTGGTATCGGCGCTGGTGCTGGCCCGGGCGAGGGCGGGCAGGCCGGCGATCGCGCCCGCCGATGCCGCGATGGCGAGGAAGCGTCGGCGTGTGTTCATGAACGATCCCTTAGTGCTGGTGCCCGCCGTGGCCCGGGTCGGCGCCCCGGCCGGGCTTGCCGTCGTGGTCCGGGCCGCCATGGCTCGCATGTCCGGCGGCGGCCTCGGTCGTCCCGACCGGGCCGATGACGTACTCGTCCGGGATGTCCGCCAGGCGCTGGATTCGCCCGCCGTGCGCCTGGACGTACGATTCGGCGCTGGCCTGTGTGGAGAAAGGTACCGCTTCGGGGGCGCCCATGCCACCGACCCGGTCGCTCTCCACCACGAACCAGGCTTCCTCGAGGCTGACCCAGGCGCCCGCTTCGGGCTGGTCCCATTGCCGGGCCCGCCCCATGTCGTTGACATAGACGGCGGTGATGTCGCGGGCTTCCTCGGGCAGGCGCAGGAAGGCGATGGTGTCGCGCACCGAGGTGAACCATACCGGTTCGGCGCGGCTCGCGAGGTGGATCTGTCCCTTCGGGCCCGCGTGCTCCGACAGCAGCATGCCGCAATAGTGGCCGGTCGCCTCGACCGGGGTTTCGGCCGCCGGTGGGGGCGCGGCGGGCGGCGCGTCGCGCTCGCAGGCCGACAGGCCGATACCGGTGAGCGCGAGGACCAAGAGCGATGCGGCGAAACGGCGGAACTTCAAACGGATCTCCTGCGAAAGGCAATGATGGCGAGCGCGAGCGGCGCCAGCATCCAGGCGGTGAGCGCCGCCAGGAAAACCGGCACCGGCAGCCCGGCCGCGTCTCCCGGCCCGGCCATGCCGCTGTAGATCGAAGTACTCTCGGTCGCCGTCATGTTCAGGAGCCGGTACACATCGGTGGGATTGAGCAGCAGCAGGACATTGAGGGCGTTCTCGCCGATGGTCCGTCCCTGGTCGGCGACCAGCGCGCCGAGCACCGCGGTATCGTAGATCAGGACGAAGAACAGCCAGGCGCCGACCGCGAGGCCCGCCGCGGTGGCGCGTTCGCGCACCAGGGTGCTGGCGAGGCAGCCGATGGCGACGAAGGTCGCGCCCAGCATGATCGAGGACAGCACCATCGTTGCGAAGGCGTCGATCGATTCGGCGCCGGCATCGCCGCGCAGCCACAGGGCGACCGCGGCGGCGCCATAGCCGACGACGGTCGCGAAGGCGAGGATCGCGGTCTGTCCGAGCACCTTGCCGAGCACGACCTGCCAGCGCGCGACCGGATACGAGAGCAGCAGGATCAGGGTGCCGCGTTCCTGCTCGCCGACGATCGCATCGAAGGACAGCAGCAGGGCGATCAGGGGGACCAGGAAGATCGTCAGGCTCGCGAGGCTGACCACGACGATTGCGAGCGAGTCCGCCTTGAGGTCGCCGGTCGGCGCGCTGCCGAGCAGCACCAGGGAGAGCGACAAGGCCCCCAGCACCAGGGTGGTGGCCATCACCCAGCGATTGCGCAGGCCGATCCGGATCTCCTGTAGGGCCAGCAGCCAGACGTTCATGAACCCTCTCCGATCGATTCGACGAGACGCCCGTAGACCTGCGCGAGGCCGACATCGCTGACCTCGACGTCGATGACGATGCCCTCCATGGCGAGCAGTGCCCGCAGGAGCGTCATCTTTCCGACGGCGGGCGCGACCAGTTCGAGTGATTCGTCGTCGCGGCGGGTGCAGCGCACCCCGGCGGGCAGGCGCTCCAGCACCTGCCCGCCATGGCAGCGCCGGAACCGCAGGCGCAGGGTGACTTCGGCCTGCGCGCCGCGGCGCAGGTCCTCGAGGGAGCCCGCCGCGACCAGCGCGCCGCGGTGCATGATCGCGATCCGGTCGACGTGGTGCTCGATCTCGGCGAGCGCGTGGGTCGAGACGAGGACCGTCGCGCCGGATTCGCGCAGTCGGTCGATCAGGGCGAAGACATCGGCTCGCGAGGCCGGGTCGAGCCCGCTGGTCGGCTCGTCGAGCAGCAGCAGCCTCGGTTCGCCGATCAGGGCCTGGGCGATGCCCAGGCGCTGGCGCATGCCCTTCGAATAGGTCGCGATCCGCCGGTCGGCGGCATGCGCGATGCCCACCTGCTCGAGCAGTCCGGCATTGCGCGCCGTCGGCTGGCGCTTGAGGCCGGCGTAGAAGGCCATCAGTTCGGTGCCGGTTTCGCCGTCATCCAGATGGAAGTCCACCAGCG
>CAYZBJ010000087.1:5629-16676 GCA_964476625.1 uncultured Burkholderiaceae bacterium | reverse complement strand
GTCGTAGCCGCGATAGTGCAGGTCGTTGCCGGTGCGGCCGACCGTGCACAAGGCAGTATTGCCGGCGGCGACGCCGGAAAGCGCGACCGATTTCTTCGGCTTGAAGCCGCCGGGAGCCGGTGCTTCGGCGGAGGCGGCGGAACGGTCCTGGGGCAAGGCTTTGCGGACGGCGGATTTGCGGGCGCCGGACTGGCGGGGTGACGGCATGCGTGATTCTCCTCGGGCTGTGTTGCGGCGCGCTACTTCTGTTGCGAAAACAGCGCGTCGAGCTTGCGTTCGTATTCCCAGTAACCGATCGCGTCGTACAGCTCGGCACGGGGCTGCATCGTCGGGACGACGTCGGCCTGGGTACCGTTGCGACGGATCGATTGATACACGTTCTGGGCAGCCTTGTTCATGGCACGAAACGCGGACAGCGGATAGAGAACCATCGCGACCCCGGCGCTGCGGAGTTGTTCGACCGTGAACAGAGGCGTCTGCCCGAATTCGGTGATATTGGCCAGGATCGGCACCTTGACCGCCTCTGCGAACTTCCGATACATCTCCAGCTCGGTGATCGCTTCGGGAAATATCATATCGGCGCCGGCTTCCACGCAAGCGACGGCGCGATCGACGGCTGAATCGAGTCCTTCAACGGCCAGCGAATCGGTGCGCGCCATGATGACGAAACCCGAATCCGTGCGCGCATCCGTGGCGGCCTTGATCCGGTCCACCATCTCGTCCTTGCCGACGATCTCCTTGTTCGGGCGGTGGCCGCAGCGCTTGGCGCCGACCTGGTCCTCGATGTGCATCGCGCCGGCGCCGGCCTTGATCAGCGAGCGCGTGGTGCGTGCCACGTTGAAGGCCGACGAGCCGAAGCCGGTATCGACATCGACCAGCAGGGGTAGGTCGCAGACGTCGGTGATGCGGCGGACGTCGACGAGGACGTCCTCCAGGCCCGAGATGCCGAGGTCGGGCAGGCCGAGCGAACCGGCGGCGACGCCACCGCCCGAGAGGTAGATTGCCCGATAGCCGGCGTGGCGGGCGAGCAGGGCATGGTTGGCGTTGATCGCCCCGGGAACCTGGAGCGGCTGCTCGGCCGCGAGTGCGTCGCGGAACCGGCGGCCAGCGGAGATGGCGGACATGGAATCACACTCCTGCAGGCCGGCCACCGCTTGGGCGCCCGGCCACCACCCCGCGATGGCGGGGCGGCATCAGACGGCCGAAATCCTGGTGAGGTCGGGTCCGCCGCGGCCATCGAACGGCGGTCGACGCGCCCCGGGGCGTGGCCCCGGGCACGGGTTCAGGCGAGCAGGTGTGCGACCGCCGCGCGCTCTTCCTCGAGCTCGGCCAGCGTGAGGTTCATGCGCTCGCGGGAGAAGTCGTCGATCTCGAGGCCATCGATGACGGTGTATTCCCCGTTCGCGCAGGTGACCGGAAAGCCGTAGATGACGCCTTCGGGGATGCCGTACTGGCCGGAGGACGCGATGCCCATGGTGACCCACTTGCCGTCGGTGCCGAGGATCCAGTCATGGACGTGGTCGATCGCGGCGTTGGCCGCCGATGCCGCCGAGGACAGCCCGCGCGCCTCGATGATGGCGGCGCCGCGCTTGCCGACGGTGGGCAGGAAGGTGTCGCGGTTCCAGGGCTCGTCGTTGACCAGGGCCTTGACCGACTCGCCGTCGACCGTCGCGAAACGGTAGTCGGCGTACATGGTCGGCGAGTGGTTGCCCCAGACGGCGAGCTTCTCGATCGCCGCAACCGGCTTGCCGGTGCGGGCGGCCAGTTGGGAGAGCGCCCGGTTGTGGTCGAGCCGCAGCATCGCGGTGAAGTTCTTCCTCGGCAGGTCGGGCGCCGATTTCATCGCGATGTATGCGTTGGTGTTGGCGGGGTTGCCGACCACCAGGATCTTGCAGTCGCGGCTGGCATGGTCGTTGAGCGCCTTGCCCTGGACGGTGAAGATCGCGCCGTTGGCCTCGAGGAGGTCCTTGCGCTCCATGCCCTTGCTGCGGGGGCGGGCGCCCACGAGCAGTGCGACGTCCGCGTCCTTGAAGGCGACATTGGGGTCGTCGGTGACCACGACGCCGGCCAGCAGCGGAAAGGCGCAGTCCTCGAGTTCCATGACGACGCCACGGACCGCGGGCAGCGCCGGCGTGATGTCCAGCAGTTGCAGGATGACGGGCTGGTCCTTGCCGAGCATGTCGCCATTGGCGATCCGGAAAAGGAGGCTGTAGCCGATCTGTCCGGCTGCGCCGGTGACGGCAACGCGCTTTGCGGGTTTTGACATGTGAAACCTTTCGGGGTGGATGCGTTGGACAGGGGCCTGTCGCCGGGCCATGGTGCGAGCCCGTGGAATCTCGCGGATTCTAGTGTCCCGGCCTTCGGAGTGTCAATTGGAACCCCTATCTTATATAAGATAAAAGTGACTAGACAGTGTCGGGCATTCCAGTGTTGAATCCGGATCATGAACGAGTCCCGGCCCCAGGCGGCGGATGAAGCGCCGGGGATGTCGGCATGACCGACATCCCGCGCTTCGTCCCGCTCTATGTTCAGATCAAGCGGCTGCTCACGCAAGGCTTGCAGGCGGGCGAATGGAAGCCCGGCGAGGCAATCCCCAGCGAGATGGAGCTCGCTCGCCGCTACGGCGTGAGCCAGGGCACGGTACGCAAGGCCATCGACGAGCTCGCCGGCGACAACCTGGTGGTGCGCCGGCAGGGGCGCGGCACCTTCGTTGCGACCCACCACGAGGCGCGCACCCAGTTCCGTTTCCTGCGCCTGTTGCCGGACGATGAGGGCGGCGAGGAGCTCGGCAGCCGCATCGTCGAATGCCGGCGGCTGCGGGCGCCGATCGACGTCGCCCGGGTCCTCGGCCTGCGGGCCGGCGAGACGGTCGTGTGCATCCGCCGGGTCCTCGACCTGCAGGGCGAGCCGACCGTCCTCGACGAGATCTGGCTGCCGGGGGCCCGTTTCAGGGGGCTGACCGCCGAGCGCCTGGCGGCCTACAGCGGTCCGCTCTACGGGCTGTTCGAGCGCGAATTCGATACGCGCATGATTCGCGCGACCGAGCGACTCAAGGCGGTTGCCGCCGACGCGGCCACGGCGAAGCTGCTCGGCATCGCACCCGGTTCGCCACTATTGCAGGTCGAGCGCGTCTCGAGTACTTATGGTGACGTGGCGGTGGAGTTCCGGCGCGGCCTGTACGTCACCCGCCGGCACCACTACTTCAACGAGTTGAACTGAAGCGTCGGCCGATCGACACTTCGGAAGCTTCGATGAACCGGGCCGGAACGACGATGCGCGCAAGGGGGTCGGGCAGGCGGTGGGCACGGCCCCGGGGCGCGCCGGTGAGCCGCGCTGGCGGCGGCGTTTGGTGCATCGCGCCAAATTCAGTCAGAATATGCGGGTTTCATCGCGGGGTGACAGAAGGGTTCGGCCGATCCCCGCGTCGACGAGGCAACGCGTTCTCGTTCGACCAATAATGAACCGAGCCGACTAGAGGTAGGTGACCCAATGTCCGAGTCCGCGGCCAAGCCAAGGCCAGAGTTCAGGAACATCCACATCTCGCAGATCGTGAGGTACCGGCTTCCGGGACCCGGGATCGTGTCGATCCTGCACCGGGCCAGCGGTGCCTTGCTGTTCCTCGTCGGGATTCCCTTCATCCTGTATCTGTTCCAGCAAAGCCTGACTTCGGAACTCAGCTTCGAGCGCTATGCGGCCGTGGTGTCGCACTGGTTCGCGAAACTGGTCCTGCTGGCACTCGCGTGGGCCTTCCTGCATCACCTGTTCGCCGGGATTCGCTACCTCTTCCTCGACATGCACATGGGCTGCGACCTGCCGTCGGCGCGCAAGTCGGCCGCCATCGTGCTGTTCGCCAGTCTCGTCCTGACCGCGCTGGCCGGCCTCAAGATCTTCGGGGTGTTCTGATGACCACGACTCGAACCATCGTCGGCGCGCACTATGGGTGGCGCGATTTCGCCATCCAGCGGCTGTCCGGCGTCGTCATCATCGTGTTCACCCTCTGGCTGCTCATCGAACTGCTGATGCTGCCGGCGCTCACCTACGGCAACTGGGCGGGGCTGTTCGCCACCATGCGCATGAAGATCGTGACCTCGGTGGCGATGCTCGCGCTCTCGTATCACGCCTGGATCGGGGTCCGCGACATCTTCATGGACTATATCAAGCCGGCCATGCTGCGGCTGGCCCTCGAAGCGGCGACCATCGTCGTGCTGGCCGGCTACGTCGTCTGGGCTGTCACGATCCTCTGGAGAGTCTGAGATGGCGGAAGTTCTCAACAAGCTGGCGAACAATCTGCCGCGGCGCAAATTCGACGCCGTGATCGTCGGGGCAGGGGGCTCGGGCATGCGCTGCTCGCTGCAACTCGCCGAGGCCGGCTACTCGGTGGCGGTGCTCTCCAAGGTCTTCCCGACCCGCTCGCATACCGTGGCTGCCCAGGGCGGGATCGGCGCCTCGCTGGGCAACATGAGCGAGGACAACTGGTACTGGCACATGTTCGATACCGTCAAGGGCTCGGACTATCTTGGCGACCAGGACGCGATCGAGTTCATGTGTCGCGAAGCGCCGAACGTGGTCTACGAGCTCGAGCACTTCGGGATGCCGTTCGATCGCAATGCCGACGGCACCATCTACCAGCGGCCCTTCGGCGGCCATACCGCGAACTTCGGCGAGAAGCCGGTCCAGCGCGCCTGCGCGGCGGCCGACCGCACCGGTCACGCGCTGCTGCACACGCTCTACCAGCGCAACGTGCGCGCCCGCACCCAGTTCTTCGTCGAGTGGATGGCGCTCGACCTGATCCGCGATGCCGACGGCGATGTCGTCGGCGTGGTGGCCCTCGAGATGGAGACCGGCGAGGTCATGATCCTCGAGGCCAAGGTCACCGTCATCGCCACTGGTGGCGCCGGACGCATCTTCGCGGCCTCGACCAATGCGTTCATCAACACCGGCGACGGCCTGGGCATGGCCGCCCGCGCGGGAATCCCGCTCGAGGACATGGAATTCTGGCAATTCCATCCGACCGGCGTCGCCGGCGCTGGCGTCCTGATCACCGAGGGGGTCCGGGGCGAGGGCGGGATCCTGCTGAACAAGGACGGCGAGCGTTTCATGGAGCGATACGCGCCGACCCTCAAGGACCTGGCGCCGCGCGACTTCGTCTCGCGCTCGATGGACCAGGAGATCAAGGAAGGGCGTGGCTGCGGCCCCGACGCCGACTACGTCTACCTGAAGCTCGATCACCTCGGCGCCGAAACCATCATGAAGCGGCTGCCGTCGATCCGCGAGATCGCGATCAAGTTCTCGAACGTCGACCCGATCAAGGATCCGATCCCGGTCGTGCCGACGATTCATTACCAGATGGGCGGAATCCCGACCAATTATCGGGGCCAGGTTGTCGCGCCGCGCGACGGCAACCCGAACGCGGTTGTCAACGGCCTGTATGCCATCGGCGAATGCGCCTGCGTGTCGGTCCATGGCGCCAACCGGCTGGGCACCAATTCCTTGCTCGACCTGGTGGTCTTCGGTCGGGCCGCCGGCAACCACATCGTGGCCAGCCGCCTCAACGAACCCGCCCACAAGCGCTTGCCGGCCGATGGCGGCGATGCCACGCTGGCACGGCTCGCCAAGCTCGAGGCTTCGCAGTCGGGGCAGCGGGTACAGGACGTCGCCAATGACATCCGTCGCTCGATGCAGCTGCACTGCGGGGTGTTCCGGACCTCCGAGCTGCTTTCCGAAGGCGTTGACCAGATCTTCGAGCTGGCCAAGCGGGCCCAGGACATCCATATCGACGACAAGTCGAAGGTCTTCAACACCGCCCGCGTGGAGGCACTGGAACTCGCCAACCTCGTGGAAGTGGCCAAGGCCACCATCGTTTCGGCCGAAGCCCGCAAGGAAAGTCGCGGTGCCCACGCCCATCGCGACCATCCCGATCGCGACGACGTCGACTGGATGAAGCATTCGCTGTACTACAGCGACGGCAACCGGCTCGAGTACAAGCCGGTCAATCTCAAGCCGCTGACCGTCGACACCTTCGTGCCGAAGGCACGGACTTTCTGATCCGATTCGGAGTGCCCAGATGAACGCAGTCGTGCAGGCGCCAGCGCAGGCGGCCTCGGCCCCCAAGACCCGTGTCGTGAGGTTCTCGATCTATCGCTACGACCCGGACAAGGATGCCCGACCCTATATGCAGGATCTCGAGGTCGAGCTCCAGCCGACCGACAAGATGCTGCTCGATGCCCTGATGCGCATCAAGAGCGACTTCGACGATTCCGTCGCCTATCGCCGCTCCTGCCGCGAAGGGGTCTGCGGTTCGGATGCGATGAACATCAACGGCAAGAACGGGCTCGCCTGCGTCACCAATCTGCGCGACCTGAAGGAACCGATCGTCCTGCGCCCGCTGCCCGGCCTGCCGGTGATCCGCGACCTGATCGTCGACATGACGCAATTCTTCGGCCAGTACGATTCGATCAAGCCGTACCTGATCAACGATACGCCGCCGCCCGAGAAGGAGCGCCTGCAGAGCCCCGAGCAGCGCGAGGAGCTCGATGGCCTCTACGAGTGCATCCTGTGCGCCTGCTGTTCGACCGCCTGCCCGTCCTTCTGGTGGAATCCCGACAAGTTCGTGGGGCCGGCGGGCCTGCTGCAGGCCTACCGGTTCATCAGCGACAGCCGCGACATGGCGACCAGCGAGCGGCTCGACAACCTCGAGGATCCGTACCGGCTGTTTCGCTGCCATACGATCATGAATTGCACCGATGTCTGCCCGAAGGGCTTGAACCCGTCGAAGGCGATCGGCAAGATCAAGGACCTGCTGGTCCGGCGGGCTGTCTGAGCCCATGGCAGGGCCTCCGGGTGGCTCGCTCGATGCGGCGCGCCTGCGCCGCATCCGCTGGCGGGCGCGGCGGGGGCTTCTCGAGAACGACATCGTCCTCGAGCGCTTCTTCGATTCCTACGAGGGGCGGCTGAGCGAAAGCGACGTCGTCGGTCTGGACGTGCTCCTGGACCTCCCCGACAACGAACTTCTCGACCTGATCCTCAAACGTGTCGAGCCCCAGGGCGGGGCGGCCGGCGGCGATGCCCGCCGGGTGCTTGGATGGCTCCAGTCCGTCTGAGCCCTGCCATCGACACAATCGAACCGGAGGCCGGGTACGGGCCGATCGAAACAAAGCACTGACAGGAACCATCAAGATGACCAGCGAACACAAGGCCACCCTGAGTTTTTCCGACGGAACCCCGTCGGTGGAGTTCCCGATCTACAAGGGATCGATGGGTCCGGATGTCATCGACATTCGCAAGCTCTACGGCCAGACCGGCAAGTTCACCTACGACCCGGGGTTCATGGCCACCGCCTCGTGCGAATCGCAGATCACCTACATCGACGGTGACAAGGGCGAACTGCTCTACCGCGGCTACCCGATCGAGGACCTTGCCCAGAACTGCAACTACCTCGAGACCTGCTATCTCCTGCTCAACGGCGAACTGCCGAACCAGGACCAGAAGGACGACTTCCGCTATCGGGTGCTCCATCACACGATGGTCCACGAGCAGATGAGCCGCTTCTATGCGGGTTTCCGGCGCGACGCCCATCCGATGGCGATCCTCGTCGGCGTGGTCGGGGCCATGTCGGCCTTCTATCACGACTCGCTCGACATCAACGATCCCGAGCATCGCTTCATTTCCGCGATCCGCCTGATCGCGAAGATGCCGACCCTGATGTCGATGGCTTACAAGTATTCCGCCGGCCAGCCGTTCATGTACCCGCGCAACGACCTCACCTACGCGGGCAATGTACTCCACATGATGTTCGGCACGCCTTGCGAGGAGTACGTGCCCAATCCGGTGTTCGTCGACGCGCTCGACCGCATCCTGATCCTGCACGCCGACCACGAGCAGAACGCCTCGACCTCGACGGTGCGGCTCGCCGGCTCCTCGGGCGCGAATCCCTTCGCCTGCATCGCGGCCGGCATCGCGACCCTCTGGGGGCCGGCTCATGGCGGCGCCAACGAAGCCTGCCTGCTCATGCTCGACCAGATCCAGAAGCAGGGCGGCGTCGAGAAGGTGGGCGAGTTCATCAAGCAGGTCAAGGACAAGGATTCGAACGTCCGCCTGATGGGCTTCGGGCACCGCGTCTACAAGAACTACGACCCACGCGCCAAGCTGATGCGCGAGACCTGCCACAAGGTCCTCGAGGAGGCCGGGGTCAAGGACGACCCCCTCTTCGCCCTGGCCATGAAACTCGAGCAGATCGCGCTCGAGGACGAGTATTTCGTCGATCGCAAGCTCTATCCGAACGTCGATTTCTATTCCGGCATCGTGCAGCGGGCCATGGGGATTCCGGTTTCGATGTTCACCTGCATCTTCGCGCTGGCCCGGACCGTCGGCTGGATCGCGCAATGGAACGAGATGATCGCCGATCCCGACCAGAAGATCGGCCGTCCCCGCCAGCTGTTCAATGGCGCAGTGCGGCGGGACTACGTGCCGATCGAGAAGCGCGCCTAGGCTCGACACGCAGGAGGAACCGGCGCCGCCCTGAATCCGGCGGCGATGGGGGATTCTCGCGAAACGACGATGAAAAGGCCGGCTCCGCCGGCCTTTTCCCGTTGGCGCGGGGTCGAGCCGGTCTTTTCCGGGGTTTACAGGCGCCGCGCGGAGTGCATCCTGCACGGCCGGGGTTTCGCAGGTCGTTGCGAGGGGGCAACGTTCATCCCCCGCTGCGGCGGCCAGGGCCTGCCCGAGTCCTCGGAATCATGAGGGCAAGGTGGCCGCCGTCATAGAGCGCGGGTATCCTTGACGGCATTCCGAAAGGAATTTCAATGATGTAGAGCCAGGTATCGCACATCGCGGGCGTGGTGGGCCGGAAGCCGGTCCGCCCGTCTGGAATCCGTGGATCGACGGGTTCCATGCCTCGTCGACGAGAAACTCGTTACAAAAGGTGAAGCGTTCATGATGAAGTCTTTCCAGTCGAACTCCTATCTGTTCGGCGGTAATGCCCCATATATCGAAGAGCTCTACGAGAGTTACCTCGATAATCCGAGTTCCGTTTCGGATGAATGGCGGGCCTATTTCGACAATATGCAGGTGGTGCCCGCCGCGGACGGCAACGTCCAGTCACGCGACATCGCCCATGCCCCGATCGTCCAGTCCTTTGCCGAGCGTGCCCGCGAGGGGACCCTCGTGCCCCGGGTCATGGGGGGGGATGCCGGCACGGCCCGCAAGCAGGTATTCGTCCAGTCGCTGATCGCGGCCTATCGCTCGCTCGGCAATCGCTGGGCCGACCTCGATCCGCTCAAGCGCCACGAGCGCCCGACGATCCCCGAACTGGAACCGGCGTTCTACGATTTCACCGAAGGTGACCACGCCAATATCTACTCGGTCGCCAACACCTTCTTCGGCTTCGAAAGCGCGACCCTGCGCGACCTGCTGCATGCGCTGCGCGACACGTATTGCGGCACGATCGGCGCCGAGTTCATGCACATCACCGATCCGGCCCAGAAGCGCTGGCTCCAGGAGCGCATGGAGTCCACCCGCGCGACGCCCAAGTTTCCGCGCGAGAAGAAGCTCCACATCTTCGAGCAGCTGACCGCCGCTGAAGGGCTCGAGAAATACCTGCACACCAAGTACGTCGGCCAGAAGCGCTTTTCGCTCGAGGGCGGCGAGAGCTTCATCGCCGGCCTCGACGAGGTCATCCAGCATTCGGGCAAGCTCGGCATCCAGGAGATCGTCATCGGGATGGCCCACCGCGGCCGCCTGAACGTCCTGGTGAACATCCTCGGCAAGATGCCGACGGAGCTGTTCGCCGAGTTCGAGGGCCAGCACGCCGACGACCTGCCGAGCGGCGACGTCAAGTACCACAAGGGCTTCTCGAGCGACGTTTCCACCGAGGGCGGACCGGTCCACCTCTCGCTCGCGTTCAACCCCTCGCACCTGGAGATCGTCAACGCCGTCGTGGCCGGCTCGGCGCGGGCGCGCATGGACCGCCGCAACGATGCCGCGGGCGACGAAGTCCTGGCGGTGCTGGTGCATGGCGACGCCGCCTTCGCGGGGCAAGGGGTCGTGATGGAGTGCCTGAACATGGCGCTCACCCGCGGCTACGGGACCGGCGGGACGGTGCACATCGTCATCAACAACCAGATCGGCTTCACCACCTCCGACCCCCGCGATGCGCGCTCGACGCTCTACTGCACCGACGTGGTCAAGAGCATCGAGGCGCCGGTGCTGCACGTCAACGGCAATGACCCCGAGGCGGTGGTGCTGGCGATGCAGATGGCGGTCGACTACCGGATGGCGTTCCGCAAGGACATCGTCATCGACATCGTCTGCTACCGCAAGCTCGGCCACAACGAGCAGGACACGCCTTCGCTGACCCAGCCGCTGATGTACCGCAAGATCGCCGCCCTGCCGTCGACCCGGAGCATCTACGCCGACAAGCTGGTCACACAGGGCGTGATCACCGACGACGATGCGGCCGCGGCGGCGACCGAGTTCCGCGATGCGATGGATGCCGGCCGGCATACCGACGATCCGGTGATCTCGAACTTCAAGAGCAAGTACGCGGTCGACTGGATGCCGTACCTGAACCGCAAATGGACCGACAGCGCCGACACCGCGGTGCCGCTGCCGGAACTGCAGCGGGTCGCCGACCTCATCACCCGGGTGCCGGATACGGTCGCAATCCATCCGCTCGTGCAGCGGGTCATCGCCGAGCGCGCGAAAATGGGGCGCGGCGAGGTCCCGCTCGACTGGGGCATGGGAGAGCACCTGGCCTTCGCGACCCTGGTCGCGAGCGGCTATGGCGTGCGCCTCTCGGGGCAGGACAGCGGTCGCGGCACCTTCACCCACCGGCATGCGGTGCTCCACGACCAGAAGCGCGAGCAATGGGGCGTGGGCAAGTACATCCCGCTGCAGAACGTCGCGCCCAACCAGGGCCAGTTCACCGTCATCGACTCGGTGCTGTCGGAGGAGGCGGTACTCGGCTTCGAGTACGGCTATTCGACCGCGGAGCCCAATACCCTGGTGGTCTGGGAGGCGCAGTTCGGCGATTTCGTCAACGGCGCCCAGG
>CAYZBJ010000087.1:0-5619 GCA_964476625.1 uncultured Burkholderiaceae bacterium | reverse complement strand
CCATTTCGTCTCGCCCGAGGAAATGAACTGGTCGATGACGAAATGGGGGCGGGTGTCGGGCCTCACCCTGATGCTGCCGCATGGCTACGAAGGGCAGGGGCCGGAGCATTCGTCGGCCCGGCCGGAGCGCTTCCTGCAGCTGTGCGCCGAGAACAACATGCAGATCTGCCAGCCGACCACGCCGGCGCAGATCTTCCACCTGCTGCGTCGGCAGATGATCCGGCTGTTTCGCAAGCCGCTGGTCATCCTCACGCCCAAGTCGCTGCTGCGGCACAAGGAAGCCACTTCGCCGCTGGCGGCATTCTCGAAGGGCGGGTTCGAGACGGTGATCGGCGAGGCCGATCCGGCGATCGAGCCGACCGCGGTCAGGCGCCTGATCCTCTGCTCCGGCCGGGTCTACTACGACCTGGTGGCAGCCCGGCGCGAGCGCAACGCGAATGACGTCGCGATCGTCCGGGTCGAGCAGCTCTATCCGTTCCCGCACAAGGCGTTCGAGACCGAGCTCAAGCGCTTCCCCGGCGCGACGCAGGTGGTCTGGTGCCAGGACGAGCCACAGAACCAGGGCTACTGGTTCAACGTCCAGCACCACATCAGCGAAGCCCTGGGCGCGGGCCAGAAGCTCGGCTATGCCGGCCGTCCCGCGTCAGCGTCGCCCGCGGTCGGGTACTTCGACAAGCATTTCGCCCAGCAGAAAGAGCTGATCGCGACGGCCTTCGGCGAAGGCAAGTCGCGCGCGAAGAAGTCGTCGAGCTGACCCACCGCCCATCGAACCGGACCGGGCTGCCGCCGATCGTGAACGCGGCGCCCGGCGCAAGAATCCACCGAATTTCGGAGTACGTCACAAAATGGCCCTGGTAGAAGTCAAGGTCCCGCAACTGTCGGAGTCGGTCGCCGAGGCGACCCTGCTGCAATGGCACAAGCAGGCGGGAGAGGCAGTCGGTCGGGACGAGAACCTCATCGACATCGAAACCGACAAGGTGGTCCTCGAGCTGCCGGCCCCGGATTCCGGGGTGATCACCGAGATCCGCGCCGGCGACGGTGCGACCGTCGTCTCGGACCAGGTGATCGCGATCATCGATACCGAAGGCAAGGCGGGAGCGGCGGCTCCCCAGGCGCCCGCTGCCGCGGCGACCCTGGCCCCCGCCGCGGCGGCTGCGGCTGCGGCCCCGGCGCAGCAGGCGCCCGGTTCGCAGTCGGCGCCGGCCCCGGCCTCGAGGCCCGGCAAGGAAATCGCGATGCCCTCGGCCGCCAAGCTGATGGCCGAGAACAATCTCGGTTCGGGCGATGTCGTGGGGACCGGCAAGGACGGCCGGATCACCAAGGGCGACGTGCTCGGCGCCCTGGAGCGTCCCGCGCCGAGCCCGGCGCCCGCGCCGGCGGCATCGCCGGCTCCGGCGGGTGCGCCGGCGACGCCGAGCCTGCCGCAGGTACGCGCGCCGATCGACCTGGCCAAGGTCCTCGAAGGACGCCCCGAGCAACGGGTGCCGATGTCGCGGCTGCGCCAGCGGGTGGCCGAACGACTGCTGCAGTCGCAGGCGACCAACGCGATCCTGACCACCTTCAACGAGGTCAACATGGCGCCCGTGATGGCGCTGCGCAAGAAGTACCAGGAGCAGTTCGAGAAGGCCAACGGCACCCGGTTGGGCTTCATGTCCTTCTTCGTCAAGGCGGTCGTGCATGCGCTGAAGAAATACCCGGTCGTGAACGCATCGATCGACGGGACCGACATCGTCTACCACGGCTTCTTCGACATCGGCGTGGCCGTCGGTTCGCCGCGCGGCCTGGTGGTGCCGGTCATCCGCAATGCCGACCAGCTGACTTTCGCGCAGATCGAGAAGACCATCGCCGACTATGGCCAGCGCGCCCAGCAGGGCAAGCTCGGCCTCGAGGAACTCACCGGCGGCACGTTCTCGATCAGCAATGGAGGCGTGTTCGGGTCGATGCTGTCGACCCCGATCATCAACCCGCCGCAGTCGGCGATCCTCGGCATCCATGCCACCAAGGATCGGGCCGTGGTCGAGAACGGCCAGGTGGTGGTGCGGCCGATGAACTATTTCGCCCTGTCATACGACCACCGGATCATCGACGGCCGCGAAGCGGTGCTGTTCCTCGTCGCGATCAAGGAGGCGATGGAAGATCCCTCCCGCCTGCTGCTGGATCTGTGAGGAGGAAGGAATCATGTCAGAACGTTTCGACGTCGTCGTCATCGGCTCCGGTCCGGCCGGATACATCTCCGCGATCCGCGCGGCGCAGCTCGGCTTCAAGGTCGCCTGCGTGGAGCGCTGGAAGAACCCGGCCGGCGAAGGCGCGCTCGGCGGCACCTGCCTGAACGTCGGCTGCATTCCCTCGAAGGCGCTGCTGGCCTCTTCCGAGGAGTACGAGAAGGTCAGCCACCAGCTGGGCGAGCACGGCATCAGCGTGTCGGGCGCCAAGGTCGACATCGCGAAGATGATGGCCCGCAAGGACGGCATCGTCGGCAAGATGACCAAGGGAATCGAGTTCCTGTTTCGCAAGAACCGGATCACCTGGCTCAAGGGCCACGGCCGCTTCCTGCCGTCGGCCGACGGATTCTTTCGCATCGAGGTCGCCGGCGATGGCGAACCCGAAGTGAGCGAGGCGAAGAACGTGGTCATCGCCACTGGTTCGAATCCGCGCCAGTTGCCCGGGATCGAGGTCGACAACGACGCGATCTGCGACAACGTCGGGGCGCTGTCGCTGGCCGCCGTGCCCAAGCGGCTCGGCGTGATCGGCGCCGGCGTGATCGGCCTCGAGCTGGGTTCGGTCTGGCGACGGCTCGGTTCCGAGGTCACCGTCCTCGAAGCCATGCCGGCATTCCTGGCCGCCTGCGACGACGCGGTTGCCAAGGAAGCGGCGCGCAGCTTCACGAAGCAGGGGCTGGACATCCAGCTGGGCGTCTCGATCGGCGAAGTCACGAAATCACGCAAGGGCGTCTCGATCGAGTACACCGATGCCAAGGGCGAGGCCAAATCGCTCGAGGTCGACCGCCTGGTCATCTCGGTCGGGCGGGTGCCCAACACCGACGGCCTCGGCCTCGAGGCGGTGGGGCTCCAGGTCGACGAGCGCGGCTTCGTGCCGGTCGACGACCATTGCCGCACCAGCGTGCCCGGTCTCTACGCGATCGGCGACGTGGTGCGCGGCCCGATGCTCGCCCACAAGGGCGAGGACGAGGGCGTGATGGTCGCCGAGCTGATCGCCGGCCAGGCGCCGCACATCGACTACAACACCATCCCCTGGGTCATCTACACCTCGCCCGAGATCGCCTGGGTCGGCAAGACCGAGCAGCAGCTCAAGGCCGAGGGCCGCGACTACCATGCCGGCCAGTTCCCGTTCGCGGCCAACGGGAGGGCGCTCGGCATGGGTCATCCCGAGGGCTTCGTCAAGCTGATCGCCGACGCGAAGACCGACGAGATCCTCGGGGTGCACATCATCGCCCACAACGCGAGCGATCTCATCGCGGAGGCGGCGGTGGCGATGGAGTTCAAGGCGTCGGCCGAGGACATCGGCCGGGTCTGCCATCCGCACCCCTCGATGTCCGAGGTGGTCCGCGAGGCGGCGCTCGCCAGCGACAAGCGCGCCCTCAACATGTGAGGCAGGCAGGGGATTCACGCTGCCGGGGCGGTTCGCTTCGGCAGCGCTGCTCGCGCGGCCAGGATCCCGGTATCCCGACATGAACGTCCAGCAGAAGTACGAGAGCGTCCTCGCGGCGAGGGGTTATGTGGCCGATCCCGCGCAGCTCGCCGCGATCGCCAGGCTGCAGCAGATGTACGAAGAGCTCGTCGAGTTCCGGACGCGGCGCCGTGGCCGCCTGCGCCGGATGATCGCGCGCCCGGACGTGCCGCGCGGGGTCTGGATGCACGGCGGCGTCGGACGAGGCAAGAGCTTCCTGATGGACTGCTTCTTCGAGACGGTGCCCATCGTTCGCAAGACTCGCCTGCATTTCCACGAGTTCATGCGCGGGGTCCATCGCGAGCTCGAAGTCCTGAAGGGCCGCCAGGACCCGCTCGACGAAGTGGCCCGGCGCATCGCCCGCCGCTTCCGGCTGATCTGCTTCGACGAGTTCCATGTTTCCGACATCGCCGATGCGATGATCCTCGAGCGCTTGCTGCGCGGCCTGTTCGCCCATGGCGTGACCTTCGTGATGACGTCGAACTACGCCCCGCAGGGCCTCTATCCCGACGGCCTGCACCGCGACCGGATCCTGCCCGCGATCGCGCTGCTGGAGGCGCGGCTCGACGTGCTCGACGTCGACGCCGGCATCGACTATCGGCGCCAGACCCTCGCCCAGGTGCGGACCTACCTCGTGCCCGCCGGGCCCGCCGCCGATGCCGAGCTCACCGATGCCTTCGAGCGCCTTGCGGCGACCGCCGACGAGGATCCGGTGCTGCGGATCGAAGGGCGCGAGTTGCGGGCGTTGCGGCGCGCCGACGGGGTGTGCTGGTTCGATTTCCAGACCCTCTGCGGCGGGCCGCGTTCACAGCTCGACTACCTCGAGCTCGCCCGCTCCTTCCATGCGGTGATCGTCTCCGACGTACCCCGGATGAGCCCGGCCATGGCCTCGGAGGCGCGCCGCTTCGTCTGGCTGGTCGACGTGTTCTATGATCAGCGGGTCAAGCTGTTGCTGTCGGCCGAATGCGAGCCGCAAGGCCTGTACACCGCCGGGCCGATGGCGGGCGAGTTCTTCCGGACGGTCTCCCGGCTCGCCGAGATGCAGACGGCGGAATACCTCGACCTGCCGAGACGGCAGGTCGTCGAATCACTGACCTGAACGGCCCGGGCCGACGAGGATGAATTCTTGATCCACGATCGCCTGTACGCGCTGGCGGCGGTGGTGCTGCTCGCTGGCTGCGCGAGTACCCCCGACCCCGCGATCCTGTTGCCGGGTCACCCGCAGGGCCGGGCTTACACCGAAGCACAGGCCCGTGAAACCCTCGAGCTGGTCGGCCAGCGGCGGACGCAATGGCAGGCTCGCTGGTCGGCCGCCATGGCGCGCTGCCATGGGCGCTTTCTCGCGAGCGATTGCGAAAGTCGGGTGCACGCCGAGCGCCGGGTGGTCGAGACCGAGCTCGATCGGGTCGCGCTGCAGGCGCGGCGCGCCCTGCGCGAGCATGCCGCCATCGACCGCAATGCGCAGGAGGCCGGCGGTCGGGGCGAGGGCGCCGCCGACCGCGAGTCGGCGGCGGTGCGCGGAATCCTCGAGCCGGCCGGCAAGCCTTGAGGCGCCGCACGGGCGTCTGTGGCCCTTCCGCGGGCCCGGGCGGCTTCAGCCTTCGAGCCGGACCAGGACCAGCGAGCAGTTGTCGCCCTTGCCGCGGGCCCTTTCCCGGGCGAGGCCGACCAGGGTTTCGGCTGCATCGCGCACCGGCTCGTCGGCGATGATCGTGGCGATCTCCGCTCCGTCCACATGGCGCCAGAGGCCGTCAGAGCAGATCAGGAAGCTGTCGCCAGCCCGGGGATCGGCGATGCCGCCGACGTCCGCGTCGGGCCGCTCGCGGGCGCCCAGCGAGTGGATCAGGCGATCGGCGGCCGGATTGCCCTTGACCGGGACCGAGGGCTCGATGCCATCGCGGGCGAGCCGTTGCGCCAGGCTATGGTCCTCGG
>CAYZBJ010000086.1:0-16979 GCA_964476625.1 uncultured Burkholderiaceae bacterium | reverse complement strand
TCGTGCTCGACACCCTCGGCCTGGGCAAGATCTCGGTCGGTCCGCCCTACTTCGACACGGTCTTCTATCCGCTGGTCGCGCCCGCGCTTTTCCTTATGGGCATCGGCCCGCTGGCGCGCTGGAAACGGAGCGAGCTGCCCGATCTCGTCCGCCGCCTGCGCTGGGCCTTCGCCATCGCCGTCACCGTGGCCCTGCTGCTGCCGTTCACGGTCGATGGCTTCCGCCCGCTCACCAGCCTCGGACTGATGTTCGCGCTATGGATCGCCGGCTGCGTCGTGATAGCGGTACGCGACATGTTGCGCGGCGCCGACGGACGAATCTCCCTGCGACGCGCGGGCCTGCATCCGGCAAGCAGCTGGGGCATGCATCTCGGCCACCTCGGGATCGCCGTGTTCATCGCCGGCGTGACCCTCTCCAACAGCTACACGACCGATCGCGAACTGCGCATGGAGATCGGCCAGCAGGTGTCGATCGCCGACTACACGATCCGCTTCACCGGATTGGAATCGGTGGCCGGTCCGAACTACGAGGCCACCCGGGGGCGCTTCGAGGTGCATCGCGCCGGCCACGAGGACGGCACGCCGCTCGCCATCCTGTCGCCCGAGAAGCGCCACTATCGCGCCAACGGACAGACGATGACCGAGGCTGCGATCGATCGCAGCCTGCTGCGCGACGTGTACGTGTCGATGGGCGAGGCACTGGACGAGCGGACCTGGGTGGTGCGCGCCCATGTGAAGCCCTTCATCAACTGGATCTGGCTCGGCTGCGTCCTGATGGCGATCGGCGGCTTCGTCGCCACCGCCGATCGTCGCTATCGCCGCCACGCCACCCGGACCCAGGCGCGCCCGGCGGCGGACAGGCAGGCTGCATGATCCGCGATGCCACGACGCGGTTCGCCGCAGGCACCGCAGCCTGCCTGCTGGCCTTATCCCTCGCCGGCCCGGCCGCCGGCGCTCCGGATCCACGGCCGGCACGATCCGAAGCCGGCGACGCGCCCGACATCGGGACGCTGCACGACCCCGGCGACCGCGCCCGCTACCGCAAACTCGCCGAGGAACTGCGCTGTCTCGTCTGCCAGAACCAGTCCCTCGTCGATTCGCCCGCCGGCCTCGCCGGCGACCTGCGCCACGAGCTCGAGAGGATGATCCTGGAACGACGCAGCGACGCCGAGATCAAGAGCTTCATGGTCGAACGCTATGGCGACTTCGTGCTGTTCCGCCCGCCGATGCAGGGCAGCACATGGGCACTCTGGATCGGTCCCTTCGTGCTGCTCGCCGGCGGAATCCTCGCCTGGACGCGCCTGCGGCAGCGCAGCGACGACGATGTCCCCATCGATCTCGAACAAGCCCGCCGGCAACTCGAGGCCTCCGACTGAAGGACCACTGGTTTGATCCACCCGCGATCTCATATGACAATGCCATGTCGATCGCCGGGATGAGGGTGTTGTCATGCAGCTGCCGATTCTCATCGATGCCTCCTTGCCAAGGAGCCTGCAGGAACAGATCGTCGACCAGGTCCGCGAACTGATTCTCGCTGGCAAGCTGTCGTCGGGCAGCGCCCTGCCCGCCTCGCGCTCGCTGGCGCGCGACCTGCGCATCTCGCGCAATACGGTGCTCGGCGCCTACCAGCGCCTGGGCGAGGAAGGCTTCCTCGAGACCCGCGAGCAGATCGGCACCTTCGTCGCCTCCGGGGTGCATGCCGAAGGCCCGCACGAACCGGTCCCGGAGCCGGACCAGTCGGTCGAGGCCAACCGGGCCCTCCTGCGCAGGCGCCTGCAGTTCGAATCGCACAGCCACCGGGTGCTCAACCCCGATGGCCCGATCGCCTACGATTTCTGGATCGGCCAGGTCGATCCACGGCTATATCCGGTGCGGGCCTGGCGAGGCCTGCTCATGCGGATGCTGCGCACGCCGAGCGAACAGTTGTGCCGCTACGGCGACCCGCAGGGACTGCCGGCCCTGCGCAGCGCGATTGCCGGCTATGTCGGCGCGGCCAGGGGCATCGCCGCCGACCCGTCCCGGATCCTCATCACCAATGGCATCCAGGAGGGCCTGAGCCTGCTGTCGCAGCTGCTGATACGCCCGGGCACCGAAGTAGTGATCGAGGACCCATGCTATCGCGGCGCGAGCAGCGTCTTCGCCAGCCACGGTGCGCGGCTCTGCCCGGTACCGGTCGACGCCGACGGCATCGACCCCGCCGCACTGCCGGCGGCTGCGGCGCTCGCCTACGTCACCCCATCGCACCAGTACCCGCTCGGTTCCACGCTGTCCCTCGCGCGGCGCCAGGCGCTCCTCGAGTGGAGCCACGCCTGTGGCGCCTATCTCGTCGAGGACGACTACGACAGCGACTTCTATCATGGCCGTGCACCGCTGCCCGCGCTCAAGAGCCAGGACGGCAACGATCATGTCGTCTACCTCGGCACTTTCTCCAAGAGCCTCGGCGCCGGCCTTCGCCTCGGCTACATGGTGCTGCCGGAGCAGCTGGTCGAGCCCGCGCGCTCGGCCAAGGCCTTGCTCAACAATTGCCAGCCCTGGCTCGAGCAGGCCGCCCTGGCCGAATTCATCGACGAAGGCGGATTCGCGCACCACCTGCGGCGCCTGCGCCGGGTATGCGCGGCGCGCTGCGATCATCTCCGGATGGCGATCACGCATCACTTCCCCCAGGCGCGGATAACCGGCACGCAAAGCGGCATGCACCTGCTCGCCACGCTCCCGCCCGACATGCCCGATGCCGCGAGGCTCGAGCGCGCCGCTCGCCAGCACGGCGTCGGCATATACAGCGTGACGAGTTCCAATGCGCGGCTCTTCGATCCGATCCATCATCATGCACTGCGCAACAGCCTGCTCTTCGGCTATGCCGCGCTGAACGAAACCGAGATCAGCGAAGCCTTGCTGCGCGTGCGCCGGGCCGCGACCGAGCTCGCCTGATCCAGGCCGAACCCGGGCCCGTCTGACGGCGGTTGCCCCTGGCCCTCCCCGGCCGCGAGGCTGGCACCATCGACCGGCGCCCCCGTGGCACTGTTGCTGGCGGCCGACCCTTCCGATACTGCCAATGAGCACATCCCCGCGCGCTCGCCCCATGAGACGGCGCGCATGCAGACGGGATGGCGATTTGGAGGAAGGTGACATGCGTAGACGACATCCCGCACAGGGTGTAGCGGCGTTTCTCATCGCGCTGGTGATCGCCCTGCCCGGCATGGCGCTGGCCGCCATTCCCGACTCGGTGCCCGACGAGACCCTGAAAGCGCTCGATCTCGATCGCAATGCCAGTCCGCGCGCGCTCTACGATGCCCTGACCACGCGCTACCGATCCGAAGCCGACGGCGCCGGCAAGGGGAACTTCGCGAGCTTCTGGGAACCGATTCCCATGAGCAAGTACCTCGCGCCCTCGCTCTTCTACGAACCGCCGACGAGCATCGACATGGTCGTCAAGGCCGAGGACTGCGTCGCCTGCCACGCCGCCATCACCGGTGGTCATGTGCAGGCATGGAAGAAATCCCTGCACGCCGACCTGAAGTCATTGCGCGAGCTGCCCGACGCCGATTCGCGCGCCTACAAGAAGGCGCACCTGGCCGAGGTCGAAGCCAACCTGCAGTCGCTCGGCATCCTCGAAGCCGGCAAGCAGCTCGACCAGGTTGGTTGCATCGATTGCCACATGGGTGTCGGCGCCAAGGAAGGCCACCACATAAAGGACCTGCGCCTGCCCGACGTCGCGGCCTGCGGTACCTGCCACCTGCGCCAGTACGCCGAGCGCGAATCCGAGCGCGACACCCTGACCTGGCCGCAGGACCAGTGGCCGGCGGGTCGGCCATCGCACGCGCTCGACTACAAGGCCAACGTCGAGACCTCGACCTGGGCGGCCATGCAGCAGCGCGAAGTCGCCGAAGGCTGCACGATGTGCCACACCAACCAGAACAAGTGCGACAACTGCCACGGCAGGCACGAGTTCTCGCCCGTCGAGGCGCGCAAGCCCGAGGCCTGCTCGACCTGCCACAACGGCGTCGACCACAACGAGTTCGAGGCCTACATGCTTTCTCGCCACGGGGTGAACTACCAGACCCGCGGCGACACCTGGGACTGGCACGCCCCGCTTTCGCAGGCGATCGAGAAAGGCCAGACCGCGCCGACCTGCGCCTTCTGCCACATGGAGTACAAGGGGGAGTTCACCCACAACGTCGTGCGCAAGGTTCGCTGGGGCTTCCTGCCGACGAAGAACATCGCCGACAACCTCGGCCATGAGTGGTTCACCGATCGTCGCGAGGCGTGGAAAGGCACCTGCTCGAGCTGCCACTCGCCGAGCTTCGCCGAGGCCTACCTCGACATGATGGACAAGGGCATCATCTCCGGCATGGAAGTGGTCGAGGAAGTCCGACCGATCGTGCAAGCCCTCTTCGACGAGCGCCTGCTCGTCGGGCAGAAGACCAACCGACCGGCACCGCCGGCGCCCGACAAGGATGAGGCCGGCGGCTTCTTCAGCCTGCTGATAGCCAACGGGAACAACCCGAGCATGGTCGACCGGGAGTTCGCGGAGATGTGGGAACAGCACGTCGCCAAGCATTACAAGGGCCTGGCGCATGTGCACCCCGGCGGCTTCACCTATAGCGAAGGCTGGTCCCAACTCCTCAAGAGCAAGACCTTCATCCTCGACGCGAACACCCAGCTGCGCGAGAAGGCTGCCATGGAGAAGCGGCTCGATGCGCTCGAAGGCAAGGTCAGGACATCGTCGCTGGGCACGGGCGATGCTCAGGCCGACACGGTGCTGCAGCGCGTCACGAGCACGATCGGCGGTGGCGGACTGGCCGCGATCGGCGGGCTCCTGGCACTCTCCGGCATGGGCCTGCTGTGGCGCCGCCGCCCGAAGGCGGATCGGGCCGAGCGCCACTGATACCCCATGGCCACCGCAAGCATGCGTGCCGTCGCCGGCGCCGCGCTGGTGATCGCGGGAGCCGGGCTCGCGATCGTCGGCGCGGTGTCGATGCAGGGCGCTGGCGGTGCGGCCGAAGCCCCCTATCGCTACGAAGTCGACGGGACGACCGTAGCGACCGGTGATGCGGGTATCCAGGATGCACTGGCCCGCTCCGGAGCTCCCCTGCGCAAGGCGCGGGTCGTGTCCAACGACGATAATCGCACCCTGGCCGAACTCAGCATCGCCGAGGGCTCCGCCGGGCCGGTGCTCCTCGAATGGCGGCCATCGCTCGACGAGCCGTTCCTCACCGCCACGGCGCCGCTCGGCGAAGTGGTCAAGCTGGGCGAAGCACTGCGCGAGCACCTCCCGTCGAACGCCGTCGTACTGGCCTGGTGGGACATATCCCGGCAACTCCGTCTGCTCGACGAGACGCCGGTGCGCTTCGACCGGCACCTCGTCGGCGCGCCCCTCGCCCTGCCGGCATCCTGGCGTGCGGCCCGGCCCGCCATCGAGAAGGTCGAAGCGGGCTTCTGGGAAGCCGGGTCGGCCACCGGCGAATCCGTCGACGCGTTCCTCGCCTGGACCGATGCGCTGCTCGCGCCGCGCGACGAGGGGATCCGTCGGCTGCGCGAGCGCGCCGGCGACCGCGCCGTTCACCTCGTCGTCCATGTCCGCGATGCCCTGCTGCTGGGCGCCATGGCGCCGGAACGCATCGGCGTCGCATTCCAGGATCAGGCCGACTCCGGCAACCTGCACGCATCGATCAACAGTGCGCGCGACTGGGTCCGCAACGAGGGCTTCGCGGCCTATACCGCCTACCGGCCGAACGACAGCCGGCTGCGCATCGTCGCCCTCACCGACGACGCCTCGGCGCAGACCCTGATCGGACGGATCCTGCCCTTCCACGATCCCCGCAGGCAGATCGAGCCGATCCCGGGCCTGACCCTGGTGCACCAGGTCGGCGGCTTCTGGGTATATCGGCTCGAACCCGACGCCGGCTGAGTCCATCGGCTCCCGCTGGCCCTGCACCGGCGGATTTGACATTTCCCCGCAAGTCCCCATATTAGGGACTCATCTGGACGGGCACGAATTCCCGTTCGTCCTGCCCTCCCGAGCATGTCCTCGTCCCCCGAGAAGGAATTCCGCCGATTCTTCGTGCGAATGCCAACGCGGGCCCGGCACTCGGGCCTGATCCCGTGCCGTCGCCCGACGATATCGAGATTCCGATCCGCTATTCGTTCGGCCCCGACGGCGACCTGCGGCGGCTGGGCGCAGCCGTCGCCCGCGACAGGGCGGCACATCTCGCGGGCCTGCGCCGCTTCGACCCCCGCCGGCGAACGAACGAGAACGCGCGCCGCATCCATGCGGTCGTGCAGGCGCTCAACAGGGCCTCGCAGCAAAGCGAGAGCCTGGTCTCGGCGGGCAGCTGGCTGCTCGAGAACTCCCAGGTCATCGAGGAAGCGATCACCGCCGTCCACCGCGACCTGCCACCCCGCTTCTACGGACAGCTGCCGTTGATGCCCGACCGGGACGTACCGCGCGCGCTGGCGATCGCGTGGGCCTATGTCGCGGAGACCGACAGCGCAGTGTCGGCCGATGGGTTCCGGACCATCGTCGACGGCTTCCAGGACGCATATCCGCTCGATATCGGCGAGCTGTGGGCGCTGCCGTCGCTGCTGCGCTTCGTGCTGGTGGAGAACCTGCGACGCATGGCGATCCGCGACTCGCGGGAGCGCGACATGAAGCTGGCCGCCAATCGGGCAGCCGACCAGCTCGCGATCGCGCCACCCGGCCAGGAAGTCCCGATTCTCGCGGCCTGCGCCGGATATGCGCACGACCGGACCTTCGCCACCCAGTTCCTCCATCGCGTGCGCGACGGCTCCCAGACCTCGCGAGAGGCACTTCGCTGGCTGGAGACTGCGCTGGAGTCTGCCGGAACCGACGCCGAACTGATCACGCTCGATGAGCACGCCGATCAATCGACCAGCAAGCTCACCACCGGCAACATCGTCAGGAGCCTGCGCCTCATCGACGACATCGACTGGACGATCTGGTTCGAGCAGGTCAGCTACGTCGATCGGGTGCTGCGCGCCCGCACCGACTTCGCCGCGCTCGACTTTCCCTCACGGGACGCCTACCGCCGTGCCATCGAGATGCTGGCCAAACGCTCGAACAGGAACGAGCACGAGGTGACACTCGTGGTCGTGGAGCTCGCCGAGGCAGCGCAAGTCGACGCATCGCACGGCGCGGGTGGCGTCGATGCCGGCTACCTCCTCGTCGGACCCCGGCGACACGAACTGGAGAGCAAGCTCGGTTGCACCATGCCGTTCGGCACGCGCCTTCGCCGCGTCTGGCGCAGGAGCAACTGGGTCGGCGTCGTGCTGCCGGTGGTCTTGCTGGCCGCCCTGCTGATGGCGGCCGTGGCGCCGGTGCTGGCGGCCTCCGGACTCGGCGCCGGCGGTATCGCGTTGCTGCTCGTCATGTTTCTCGCACCGGCCTCCGAGGCGGCAGTAGGCCTGTTCAACTCGATCGTCTCGATGCTGGTCCAGCCAACCCGCCTGATCGGCTACGAGTACCGGGATGGACCGCCTGCGGATGCGCGCACCTTCGTGGTCATACCGACGCTGATCGGCAGCCGCGATGACGTCGACCGCGCGGTTCGTGACCTGGAGATCCACCACCTCGCCAACATGGGCGGCGAGATGCACTTCGCGGTACTGTCCGATTGGCTGGACAGCATGGTCGAGGAGACCACCGCTGATCGCGACATCCTCGCGTACGCCCACGAACAGGTGGCCGCGCTCAATGCGCGGTACGCGAGCGAAGGCCATGCCCGCTTCTTCCTGCTGCACCGTCGCAGGCGCCTCAACCCGGCGCAAGGATGCTGGATGGGCTGGGAGCGCAAGCGCGGCAAGCTGCACGAGTTCAATGCATTGCTGCGCGGCGATCGCCACACCAGCTTCCAGGCTCCCGCCACCGCGCTGCCGTCGGACGTGAAGTACGTGATGACGCTCGACGCCGACACGCGCACCATGCGCGATGCCGTCGCCCGGCTGGTCGGCAAGCTCGACCATCCACTCAACCGGCCGGCGGTCGACGGGCGGGCCGGACGTCTCTTCTCGGGCTACGGGATCCTTCAGCCGCGTACTACGCCGTCGCTGACCGCCGGCGCCGAGGCATCGTCCTTCCAACGCGTCTTCTCCACCAATCGCGGCTTCGACCCCTATGTCTTCGCCGTCTCCGATGTCTACCAGGACCTCTTCGGCGAAGGCATCTTCACTGGCAAGGGGCTGTACTGCGTCGATGCAATGGAAGCGGCATTGGCGGGGCGCGTTCCCGAGAACACCGTGCTCAGCCACGATCTCCTCGAAGGGGCTTATGCGCGCACCGCGCTGGTCACCGACGTCGAGGTGATCGAGGACTATCCGACACGCTATCTTGACGACGCGGCGCGCCATCACCGCTGGACGCGCGGTGACTGGCAGTTGCTGCCATGGATACTCGATCCCGGCTCGGGCATACCCGGCCTGTCGCGCTGGCAGATGGTCAGCAACCTGCGCCGCTCGCTCACCCCGCCCCTGTGGGTAGCAGCCTCGATCGCAGGCTGGTCGACCCTGCCCCTGGGCCTTGCGATGCAATGGCAGGCGCTGCTGGTGGCGAGCCTGTTCCTCCCGGTGGCTTTCGGGCTGCTCGGTTCCATCCTGCCGAGCGATGGCCGGATAACGCTGAGGAGCCATGTCGCCGCGTTGGCCCGCGACGCCGCCTTCGCAGGCGCACAGGTAGCAGCGCGAGTCGTGCTGATCGCGCATGACGCCTGGTCGATGAGCGACGCGATCGTGCGCACCCTGCACCGGCTGCTGTTCAGCCGCCAGCGGCTGCTTGAATGGCGTACCGCCTCGCAGGAAGCCGGCTCCGGCAAGCGCGACCTCGCCGACCATTATCGTGCGATGGCCGGCGTGCTCCCGGTCGCCGCGGCCAGCCTCGTCATTCCGCTGGCCACCGGCTCCAGCGGGGTGATCGCGGCCGCCTTCTTCGCGCTGCTCTGGGCTGCTTCGCCCACCTTTGCCTGGCTTATCAGCCGCCCGGCGCGGACGGAGGACCGACTCGATGTCGCGCCGGGGGACATGGCCGCGTTGCGCCGCATCGCACGCCGCACCTGGCTCTTCTTCGAGACGTTCGTCACGGACGAGCACCACATGCTGCCGCCCGACAACTTCCAGGAAACTCCGGAACCCGTGGTGGCCGGCCGCAGTTCGCCCACCAACATTGGTGTCTACCTCCTGTCCACGGTGTCGGCACGCGACTTCGGATGGATCGGGCTGGCCGAAGCGATCGGGCGACTGGAGCGCACGCTCGCCACCATGGAAAGGATGGAACGGCATCGCGGCCACCTGTACAACTGGTACGACACGCGCACGCTCGAACCACTTCATCCGCTCTATATCTCCTCGGTCGACAGCGGCAATCTCGCCGGGCACCTGATCGCCGTGGCGTCCGCCTGCGATGGCTGGGCCACCGCACCGGTCGTGCATCTGCAGGGGGATTTCGAGGGCATCGTCGACGCTGCCGCGATCCTCGGCGAGACGCTCGAGGCGCTGCCCGATGACCGCCGCTCCGTCAGGCCGCTGCGGCAACGGCTCGCCGAGCGTATCGAGGGGATACGCCGCGCCGTCGATACGCTGCATCACGAACCGGGAACGGCTTCCATCCGCACCATCAACCTGGCCGCACGCTCGGCCGACATCAGCAAGCTGGCCAAGGCGCTCGACGAGGAGATTCGCTCGCCCGCGAGCGAGGAGTTGGGGCTGTGGGCGCGGAAGCTGGAGAACGCCTGCAAGTCGCATCTCGACGACGCGCATACCGACGAGGGCGGGGTCGGCCAGCTGCTCCCGAGGCTCCTCGCATTGCGCGACGGCGCACGCCGGTTCGCCTTCGAGATGGACTTCTCCTTCCTGATGCGACTCGACCGAAAGCTGCTCTCGATCGGCTACCGGGTCGAGGAACGCCAGCTCGATGAATCCTGCTATGACCTGCTTGCCTCCGAGGCACGGCTGACGAGCCTGTTCGCCGTCGCCAAGGGTGATCTGCCGACCCGGCACTGGTTCCGCCTGGGTCGGCCGGTGACGGCCATCGGCTTTTCCGGCGCGCTGATGTCGTGGTCCGGCTCGATGTTCGAGTACCTGATGCCGTCGCTGGTCATGAAGGAACGTCCAGGCAGCATCCTCAACCAGAGCAGCAGGCTGGCCATCGCTAGACAGATCGCCTACGGGCATGAAAAGCGAGTGCCCTGGGGAATCTCGGAAGCCGCCTACAACGCTCGCGACCACGAGATGACCTACCAGTACACCAACTTCGGCGTCCCCGGACTGGGACTCAAGCGAGGACTGGCGCTGGACACCGTGATCGCACCCTACGCCAGCCTGCTCGCGGCGCAGCTCCGTCCAGCCCAGGCGGTCGCCAACCTCGCCCGGCTGCGATCCCTCGGCGCATTGGGCCGCTACGGCTTTCACGACGCAGTCGACTTCACGGCTAGCCGCCTTCCGCAGGGCGTGCGCTGTGCCGTCGTGCGGAACTACATGGCGCACCACCATGGCATGTCGATCGTCGCCGTCGCCAACGTCGTTTTCGAGGGCCGCATGCGCGAACGCTTCCACGCCGACCCGGTGATCGAAGCCGCCGAGCTCCTCCTGCAGGAAAGGGCGCCGCGAACGGTGCCCGCCATGCCGATCCGCGCCGAGGCGAGCGACCAGGCCCAACCCACGCTGGCCGACGCCCGCCCCGACTCGCGCCTCGTCTTCGATCCGCTCATCGCCCCACGCGCCACCACCGTGATGTCGAACGGCCACTACTGCGTCATGCTGACGGCGACCGGCGCCGGCTACAGCCGCACTGGCGAGCTGGCCGTCACGCGTTGGCACGCCGATCCGAGCGAGGAACGTACCGGCACATTCCTGTTGATCTCCGACCCGAGTACCGGTGACTGGTGGTCGGCCACCGCCGAGCCCAAGCGCGCACCGGGCGAGATCTGCCACGCATTCTTTCGCGACGACAAGGCGAGCTTCGCCAAGACGGTCGGAACCCTGCGCTCCGAGATGGACTGCCTCGTGGTCTCCGAAGGCAACGGCGAAGCGCGGCGCATCACGCTCTGGAACGACAGTGACCAGGACCGCCGTCTCGAAGTGACGTCGTTCGCCGAGCTGGCGCTGGCCCCGGAAGCAGCCGACGCTGCCCATCCCGCATTCTCGAAGATGTTCGTGAAGACCACGATCGGGGAAGACGGCGCCACCGTCTTCGCGGAGCGGCGCCGGCGCTCGCCATCCGACCCGGCGGCCATGCTCGCCCATTTCGTCACTGCCGATGCGGGCGTGGCCCGCGAAATCGAGGCGGAAACCGATCGCCGCGCGTTCATCGGTCGCGGACGGTCGATCGCCAACGCCGCTGCGTTCGACCAAGGCGCACGACTCTGCGGATCCGCCGGCTTTACGCTCGACCCCGTGATGGCCTTGCGCGTCGGCTTGCGCGTGCCGGCCCGCCGGGAGGTATCGCTGACGTTCTGGACCGTCACCGCCTCGAATCGCGCCGAGATCGAAGCCGATGTACACCGCCTGGCCCATCCCGACAGCTTCCGGCGCCAGGAAACGCTCGCCTGGACCCGCTCGCAGGTACAGGCTCGCCATGTGGGACTGAGCCTCGCCGATGCGGCGGGTGTCCAGAAGCTCGCCCGGTTCCTGCTCTATCCCGATCCGGTGTTGCGCGCACCGCCCGAGGCCATCGCCGCCGGCCTTGGTCGCCAGTCGACGTTGTGGCCACTGTCGATTTCCGGGGATTTCCCGATCCTCGCCCTGCGCATCGGCGGCATCGCCGACCTCGGGATCGTCGCTTCCGCACTGCAGATGCAGCAGTACCTTCGCGCCCGGGGACTGGTGTTCGATCTCGTCGTCGTCAACGAACAGGCCGCCTCCTATGTCCAGGACCTGCAGCAGGCGATCGAACAGCTTTGCGAGAGCGCCCGCCTGCGCGGCAGCGCGCTCGGACCGCGCCATCACATCTTCGCATTGCGCCGCGACCTGATGAGCGGCAACGCGTACCCGGCGCTGATCGCCGCCGCCCGTGTCGTGCTCCACACACGCAACGGACCGATCCTCGACCAGGTCGAGCGCGTCGAGGCGGCTGCCAGGCCACGCGGTTTGCCCTTGCCCGCGCGGCCGTGGCCGGACGTGCCGGTTCCCGTCGCCAACGGCGACGATCTCGCATTCTGGAATGGCTTCGGTGGCTTCGCCGACGGCGGCCGTGAGTACGTGGTGCGTCTTGCCGGACACACGGTGACACCACAACCGTGGATCAACGTGATCGCCAACCGTGATTTCGGCTTCCATACCTCGTCGGAAGGTGCGTCGTTCACCTGGAGCCGCAACAGTCGGGACTTCCAGCTCAGCCCCTGGTCGAACGACCCCGTGACGAACCGACCCGGCGAGGGCATCTACGTCCATGATCTCGACAGCGGCGAGGCGTTCTCGCCGATGGCCTGCCTGCTGCGCGATCCCGCCATCGTCTACGAGGCCAGGCACGCCTGCGGCGTGTCGACCTTCTCGGCCCGTCGCAGCGGCGTCGCGGCGACCTTGGTCCAGATGGTGGATCCGGCCGATCCGGTGAAGGCGCAGCGCCTGACGCTGGAGAACTTCGGCGACAAGCCCGCCCGGTTGAGGGTCTACGCTTATGTCGAATGGGTGCTGGGCAACAAGCGCGCACACGCCACGCCCTTCATCGTGCCGGGGCGCGACGCGCAAACCGGTGCCCTGACCGCGCGCAATCCCTACCACGTCGCCTTCGGCGACCGTACCGCGTTCCTCGCCTGCGACGGCACCGAGCAGACCTTCACTTGCGACCGCGCGGAGTTCATTGGCGCGGGTGGCTCGACCACTGCGCCCGCAACGGCGCGATCGGGATCATCACTATCCGGCGCCGTCCATCCCAGCAGCGATCCCTGCGCCGTGCTTGCCTGTGATGTGCAGATCGCGCCGGGCGCTACCGCTGCCGTACATTTCGTCCTCGGGGACGCGGACTCCAGCGAGGCGGCCGCCGCGCTGGCCGCAAGACACCTCGGCCGGGATTTCGATGCCCGCCTCGGGGCCAACCGCGACGCGTGGGCGGCATTCACCGGTGCGCTCCAGGTGAAGACGCCCGATCCCGCTTTCGACGCCATGATCAACGTCTGGCTTCCCTACCAGGCGCTCGCCTGCCGCATCCATGCCCGGGCCGCCTTCTACCAGGCAAGCGGGGCCTACGGCTTCCGGGATCAGTTGCAGGACACACTCGCCATGCTCCTGCATGACCCGTCCCTTGCACGATCCCAGATCCTCAATGCCGCAGGCCGGCAGTTCGCCGACGGCGACGTCCAGCACTGGTGGCTGCCGGAAAGCGGGGCGGGCGTACGAACCACCATCTCGGACGACGTGGTGTGGCTCGCGCATGCAACGCATCACTACGTGAAGACCACCGGGGACGACGCGATCCTCGACGAGAACATGGACTTCATCGAGGGGCCGGCCCTGGGCGAAGGCGCCCACGACGCCTTCTTCACGCCAGAACCTTCGGATGAAAGCGCGACGCTCTACGAGCATTGCGCGCGCGCCCTCGGCCTGGCGATGATGCGGACCGGCGCCAATGGGCTGCCCCTGATCCTCGGCGGCGACTGGAACGACGGCATGAATCGGGTCGGCGAGAAAGGCGCAGGCACGAGCGTCTGGCTCGGCTGGTTCCTGCTCAAGACGCTGCGCGACTTCGCGTCGATCGCGGACCGCCGCGGCGACAAGCCGAGGGCAGCGGCGTGGCGCGGACATGCCAGGCAGCTGGAGAAGGCCCTGCAGGCCCACGGCTGGGACGGCGAATGGTATCGCCGTGGCACCTACGACGATGGCTCGGCACTCGGCTCGAGGCTCTCCGATGAATGCCGGATCGATTCGATCGCCCAGTCCTGGGCGGTGCTCTCGGGCGCGGGCGATCGGCAACGCGCCGAGCAAGGCGTCGGCAAGGCGGTGGAGATGCTGGTCGATGGCGAACTGGGTATCGTGCGCCTGTTCACGCCGCCCTTCGAACACACGGACCGCGAGCCGGGCTACATCAAGAGCTATCCGCCGGGCGTGCGGGAGAACGGCGGCCAGTACACCCATGCCGCGGCATGGCTGGTGGTCGCGCTTGCGAGGTTGGGCAAGGCCGACGAGGCCTATCGAATGTTCTCGATGCTCAATCCGATCAATCGCGCGGCCGACCTGGAAGCCGCCACGCGTTATCGCGTCGAGCCCTATGTGGCCGCCGCCGACGTCTACTCCGCCGGCGAGCAGGCCGGGCGCGGCGGCTGGACCTGGTACACCGGCTCGGCCGGCTGGCTCTACCGCGCCGGGGTCGAGGCGATCCTCGGCATCCAGCGCGAGGGTGAAATGCTCAGGCTGGTGCCGGCCCTGCCTGCCGCCTGGACGGGCTTCTCCGCCGTACTGCGCATCGACCAGGCCGTCTATCGCATCGAGGTCAGGCGCGGGGCAAGAGCCGGTATCACCATGAACGGCAAGCCGTCGAACGACGACGTCGTCCGCCTCGAGGGGAACGGCGAGCACGACATCGTGGTCGGCGTGGATTGACAGCGCCACGGCGCACGGCGAAAGTCCAGCGATGCCGACCGACAACAAGAGCAGGAACTGGTTCGACCGAGGCGGGCGCGCGTACGCGCGCTTCCGGCCCGAGTACCCCGCGGAGCTTGCCCGCTTCCTCGCCGAATCGGCGCCTTCGCGCGACCGCGCCGTCGATGTGGGCTGCGGCAATGGCCAGCTCACGGGCCAGCTGGCTGCGCATTTCGACGAGATCGTGGGCATCGATCCGAGCGTCGAGCAGATCGCCAATGCACGTCCCCGGGACGGTGTGCGCTACCTCTGCGCTCCGGCCGAGAAGCTCCCCCTGCCGGACCACTGCGCCAGCCTGGTCACCGCCGCGCAGGCGGCGCACTGGTTCGACCTCCCCGCTTTCTACGCGGAAGTGCGGCGGATCGCCCGTGAAGACGCGGTGATCGCCCTGGTCAGCTACGGCGTGCTCCGGCTCGAGGGCGAAGTCCAGGCGCGCTTCGAGCGCTTCTACCACGACGGGATCGGGCCCTGGTGGCCACCGGAGCGCAAGCTGGTCGACAACGGCTATCGCGACATGAGCTTTCCGTTCGCGGAGTTCGATGCCCCTGCCCTGGCAATCCACATGTCATGGCAACTCGACGAATTCCTCGGCTACGTCTCGACCTGGAGCGCCGTGCAGCGGCTATCGGACGCCGGACGCGACGATATCCTGGCGGCCTTCGCCGGGGAGCTTGCCGCGCTCTGGGGCGAGCCGACTTCGAGCCGGCTGGTGACCTGGCCGATCAACATGAGGGTGGGAACGTTATGAGCAGGGGCAGCCCAACCCTCGATCGCCAGACCGGGGACTGAACCCATGCATGCCTACCTGATCATCTTCCTCGGCGCCGGCCTCGGCGGCGCCATGCGACACGGCGTCAACGTCGCAGCGCTCGCGCTGTTCGGGCCGGGCTTCCCCTTCGGAACCCTGGGCGTGAACATCGTGGGGTCCTTCGTGATGGGCCTGCTCGTCGAACTCTTCGCGCTGAAGGTCGACCCCGGAGCGCTCTGGCGCCTGTTCCTGACCACCGGCATCCTCGGCGGCTTCACCACTTTCTCCGCCTTCTCTCTCGATGCAGCCCTGATGCTCGAGCGTGGCAGCCATTGGGCAGCCGCCATCTACGTCCTGCTTTCCGTCATCGTGTCGATCGGCGCCCTGTTCGCCGGACTGATGCTCGTTCGCCAGTTCGCGTAGACCCCACCCGGTCGGCACGGCACGACGCGGAACACGAATCCACGAAGAGCCCTTTCCCATGAGATGCCTCATCCAGCGGGTCTCCCGCGCATCGGTCACCGTCGACGACGAAGTGACCGGAGAAATCGGTCCTGGAATCCTGGTGCTGGTCTGCGCCATGCAAGGCGATGCCGTGAAGGAAGCCGAGCGCCTGGCGCGCAAGACGGTCAACCTGCGCATCTTCCCCGACGACGAGGGACGGATGAACCGCTCCCTGCTCGATGTCGGCGGCGAGGCGCTGGTCGTCAGCCAGTTCACCCTGGCTGCCGAAACCCGGGGCAACCGCCCGGGCTTTTCGAACGCCGCGCCCCCGGATGACGGCCGCCGTCTGTACGAGCATTTCTCCAGGCAGATCGCCGCACTCGGCGTGCAGGTCGCCAACGGTCGCTTCGGCGCCGAAATGCAGGTAGCGCTCGTCAACGAGGGGCCGGTCACCATCTGGCTCGACACGCAGGCTCGCTGAGCGGGTGAGCCGCGCAACGGACCGCCCCGGTTCGGGCGCCCCGAGTCGTCCGAGTCGTCCGAGTCGTTACCGGGCTGCCCCGGAGCCGCTGCCCCGGCTCTCCGAATCCGACAGCAAGCCAAGTTCGGCGCGCAACTGATCCGGGCTCGACAACTCCGCTTCGATCTGCGCATGGACACGCCGCCAGATCGGCACTGCCTTCCCGAGCGCCCTTCGACCCGCCGGCGTGAGCCGCAGCAGGCGGGCGCGCCGGTCGGTCGGATCGACTGAGGTTGCGACCATTCCACGGCGCTCGAGCGGCTTGAGATTGGCGGTCAGCGTCGTCCTGTCCATCGCCAGCAGCGCCGCCACGCTGCCCAGCTTCGGCGGCTCCGGACGGTTGAGCGACATGAGCAGGGAGAACTGCCCGCTGGTGAGGCCGACGGGCTTCAGGGCGATGTCGAAGCGACGCGCGAGCGCGCGCGCTGCCCGCTGCGCATGCAGGCACAGGCAGGTGTCGCGCACCAGCAGCGTGGTCTCGAAGGTGGGCTCGACGGGTGCAGGCATCCGAAGGATCGACATCCAGGGGGTTGACATTCGCGGGCTATTTACGTTTATATCAACCTATATCGGAAAATGTCAACGAGTATCGACCGAATTCGCGCCGGCCTCGGCGCAATCCACCCCTACAGGAGACCAGCCATGAAGATCGTGACCAGCCTCAGCTTCCAGGGCCAGTGTCGTGAAG
>CAYZBJ010000085.1:0-17601 GCA_964476625.1 uncultured Burkholderiaceae bacterium | reverse complement strand
CTTCGACGTGTCGATCATCGAGATCGCCGACGTGGACGGCGAGAAGCAGTTCGAAGTGCTCTCGACCAACGGCGATACCTTCCTCGGTGGCGAGGACTTCGACCAGCGGGTCATCGACTACGTGATCGCGGAGTTCAAGAAGGAGCAGGGCGTCGACCTCGGCAAGGACGTGCTCGCGCTGCAGCGCCTGAAGGAATCGGCCGAGAAGGCCAAGATCGAACTCTCGTCGGGCCAGCAGACCGAGCTGAACCTGCCCTACATCACGGCCGACGCATCGGGTCCGAAGCACCTCAACATGAAGCTCACCCGCGCCAAGTTCGAGGCGCTGGTCGACGAGCTCGTCGAGCGGACCATCGAGCCGTGCCGCAAGGCGATCACCGATGCCGGCCTGAAGGCGGCGGACATCGACGACGTCATCCTCGTGGGCGGCATGACCCGGATGCCCAAGGTCCAGGAGAAGGTCAAGGCCTTCTTCGGCAAGGAGCCGCGTCGCGACGTCAACCCGGACGAGGCGGTGGCCGTGGGCGCCGCGATCCAGGGGGCGGTGCTCTCGGGCGATCGCACCGACGTGCTGCTGCTCGACGTCAGCCCGCTGACCCTGGGCATCGAGACCCTCGGCGGCGTCATGACCGCGATGATCAAGCGCAACACCACGATCCCGACCAAGTACTCGCAGGTCTTCTCGACGGCCGACGACAACCAGCCGGCGGTGACCATCAAGGTCTTCCAGGGCGAGCGCGAGATCGCCTCGGGCAACAAGCTGCTGGGCGAGTTCAACCTCGAGGGCATCCCGCCGGCCGCTCGCGGCCTGCCGCAGATCGAGGTCACCTTCGACATCGACGCCAACGGCATCCTGCATGTGTCGGCCAAGGACAAGGCGACCAACAAGGAAAACAAGATCACGATCAAGGCGAACTCGGGCCTGTCGGACGACGAGGTCGAGCGCATGGTCCGTGACGCCGAAACCAACGCCGAGGAAGACCGCAAGCGCGTCGAGCTGGCCAATGCGCGCAACCAGGCTGAGGCGCTGGTGCATTCGGTCCGGAAATCGGTCGAGGAGCATGGCGACAAGATCGAGGCCGACGAGAAGACCGCCATCGAGACCGCGGTGACCGAACTCGAGGCCGCGCTCGCGACCGAGGACAAGGACGAGATCGACGCCAAGTCGCAGGCGCTGCTGGTCGCATCGCAGAAACTCGGCGAGAAGATCTACGCGGCGCAGCAGGAAAGCGCGGCGCCGGAGCAGCCGGCCGCCGACGATACCGTCCGCGCGAGCGGCGACGATGTCGTCGATGCCGACTTCCGCGAGGTCAAGCGCGATTCCTGATCGACGCGAACAGGCCCGCCGGCACGATGCCGGCGGGAGTTTTTCCAGCGCGCGGCCGGTGTCGGGAGACGCCGGTCGTTGCCGCTTTCGACGAGACGGGGCAATGGGGGCAATGATCGGATTGCAAGGGCGGGCCGATGGCCAAGCGTGATCTGTACGACGTACTCGGGGTGCCGAAGAACGCGACCGCCGATGACCTGAAGAAGGCCTATCGGAAGCTCGCGATGAAACACCATCCCGATCGCAATCCGAACGACAAGTCGGCCGAGGCCAAGTTCAAGGAGGCCAAGGAGGCCTACGAGATCCTGTCCGAGCCGGCCAAGCGCGAGGCCTACGACCGCTTCGGCCATGCCGGCGTCGACCCCAATGCGGGCGGCTTCCCCGGCGCCGGAGGGGCGGGTGGCGCGGGCGGCTTCTCGGACGTGTTCGGCGACATCTTCGGCGACATCTTCGGCGCCGGTCGCGCCGGCGGCGGGCGCAACAACGTCTACCGTGGCGCCGACCTGCGCTACGCGATGGAGATCTCGCTCGAGGAAGCGGCCAACGGCCACACCACCGAGATCCGGGTGCCGTCCTGGGATCGCTGCACCACCTGCAAGGGCTCGGGCGCGAAGCCCGGCACCCAGCCCAAGACCTGCCATGCCTGCAACGGCCAGGGCAGCGTTCGCGTCCAGCAGGGATTCTTCTCGATCCAGCAGACCTGCCCGACCTGCCACGGTAGCGGCAAGGTGATTCCCGAGCCATGCACGGCCTGCGAGGGCCAGGGGCGGATCAAGAAGCAGAAGACCCTCGAGGTCAACATCCCGGCCGGAATCGAGGACGGGATGCGGATCCGCTCGGCCGGCAACGGCGAGCCCGGCGTCAACGGCGGCCCGCCGGGGGACCTCTTCGTCGAGATCCGCATCCGGGAGCACACGGTCTTCCAGCGCGACGGCGACGATCTCCATTGCGAGATCCCCATCTCCATGACAACCGCGGCGCTCGGCGGTAAAGTGAGGGTGCCCACCCTGACCGGGCGGGCCGAGATCGAATTGCCGGAAGGCACCCAGACCGGCAAGACCTTCCGGCTGCGCGGCAAGGGCATCAAGGGGCTGCGTTCGGCCTATCCGGGCGATCTCTACGCGCATGTCGCCGTCGAGACGCCGGTACGCCTGAGCGACAAGCAAAAGGCCATGCTGCGTGATTTCGACGCGACCCTCACCGACCCCAAGCACAGTCCGCAGACCCGCGGCTGGATGGATCGGGTCAAGGATTTCTTCCAGTAGCGGTCCTGGCGCAGCTTCGACGGGGCCGATGCAACGGCTCCGAGGAGGCTCGCCATGCCCATCGATCCCTATCGCCCTCGCACGACCCTGGCCACCCACCAGGTAGACAACCAGCCCGATGCGCTGGTGGGGGCGAATCTCTACACCGGTGACCGCCTGCTGGCCGCGCTCGCCGCGCCCGGCGTCGACGCTGCCCACCAGGATCGACTCGCCGCGTTCGGCGCGCGGGTCGGCAGCGCGCAGGTGCTGCAGTGGGGCGAGCAGGCCAATGCCGACGTCCCGCGCCTGCGCGCCTTCGACCGGGTCGGCCGGCGCATCGACGAAGTCGACTTCCATCCCGCCTACCATGAACTGATGCGGCTCTCGATCGAGGCCGGCGCCAGCTCGATCGCCTGGACCGCGCCGGCCGGTGGCCATCTCGCGCACAGCCTGCTGCTGTTCATGCTGACCCAGGCCGACGCCGGCCACGGTTGCCCGGTATCGATGACCTATGCGTCGGTGCCGGCCCTGCGCCACCAGCCCGATGTCGCGGCGCGCTGGGAGCCGCGGGTCACCTCCGCGCGCTACGACCCGCGCTGCCTGCCGCCCGAGCAGAAGACGGGCTGCACGCTTGGCATGGCGATGACCGAGAAGCAGGGCGGCTCCGATGTCCGGGCCAACCGGACCCTTGCGCGCGCCGGCGACGGCGGCTTCCTGCTCGAGGGCCACAAGTGGTTCTGCTCGGCCCCGATGTCCGACGGTTTCCTGACCCTGGCCCGGATCGACGGCGACGAAGCGCTCAGCTGCTTCCTCGCGCCGAAGTGGCGTCCCGACGGCACCCGCAACCCGATCGAGATCCAGCGGCTCAAGGACAAGATGGGCGACCACTCGAACGCATCGGCCGAGATCGAGTATCGCGGCGCCTGGGCCGAGCCGGTCGGCGAGCGCGGGCGGGGCATCCCGACCATCATCGAGATGGTCCAGCACACGCGGCTGGACTGCGTCAGCGGCGCCACCGGCACGATGCGCTGGAGCCTGTCCCAGGCGATCTGGCACGCCCGCCATCGCAGCGCCTTCGGCCGGCCCCTGGTAGAGCAGCCGCTGATGCGCCAGGTGCTTGCCGACATGGTGCTCGAGGTCGCCGCCGCGATGGCGATGATGGTGCGCGTATCGATGGCGTTCGATGGCGCCGGTACCGACCCCGGCGCCCGCGCGCTGGCGCGCATTCTCGCGCCGCTGGCGAAATTCTGGGTCTGCAAGCGCTGCCCGGTGCTGGTCGCCGAAGCGATGGAGTGCCTCGGCGGCATCGGCTACGTCGAGGAATCGCCGCTTGCCCGCGCGTTCCGGCAGTCGCCCCTCAACGGCATCTGGGAGGGCTCGGGCAACGTGATCGCACTCGACCTGCAGCGCGCCGCTGCTCGCGACACCGACGCGATCGCGGCCGCGCAGGCGCTGTTCCGGGCCGGGCTGGAGGGCCCGGCGCTGGCGAATGCGCAACAGGCGCTCGAGCGCCTGCGCGCCGGCGACCCGGGCGAGGCGCGGTGGTGCGCCGAGCAGCTCGCGATCGCGTTCGGCGGGGCGGCGCTGGCCGAGTTCGGCTGCGCGGATTTCTCCGCCGACTGGATCGCCAGCCGCGGCAGCGGCGCCCACGCCTTTGGCGCCGCGCCGCTGCCGGCGTCGCGTTGCGATGCCCTGGTTGCCGCCGGCATGCTCGCCGACGCCTGAAAACTGTCGGTCCCGGGCGCCGCTACCCACGGCACGCCGGGTGCGCTGATCAGGCGCCGGTGAACTTCGCGGGGCGGCGCTCGACGAAGGAAGCCACGCCTTCGGCGGCGTCCGAACTCGACGCGAGCCCGGACTGGACCTTGCCGAACTCGGCCTGCGCCGCGAGCGGGCCTTCCTCGATCCGCTTGCGGACATTGCGGATCGTTTCGCGCACCGCGAGCGGTGCGTTCGCGGCGATCCGCCCCGCGATCGCGATCGCCTCGGCCTCTTCCTGGCCGGCCGGCACCACCTTCTGCACGAAGCCGAGCCGCAACGCGGTGGCCGCGTCGAATTCATCGCCGGTCAGCAGGTAGAGCATCGCATTGCCGTAGCCCGCCCTCTCGGTCATGCGCAGGGTCGCGCCGCCGGTGGCCATGATTCCCCGGTTGACCTCGAGCTGCGAGAAGCGGCAGTCGTCGGCGGCCACCACGACTTCGGCGGCGAGCATCAGCTCGATGCCCAGGGTGTAGCAGATCCCCTTGACCGCGAAGACCACCGGCTTGGTGCGCCGCCGATCGGTGAGGTCCATCGGATTGACGAGTTCCTCGGGCCAGCTTGAGCGGCCCGCCTTCATGTTCTCGGCAAAGCGCGGCAGGTCGAGGCCCGCGGTGAAATGCCTGCCGGCTGCCCGCACCACCGCGACGCGCAGCGCGGGATCGGTCTCGAGTTGCTCGTAGGCCTGCGCCAGCTGGCGGGCCATCTGCGGGGTGAAGCCGTTGTACTTGGCTGCGCGATCGATCGTGATCAGCAGCAGGTGGCCATCGACCTCGGTGCCTACCGTGCCGAGGGCGGGGTCGAACCCGGATTCGTGTTGCTTGCCTTGCATGTCTCCATCCTTGGATTTGTCGCCGGATTCGGTGATTCTACGGGGATCGGACACGAAGTCCGGCTGCCCCACAGGACGACAGGAATGAATCTCGCGAACTGGCTGCATCGTGCGGCCCATCGCTGGCCGCAGCGGCCGGCCATCTTCAGCGGCACCGAACTGGTCTGCGACTATCGCGGCTTCGCCGGCCAGGCGGCCGTCAATGCCCGGCGGCTGCTGGCCGACCACGGCTTGCGGCCCGGCGAACGGGTCGGGTTGTTCATGTACAACGACCCTTCCTACCTGGTGTGGATGTACGCGGCGTGGTGGGCCGGCCTCGTGGTGGTGCCGATCAATGCCAAGCTGCATGCTGTCGAGGCGGCGTGGATCCTCGACGATGCCGATTGCGGCGTGTGCATCACCGATGCGAGCCACGGTCCGGCGCTGCTCGAAGCGGGCGTCGCGCAACACCGCATCCTCGAATCGACGAGTCTTGCCGGGCCGTCCGCCGCGAACGGCTTCGAGGCGCCGGCCGAACGCGCGCCCGAGGACCTCGCCTGGCTCTTCTATACCTCGGGCACGACCGGCCGCCCGAAGGGCGTGATGCTCAGCCATCGCAACCTGCAGGTGATGTCGCTCAACTATGCCGCCGAAGTCGCGCCGGTCGACGGCGAGGATGCCGCACTTTATGCCGCACCGCTGTCGCATGGCGCCGGCCTCTACAACATGGCCCATGTGCTGGCGGGCGCGCGCCATGTGCTCACCCGCGGCGACGGCTTCGACGCCGGCGAGGTGCTGGCGCTCGCGGCCCGGCATGGCCGGGTGGCGATGTTCGCGGCGCCCACCATGGTCGGGCTCCTGCTCGATGCGGCCACCGCGTCCGGGTCGCGCGGCGAGGGCATCGCCACGATCGTCTATGGTGGCGGGCCGATGTACCTCGCCGACATCGAGGCGGCGATCGAGCGCTTCGGCCAGCGTTTCGTGCAGATCTACGGCCAGGGCGAGAGCCCGATGACGATCACCTTCCTGTCGCGCGCCGATCATGGCGACGTCGACGATCCCCGCTATCGCGATCGCCTGGCATCGGTCGGCCGCGCCCAGGCCAGCGTCGAAGTCCGGGTGGTCGACGAGGCGGGCCGTGCGCTGCCGGCCGGCGAAGTCGGCGAAGTGGTGGTGCGTGGCGACGTGGTGATGTCGGGCTACTGGCGCAACCCGGATGCGAGCGCCACCGCCTTGCGCGATGGCTGGTTGTGGACGGGCGACCTCGGCGTGCTCGACGCCGATGGCTACCTGACGCTGAAGGACCGATCCAAGGACCTGGTCATCAGCGGCGGCACCAACATCTATCCACGCGAAGTCGAGGAGGCCTTGCTCACCCATCCCGGCGTCGCCGAAGTGTCCGTGATCGGCGAGCCCGATCCGCGCTGGGGCGAGCGGGTCGTCGCCTTCGTCAGGGCGAGTCCGGGTGCATCGGTCGATGCAGCCGCGCTCGATGCGCATTGCCTCGGCATGATCGCCCGCTTCAAGCGGCCCAAGCGCTACGTCTTCGTCGAATCGCTGCCCAAGAACAACAACGGCAAGGTACTCAAGACGGAGTTGCGCGAGCGGCTTGCGCAGGCAGAGTGATTCGGCAGCAGGGCGGGGGCCGGCGCCCGCGCGGCGCAGGGGAGCGTCGCGATCGCGGCGGGCCGGGCCGGTCATGCACCGGCTGGCCGGGCCGGCGTGAAACCGGGACAATACCGGTCATCGCGTCGGGTACGACGCCCTTGCCGGAATGTTCCCCATGAGCAGCAACGCCACCGAATTCGAACGTGCCCAGCGAGTCCTCGTCGGCGGGGTCAACTCGGCGGTACGCGCGTTCCGGGCCGTCGGCGGCACGCCGCGCTTCATCGCCCGCGCCGAAGGCGCCCACCTGTGGGACGTCGAGGGCCGGCGCTATATCGACTACCTCGGCTCCTGGGGGCCGATGATCGTCGGCCACGGCCATCCCGACGTGCTCGCCAGGGTCCAGCGCGCCGTCGCCGACGGGCTCTCGTTCGGCGCGCCGAACCGGATGGAGACCGAGCTCGCCGAGCGGATCTGCGCCCTCTATCCCCAGGTCGGGAAGGTGCGCTTCACCAGCTCGGGCACCGAAGCGACGATGTCGGCGATCCGGCTCGCCCGCGGCCATACCGGGCGCGACGCGATCATCAAGTTCGAGGGCTGCTACCACGGCACCGGCGACAGCCTGCTGGTCAAGGCGGGATCGGGCGCGCTCGCCTTCGGCACGCCCAGCTCGGCCGGGGTGCCGGCCGACCTCGCCCGGCATACCCTGGTCGCGCAGTTCAACGAGCTCGATACCGTGGCGGCGCTCTTCGAGGCGCATCCCGGCGAGATCGCCTGCGTCATCATCGAGCCGATGCCGGGCAACATGAACCTGATCCGCCCGGCGCCGGAGTTCCTGGCGGGCCTGCGCGCGCTCTGCGACCAGCATGGCGCGCTGCTGATATTCGACGAGGTCATGTCGGGTTTCCGCGTCGCCCTCGGAGGTGCGCAATCACTGGTCGGGGTCGTGCCCGACATCAGCACATTCGGCAAGGTCATCGGCGGCGGCATGCCGGTGGGCGCGCTCGGCGGGCCGGCCGCGATCATGGACCACCTCGCACCGCTCGGGCCGGTGTACCAGGCCGGCACCCTGTCGGGCAACCCGATCGCGATGGCCGCCGGCCTCGCCACGCTCGAGCTGATCTCGGTCGACGGCTTCTTCGATCGGCTCGGCGCGCGCTGCGAGCGCCTGGTTGCGGGCCTGTGCGATGCGGCGTCCCGCGCCGGTGTTGCCTTCAGCGCGCAGAGCATCGGTGGCATGGCCGGCATGTATTTCCGCCCGGAAGTGCCGGCCGGTTTCGCCGCGGCCCAGCAGCAGGACGTCGAGCGCTTCCGGCGCTTCTTCCACGCCATGCTCGAGGCCGGTGTCTACCTGCCGCCTTCGCCGGTCGAGGCCTTCTTCTTCTCGTCGGCGATCTCCGACGAGGACATCGCCCACACCCTGGAGGCAGCCGGCGCCGCTTTCTCCGCGCTCGCCTGAATACTCCAGGCCTCGCCGCCTCGGGGGTATCCGTCGTCGTAGTCTGGGCCATGGGGGCGCTGCGCCAGGCGTCCGTCGTCGTCCTCGGTCTTCCGGCTGCGCCGACTGCACTGCGGTGCTCGCACAGCCGGCCCCGCGGCCAACTCATCTTCGCGCCCCTTCGGGCAAGCACTGCCCGCGCACCACTACGGCCACGACAAAGGCGACTGCGGCCGCGGCGCGCAGCGACTGGTGTGGCGCCGAGAAGCGCAGCGAGACTGACGCGCGCCGACAGGCGCGGGGCTGGCTCGCGAGCATCGCAGGACGACGGCGAAGCCGGCCGCCACACTGGAGCGCAGCGACGTGGTCGCAGGCGCCTTTGCCACCGAAAAGCGTCGGAGCGCAGCGACGTGGTCGCAGGCGCCTTTGAAAAGAAAAAGCGTCGGGGCGGCGCGATGCGGTCGCAGGCGCCTTTGCCACGGAAGAACTTCAGCCGAGCAACCGCAGCGCGATCCGCTGCCAGGGCGACAGGCCCCGCCACCAGCGCTGCAGCCGCGCCTCGAAGGCCACGCCGGCCGGCGCGATCCGGTAGTACTCGATGCCCTCGAAGCCATCGGGATTGTCGACCGGCTCGATCAGGTGGTACTTCTGCAGGTCGGGGAACGAGGACCAGAGGATCGCGCCGGCCACCGCGCAGCCGCGCGGCGATTCGCTGAAGCGCACGAGGGTGTAGCCGCGCCGAAGCAGTTTCAGCGCAGCAAAGAGCTCATAGCGGTCGGATACCACGGCGGAGTCCCCATAGAGCGGAACCCTGCTTCCTGCAGGACTACCGGCCGGCCACGCTGCCGCTCGCGGCGGCGCAGCCGGCCCGACGACGGATCAGGTGCGTTCGAAGATCGCGGCGATACCCTGGCCGCCGCCGATGCACATGGTGACCAGCGCATAGCGCCCGCCGGTGCGCTGCAACTCGTAGATCGCCTTGACGGTGATCATCGCGCCGGTCGCGCCGACCGGGTGGCCGATCGAGATCCCCGAACCGTTCGGGTTGACCTTGGCGGGGTCGAGGTCGAGGTCGCGGCACACGGCCAGCGCCTGTGCGGCGAAGGCCTCGTTGGCCTCGATCACGTCCATGTCGGCCGCCTTCAGGCCGGCGCGCTCGAGCGCCTTGCGCGATGCCGGCACCGGGCCGATGCCCATGTAGGCCGGGTCGACGCCGGCGTGCGCATAGGCGACCAGCCGGGCCATCGGCGCAAGGCCGCGCGCCTCGGCGGCCTTGCGCTCCATCAGGACGACGGCGGCCGCGCCATCGTTGATTCCCGAGGCGTTGCCGGCGGTCACGGTGCCGTTCTCGCGCACGAACACCGGCTTGAGCTTGGCCATGTCCTCGACCGAGGCGCCGGCGCGCACATGCTCGTCGGCCGCGAAGGTGATCGTGCCCTTGCGCGACTTGAGTTCGATCGGCAGGATCTGGTCGCGGAAATAGCCCGCCTCGGTGGCCGCCGCCGCGCGGCGGTGGCTCTCGACCGCCAGCGCATCCTGCTCTTCGCGGGTGATGCCCCATTTCGACGCGACGTTCTCGGCGGTGACGCCCATGTGGATGGTCTCGAACGGATCGTGCAGGGCGCCGACCATCATGTCGACCAGGCGGCCGTCACCCATGCGCTGGCCGAAGCGGGCCGTCGGCAGGTTGTAGGGGCCGCGGCTCATGACTTCGGCGCCGCCGGCCAGCGCGACGTCGGCGTCGCCCAGCAGGATCGACTGGGCGCAGGAGACGATGGCCTGCAGGCCCGAGCCGCAAAGCCGGTTGACGGTCATGGCCGGCGTCGACTTGTCGAGCCCGCCGTCGAGCGCCGCTACCCGGGCGAGGTACATGTCGCGCGGCTCGGTGTTGATGACATGGCCGAAGGCCACATGGTGCACGTCGGTCGGGCCGATCCCGGCCCGGGCCACCGATTCGCGCACGACCATCGCGCCGAGCTGGGTCGGGGTATGGTCCTTGAGGCTGCCTCCGAAGGTTCCGATGGCGGTACGCACACCGCTGACGACGACGACTTCCCTGCTCATGGCTTGCTCCTGAATGTGCTTGCGCCCTTTGGCGCGATGAAATCCGGCGGTGGGTCGAGGGCCAACACCGCGGCGCGGCCTCATGCGGCCTCGCGTTCGATCAGTGGACCCGGGACGAGCCCGCTTGCGCCAGCGTCCGGCGCCGGCCCCGGAACACGGACTGCATCGCCCGCAGGGTCCCCAGATTCACCATTTCCTGGTCGATCGAGTGTACGCCATCGGCGAGTATGTCGAGGGTCGCCAGCGCGCCGGCGGCGGCCAGCCCGCGCTGCGCCTGCTGGCCGTGCGCGAGTGGCACGAGGGTGTCGTGGCTGCCGTGCACGAGGTGGACCGTGGCATCGATCCGCTCGCCGGGGCGGACCGGGCTGGCGAGCCGGGCGGCATAGGCGACCACGATGGCGGCGGGGGCTTGTTGCGGGCCGCGGATGGCTTCCAGGGCGACCGTCGCGCCCTGGCCGAAGCCGACGAGCATGGTGCGCGCGCTGTCGATGCGCTGCTCGTCCTGGAGCGCCGCGAGGCGCTGGCGGAATTCATCGACCGCGAGGGCGATCCGGTCTTCGCGGCCTGCGAGCGGCATCGGCGCGAACCACTGGCGATGCTGCCCGTCGCTGCGGATGCCGGCGTTGATCAGCGCGCCGACCGCCCCCGGGAACTTCAGTTGCCAGGCCACGCCGACAGGGGCGAAACGCTCGGCGCTCGAGCCGCGCTCGTGCAGGAAGACGATCAGTCGTCGCGGCGCGGCCGGATTGATCGGCGGCAACTCGATCCAGATCTCGTCGTCATCCATGGCGCGGGTTCCGGGCTCCCTTCGTCAGATGAGGAAGTGCCCGACCCACCAGGCCAGCGCGGCGACGGCGGCCGAGGCGGGAATGGTGATGATCCAGGCCCACACGATGTGGCTCGCCAGGCCCCAGCGGACCTTCTGGTGCGCGGTCGACCCGACCCCGACGATCGCGCCGGTGATGGTGTGGGTCGTCGAGACCGGGATGCCGAAGCCGGAGGACAGGAACAGGGTGATCGCGCCGCCGGTCTCGGCGCAGCAGCCGCCGATGGGGCGCAGTTTCGTGAGCCGCTGGCCCATGGTGCGCACGATCCGCCAGCCGCCCATCAGGGTGCCGAAGGAGATCGCCGCATAGCAGGAGATGATGACCCAGAACGGGATCGGGTCCGCCGGTGGCCGGCCCGCGGCGATCAGGGTCAGCCAGATGATGCCCATGGTCTTCTGCGCGTCGTTGCTGCCGTGGCCGAGGCTGTAGAGCGCCGAGGACAGCAGCTGCAGTTTCCGGAACAGCTTGTCGGCCCGGATCGGGTGGGCCCGGAACGAGACGCGCGACGCGAACAGCATCAGCAGCGAGCCGATCACGAAGCCCAGCGTCGGCGCCACCAGGATGAACAGCACGATGATGCCGATCCCGCTGCCGATGACCGCGGCCGGGCCGTGCGCGACCAGGGTCGCGCCAACCAGGCCGCCGACCAGCGCGTGCGAGGAGCTCGACGGAATGCCGCGCCACCAGGTGAGCAGGTTCCAGACGATGGCGCCGATCAGGGCGCCGAAGATGGTCTGGGCGTCGATCACCGCGGGCTGGACGATGCCCTTGCCGATGGTGGCCGCGACGTTCATCTCGAAGACCAGCACCGCCGCGAAATTGAAGGTGGCGGCCCAGATCACCGCATGATGCGGCTTCAGGACCCGCGTCGAGACGATGGTCGCGATCGAGTTCGCCGCGTCATGGAAACCGTTGAGGAAATCGAAGACCAGGGCCAGTACGATCAGGAGAATCAGCGTCGACAGGCCGATAGCAGCGCTCTCCATCGGCCCGGCTCAGGCGTTCTCGAGGACCACGCCCTCGATCAGCTTGGCGACGTCCTCGCATCGATCGGTGACCGATTCGAGCAGCTCGTAGACCGCCTTGAGCTTGATCAGTTGACGCACATCCGATTCTTCCCGAAACAGCCGCGACATCGCCGAGCGCATGACCCGATCGGCATCCGATTCGATCTGGTCGATCTCCTGGCACAGGCGCAGGATGGCGCTGGCGTTGTCCATGTTGTCGAGCATGGCCACCGCGCTGGCGACCCGCTCGCACCCCATCTGGGTCAGCTCCGCGAGCTGCCGGGTCTCGGGCGTGGTGCGCTGCAGGTCGTAGAGGGTCGCCGATTCGGCGACGTCCTGGATCAGGTCGAGGATGTCGTCGAGCCGCGAGATCAGGGCGTGGATCACTTCCCGGTCGAAGGGCGTGATGAAGGTCCGGTGCAGCAGCGAGACCGTCTCGTCGGTGACCCGGTCGGCCGACTTCTCGGCGCGGTCGATCTCCTCGAGCAGGCTCTTGCGGGTCTCGGGGTCGTCGAACTCGGCCATCAGCCGCTGCAGGCTGGCGCTGCCCTCGACGACATAGCCGCAATGGCGGTTGAAGAGATCGAAGAATTGCCCCTCGCGGGGCATGAAGCGACCTAGCATGGCTCAATGATGGTCCGGCGACAGGCGAGCCTGACGGCAGCGAAGTGTACACCGCGAGCGGCGGGCCCCACAGCCGGAATCGGCTCGCGCGATCAGCCCCGGGCGCGCCGCTCGACGCACTCGAGATACGCGAGGCCGTCGGGCGGGGCGTTGTCCCGCTGGGCTCGCCAGACCGTCTCGCCGAGGCATTCCATCACCTGGTGGTCGGCCTCGTGGGTCGAGTCGAGCCGCTGCGCCAGGCGGGTGTGGGCCGATCGCAGGCCGGGCGGCTGGTCGATCGAGAGCTGTTCGGCGATCGCCAGGTGCATCGACAGGTGCAGGAAGGGATTGGTGCGCCCGCCCTCGACCGGGTATTCGGCGACCAGCGCCGCTTCCTCGTCGGCGAGATCGTCGTGGTACTCGGGATGCGCGAGGACCCGCTCGAGGGCGATCGTCTCGAGCGGCGTGAGCGGCAGGCCCTCGCGATGCTTGCGCCACAAGCCGCAGAAGAAGCGGCGCACGTCGTGCTGGGAGGGGTCGAACATCAGCGTACCTGGGGCTCGGGCGTCTTGGGGCGATAGTCGCACACCGTGGCCACCGGGCAGCGCCAGCACTCCGGCTTGCGCGCCTTGCAGATGTAGCGCCCGAGCAGGATCAGCCAGTGGTGGGCGTTGTGCAGGTATTCGCGCGGCACCCGCGCGAGCAGGTTCTTCTCCACCGCCGCCGGCGTCTTCCCGGGCGCCATGCCGCTGCGGTTCGATACCCGGAAGATGTGGGTGTCGACCGCGATCGTCGGTTCGCCGAAGGCGACGTTGAGGATCACGTTGGCGGTCTTGCGGCCGACCCCCGGCAGGGCCTCGAGCGCATCGCGCTCGCACGGCACTTCGCCACCGTGGCGCTCGACCAGGATCGCGCAGGCGAGGGCGAGGTGCTTCGCCTTGGTCCGGTACAGCCCGATGCGGCGGATGTAGCCGGCGATGCCGGTCTCGCCGAGCGCGAGCATCGCCGCCGGGGTCGGGGCGGCTGCGAACAGGGCGGGAGTGGCCTCGTTGACGCTGCGATCGGTGGCCTGCGCCGACAGCAGGACCGACACCAGCAGCTCGAAGGCCGAGCGGTAAACCAGCTCGGTCTTCGGATCGGGGTCGAGCGCAGCCAGGCGGGCGAAGAACTCGCGGCGGGTGGTCGGATTCATGGCGTCATCGTCCGCGTGCGGCCAGGCGTTCGCGGGCTCGCTGCATGGCGGCCTCGATCGTCGCATGGCGGCGCTCGGCAGCGCTCGCGTCCGGGCTGCCGTCGGCATGCTCGCAGAGCTCCGCGCGCGCCTGCGCCAGCTTTTCGGCGGCCTTGCCCGCGAGCCGACGGTCGTTGTCCTCGCGCTCCCGAACCAGGCGCGAACGACGCGCCTCGAGGCGCCGCCTGGCGGCCAGCGCATCGGCATCGGACCAGGCCGGCAGGGCCGGCGCCGGGTCGATCTCGATGCAATCGGTCGGGCAGGGGGCGACGCAGAGCTCGCAGCCGGTGCACAGCGATGGCAGCACGGTGTGCATGCGCTTGGCCACCCCGATGATCGCGTCGACCGGGCAGGCCTGGATGCACTTGGTGCAACCGATGCAGTCGGGCGCGACGATGCGCGCGAGCAGGCGCGGCCCCTCGGTGCCGCATGCCGGGTCGAGGGGCTGCGGCTCGCGGCCCAGCGCGGCGGCCAGCCGGGCGATGCCCTGCGTGCCGCCGGGAGGGCAACGGTTGATCGGGGCGGCATCGCGGACGATCGCCTCGGCATAGGGCCGGCAGCCAGTGAAGCCGCACTTCGTGCACTGGGTCTGGGGCAGGAGCGAATCGATCCGCTCGATGTCGATATCGAGGCTTGCGGTCACGCCCGCTATTGTAGGGGCGGGGCAGAGGCTTGGCGGCCGACCATGCCGGTGGCCCGGAGCCCGTGAACGGGCCCAGCCCGGCGCGCTCGCTGGACGCGCCCGGGCCCTTCGCCGGTTCTCAGGCCGCCTTGGCGGTCGTGCGCGAGCGGCTGCGTCGACGCGCGCCGGCGCCGATGCCCTCGCGATGGGCGGCGACGAATTCGCGGACCTTGGGGTAGATCCGCTCGCGCCAGCGCCGGCCGCTGAAGATGCCGTAGTGGCCGGCCCCGATCGCGGTCAGGTGCTTCTTGTGCGCCTTCGGGATGTTGGCGCAGAGATCGTGGGCCACCTGGGTCTGGCCGGAGCCGGAGATGTCGTCGAGCTCGCCCTCGATGGTGAACAGGGCCACCCGGCTGATGGCCGCGGGATCGACCCGGATGACCTGGCCCTCGAAGCTGACGTCCCACAGGCCGCGGGGCAGCAGGTGCTCCTGGAAGACCGTGCGGATGGTGTCGAGGTAGTAGCGGGCGGGCATGTCGAGGACCGCGTTGTACTCGTCGTAGAAGCGCCGATGCGACTCGGCGTCGTTCAGGTCGCCCTTGACGAGGTGCTTGTAGTAGTCCCAGTGCGAGCTGACGTGCCGGTCGGGATTCATCGAGACGAAGCCGGCATGCTGCAGGAAGCCAGGGTAGACGCGGCGGCCGACGCCCGGGTAGTTGCCCGGGACGATGTAGATCAGGTGGTTCTCGAACCACTCGTAGGGTCGCCGGATCGCGAGGTTGTTGACCTCGGTGGGGCTGAAGCGGGTATCGATCGGGCCGCCCATCATGGTCATGGTCAGCGGCAGGTTCTCGTCGTCGAGGGTCGACATGATCGAGACCGCCGCCAGCACCGGCACTGTCGGCTGGCAGACCGACATCAGGTGCACGTCCGGGCCGAGGTGCCGGATGAACTCGATCGCGTAGGCGACGTAGTCGTCGAGGCCGAATGCGCCCGCGCTGAGCGGCACCATCCGGGCGTCGACCCAGTCGGTGATGTAGACGTCGTGGTCCGGGAGCAGGGCGCGCACCGTATCGCGCAGCAGGGTCGAGTGGTGGCCCGAGAGCGGCGCGAACACCAGCATCACCGGGTCCTGCGCATGCTCGGCCAGCGTGTCGGGCAGCGAACGCTCGAAACGGATCAGCTTGCAGAACGGCTTGTCGATGACGACGCGCTCGTCGACCGTGACGTCGATGCCGTCGATGCGGGTGCTGTTCAGGCCGAAGGCGGGTTTCTCATACTCTTTGCCGAGCCGATGCACCAGCTCGAATCCGGCTGACATCCGCTTGGCAAAGGGTATGTAGGCGAGCGGACTGTACGGGTTGGAGTACAGGTGGCTCATCGAGTCGGCCCAGCTCGAGACCGGATTCAGGACGGCCCGACCGGCCTCGTGCATGTGATAGAGCATCTAGGCAACTCCCTGGGACGTATGTCCTTGATTATCGAGGCGGGGGTCCAGGGCAGCATGTCGAATACCGCACGAAGAGCCCGCATCCTTTTGTATTCCCAGCAACCGGATTGCATCGCGGGAAAATCCTACCACCATGCAGGCAAGGAGCGTGCCGGCCGTTGTCATCAAGCCGACATCATCGCTTTCGATGGGTGTGGTGCCGGGAGAACGCCGGCAAGATGCCTTTTTCAGCGTTTCGGCCCGATGAATAGGTCGAATTCATCGGAGGCGACTGTAAAACGCCGCCCGATTCAACGCTGGAGATGCTCGAGCTTGCGCGCGACATCCTTCCAGTCGTCGGCGTCGGGCAGGGGCTCCTTGGTGCGGGTGATGCTGGGCCAGGCCGAGGCGAGTTCGGCATTGAGCTCGATATACGATTCCTGGCCCTTGGGGACGTCTTCCTCGGCGAATATCGCCTCGACCGGGCACTCCGGGATGCAGACCGCGCAGTCGATGCATTCGTCGGGGTCGATGACGAGCATGTTCGGGCCTTCGCGGAAGCAGTCGACGGGGCAGACGTCGACGCAGTCGGTGTACTTGCAGCGAATGCACGATTCGACGACGACGTGGGTCATGATGGCTATCGATGGCGAGGAGGAGTTTCGAACCGGTAATTCTAGCGCGGCCGGGGTCCGGCCGTCGGCCGGCATGGCGGCGATCGGGCCGTCGGCGCAATGAAGCGTTTGCTTCATTGGCCCTTATGATTCATTACTGCAGCCTCCAGTGTCCTCCACGAGGAGAATCATCTTGACCAAGGGCATCCGCCCCGCGCGCCGTGCGCTCGCCCGCATTCCGCTGGCGACGGCTGTGGTCGCCGGCCTCGGGCCGCGACTGGCCGCCGCGGCCGGCAAGCCGTACCGGATCGGCGAGATCAACAGCTACAACCGCATGCCCGCCTTCCTCGAGCCCTATCGCAAGGCGATGGAACTGGCCATCGAGGAGATCAACGCGGCCGGGGGTGTCGGCGGCCGGCCATTGGAAATCATCATCCGCGACGACAACGGCGCGCCGGGCGATGCGGTCCGCGTCGCGAGCGAGCTGATCTCGCGCGAGCGGGTCGACATCCTCGCCGGTGGTTTCCTCTCGAACGTCGGCCTGGCGCTGGCCGATTTCGCCCGCCAGCGGCGCCGGGTCTACATCGCCGGCGAACCCCTCACCGACAAGCTGGTCTGGGAGAGCGGCAACCGCTACACCTTCAGGCTGCGCGCCTCGACCTGGATGCAGGTGGCCATGCTGATCCCGGGCGCGGTCGCGTCCGGTCGCAAGCGCTGGGCGCTGGTCTATCCGAACTACGAGTACGGCCAGTCGGCCGCCGAGACCTTCAAGACCCTGCTGCGCGAGGCGATGCCCGACGTCGAGTTCGTCGCCGAGCAGGCGCCGCCGCTGGGCAAGGTCGATGCCGGCTCGGTCGTGCAGGCGCTCGCCGACGCGAAGCCCGATGCGATCTTCAACGTGCTCTTCGCGGTCGACCTCGCGAAATTCGTGCGCGAGGGCAATACCCGCGGCCTGTTCAAGGACCGCGAGGTGGTCAGCCTGCTGACCGGGGAGCCGGAGTACCTCGATACCCTGGGGCAG
>CAYZBJ010000084.1:0-17752 GCA_964476625.1 uncultured Burkholderiaceae bacterium | reverse complement strand
CGAGCGGGGTGATGATCAGCAGCGGCACGAGTTGCAGCTTCTCGAAGTTGTCGGCCCAGATGCCGATGATGAACCCGAGCAGGCTGAAGCTCACCGCGGTCAGCAGCAGGAACAGCACCATCCACACCGGGTGCGCGATCCGCAGGTCGACCAGCAGCGAGGCGGTGACCAGGATGATGATCCCGATGAATACCGACTTGGTCGAGGCCGCGCCCACGTAGCCGATGATCAGCTCCAGCGGCGAGACCGGCGCCGAGAGCAGTTCGTAGATGGTTCCCGAGAACTTCGGGAAGAAGATCGCGAACGAGGCGTTCGACACGCTCTGGGTGAGCAGCGACATCATGATCAGGCCGGGCACGATGAAGGCGCCGTAGCCGACGCCGTCGATCTCCGGGATGCGCGAGCCGATCGCCGAGCCGAACACCACGAAGTACAGCGAGGTCGAGAGCACCGGCGAGACGATGCTCTGGAACAGGGTGCGTTTCATGCGCGACATCTCGAACCAGTAGATCGCGCGGATGCCTTGCCAGTTCATGATGCCGTCGTCCGGGTTTCGGCGACCAGGCCGACGAAGATATCCTCGAGCGAGCTCTGGTCGGTGTGCAGGTCGCGAAACGCGATCCCGGCCGCGCCCAGCGCGCCGAGCAGGACCGGAATCGCGTTCTCGTCGTGCTTCGGGTCGTAGTCGTAGACCAGCCGCATGCCGTCGTCGGCCAGCCGCAGCGGATGGCCGGCGAGCGCCGGCGGCAGGGCGGCCAGCGGCGCCGCGAGCTCGATGGCGAGCTGCTTGCGCCCGAGCCGGCGCATCAGCGCGAGCTTCTCCTCGACGAGCAGGATGCGCCCGCCATTGATGACCGCAACCCGGTCGGCCATCTCCTCGGCTTCCTCGATGTAGTGGGTCGTGAGGATGATGGTCGTGCCGGCGTCGCGCAGCGCGCGCACCACTTCCCACATGTCCTTGCGCAGCTCGACGTCGACGCCGGCGCTCGGTTCGTCGCGGAACAGCACCGCGGGCTCGTGCGACAGGGCCTTGGCGATCAGCACCCGGCGCTTCATGCCCCCCGAGAGGGTCAGGATGCGATTGTCCTTCTTGTCCCAGAGCGACAGCTCGCGCAGGATCCGTTCGATGTGCGCCGGGTTCGGCGCCCGGCCGAACAGGCCACGGCTGAAGGACACGGTACTCCAGACCGTCTCGAAGGAGTCGGTCGTCAACTCCTGCGGGACCAGGCCGATCATCGCGCGGGTCTTGCGATAGTCCCGCACGATGTCGTGGCCATCGACGGTGACCCGGCCGGCGCTCGCGCCGACGATGCCGCAGACGATCCCGATCAGGGTCGTCTTGCCGGCCCCGTTGGGCCCGAGCAGGGCGAGGATCTCGCCGCGCTCGACATCGAGGCTGACATCGTCGAGCGCGACGAAGCCGTTGTCGTAGGTCTTCGACAGGCGATCGATCGAGAGCAGGGACATGGGCGGGCAGGCGGCTGGCGAAGCGCGTCGGAAACCCGTCAGCTTAACCGATGCGCGATCCGGCGGCGGGCCGGCGGGGCCGGGCCGCTTGCCCCGGCATGGCGGATTCGCCGGCGCCGCTACACTGGCGGGATGAACTCGTCCGCGCCGCCCTCGCCCCGCTCGCGGATCCATACCGCCGCCGAGGCCCGTATTGCCGCCGGACGGCGACGCGTGCCCGGCGAGGCGGTGACCCTGCTGCTCAACAAGCCGTTCGGCGTGCTCTGCCAGTTCACGTCCGACGGTGGCCGGCCCTGCCTCGCCGATCATGTGGCGGTTCCCGACGTCTATCCGGCGGGCCGGCTCGATCGCGACAGCGAAGGACTGCTGGTGCTGACTTCCGATGGCCGGCTACAGCACCGGATCGCCGATCCCGCCCACCGGCTCGCCAAGACCTATCTCGCGCAGGTCGAGGGCGAGCCGGGCGAGGCGGCGCTCGCCGCCCTGCGCGCCGGGCCGATGCTCGCCGACGGACCGACCCGGCCCTGCGGGGCCCGCCGTATCGAGCCGCCCGGCTGGCTCTGGCCGCGCGATCCGCCGATTCGCCATCGCGAGCGGATTCCCACGGCCTGGCTCGAGATCGTGCTGGCGGAGGGACGCAACCGCCAGGTGCGGCGCATGACGGCGGCCGTCGGCCTGCCGACCCTGCGGCTGTTGCGGGTACGGATCGGCGAATGGACCCTCGAGGGGCTCGCGCCGGGGCAGTGGCGGCGGCTCGGCAAGGACGAGCTGCAGCCCTGAATCGCTGCGTGCGATCCTGGCCCAGGATCGCGCGGGGCACCGATGAGCCGGCAGTGGGGCGGTTGAATCGGGACGGGAAGCGGGCGATCGCTATACTGGACCGACGCATCGACTTGCGGCACAGGAGGATCCATGCGGCCACTGGCGCTTGCACTGATCGCTTCGACCGCGATCCTGGGCGCTGCCCTGCTGGCAGCGGGACCGGGCCGGGCGGCCGGGGCTGGCGCGCCTGCGCTGGCTCCTGCCGTGGTCACGACCGGCACGACCGCCGCCACGACCGACCCCGGCGTTGCCGACCGTGGCGCGCCCGTAGGTGGCGCGGTGATCCCCGTCCTGCGGATCGATGGCCCGATCGGCCCGGCGAGCGCCGAGTACATCGCCCGTGGCCTGGCGAGCGCGGCCGGCAGCAAGGCCCCCCTGGCGGTGATCCGCATCGACACGCCCGGCGGATTGGCCAGTTCGACGCGCGACATCGTGCGCGAGATCCTCGGCTCATCCGTGCCGGTCGCCGCCTGGGTCGCGCCGGGCGGGGCGCGGGCGGCGAGCGCCGGCACCTACATCGTGATGGCCAGCCATGTCGCGGCGATGGCGCCGGCCACCAACATCGGCGCCGCCACGCCGGTATCGATCGGCGGCGGGCCGACGCCCGCGGCGCCCGAGGGGCCGCCCGATGCGCCGGCGGGTGCGGCGGACAAGGACGCGGGGCCGGATGCCGGGCAGGGCAAGGCGCGTCCGGGTGCCGGGCAGCCCGCGGCAGGCGGCGCGATGGAGCGCAAGATCATCAACGATTCCGCCGCCTGGATACGGGCGCTGGCGCAGTCGCGCGAGCGCAACGTCGAATGGTCCGAGCGCGCAGTGCGCGAGGGCCTGAGCCTGTCGGCCGACGAGGCGCTCGAGCAGGGCGTGGTCGACTTCATCGCCGCCGACCTGCCGGCCCTGCTGGCGGCGGCCGATGGCCGCGAGGTGCGCATGGCCGACGGCAAGCTCGCGACCCTGGCGGTCGCCGGCGCCGCCACGCTCGACCTGCGGCCGGACTGGCGGCTCGAACTGCTGATGATGCTCTCCAACCCGACCATCGCCTACGTGCTGCTGCTGGTCGGCGCCTACGGCATCTTCCTCGAGGCGACCTCCCCGGGCTTCGGCGTACTCGGGGTGGCCGGGGCGGTCCTGCTGCTCACCGGCCTGTTCGGCCTGCAGATGCTGCCGCTCAGCTACGCCGGCATCGCGCTGCTGGTGCTCGGCTTCGCGCTGGTCATCGCCGAAGTCTTCATGCCGAGCTTCGGGGTGCTCGGCCTGGTCGGCACCATTGCCTTCGTCATCGGCTCGATCATGCTGGTCGACACCGAGGCGCCCGGTTTCGGCATCCCGATCTGGCTGATCGTCGCGATCGCGGCGACCAACCTGCTCGTCGCCCTCGTCTTCGTGCGCCTCGCCCTCGCCGCCCGCCGTCGCCCGGTGGCGAGCGGGGCCGAGGAACTGCAGCGCAGCACGGCGCGGATCATCGAGGCCGGTGCGAACGGCACCTGGGCCTGGGTGCACGGTGAGCGCTGGAGAGTGCTCGCCGATGCGCCGCTCGCCGTCGGCCAGCAGGTGCGCGTGGTCGGCCGCGACGGCCTCGTGTTGAAAGTCGAACCCTCGACCGACGAACCGGCGCCGCCGGACGGCACGGTCGGGAGAACCGGCCCCCAGGGGCCATGACGGAGAATCCCATGACAGTCCTGTTCGGCTACGGCTTCATCCCGATCATCCTCATCCTCGCGGCGGTCGCCTCGCTGCGCATCCTGCGTGAGTACGAGCGCGGCGTGGTCTTCCAGCTCGGGCGCTTCTGGAAGGTCAAGGGACCTGGCCTGGTGATCGTCATCCCGGGTTTCCAGCAGATGGTGCGGATCGACCTGCGCACCATCGTGGTCGACGTGCCGTCGCAGGACGTGATCACCCGCGACAACGTCTCGGTGCAGGTCAACGCGGTGGTGTACCTGCGGGTGATGGATCCGGAGAAGGCGGTGATCCAGGTCGAGAACTACATGGACGCGACCTCGCAGCTCGCCCAGACGACCCTGCGGGCGATCCTCGGCAAGCATGACCTCGACTCGGTCCTCGGCGAGCGCGAGCAGATCAACCAGGACCTGCAGCAGGTGCTCGACGTGCAGACCGATGCCTGGGGCATCAAGGTCTCGAACGTCGAGCTCAAGCACGTCGACCTCAACGAGAGCATGGTGCGCGCGATCGCCCGCCAGGCCGAGGCCGAACGCGAGCGACGCGCCAAGGTGATCCACGCCGAGGGCGAGATGCAGGCGGCGGCGCACCTGTTGCAGGCCGCGCGCGAGCTCGCCAACCAGCCCGAGGCGATCCAGCTGCGCTACCTGCAGACCCTGACCCAGATCGCGAACGACCGCTCGTCGACGATCGTCTTCCCGATCCCGATCGAGATGCTCGGCACGCTCATGAGCAAGATACCGGTGGCGCCGGCGCCCGCGGCGGGCGAGGCGGAACGCGGATGAGGGCACCGGCAGGGCTCGAAGCATGGAAGAATCGACCATGCGAGAGCGGATGAGGCGCGGATGAGCGAAGCACGCAAGAACGAAGCGCACGAGAACGAAGCACACAAAGCGCAGGCGCAGGCGCAGGCGCGGGCGCAGGTCGTGGCGGGTATTGCGGCGGCCTACGTGGCACGGGACGACGGCGCGCTGGAGGCGCTGGAGCTGACCCGCGGCCCCTGGGACCCCGGGCACCAGCATGCCGGCCCCCCGAGCGCGGCCATCAGTCGGGCGATCGAGGCGGCGGCCGCCGGCCATGGCCTGGACCATCTCGCCCGCCTCACCGTCAACCTGCTGCGGCCGGTCCCGCTCGGTGAGCTCACGATCCGGGTGCAGGAGGACTACATCGGGCGCAGCGCCGGCCATTTCTCCGCCCAGCTGCTCGCCGGTGGCCGGGAGTGCGCCCGGATCACCGCGCTGGCCATGCGCAGTGTCGACGTGCCGGTGCCGGCCGGCACCGCCGGCCATCCCCTGCCGGCAGGCCCGCGCCCGCCGGCGCTATGCCCGGTGTCGCGGATGCCGGTCTTCGGCAAGCAGATCGGCTACGACGACCTGGTCGAGATCCGGATGGTGCACGGTACGCTCTTCGATGGCCCGGCCTGCGCCTGGTTCCGCCTGCGCTATCCGCTGGTCGACGGCGAGACGCCGAGCCCCTACCAGCGGGTCGCCGTCGCGGCCGATTCCGGCAACGGGGTCAGCGCGGTGCTGGACTTCCACCGTTACCTCTTCGTCAACAGCGATCTCACGATCAACCTGCTGCGCCGGCCCCTGGGAGAGTGGATCTGCCTCGATGCCCGGACATGGTTCGGCGACACCGGCAGCGGCCTGGCCGAGTCGACGCTCTACGATGAGCAGGGGCTGGTCGGCCGGGCAACGCAGAGCCTGATCCTGCGGCCGCGCGAGGCGTAGCGGTGGGCGGGTTGGCGACCGGGGCAGCGAACGGACGGCCGCGGCGGTCGCGGTGGGCCCGGCGGGCGGTGCTCGCCGCCGCCGGCGCCATGGCCGTGCTCGTCGCCGCCTGCGGGATCCGGATCGGCAGCTTCGACATGCGCTTCGGGATCATCGACGAGAGCCTCGACTCCGGCATCGGCATCGCCACGACCGCGGTGGTGCGCAACGCGACCGAATGGGCCTGGCTCTGGCGGGACCACGATGCCCGCCTGCTGCCGTCGCGCCCCTTGCCCTTCGTGGATTTCGGGCGCGACATCGTCGTTGCCGTGTTCCTCGGCCAGCGCCCCGATCGCTGCCACCGGGTGCGCATCGAGCGGGTGCTGCTCATCGACGACAGCCGCATCATCGTGCGCTACCGGGAAGTGCTCTCGCGGTCCGGTGCGGCCTGCGCGCCAGCCCTGTCCTACCCTGCTGCGATCGTGCGCATTCCCTTTGCCGACCTGCCGGTGCGCTTCGAGCAGCTGGGGACGGGGTTTTTCGATTAGCGCCCGGGAAGCATGCGGAGGACACCATGGCCAACTACACGGCGGAGATCACCTGGACGCGCGACGGCCAGGAATTCCTCGGTAATCGATTCAGCCGCCGGCACACGATGCATTTCGACGGGGGTATCGATGTCCCGGGATCGTCCTCGCCCCACGTCATGCCGGCGCCGTATTCCGATCCGTCGGCGGTCGATCCCGAGGAGATGTTCGTGGCCTCGCTCTCGAGCTGCCACATGCTCTGGTTCCTCGTCATTGCCGTGAAGCGGAAATTCGTGGTGGACCGCTACTCGGACTCGGCCGTCGGCGTGATGGAGAAGAATGCGCAGGGCAAGATGGCGATGACCGTGGTCACGTTACGGCCGAAAGTCGAATTCTCCGGCGACCGGCTGCCGACCCGCGAGGAGGTGGAGCAGATGCACCGTCGCGCCCACGAGGAGTGCTTCATTGCCAATTCGGTGAAGACCGAGGTGCGGTGCGAGCCGGTGCACGGCACCGGCTGATCCACGGTTGATCCAGCAATGATCAACCAATCCTCCTGAAGGATCCGGCGCAGCGTGGCGACCCGGCATGGGTTAGCCTGCGGGGCAAGCTGCCGAGGAGACCGAACCATGCTCGAAGGCGCCATCGCCTGGCCTGAAGAACTTGCCGAACGCTACCGACGCGAGGGCTGGTGGCAGGACGTTGGCATCTTCGACGTGCTGGCTCGCGCCGCGCGGCGCGCTCCGGACAAGATCGCGATCGTCACTGTGGATCGCCGCCTCTCATACGCCGAGCTGCTGCGCGACGCGGAGTTGCTCGCGGCGCGGCTGCGGGCGCTGGGCATCGTGGCGTGCGACCGGGTGGTGGTGCAACTGCCGAACATCCCCGAGTTTGTGACCGTTTACTTCGCCCTGGCCCGAATCGGCGCGATCCCGGTGATGGCGCTGCGGGCGCACCGGCAGGCCGAAGTGCGGCATTTCCTGGCGGCTTCGGGTGCAACCGCCTATGTGATCGCCGATCGCATCGGCAACTTCGACTACCGGACGATGGCGCAGGAACTGCAGGCGCAGGCCCCGGCGCTGCGCCATGTGGTGGTGGTCGGCGAGGCCCTGGCAGGGCAGCATTCGCTGGCCGGGCTGATGGGCGAGCCCGCATCCGCCGGATCGGCAAACGGCCATGCCACGCAAGCCGAGGACCGTCTCGCCGATGTGAAGGTCGACCCGGCCGAGGTCGCGACGATGCTGCTCTCGGGCGGCACGACATCGATGTCGAAGCTGATCCCGCGCACCCATCGCGACTACGTGCTCAATGCGCGCCTGTGCGGCGAGATGGCGGGCTTCGACGCCGATACGGTGTTCATGGCGATCCTGCCGCTGGGGCACAACTACAACCTGGCTTCGCCGGGCCTGCTCGGCACCTTCCACTACGGCGGGACGCTGGTGCTGGCGCCGTCGACCGATGCCGACGAGGTGTTCTCGCTGGTGCAGCGCGAGCGCGTGACCGTGCTGGCGGCGGTCGTGCCGCTCATCGCGACCTGGCTGGCGTCGGACATCGAGCGGCGCCATGACCTGTCCTCGCTGCGGGTGGTGCAGAACGGCGGCGCACGCCTGGCCCCGGAACTGCGCGGCCGCCTGCGCGAGCGCTTCGGCTGCATCCCGCAGGAGATCTACGGCACCGCCGAAGGCCTGATCAACATGACGCGGCTCAACGACCCCGACGAGCTGCTGCTGCATTCATCGGGTGCGCCGGTCTGCGAGGCCGACGAAATTCGCATCGTCGATGACGACGGCAATGAACTGCCCGACGGCGAGGCCGGCGAGCTGGTCACCCGCGGCCCGTACACGATCCGTGGCTACTACGATGCGCCCGACAAGAACGCCGAGGCCTTCACGGCCGACGGCTTCTACCGGATGGGCGACATCGTTCGCAAGCAGGGACGGTACGTCTTTGCCGAGGGCCGCAAGAAGGACATGATCAACCGCGGTGGCGAGAAGATCAGTTGCGAGGAGGTCGAGAACCTCATCTTCGCGCATCCGAAGGTGAGGGCGGTGACCCTGGTCGCGATGCCCGATCCGGTGTTCGGCGAGAAGGCCTGCGCCTTCGTGATCACGCAGCCTGGCGAGACCTTGGGCTTCGAGGAGCTGGTCGCCTTCCTGCGCCGGCAGGACATCGCGAGCTTCAAGCTGCCCGAGAGGCTCGAGCTTGTCGATGAGTTCCCGGTCAGTCCGGTGGGCAAGATCCTCAAGCGGCGGTTGCGCGAGATGATCGCCGAGCGGCTCGATCGCGAAGGCAGGACCTGATGGCCAATGCGCATCCGGCGCCGCGTGCGTCCGTGACGAACCTGGAGGAACTCCGTTGAAGACCCTGATCGTCGGCGCCGGGCCGGCCGGCCTGTACCTCGCCTACCTGCTCAAGCGCCAGGACCGGGGAAGCGAGATCCGCATCGTCGAGCAGAACCCGGCCGACTCGACCTTCGGCTTCGGCGTCGTGTTCTCCGATCGTGCGCTCGACTTCCTGCGCGACGACGATCCGGTCACTCACGATCTGCTCGTGCCGGCGATGGAGCGCTGGTCCGACCTCGCGCTCGTGCACCGCGGCGAGCGGGTGGTGATCGATGGCGTCGGGTTCGCTGCGATCGGCCGGCTCGAGCTGCTGCAACTGCTGCAGCGTCGCCTGCAGTCGGTCGGTATCGTGCCCGAGTACCGGCATGCATTGCATGACGAGCGGGAACTGGCAGGCTACGACCTGGTGGTCGCCGCCGACGGCGCGAACTCCTTCGTGCGCAAGGGCATGGCCGACGCGTTCGGCACGACGATCGTGCCGCTGTCGAACCGCTTCGCCTGGTACGGCACGGCGCGGCGTTTCGAGACCCTGACGCAGACCTTCGTCGCGAACGAGTGGGGCCACTTCAATGCGCACCATTACCGGTACGCACCGGGCATGAGCACCTTCATCGTCGAATGCGATCCGCAAACCTGGGCCAGGGCGGGCTTCGCCGACATGGACGAAGCGCACACCAGGGCCTTCTGCGAACGGGTCTTCGCCGAGGCGCTCGGTGGCGAGCCACTGATCGCGAACAAGTCGATCTGGCGCAACTTCCCGAAGATCGCCAACGAGCGCTGGTCGGTGGGCAACCGGGTGCTGGTCGGCGACGCCCTGCGCACCGCGCACTTCTCGATCGGATCCGGCACCCGGCTCGCGTTCGAGGACGTGATCGCGCTGGCCAGGGCGCTGCGCGAACAGGGTGGCCACTCGCCGGGCGTGGTGCAGGAAGCGCTGCGCGCCTACGAGACCGTACGCAGGCCAATTGTCGACAAGCTGGTGGCGGCGGCCAACCGCAGTGCCGACTGGTACGAGCGCTTTACCGAACACATGAAGCTCGATCCCTGGGAGATGGCCTGGCACTACATCCAGCGCAGCGGTCGGGTCGACCCGGCACGGCTCGAGGCGGTGTCGCCGCGCTTCGTGGCGCAAATGCGAGCGCATGGCCGCGTCGAGTAGGGCATGAAGCCGGTTGCCATCCGATGGGTGTTGGCGCTGCTCGTCCTGCACCTCGTCCTGGTGCTCCCCGGACACCCCGACTCCCTCGGGCTGTCGGCCTTGCTCCGGGTGCCGGTCGAGTTGCCTGTCATCGTCCTGGCCCTGCTCGTGTGTCCGCCACGGCCATGGCCGTTCCTGCGGGCCGCGGTTGTCGCCGGGCTCGGGCTGCTGGTCCTGACCCGGTTCGCGGATCTGGCGGCGCATGCGAGCCTCGGTCGGTCGTTCAACTGGCTGCTGGACATGCATCTCGCCGGGGCCAGCTTCGATCTGCTGGCCGGGGCAATCGGGCCGGCCCGCGCGGCCGCGCTGGTGGCCGCGGCGGCGATGGCCTGGATCGTCCTGATGATGCTGGTCTACGGGGCGACCGGAGCGCTCGGGCCCGCACGGAACCCTCGCTGGCGTTCGGCGGGCGGCGTACTCGTCGCGGCGATGATCGCCGGTGGTGCCCACCTGGGCGCCGCCGCGGGCCTGGCGCCGGCGATGACCACGGCGGATTCGAGCCGCTCGGTCCGGGATCATCTGCGCCTGCTGCGATACAGCCTGGCCGACCGGGCCGGGTTTCGAGCCGAACTGACCGAGGACGGGTTCGCGCAAGTGCCTGCGGATCGTCTCCTGGGGCAGCTCCGGAACGTCGATGTCCTGTTCCTGTTCGTCGAATCCTATGGCCGGAGCACGCTCGAGGAACCCCTGTTCGCCCCGACCGTCGACAGGGCGCTCGTGGATTTCGAGCTTGCTGCCGAGGCCGCGGGCTTCGGCGCGCGCAGTGCCTGGCTGACGGCGCCGATCCAGGGCGGCCAGAGCTGGCTGGCGCACGCCACGCTGCTCGCGGGCCTGAGGATCGACAACCAGCGCCGCCACCAGAGCCTGCTTCTCAGCGATCGGCCGACGCTGGTCAGCGATTTCCGGCGGGCGGGATGGCGCACGCTCGCCGTCATGCCGGCGGTCGACAGGCCCTGGCCGGAAGCGCGCTTCTTCGGCTTCGATCGCATCTACGATGCGACCGGCCTCGGCTACGTGGGCGAGCCCTTCAACTGGGTGACGATGCCCAACCAGTTCACGCTGTCGGCACTCCGAGCCCTGGAGCTGGATCGCAGCGACCGGCCACCGATCATGGCGAGCGTCGCGCTCATCTCGAGCCATGCGCCCTGGACCCCGATTCCCCCGGTGCTGGCATGGGAGGCCGTGGGGGACGGCTCCGTGTTCACCGCGCACGCCCGGGCCGGCGATCCGCCGGAACTCGTCTGGCGCGACCCCGACCGCATACGCGCGCAGTATCTGCACTCGATCGACTACGTGCTGCGCACGCTGAAGTCCTATGTGCTCGCTTATGGGGGCGACAACATGCTGTTCGTGATCGTGGGCGATCACCAGCCGGCCCGGGTCGTGACCGGCGGCGTCGCGTCGTTCGACGTCCCGATCCATCTCCTCGCTCGCGATGCCGCCGTCCTCGATGTCATCGCCGACTGGGACTGGAGCGTCGGGATGCGCCCTGGCGCCAATGCGCCGGTCTGGCGCATGGAGTGGATGCGCGAACGATTTCTCTCCGCATTCACCCCGCCTGCGGGCTAGCCGATCCGGTTCAACGCATCCTCGAGCTGGGCGACCGTGCGATCGATGTTCTGCAGCTTGTCGAGCCCGAAGAGGCCGAGCCGGAAGGTGCTGAAGTCGGCCGGCTCGTCGCACTGCAGCGGTACGCCGGCGGCGGTCTGCAGGCCGAGGCCGAGGAACTTCTTGCCGGAGCGGACATCGGGATCGTCGGTATAGCTGACCACGACCCCGGGCGCCTCGAAGCCGAGCGCCGCCACGCTGCGAAAGCCCTTGCGGGCGAGCAGCGCGCGCACCTTGTCGCCGAGTTCCTGCTGCTCGTCGCGTACCTTGTCGAAACCGTAGTCCTTCGTTTCGAGCATCGCGTCGCGTACCTTGGCCAGCGCATCGGTGGGCATGGTGGCGTGATAGGCATGGCCGCCGTTCTCGTAGGCCTCCATGATCTGCAACCACTTGCGCAGGTCGCAGGCGAAGCTCGAGCTGCTGGTGTCCTCGATGCGCTGGCGTGCCGTCTTGCCCAGCATCACGAATGCGCAGCAGGGCGAGCCGCTCCAGCCCTTCTGCGGCGCGCTGACCAGGATGTCGACGCCGATCGCGGCCATGTCGACCCAGATCGTTCCCGAAGCGATGCAGTCGAGCACGAACATGCCGCCGGCCGCGTGCACGGCATCGGCGACCTTGCGCATGTAGTCATCGGGCAGGACCAGGCCGGCCGCCGTCTCGACGTGCGGCGCGAACACCAGGTCGGGCTTCTCGCGAGCGATGGTGGCCACGACCTCGTCGATCGGCGGCGGAGCGAAGGGCGCCTGCCGGCCGTCCTGCACCGGCCGCGCCTTGAGCACGATGGATTCGGACGGGATGCCGCCCATCTCGAAGATCTGGGTCCAGCGGTAGCTGAACCAGCCGGTGCGGATCACCAGGCACTTCTTGCCATGCGCGAACTGGCGCGCCACCCCTTCCATGCCGAAGCTGCCGCTGCCGGGGACCACGATCGCGGTCGGCGCGTTATAGACCTCTTTCAAGGTCGCCGAGATGTCCCGCATGACATGCTGGAACTTCTGCGACATGTGGTTCAGGGCGCGGTCGGTGAACACCACCGAATACTCGAGCAGGCCGTCGGGGTCGACGTCGGGCAGCAGGCCGGGCATGGCGTGTCTCCGTGTTTCGGGTCGGATTGCTCTTGCCGAGGCCAGCTTAGCACTTGCGGCGACTCAACCGAGTGTTGGATCTTGCCAAGGGTGCTACCATGGTGACACCAATTGGATGAACGACCATGGCCACCACATCGCTGAAGCTCCCGGAAGACATCAAGCAACTGGTGGCCGTCGCCGCCAGCCAGGAAGGCGTCACGCCGCATGCCTTCATGGTCGAGGCCATTCGGGCTGCGGCACTGGCCGCCGAGAAGCGAGCCGGTTTCGTGTCCGATGCGCTGGCGGCGAAAGCCGAGGCCATTCAGTCGGGCAAAGGGCATCCTGCCGCCGAAGTCCGTGCCTACCTTCGTGATCGTGCGCAAGGGAAGGCCGCAGCCAGGCCAAGGGCCAGGGCTTGGCGAAGCTGATCCATTCCCGGCGAGCGCTCCTCGATCTCGAACGGATCACCGACTTCCTTCTCGAGACGGAGCCCGCGGCAGCGCTTGAAACCATCGATCTGGTGTCGGAGGCGGTGCAGGTACTCGAGAATCATCCCCTCATCGGTCGGCCGGTCGAGCACGACTTGCGGGAACTGGTGATCTCGCGAGGCAAGTCTGGTTATCTCGCCCTGTACAGCCATGAGCAGGAGCATGATGTCGTGCTGATCCTCGCCATCCGGCACCAGCGCGAGGCGGGTTGGTAGCCTGCGTAGCGGGAGTTGCCCTGCACAAACCATGAGTCGATTCGCGAAGCTCGTCGGCGGACTGATACTTCTCGGCGCCATCGGCGTGGCAGCCTTCGCTGCCTTCGTATGGGCCAATCGCCATGTGCCGCCGCAGGAGCGCCGGGCGCTCGCGCCGCTCGATGTGCAGGCGGTGCCCGACGACCTCTCCTGGGCTTTCTACGGGGGAGATCCCGGCCACACGCGCTACTCCGCCATCGACCAGATCACGAGGGACAACGTCGGGCACCTGCGCCTTGCCTGGACCTACCGCAGCGGTGAGATCGAGCGGCGCGGCCGGTGGGCACGCCACGGCAAGTTCCAGGCCACGCCGATCCTCGCGGCCGGCCATCTCGTCTTCTGCACGCCTTTCGGCCGCGCGGTCGCGCTCGATCCGGCGACCGGGGCCGAGCGCTGGACCTACGACGCGGGCCTGGCCTTTCCCGACCGGGTGCCGGGCGAGCGCTTCAACTGCCGCGGGCTGGCGCAGTGGCGCGATGCCCGGGCGGGCGAGGGCGCGTCGTGCCGCGATCGACTGTTCATGGCGACGACCGATCGCCGCCTGGTCGCGCTCGATGCGGTCGATGGCAGGCCCTGCGAGGGCTTCGGCGACGGCGGCGAGCTGAGTATCGGCCTCGGGCGGCTCGAGCTCGATGAAGGCGAACTCCAGTTCACATCGGCGCCGGCCGTGGTCGGCGATGTCGTGGTGGTCGGCTCGGCCAGCGGCGACAACGGCCGCGCCTTCGGACCCGACGGAACGGTGCGGGCCTTCGATGCGCGCACCGGCGCCGAGCGATGGATCTTCGACCCGGTGCCGCGTGTCTTCGATCCCGTCGCCAGCCCCACCTGGGAAGGCGACAGCGCGGCGACGACCGGACAGGCCAATGCCTGGGGCCCGATCAGCGTCGACGTCGAGCGCGACCTGGTGTTCCTGCCGACCTCGAGCCCCAGCCCGGACTTCTATGGTGGGCTGCGCCGCGGCGACAATCTCTATGCCAACAGCATCGTGGCGCTGCGGGGCGCGACCGGCGAGGTCGCCTGGCACTTCCAGACGGTGCATCACGACCTCTGGGACTACGATGTTCCCGCCGGTCCGAGCCTGGTCGATTTCCGTCGCGACGGCGCGGTGATCCCGGCGCTGGTGTTCGCCACCAAGGCGGGTTTTCTCTTCGTGCTCGATCGTGAGACCGGCGAGCCGCTGACAACGGTCGAGGAACACGCCGTGCCCCTGAGCGACGTCGAAGGCGAACAGGCCTCACCGACGCAGCCGTACTCCGTCGGCCAACCCTTGCTCGCGCCCCAGCGGGTCGACGCCGACGATGCCTTCGGGCTGATGATCTGGGATGAAATCACCTGCCGCAGGGCGATCCGCTCGGCGGCGCGCAATGAGGGCCTGTTCACCCCGCCCACCGATCGCGAGGGCGGTTCTCTGCAGGTGCCGTTCGGCGGCGGTGGCGCCAACTGGGGCGGCGTCGCGGTCGACTCCGCCAGCAACCGCGTCTTCGTCAACACGAGCCGCGCGATCAACCGGGTGACATTGTTTCCCGCTGGGGAGACTGCGCGTCGAAAGGCGGAGGAGCCCGACAAGGAAATATCGCCGATGCGCGGCGCGCCCTACGGCATGCGCCGGGAGATCCTGTTCTCGCCGATCGGCCTGCCGTGCAACAAGCCGCCCTGGGGAACCCTGGCCGCGATCGACATCGAGGCCGGCACGATGGCCTGGGAAACGACGCTCGGCAACACGAAGGAACTCGCGCCCTTCGGCATGGCCTTTGCCTTCGGTACGCCGAACTTCGGCGGCCCGCTCGTCACTGCCGGCGGTATCGTCTTCATCGGCGCGACGATGGACGATCTCCTGCGGGCCTTCGATGCCGATACCGGCGAGGAGCTATGGGCGGGCGATCTGCCCTACGGCGGTCAGGCAACGCCGATGAGCTATGCGATCGGCGGCCGGCAGTACGTCGTCATCGCCGCCGGGGGACACCCGAATCTCGGCATCCCGGTCGGCGATGCCCTGGTGGCCTTCGCGTTGCCGGAGTGAGGGCGGAGGCGGTCGATCAAGGCTCTTCGCTGTCGTGCGCGGAAGCGCGCACCACGCCGAGCTTCAGGCCCAGGACCCCGAGCACACGGTTCATCGTCTGGACCGATCCCTCGCTCTGTCCGCGTTCGATGTCCTGCAGCGTCCGGAAGGAGACGCCGGCGAGCTTCGCCAGCTCCGCCGTGGTCAGCCGCATGCTCGTCTTCAGGTGGCGGATGGACTGTGCAAGGCTCCACTCGGGGTGAGCCAGCACGTCCTCGATGGCCTGCCTGCGCAACTGCAGCTGTTCGACCAATGTCGCGGGGCGGTAGCGCCTGTCCATCTATCGAAGCGCTTCCAGTCGTTGAAGCTGGGCGCCGATGCCGGGGCTCAGGTGGTCATGGACCTCGGGCTCGAGCCCGAGCGTCGTGCCGTGGGCAAGAATGTCCCGCAGGGGCGCGATCATGGCTCGCAAGCCCTGGATGAGAGGCTCGCGTTCGAGGCCGGCCATCTCGCAGACGGTATCGATCACCTTCTCCCAGTCGGGGCGGCCGTCGTCGTTTCCTTCCCAGCGAATGCGTCGCGCGATGCCGTCCGGATGCAGGTACATGGGCGCGAAGTCGTACAGCGGGGCGAGCCGGATGTTGCCCGCGAAGTCGCGCTGCAGCGCCGTGTTGCGCGCGTGGTTGTCCTTGTTGCCCAGGGCCAGGTTGGCCACGTCCCGCTTGAGGTACTCGAGCGCTTCGGCGGCCGGGTCGGTGCAGTGTCTCAGCAGATGCCGGCAGACCACATCGTGGCTGGGCACGGCGTCGAACCCGGGCATCCCCGTCAGCGTGGCGATGGATTCCTGCGCAAGCCGGACGACTCCCGCCTTGCCGACCCGCCGGTCGAAGCGGGGGATCAACAGGGCGCTCTCGCGCAGCGACAAGGGCGCATGCACACGCAAGCCGAGCCCTTGGGCCAGGCTCATGTAGGCGGCTTCGTGGCGCAGGATGGATGCGAGTTCCGGCTGTCGTCCCTGGCCGAACTTGACGATGAAGTGCTCCCGGGCGCGGCCGTCGGGCAGGCTGTGATCCAGATAGAGCAGGCCGTCCTCGGCCCGGGTGAGCAGCACCTTGGGCCAATCCCCCTGTACGCCGGACGATCCGGCGATGAACAGGCCGCGAGAGGCGAGGTACTCCGCGAAGTCGTCCCCGCGTTGCGCGACTTCGTCGTCGGTGAAGCCGCGGATCGGATCGTGGTCCCGGCCCAGCCGCTCGGCGGCCTCCTTCACGCGCAGGTTGCCCACCGGATTGCCGGCGCCGGCCATGAGCAATGGCCAGTCCGCGCTCTCGGCAGCCGTAGCGGGCAATCCCATCTGGCGCAGGATCTCCGCCCGCCCGAAACCCTGCGGCAGCATGTCGACCAGGAACGGCGGCCAATGCGCTTGCTCGAACGGCTGCAGGCCGACAGGAAAGCGACAGGCGAAAGCCCGGGCGCCGCGAGCGCCCGCATGATCGATCGCCCACTGAGCGGCATAGCCCGTGTATGAGCGGGCGCGCCAGCCCTGGGCCTCGTCACCGAGCAGGGTGACGGTGCCGGCGTCGTGCCAGACACCGTCGGCGAACAGCTGGATGGTGCAGTTTTCTGACATTTGCACGGAATAATATCATTTACATCGGCAATATGCCTGATATAAGCGATAGAATTCCGTGCTTTTACGGTGCCAGCCTGCTTTTGGTGCCTCAGCCCGCCTTCAGCTCGAGCCGGCGCCGATGCAGGATCGGCTCGGTATAGCCCGAGGGCTGCTCCACGCCCTCGAACACCAGGTCGCAGGCCGCCTTGAAGGCGATGGTGTCGAAGCCTGGCGCCATCGGCACGTAGGCTGGGTCGCCGGCGTTCTGCTTGTCGACCACCGCCGCCATGCGCTTCATGACCTCCATGACCTGGCCCTTGTCGACGATGCCGTGGTGCAGCCAGTTGGCGATATGCTGCGACGAGATCCGGCAGGTGGCGCGGTCTTCCATCAGGCCGACGTCGTTGATGTCGGGCACCTTGGAGCAGCCCACGCCCTGGTCGACCCAGCGCACGACGTAGCCGAGGATGCCCTGGGCGTTGTTCTCGAGTTCGGCGCGAATGTCGTCGGCGCTCCAGGCCGGATTCGCCTCGACCGGGATCGTCAGGATGTCCTCGAGCTTCGCGCGCCGTCCGCCACGGGCGATCTCCTTCTGGACCGCGAAGACGTCGACCTGGTGGTAGTGGGTGGCATGCAGGGTGGCCGCCGTCGGGCTCGGCACCCAGGCGCAATTGGCGCCCGCTTTCGGGTGGCCGATCTTCTGCTCGAGCATCGCCGCCATCAGGTCGGGCATCGCCCACATGCCCTTGCCGATCTGGGCGCGGCCCGAGAGCCCGCAGGCGAGGCCGACGTCGACGTTCCAGTTCTCGTAGGCGCTGATCCAAGGCTGCGACTTCATCTGCGCCTTGCGGATCATCGGGCCGGCGTTCATCGAGGTGTGGATCTCGTCGCCGGTACGATCGAGGAAGCCGGTGTTGATGAACATCACCCGCCGGCGGGCGGCGCGCACGCATTCCTTGAGGTTCACCGTGGTGCGGCGCTCCTC